>NZ_JBIRQH010000016.1:0-190274 GCF_044333095.1 Streptomyces sp. NPDC021100
GGGGCGACGTCCGCAAGGCCCATTTCGGCGGTCTGCTTGTCGTTGACCCGGTGCACGACCCGGCCGGAGAGCTGAGCGCGCAACATGGTGGCGCCTTTGCCGAGTTCGGACCCGAAGCGCTGTCCGCAGATTTCCAGGTAGATGCCGACCGCGCGGGACATCTGGGCAAGCCTGATCAGTGACGTGACGAGCCGATCCCGGCGTTCCTCGTCCTTCTTGGAGGCGGTCAAGAACAGCTCGGCGACCTCATCGACCAGGACGACGACGGGCACCGGCCGTACCTTCTCCGGCAGCTCCCACAGGTCCACCACGCCGTGTGCGGCGAGGAGATCGAAGCGTTCTTCCATCTCCGCTACCAGCACATTCAGCAGGGCCACTGCTTGGTCGGGGTTCGTGGCCAGGGCCGAAAGCCGCAGGGCGTAGCCGGACTGTTCGACGCCGCGTTTGCAGTCCACACCAACCAGCGCCACCGGCAGCGACGCCAACCCTTTGATCAGGTTGCGTTGAAACATGGACTTGCCCGACAGGTTCGCGCCCAAGGTCAGCCCGTGCGGGACCGTGCGGTAGTCGCGCACGAACGCAGTCCCGTCATCCCGCAGCGCGACCGGGACCACCATGTCCGCCGGCCGGACCTTACGAGGCATCCGGACACGGCGGAGCACGTCGTAGCCAGTCATGCGCAGTTCCACGAAGCCGGGCCGGGTCTCGATCACGTGGACCGAGTGCACGCCCCAAGCGTGGCGCAGCCGTTCCGAGGCCGCCGCCAAGTCCGCCGGTTCCAACCCGGCCGGCAGCCGCAGCGTGACCCGAAGGCCGGTCATCGTGCCGCGCACCCGACGGATGCGGGGCGGTACCTGCTGGACCTCTCGGCGGGCGACGTTGCGGACCATGAACGCCCGCAGACCGGACGGCTGAACCGTCAGCCCGCACACGCCCATCGTGGAGCGGTACGTCCAGATGAACCGGCCCCAGGTGGCCGGCATGCCCACCAGCGACCAGTACACACGAGACGAGCGGGCCTTCGCGTACCCCAGACCACCGGCACCGGCCAAGGCGCCTGAGGCTTCGAGGACCGTGGCTATGTCCGTCATCGTCAGACCGCCGGCGTGACCGCGACCGCGCGGAACGAGATCCCGTGACGCTTCTGACCGTTGAACTCCTTCTCCCAGTCCCGAGCCTTCAGGCCCACCACGGACACCGGTGCACCCGGGGTCAGACCGTCGGGGAGACCGGTCTCCGGAACGGTCACCTGGTACAGGTTCCCCTCCCCCTCGTCCGAGACCAGCAGGCCCACCGTGGACAGGCCGGCGCCGGTCTCCCGGTCCACCGCCCGCTCACCCGTCTGCTTGTTCACCAGCTTCGGAACCGGCGGCGTGGCCACGAACACCACAGCGGTCGAAAGATCAATCTTGAAGGACGGCATGGAGCACTCCTTGAGTCAGCCTCGTTAGAGGCTCAGTGGATTGGAGTTCCAGTGCGTCGCTGCCAGCCCGCTCAGAAACGGACGGCAGACCCGCGCTCTCATCTGGTGCGCACCACTAGGTTGCATCTGGTGCGCACCAGATGTCAAGTGGTCCCGCATAAAGGCCCGACAACTCGCCTTGGTGCGACCCAACTAGCGAAGCGCGTCCATCAACTCCCGTGTAGCCAACAGGGCTTAACGTGCTCAGGGTTAACCCCTGCCGGCCAGCAGCTTTGTGCGGCATCCTTCTGTTGGGGCACGGGTTCCGCATTCGGGGAGGGTGAAGGTGACGAACGGACTCCGAACAGCACGCAACTCCCGTGGATGGTCGCAAGAACGACTGGTTCGAGAGATCGAACGGTACGCGCGCCAGCATGGAGCAGTTGTCGCCTCCACAGCGAGTTTGCGCGTCTACGTCTCGGAGTGGGAGAACGGCAAGCGGCCCATCACTGAGCGGTACGCAAAGGTCCTTCGCGCGCTCCTCGGTGTCACCGATGGTGAGCTGCTCGGCAGAGATCGAGAGTCTTCTGTCACAGCAGACGGCTATGACGAACTAGTGAACCGGATCGACGCGGCCCGCGCTGTGAGCCTCACCATGGTGGAGACATTCGCTGACCAGACAGAGCTACTGCGGACCATGGACCGACAAATGGGTTCAGCAGGTCTGGTCGATGAGATGACCGCTCACCTGGCGAGACTTGAGGACGCTCTCACCTTCGCGGCTCTTCCTGAGACTCGACGCCCCGTCGCCCTGGCACTGGCCGGCGCCGCCACTCTCGCGGCATGGCAAGCCCTGGACTCTGGAGCGGCCGAGAGGGCTTGGCGCGACTACGAGCTCGGCAAGCGCGCCGCGAGGGAGGCCGAAGAGCCGATGTACCTCGCCCATGCCACGGCGGAGCAAGCCTACGTACTTTGTGACGCCGGAAGGCCGGCCGCTGCGGTCCGGCTGGTGAGGGAAGCCCAGCGTCTGGGTGGCACGTCGATGTCACCGCGACTTCGCTCATGGTTGTACGCGGCAGAAGCCGAAATCTGCGCCAGGGCCTCATTACCCGACGATTGCCGCCGGGCTTTGGACAATGCCATACGCCTTCTACCGCCCGGCCAAGAAGCCCGTGACCCAGATATGTTGAGCATTTTCCTTAACCAAGACCATTTGAGTCGATGGCGTGGAAATGCGCTCGCTCTCATCGGTGATGACGATGCGGTAAGCGACTTGTACTCGTCGCTCGACGCCATGGACCCAACCTTCATTCGAGCATCGGCGGGCGTACACTGCGACCTGGCTCACGCTCACCTGGCACGCCAGGAGTACGACCAGGCGAGGGACCACCTTCAGCACGCCAGGTTGCTGGCCAATCAAACCGGGTCAGTACGACAGCGTCGGCGAATCAGTCAGCTCACGAGCGGCTTGTAGAACGCTCAGCATTTCGCCTTGAGGCCAGCACATAGAGCAGTGCAACTAGGGTTCCGGAGCCCATGAGTTCGCCACGAGCCATCAGGCCAGGGATATCTGCAAGCGGGACCCAGGCAACATGACCGGCCTCTTCAAGGTCGGTGGGCTCGCCGACCTTACTTGCCCCATGTGCGACGTAGACCTCATGAGGCGAGTCGACCATTCCAACCATGGGTTGAAACGTGACGACATGCTCGACCCTTTCAGGGCGCCAACCCGTCTCTTCTTCGACCTCTCGCGTCGCAGTCGTGGCCGGCTCTTCTCCAGCATCCACGATGCCACCTGGGAGCTCCCAGCCGAAGCAGTCCGGTACGAAACGATAGCGCCACAACATCAGCACTCGGTCCTGCTCATCCAAGACGGCAGTAATCGCCACGTGATGGAGTCGCACAACGTGATGCTCGAACCGCTCAACGCCCGGTGGCTCTACATCGGCGAGGGTAAGTTTCACCCAACGGTTATCGTAAACGGTCCTTTCGCCATGAATCTGCCAGCGTTCGAGATCGTCGGGCGCCTCTACGGAAACGGACTGATCCGGCACTCGGTACGAGCTCCGCCCTTGTACTGTGATCACTCCCTCGGCAAGGAGCCTCGCCAAGACCTGCCGCAGCGCCGTACGACCGATGTCCAGCTGCTCCGACAACGTCCGCTCCGACGGAAGCTTGTCCCCGGGCGGGTACTTGCCAGTCCGGACCCACTCACGGATTGTGTCGTAGACCCGCTCCGACTTCGGTCCCATTCCCTGAGCACACTCCCCGGTGTCGTCAAACTGGCACGCACCAGCGTAGCCGTCACGACCTACGGACAACAGGGCCCTCACCCAACTCAGCGATCAGCTGCGCAGCCAGACCCGACGATGTCGGGCGACCTCGAAGACTTGCTCCACCTGCGCCGGGGCGAGCCTGCCAGAGAGGGGGCCAAGCGCAGAGACTTCGCGCTCCTGGTAGATGTGAACGGCGTACCGCGTAGCCGATCGGACCAAGGACTCGATATCAACGAAGACAATCATCGGCTCGACCGGAACGGCGAACCCGCAGTACCGTTGCAAAACACTCTGTACGCGCATCGCTTCTGATTCACTTGCCGCAACATACGGCTGAGGCGGGCCACCATTTATCTTGACCACCTTGTCGCCGACCCAAACTATTGCCCCGGGGTGACGCTTAGTGTTGATGCTGAATACCCCACCGGGACCCATTAACAGGTGATCGATATCACCACCACGACCATTCGGAACGCCGTGAAGTACGCGCCACCCGTGTACTCCGAGACGTTCCAGTTCGCGGCCGGCTCGCTGCTCACCGGCAAGGCCCACATAGAACGCATCCCATTCTGAGGTACGCCCACTCACCTTGGACCAAAAACGCTGAATCGGCGACGGACCTCGTACGGCCAGAGCCTCAAGAAGTCCTGCACCAGGAGGGTTGCGAGCCAGGTCGTCCGCAACCGTCATTTTCGGGAGCTTAGGCATCCGGTTGGGCAGGGACCCGGATGGGGCGTCAGACTGAGGTCGTTCTGCTCCAGGATTGGCCCCGGAAGGCTCAACATCTGTCTCCGCTGCTTGGTTCACCGTCACCGAATCTCCAAGGTGTTGCCGAAGGAGCACCAAAGCTTCTACTCGGTACTTCTGCACCTTGATCGTGACGGCTTTCGTTCCTCGGTCAGCCCAGGCAACCGCAGTGCCGTCAGGCAGGTTCACATAGAGCCTGTCCCGGCCGTGACGTTTCCATGGATTTACCGTGAGATCGCTCATGCCCCGCCCCCAGGTGTCCCGTCCCCACAACCATGGGACCAGCCACTCAGTCTCCAGGCAAGACCAACCCTGCCAGGCTCTGAGCCAAGCTGTTACAAGTTTCTCTACCTCATCAAGGCCCGCCGCGCACGGCGCGGCGCGCGGGGCCGCTCGCTCGGGCTCGCCCGGCCTGCCTACGGCGCCGGGCAGCCCGGCGGCGGCCCCGCGCCATTGGTGGTACGGCGGACCGAAAAGGTGAAGGTCAGAACGATGCCTCCGGCGGGGGCGCTCCAACTCCGGGATGGGAGGGGGCGCCGCTTGCGGGTGCCGGTGCATCGTGGCGTGCGTGGGGAGGCTCCCATCCCGCCTACCTTCGACCCAGGACAAGCCGAGCAGACGCGGCCCATGGCGTCCAGGTCGTTCGTACAGTGGCGCGCTCCACCTGGACGCCATGGACCACGCCCGCTCCACATACGTGTGGGTCGAAGGCAGACGGGATGGGAGCCGGGAGAGGTCTGTGGAAGGGAAGCGGGGCCGCCGGGTGCAGGTCGTGTCGTGGCTTCGGTGACATCCACCGCTGACATCAACGTCGGCGGACAACAGCGACTCTCCGCAGGCGAGAGGAGGCTCCTACCGCACAAGAAGAACGGCTGCGGAAGGGTCCCGTTCGAACTTACAAAGCGGATGTCGGCGGTTCAAATCCGTCTGTGCCCACCAGCAGAAACGCCCCGGAGCGAGCACGCTCCGGGGCGTTTGACATCTAGAGCGTGTCTCTTTGGTGGGTTGATCGGTTGATCCGATATGCCTGTCCGGTTAGTGATCATCGATGCGATGTGGGACCGGATCGAGCCGCTGATGCCGGCCGATCCGGTCCGTGGACGAAGGTGGGCCGACCACCGCCGAACCTGGAAGCCATCGCGTGGAAGTACCGCACTTGCTCACCTTGGCGTGACCTGCCGGAGGAACTCGGGTCCTTTCAGACCGCGCACAAACGGCGCACAAACGCCTGATCAGGTGGGCCGTGGACGGCACATGGGAACGAATCCTCGCGGCGATCCTCGCTGTGGCGGATGCCGGTGGCGACGTGGGCTGGACGGTCTCGGTGGACTTCACCGTCTGCCGCGCCCATCAGCATTCGGCCGGAGCCAGGGAAAAAGGGCTTCCGACCGGCCCGAGCCCGAGGAGCACGCGCTTGGACGCTCTCGTGGTGGCTTGAGCACGAAGGTCCACTTGGCAAGCGACAGTCGGGCACGGCCTCTGTCAATGCAGGTCACGGCAGGCCAGGCTGGTGACGCGCTGGCCTTCGAGGCGGTCATGGTCGGAATCCGAATCCCGCGAAGGGGACTCGGCAGGTCAAGAACCCGCCCTGCGGTCGTCCTTGTGGATCGCGCCTACTCCTCCCGCGCGATCCGCGGGCGCCTCCGTCGACGCGGCATCCGTGCGGTCATCCCGCAGCCCGCCGACCAGGTCGGCCACCGCCTGCGGCGAGGCCGCGCCGGTGGCCGGCCCCCCGGCTTCAACGTCGAGGCATACAGGGAGCGCAATGCCGTCGAGCGATGTATCGCCCGACTCAAGCAGTGGCGCGGCCTCGCAATGCGGACGGACACGCTCGCCATCGCCTACCAGGCCGCACTCCACCTTGCTGCCATCCTCATCTGGACCCGGTGCTGAGCAAGGCGCCCGAAGGACTCTTCAGGCCAACCCGTGCACGATGAGACGGTTCTGCTCTCCGTCAAAGATGCTGGCCAGGGCTTCGGCCTCCCGCAGGTTCCCGCCGAAGAGACTCCGCCGGTCGACGTGCACGGTCAGAATGTCGTGGCTGTCGATCACCTCAGAGATGCCCCGGGTCTCGATCGTGTCCGACCACGCATCCAGATTCCGGCCGAACCACTCCGGCAGCCCGCACGGCTCACTCACCGCGTCCCAGAAGTCGTTGAGGGTCTCGATCAGTCGACCACGCAGGTCAACGACCAGCTCGCTATCCGTCATCGCAGCAGACTAACCAGCCCACCCCACGAGGCACTCACCGGTCAAAGAGACAGGCTCTAGCTGGGCGACGCGGAGCCGGCCCGACGGCATGGTGCGCATGCTGGGGCAGAGGACTGTATGGCGCCGGCGGTTCTTCGTGACGTGGTGCTGACGTCGCTGCCGCGCGGGGACCTTGTCGAGGTAGTCCACGGTCCGAGTGCCATCGCCCCCAAGATCGGCTAGTAGGTCACCTGGGAGACCACCGGCACCTCGGCTGATGAGGGGCGCGCGCTGCGCTGCCCGCCCTCAGGGCCTAGCAACGCGTTCTCGGAAGTAGCCCGCGAACCCGGCGTCCAAAGCCGTGTCACAGGCGACAGCGGCGGTGACGGACGAGCGCGACCGACCTAAGATCGCGAAATGCGCGGATATTAGGCCGTGGGCCTGTTCGCAGGGCGGGCGGGAGAGACGTAGGCGCAGGGGCACGTCTCCTAAGCCCAGGCCGGTGGTCCGCGGCAAAGGGTTCAGTGCCGCCAGGGCACTGGCTGCATCAGTATGAGGTTCAGGGGGTCTACATGCACCAAGAGAAGCTCGGAAAGATACTCACATCAGTAGCAAAGAGAATGCGTGCTGACTTCGAGCAGTCGCAGAACTTTAATCATAATGGGGAGGCTGGGACGTCGCGCGAGGTGCTTGTCCAAAACTTTCTATCTGGGTACCTTCCGTCTCATGTCGAAGCTGTCCATAACGCCGAAATAATCGCAACCAATGGCGATGTGTCTCCGCAGGGTGACATCGTTCTCATTGATCGTGGAACGCCTCCGTTCACAAATCTTAAGGGCTTTCGTATTATCCCGAATGAATGCGTTTACGGCGTGGTGGAAGTGAAGACTAAGCTCGACGGTCATCAGCTCGTCGATGCCTGTAATAAAATCAGCCGCATGCGTATGCTCCCTAAAGTGGCATACCGTCCTATACCGGGCGTGATCGCGCGCTCAACTACTGCATACGGAAAAAAGTATAGCTTTTTCCCCACGTCGGGCATGATTTTTGCGTTTGACAGTCTCAACCTGGAAACCGTTGGTAGGCACCTTGTGGAATGGTGTCGAACTCGCAACCCTATTGAGTGGCCGGATAGCGTGTGGGTAGCGGGTAAAGGATATCTCCAGTGGAGAGATCCCCGCCATAATGCCCTGCTCAGATCGCCGAGGGCGGGTGCATCGCTTGTTCAGATTGATGCGATATCGGAGCAGGATGTCCTCCTTCCATGGGCGCTCCATCTCAATGTGCACTTTTCCGATGCTTGGATGAATCCGCTCGACCTGATCCCTTACTCCGGTGCCACGATGTTGGGGAAGGTTTCCAACGTCTGGTCGATATAGCTGACGTAGTTGTTGTTCGAGTGTTGATTTTTCCGTGTCGCCAATCACGCTGCGCGACACGGAAAAATCACCCTACTGCGAATCAGATGACCGCATCCCCAACAAAACGGCCGTCGTCTGACCGGTAGATCAGTCCAACGTCGTACCTATCAAGCAAGTCGTACATATCCGGGTCAGGGGCGGACGGCAAAAGCACGATGCGCTGTGGTTCACCTTGGTGCCCAGGAGATTTGACGTAACGGCTATAGTCAAGAAGTTTCCCGAGTGCCGTGCGCACGTCTTCCCGGGAGCTCGAGCCCTTCGCCTCATAGAGCACATGATCCGTCGCGTCGTATAGATCGGTGCGGAGAGTTGAAGTGAGCCCCTTCACCTTGATCTGGAAGGCACCAGTTTGATGTCCAGCAGCCTCCAAGCGTGCCCTGTATGCCTGAGTCAGTTCGGCCTCGTGGCGGACGGCCACGGTTGCAGCGGTCGCGGCTCGGAGGCTCAGCCTGGCGCTAAAGGCCGCAGGTATGACAAAGGTTCCGCTGGTCTCTGTATTGGGTGCTACTCCTCGGGAAGTTGTCCGCTTGGGTGTCCGTGGTTTGGGTAGTGGCAAGTCTCCGCTCGTCGCTGGGTCTGACTGGAACATGGCAGCTGTAACCATCTGGAACGGCACAAACTCCGCCAAGGTCTCGTCAGCAGGGGGAATCACATCTTGCACGGCGTGCTGTACTTCGCCCTCGGCGCGCAAGCGAAAGACGATGACATTGCGCTCGTTCCCGTCCTCGCCGTGAATTCTGCGCCACACATACGGCTGTGTTCCATCGAGCGCGAACGTTCCCAGGTACCTGTGAGTCTTCGTGTCACTCCCCGGGACCTTGCCGACTCGTGTGAACACCCGCAGAGTCCGCCCCTGCTCTGCATGACGAAGGATCGCTCGGTTTCCTGAACCCGCGATGCCATCGAAGGTCTGGTCGCCAACTTTGCCGGCGCCTGTGTACTCGAAGACGGGCCCCAACTCGTCCTCTTCAGCCAACCATCCGTCGTAGTACCCCAGATGCTCGCCCACATCTGGGTCTGAGTACAAGTTGACGCTTTGCTTGTCATCGGAGGGGCAGATCCCTCCTTGCGGGCTTCCTCCAAATAGGGCGCGGATCTCCGCGCGTGTACGGACATCGCCCGGCTTGATCTCCACAACGCTAGCGGTCATGGCCAGACCTTAGGGCACGCCGCGGGCAGCTCGGTTGGACAGGCCACAAGGTGAACGAACGCAGCGAGAGCAGCCCTGGTGCGGACCCGACGGCTGACGGGTGGTAGTCAGTGCACAGTGAAGCGGTCGAGACCGTGAAGCGTTCCTGAGTGAGCAGCAGATAGCGCAGGCGGGGGGGCACTGCACGGCGCACGGAACCGGCGGGACTCGATGAACGGCTGGCCAAACAGTTGGCAGAGTATGGGTTTTGGCACACCGCGGCTTCGACGGCTTGGACAGCGACGCAGCGCGATCCCGTGGTCGTCACCGGTTTCACAGCCAGCCGGCTAATAGCCCACTGCGGCACAGCGCATTGCCCAGGTCGGAGCAGTCTCCACCCTGGGTCTTCGGTGTTTCCTCACCCCGTGGGCGCCGTCGGCGGAGCGCTGTTGGTCCTCAGGGTTTCGGCGATCCAGCCCGCGTAGGCGGGCGCGTTGGTGTAGAGGCCGGGGCCCCGCGTGCACGGTACGTTCGGGGCGCCGGGGCCCGAGGTGACGCCGATCAGTTCCCAGCGGCCGTGCCGGCCCCGTCGGATCTGCGGTCCGCCGGAGTCGCCGTGGCACGCCATGGCCCGGGGGACGGTGCTGATGGTGCAGAGGCGGGTGCGGTCCGCGTAGCCGGGGGCGCATTCCGACATGGCGCCCCTGCGGGCGTCCAGCTCCTGCAGCCGGTCCGGGAACGCCCATTCGCCCTCGACGGTGGTGCCGAAACCCAGCAGCCGGGTCGGTGTGCCGGGCGGTCCCGGCCGCTTGGCGATCTTGATGGGTCGCTCGGCGACGGGGCGGTCCAGACGTATCAGCGCGATGTCGTTCTTGTTGGCGGCCTTGTCGTCGCCGTTCACGTAGCCGGGGTGGACGAAGGTCCGGTCGATCTTGCGGACGGTGCCGCCGGTCTTGCGGTGGTCGCTGCCGATCCGCACGGTGCCGTTCAGCTTGACGCCCTCGACCCGTACGCAGTGGGCGGCCGTCAGCACCCACTGCCGGTCGATCAGTGACGCCCCGCAGTTCGCGTCGACCAGGCCGGACTCCGGGACCGACATCGGGACGACCGCCATGAACGGATAACTCTCCGTGGCGTCCGATCCGTTGACGATGGCCCCGGCGCTGCCGGTCAGGACGGTGGCGCAGGCCGCGGCGGCGAGAGCGCCGATCGCGGCGGTACGGGCGGTACGGCGGCGCGGCGGCTTGAGGCTGAACACAGAGGCATTCCTTTTTCACCTGGTGGATGCGTGGTGATCCGTGCGCATTCAGGTTCGTTGTCCGGGCGCCGTCCGGCCAGGTGGGTAACGGGCCGGTCGAGGGTGGGGCCGGCCCCCTTCCGTGACGGGGGAGACCCGGAGGGGGGCCGGTGGCGCGTCTTCTGAGGGTCTTCGTCCTCGGGCTCCGGCGAGAGGGCCTTGGCTAGGCTGAGGGGCATGCCTGCCGCCTCGGAGCCGACGTGCCCCGCCGAGGAGATCAACCGCGCCATCCGCGCGTTCCTCGCCGACCGCGAACGCCCCCTGACTCCTGCCGAGCGCCGGGTGTACGAGGAGCTGCGGGCCCGGTGGGTGGACGCGATACGGCGCCGCGGCGGGCCGGCCGACGGCTCGTCCCGGGGCACCTGAGCCCGGCCGCGGGCGTGACGGGCCCGGGAGGGGCCGCTGGTAGCCTGCGGTCTTCGCCGGTCGCCCGGACGGAGTCCCCCCGGCAGGTCGCCACGTTTCCCTCCTGGCGGCAGCTCGCGGCAGCGCCCGACGGTCCGGACCGCGCGTTCGCGGACGGGTCGCGACGAGTTCTTCGAGTTCGAGGTCACCGACCTGCCCATGGGTTCGCACGGCGAATGCCCCGCCACCGACGAGCCGTTGGGCCGGCTCCTCACCGTCGCGCGCCGGCACGTCGGCGACGTGCGCCTGGACGCTCCCGCCTCCTCGCACACCTCCGGGAAGCCCTAGAACGGTGACGCGTCCGCCTCCGCCGGCCGGGGGAAGCGGGCGCGCATCGCGTCGATGCAGGTGTCGCGGGAGGTCGGGCCGCCGAAGCGGAGGCGGTCGTAAGGGGTGAACGCGGGCTCCAGTGCGTCGAGTTCGTCGATCAGGGTGTGGAGGCGTGCCGCCCAGGGGGCGGTTCCGGCGTCGGCGGTTCCGGGGGCGGCGCCGATCGCCGCCGTCAGGTACTCCTTGCGCTGGATGGTGTCCGGGCGCACGGAGTGCAGGCACACGTACCGGCCGCTCAGGTAGGCGTCCCACTCCGCCCGGCCCTCGGCCGGATCGGTCCAGTGGCCGACGAACCACGCCTCCAGCCGGTCCGGCCCGCCGGCCTCCTCGGCAAGGCCGAAGAGGTCCGCCGGTACCATCTCGGCGCCGTCCGACCGCAGGTACGAGGGGAGGGGCAGGCGTCGGGTCAGCATCAGTCCGCGTACCTCGTCCGCGTCCCGGCGGTGTGCCGCGCAGAGCTCGTCCAGGACGGCGAACTGCTCGGTGACGTAGGCGTCGTCCGCGGCCG
The DNA here is from genome assembly GCF_044333095.1 of Streptomyces sp. NPDC021100. Taxonomy (NCBI): domain Bacteria; kingdom Bacillati; phylum Actinomycetota; class Actinomycetes; order Kitasatosporales; family Streptomycetaceae; genus Streptomyces; species Streptomyces sp. NPDC021100. The sequence goes on from NZ_JBIRQH010000016.1 coordinate 11,706, forward strand.
TCATCGGGTGGTCGCCGTTGACGTCGAGGAAGCGGTCGGCGAGCTGCCGCCGGAGGGTGGGGGTGGGCATGGGCGTCTCCTGGAGGGCCGTCACGGGGTGGGCCGGCCGTGATCGTATGTGAATTCGATTGTGTGTTCGAATGGAGGGGTGGCGCCGGTATCGTTCCGGCCAGGAGGGCTGTGGCGAGAGGGGTGGGCGAGGCGGTGTTCACGGTCGAGGCGGGGGTGACCGGGTTTCGGGGGCGGGAGGAGCCGGCCGTGCCCATCGTCGAACCACGGGAGTGCCGGGTCGCTTGGTACACCGTGACCCGGGTCGGGCGAGCGCGCGTCGGGGAGTTCGTGGCCGCGGCGTATCCGGCCCATTTTCCACCGAGCCACGGCCGACGACAGGGCCGGGCGGCATGTCGCGCTGTTCAACGCCCACTATCCGCTGGTCGCCTTCGCCGACGGGCAGGGCGGGTTTCGCGAGCCGCCCGTGTGGGCCGCCGGGCTCGGGGGTCTGGGGTTCACCCTGCTGAGCGCGGCGCGGCTGTCGGCGCCGCTCACGGAGGCCGACGCTGCCGCCCTGTCCGGCGCCGAGCGGGAGCAGATCGCCTACTGGCGGCCCGAGAACCTCGGGTCGGTGCTGTTCAACCAGTGGGACTGAGCGGCCGGCCCCGGGAGCGGGCCGTTTAGGGTCGGGGGATGGTTTTCGGAAGGACGACGCGGGGCGGGCGGGGCGGGGAGCCGCTGCCGCCGGTTCTCGACTGGCGGGACGTCACCACGTTCACCGTCGGCGGGGTGGAACGGCAGGACGCGAAGGGCGGCCGTACGGTGTTCGGGCCCAAGGCCGTCCGCGTGCCCCGGCGGGAGGGGGCGGGTCGCGTCTTCCCGCCGTGCGCCCTGATCGTCGCCTCCGACGCGGACACCAGTGTGCTGTACGAGGACCGGGAGACGCGGCGCGTACTGTGCACGGTCGGGCGTGAGGGCGGTGGCCGGGCCGGCGGTGACGAGCGGTACGACGAGCGGTGCTACGTGGTACGGGACGCGGCGGGGCGGGAGATCGGGCGCGTCCGGCGCGTGCCGCCGGCGCGGCGGCTGCTGCGGCACACCTGGCGCGTCGAGCAGCCCGGGCACCCCGAGATCGTCGGACGCAACAAGTGGGCCGCTCTCTCCCGGCAGGACGCGGCCCTCCACGCCGCCGGCAGCCTCGTCGGAGGCGTCGTCGACTCGGTGCTCTCCTTCGGCGCCGAGGGCGGTGACGCGCCTCGCCGCGACCGGACGCTGCTCTGGATGGCCGGGGACGAGGAGGTGATGCGGTCGGAGGGGGCCGATTTCCGCGTCAAAGTCCCTTGGGTGGACCGGAGGTTGGCCTTCGCGGCGGCGGCCATCGGTGATCGGTGACCGGTGTCGGTGAGCCGTGTCGGTGAGCGGGATCGGTCGTCGGTGCGGGGCGGCATGCCCAGGCGATATTCGGATGCGGTGGTTCGTGTGCGTTCGTAATCTGGGCGCATGTCCCACACCCGGACCGCAGGTCCCGCATGCCCCGAGGAGATCAACCACGCCATCCGCAGCTTCCTGGCCGCGCGCAGCAGCCGCGCGCTGACCGGCGACGAGCGGCAGGAGTACGCCCGTCTGCGGACCGAGTGGCTCGCGGCCACCCGGGGGCGGGTGCGGTACTGCACGGCGGCGTGACGGCCGGTCCGGGTGCTTTCGGGCGAGGGTGCGTTCGGGGGCGGATGCGGCGAGGGGGCCGGGTACGGCCGCAGGAGCGGTACGGCCGCTGTGCCGGTCCGCGTGCCCCGCTTGATGAGGATTTGATGAGCTTCTCCTGAACTCTCCTCGGATCATGGGCCGTTTGTCAGTGGCCCCCCTTAGCCTGTCGGCATGTCCCTGGTCCCGTCCCGTCCGCCCGCCCAACAACCGGTCCACCAGCCCGCCCACCAGTCCGTCCGCCGGCAGCCGTGCGCCGAGGAGATCAACCGCGCCATCCGCGCCTTTCTGTCGGAGCGCCGGGGACGCGCGCTCACCACCACCGAGCGCCGCGAGTACGAGCAGATGCGCGCGGAGTGGCTGGCCGCCGGTCCGCTGCGGTGGCGGCGCGGACGCTGAACCCGGGCCCGGCCCTGCCCTGCTCGGCCCAGCCCTGCCCCGCTCGTCCCTGCCCGGCCCGGCTTCCGCGGTCGCGGATCACCCATGCGATGTCGCCGGCGCGACAGCCGCCGTCGCGGGTGTGACCCTGGAACCGGTGCCTGGGAGTCGGCGATGCCGGCACGCGACGTGCTCCGACGGTTGCCCCAGAGCTCTCCTCTCGCCCCGGCCATGTCCTCGCGCGGCGGGAGACGTGCGGCGAGAGGAGCCGGAAGGCGATGGCCGAGCCCAGTGAGAAGAACCCTGTGGGGCGCGCTTATCTCGGCGATGTGTTTATGCGCCATCCCTTGACGACGCAGAACCAGGAAGAGCTCGAAATCCTCCGGAAAGCGCGCTCCATCCTGGAGCGGAACCTGTCCAGGCTGAAGAGGAAGCCCAAGGACGGGGACAAGGAGATCTGCCCGGTCGGATTCTCCCTGAACGACGTGCGCTACGAGGGGTTTCCCGCCGGAGAGGACACGGCACGCCAACGCGGATGGCGTGCTTACCTCAACCTGGGCGTACCGCTCATCGAGGAGGAGTGCGGCATCGAGCAGCCTCCCCCCGACGTGATCTCCAAGCAGACGTATGTCAACGCCACCGACCCCGTTCAGTTCACCGCGACGGACACGGTCGAGTTCTCGATCTCGAACACCATCAGCTGGTCGCTTCAAGGGACGGTGCAACTGACCTTCGGAGCGAAGACCTCGGCGGCGGTGCAGGCGCAGTTGCAGAAGAGCATGGCGCTGAACAAGTCCATGAAGTCCACGCTGAAGAACAGCAAGGACAACATCGGCGTCGACAACGAGACCCAGAGCCAGGCGACGAGTACGACGACGGCTTCGGGTTCCCCACGGGCACCGGGGAACTGTCGGCGCAGTTGATGCTCGGGATCACCGCTTCCGTCAGCGGTTCGCTGACCACCGCCTGGAAACACACCTCGTCGGTCACCGTGCCGGTGGGCAGCCGGGTGGACGTCGTGGCCACGATGCGGCGCCAGGTCCGGAGGTTCTCCTACGACATCCCGGTCACCTTCGGCGGCCTGGTCGCCCTGTATTACGAGCAGCCGGTCCCGGTCAGGTGCGTTCCGCCGCAGACGGAGGACGAATACTGCCGGGTCATCGCGTGGCCGCTGGGTGAAGTGGCCGACGCGAAGGACGACTTCGACATGTCCGACCCGGGCAAGAGGTTCATGCAGAAGGGGCTGGCGGAAATCGTCGCCGTCAAGGTCGGGGAACATCGGGTCTTCCAGCCCGAGGAGATCGATATGAAGGACCAGAAGCAGCCTCTTTGATGGGTCCGAGAATTCTCCGGAAGTCTCAGGGAGCCCTCGGAGGAAAGGGAGCCGCGGCGCGCGCCGAGCCGGTCAGGAGGACGGGCATGTCTTTTGGAAACGTCTTCGACAAGGGCGGGGACCAGCACGGTTCCGCCGAGAAGTCCACCGAGAAGCTGCGCGGGAACACCCCCGGTGCCGAGGGCGTCTCAAAGGACGTCCGCGACCTGGAGGAGGAACGCGATCCCTGGCTGGTGCGCCAGACGGCACACGGGGCGTTCGGCGCGATGGAGTTCCTGGACGGCCTCTTCCGGAACGCCGAGGAAGTGGCCGCGGCCCAGCGCAAGGTCTCCGAAGACCCTCAGGCGGTGACCCGTACGGCGGCGTCGAATGTGAAGGCGTGCGGGCCGTTGGAGGTCGAGATCGGTGAGAAAGACATGCCGAAGATGGACGAGCTGTCGAAATACATCGACTACAGGGAGGCTTACGCCCTGATCGCGACGGGCCTGGGATCGTCGGAGGGCCTCGCGGTGGACCCGTCTGAGAACACGGCGTACGTCGCCGACCGGGCCGGGCACAAGCTCTCCGCGGTGGACCTCACCACCGGTGCGCAACGCGTGATCGCCACGGACCTGGGGGACGTCGGCGATGTGAAGGTGGACGGCAAGGGGCACGCGTACGTCACCGACTACGCCGGTGGGCGGCTGCTCGTGGTGAACCTGTCCGACGGTTCGTTCACCCCGGTCACGGGCCTCACCGGCGCGTACGGCGTGGCACTGGACGGGAAGAGCGGCAAGGCGTACGTCGCCGAGTACTCCGAAGGGAAGCTCATCGAGGTGGACTTGGGCACCAAGGACATCCGTCAGGCCGTCACCGGTCTCAACGCGGCCGGCGGCAACATCAACTGCGTTGCTCTGGACGGGAAGGGGAAGGCGTACGTCGGCGGCACCGTCGGCAGCCTGCAGGAGGTCGACCTGGCCGACGGCAGGCACCACGTCCTGGCGAGTCTGCCCGGCACCAATGCCGTGCGCGTGGAACTCGACGGCGCCGGCCGGGCCTACGCCGTCGACCCCGAGCAGAAGGGCCGCCTCCACGAGATCACGCTCGCCGACGGCGGGCACCGCGTGGTGGCCCTCGAACTGGAGTGGTGCAAGGGCCTCGCCCTGGACACCGCCGACGGCCAGATCTACGTCAGCAACCAGCAGGGGCGTCTGTGGCGGATCGGCAAAAGCGCGACCGAGGCCCTGGGCGGCGTCGGCAGGGTGGTCCCGCCGCCCGGGACATGAGGGCGCCGGGGCCATGAGGGCGCCGGGGCCGACCGCTCCTAAGAGGCCGTCCCCGCCGGCGCGTACACCCACGCCTCAGCTCCCGACGCGAGCGGCACCAGGGTGCGCGCGTAGTCGTCGACCTCGTAGTCGTCCGCCGCGGCCGGTTCCGTCGCCGTGATCAGCGGTGCCGTGCCCTCGACCGTGTCGGACGGGGTCGCCCGCCGGCCGGAGGATCGGGTGGTGGGCGGAGCCGCTGAGCACGACGACGTGCGGATCGGTGATCTCCACGGTGGCGAGCCGGTAGCCGGGCAGGGCGTCGGGCACGCCCGTGAGCTCGCGGCCGAAGAGGGAGCGCTGGACCTCGGCCTGGCGCGGCGTGCCGTAGGAGAAGAGGCGGACGGTGGGCTGTTCGATCATGGCCGCAGCATCGGCGGGGGTGATGTGCCGGTGTGACGTGAGGTGTGACTCGGGCGGGGTGGGTACGACCTGGGACGGCGTCCTTCCCCGCCCGGACCGTCCGGCCGTCCCTCCCCAGGAGCCCGCCCGTGGCAGAACCCGCCCTCCCCGCAGCCGCCTTCCCCGTACCCGCCCTCCCCGCCGAGCTGATCGCCGTCCGGCACGGCCAGAGCACGGCCAACGTGCTCTTCGACCGGGCCCGCGCCACCGGCACGCCCGCCGTACTGCCGCCCGGTGCCGACCCCCTCGTACCGCTGACCCCGCTCGGCCGGGAGCAGGCCGCCGGGCTCGGCCGGTGGCTGGCCGGGACGGTTCCGGACGCCGTCGTCGTCTCCCCGTACGTCCGGACCCGGCAGACGTGGGAGGCGATGGCGGACGCGGCCGGACGGCTCGGCTGCCGGTCGCCCCTGCCCCCGCCGGTCCTCGACGAGCGGCTGCGCGACCGGGAGATGGGCGTCTTCGAGGGGCACGACGCGCACGCGATCCGCGACCGCGACCCGGGCGAGGCGCTGCGCCGCGAACGGGCCGGCGAGTGGACGTACCGGCCGCCCGGCGGCGAGTCGCTTCCCGACGTCGCCGCGCGCGTACGGGCCCTGCTGCGGGACCCCGCCGCCGTCCCGCCCGGGCGGCGGGTGCTGCTCGTGGCGCACGACGCCGTCGTCGTGGCGCTGCGCCACGTGCTCGACGGCGAGACGCCGGCCCGGCCGTGGCCGGTGCCGAACGCCTCGGTCTCGCGGTGGATCGCCGACGGCGGGGGCGTGCTGCGGCGGGTGGAGTTCGGGGCGCGGCCGGGCGCGTAGCCGGTGGTGCTCGGCGCTCGGCGCTCGGCGTGTGGCTGGTGGTGCTCGGCGTCCGGCGATGTGCGTCCAGTGGTGCTCAGCGTCCGCCGCGTGGCCGGTGGTTGCTCAGCGTCCGGCGCGTCCGCACAGGGCGTCGTCGGCCAGCTTGCGCGCGGCCTTGTTGAGGCGGACGAGGTCGGGGGTGCCGCCGTCGCTGGTGATGGAGACGGCGACGGAGCGGCGGCCGTCCGGGGTCACGCCGGTGCGGGTGTACGAGCCGAAGCCGTCGCCCTCGTGGTGCCAGTAGCCGCCGCCGCAGGTGAGTGGGGTCCAGCGCACGCCCAGTCCGTACCCGCCGTCCGGCCACTGCGCGAGGTCGTCCGTGTCGCCGGTCCGTGCCACTGTCCGTCGCATCTCCCGGAGTTGGGCGGGCGGCAGCAGTTTGCCGCCGGCCAGGGCGCGGAAGAAGGTGCGGAGGTCGGCGGTGGTGCTGACCACTCCGGAGTCGGCCGTGTGCTGGATGCTGTGGTCGGTGACGTCCGTCATCTTGCCGTCGGGGGTGCGGAGGGTGACGCGGGCGTGCGGGCCGGGGAGGTACGGGTTGGCGCCCGGTATGGAGGTGTCGCGCAGGCCCAGCGGGGCGATGATGCGGTGCTCGACCTGCTCGCGCCAGCCCAGGCCGCCCGCCTTCTCGGCGATCATGCCGGCGAGGAGGTAGTTGGTGTTGGAGTAGGCCCAGCGCGGGTGTGCGTGGTCCGGGGTGAACAGCGGCCGGTGGCGCATGGCGACGGCCACCCATTCCTCGGCGGGCGTCGTGTTGTAGCGGACCTTGTCGAAGCCCTCGCCGAGGGCCCGGCCGAGCTCCGGGTCCCTGACGTAGTCGAACAGGCCGCTCGTCTGCCGGAGCAGATCGCGGACGGTGATCCGCGAACCGTCGTTGCCCTGGCCCTTGACGACGCCGGGGAGCCACTTCTCGACGGTGTCGTCGAGCGACAGCTTGCCCTCGGCGACCAGTTGGAGGACGACGACGGAGGTGAACGTCTTCGTCGTGCTCGCGATCCGGAAGCGGGCGTCCCACGGCGTCGGCGTCGAGCCGCCGCCCGCGCGCGACCGCAGCACGCCGCGGCCCGTGTCCACCTCGGCGAGCACCCGGACGTCCCCGCCCGCCGACCGGAGGGCCCGGACGTCCGCGTCCAGCGTGCCACCGTTCGCCGTACGACCGTTGGGGGCGGCCTGGGCCGGGGTGGCCGGGGTGAGGCCCGTCAGCAGGGCCGCCATCGCGGCGACTGCACCGCCCGCCAGCACGGCCCTGCCGCTCCGACGGCCCCCTCGCCCCTCGTGTCCGCGCACCCGCATGATCCGTTCTCCTCGCACTCGCGTCGTTTCGATGTACCGATCTCATCACCGGGGCCGCGGGCGGGCCATGGGCCTGAACACCGGGGGCGGGGTGTACCTGGCACCACCCCGCCCGGCGCCTCCGCCGCCGCGGACATACCGGTGAACGCCTGGGGTACGGGTGACCTCGGCCGTACCCGTGACCCCGTACGTCCCATGGGTGTTGGTTGCACGAGCGGCCGTTGCCGCGCGAGGAAAGGCCGGCGGGGGCACCGGCGGAAGGGGAGGGGACCGGCATGGCCAGGCGGATCACCGGAGCGGACCGGGTGATCATGGCGCGTTTCACGGCTCAGTGGCCGGACGCCCGGTGTGTGCTGGCGTACACCAGACACGAGTCGACGGCGGTGGTGGCCACCGTGCCGGTGCCGGGTACGTCCCCGGCCGCGGCCTCGCTGTGGGAGCTCGCGGGCCGCCACCTGACGGCCGGCTCCGCCAACGAGACGGAGGTCTACGGGAGATGGCTGCTCGGCGCGGGCTGGAGCATGAGCGTCATGCCGCCGTCCGACGGGCTCGTCGTGCACGGCGAACCCTGGACGCTGGACGTCGCGCGGAGCGCCGCTCTCAAGGAACCGGCGTACGGGTCGGACGGGGTGCACGTGGGGCGGCTGACGTTCGCGAGTTCTGAGGTGATGGAGCGGGTGGAGGGGCTGTTGCTCGGGTGAGTGCGGTGGACGCGGTGGGGATGAGGGGGTGGCGGGCGGCGGCGGTGAGGACGTCCGCCACCGCCCGCCCGGTCCGGCCCGCCGGGGTGACCGTCGTACCCCGGACGGGCGCGGACGCTTCAGGGGCCGTCGGATCACAACGGCCCGTGCCCGCGCGGGCGTTGGTCAGGAGACCGGGACGGTCCCCCTCATCGAGGGGAGCGGGGAGCGGGGGTACGGGAACCTGCCGTGCCCGGTGAAGGTGTGGGAGAACGTTCCCGGGGCGGGGCCGAGCCGGACGAGCCGTCGTCCGCCGTCACCGTGTGATCGGCGCCGCTCTCGTCGTCGGTCCAGATGACCGTCTCGCCGGCGCCGACGGTCGGTTCACCGGGAGGGAAGGCGAAGTCCCGGAGGGAGACGTGGGGCATGGGACGTGCTCCTCGGGTCCGGGCGCGTGGGTCCGCCCGCGTGAGGAGGGGCTGCCCGCCGCCGGGCGTTCCCATCCGGGAATCCGTCCGGACTCACCCGGGCGGCCTCAGGCGGAGAGGTGCCGGCGCTCCTGCGGTGCTCCGGTGGGTGACAGCCGGACGGCCGGCGCGCGGAGGACGGCGTGTGGCGGGTGTGCGGCGGGGGGTGCGGGAGCAGGGTGATCCGCGGGGGGTACGGGGGAGGGGGGCTGCGCGGCGCCGTACGCCTGCGGTGGCCGGATCTCGCCGCGCCGCTCCCGCCATGCGCGGTACGCCGCGCTGCCGCGCGCCAACTCCTCGTAGGCGTGCGCCACATCCTCGTACAGCGCGTCGGTCTGGGTGATGGACAGCGCGCCCGTCCGTGAGACCAGGGACAGCCGGGCCGTGAGGGGATCCCCGAGGAGCGGGCGGACGACCGTGCCGTCGGTCGGCTCGGCGGTGGGCTGGCAGAGGCGGACGGCCTCGCCGGACGCGACGAGGTCGGCGGCGGTGGCGGTGTCGCGGACCTGGAGCAGCCGGGGGTTGAGGCCGGCCGTCGAGAGGGCGCGGCGGAGGGCGGCGCAGTCGTGGTCGGCGGTCGGGTCGACGATCCAGGAGTCGTCGGCCAGATCGGGCAGCGCCACGCACGCGAGCGCGGCGACGGGGTGTCCGGCGGCCAGCGCGACGAACCGGGGCTCGCAGTCGACGACGACGCGCCGCTCCAGGCCCGGCGGCAGGTGCAGCGGGAAGCCGGCCGGCTCCTGGACGAGGGCGACGTCGAGCTGGTTGGTGGCGAGCAGCTGGATCAGAGCGGCCGACGAGACCTCTATGTGGATCGTGGTGTCCGTGCCCGGGAGCCGGCGGTGGACGCGGCGCAGCCACGCGGCCACGGTCGGCCCGCCCACGCTGCCGAGGCGCAGGCAGAGGCCGCCCATGCCGCAGGCGGCGTCCCGCGCGGCCAGCACGAGGGCGGTCATCTCGGCCACGATCGGGCGGGCGCGGGACAGCACGGAATGGCCGAGGGGCGTGGGGCGGCTGCCCGTCTGCCCGCGGGTGAACAGCACCCCGCCGATCGCTCCCTCGATGCGCCTGAGCTGGGTGGTGAGCGAGGGCTGGGTCATGCCCAGCTGTAATGCGGCCTTCCGTACGCTCCCGGTGTCGGCTATGGCGCACAGCGCACGGAGGTGCCTGACCTCAAGCTCCACGGTCCGGAGCATAACCGCGCCCCCTTGGCCACACCAGGCACATTCTCGGGCAGGTGTGTGAACGGCTCGTCAACCGCGCGCCGGTGTACGGGTGGTGGTGCGGGGCGCGAGGAGTGGTGCGGGAGGGACTGCTGCTGCGCCTGGGGTTGAAGCGGAACGGCGCGCTCGGGACGGCTCGCGGTGGGGCGGGCGTGTGGAGGGCGACCGGTGGGTGACCGGGGGGAGCGGCCTGGGTGATTGGCCGGAGCTATCGCCGATTGGCATCATCCCGGCCGCCGATCGCTCGGCAGACACTCTGCGGGACCAGACACTTCACCGGTTCGTCATCCGGCCGTGCGTCCCACCCGCACGGTCCGCGGCGGCGTACCGCAGGAAATGGAGTCCCCCACATGAACCACTCCATGCAGCGTTCCCCGAAGCGCTCCGTACAGCGCTCCGCCCTGGTCGCCGCGGCGGCCCTCGGTCTCGCCGTCGCCGCCACCACGGCGGCCGTCCCGGCGACCGCTGCCACCCAGGTGTCCCAGGCGTCCCCGTCGGGGCAGGCGGGGCAGGGCATGACGAGATCGTCGTACGTCGGCTCGGCCCAGGAAGAGGCCAACAACAAGGCGTTCTTCCAGGCCGTCATGAAGTCGGCGAAGGCCAAGCAGGCGGCGTCGCCCGGGCTGCGCACGGTCACGGTGACGTACGACGCGAGCCAGGCGCCCAGCTTCGCCGACGAGATAGCGCAGAGCGCACAGATATGGAACGGATCCGTCCGGAACGTCCGCCTCCAGTCGGGCTCCAACGCGGACTTCCGGTACTACGAGGGCGACGACTCGCGCGGCTCGTACGCCAGCACCGACGGCCACGGCCGCGGCTACGTCTTCCTCGACTACCAGCAGAACCAGCAGTACGACTCGGTGCGCGTCACCGCCCACGAGACCGGGCACGTCCTCGGCCTGCCGGACCACTACTCGGGCCCGTGCAGCGAGCTGATGTCCGGCGGCGGCCCCGGCCCGTCCTGCACCAACCGCTACCCGAACGCCAACGAGCGCAGCCGCGTGGACTCGCTGTGGCGCAACGGGCTGTCCGCCTTCGACAAGCAGGGCGCGCTGAAGAAGGTCTACTGACGGGCCGACGGGCAGCCGTAGGGGGTCCGGCCCCGAGGGGACGTGCCCGACGGGCGTCCCCTCAGGCCGGCCCCGCCCCCCCCCGGGGGACGGCCCTGACGGACCACGCGGAACGCCGAACGGCCCGGTCCCTGGTGAGGGACCGGGCCGTTCGTTCCGTCCGGTGCGGGGATCCGTGAGCGGCGCTCCGGTCGTCAGCCGGCCTCCGCCGCCGCCGGCTCCGGCTCGTGCGGGCGCCGGACGAGGAAGGCCGCGCCCGCGCCGGCGAGGAACAGGGCGAAGACGGAGACGGCCGTGCCGATCCACGTCGCACCGAGCCACTGGCCCCCGAAGTACCCCAGGAACACGCTGTACAGCGCCCACGTCACGCCCGCGAGGGCGGACCAGGGCAGGAACTCCCGGACCCTGCGGTGCATGACGCCCGCGCCCAGGCTGACGACCGAGCGGCCGGCGGGGGCGAACCGGGCGACGACGACGAGCGCGCCGCCGCCGCGCAGCAGCGCGGTGCCGAGCCGTTCCTGGGCGGCCGTGAGGCGGCGCGAGCGGGCGATGGCGCGGTCGAAGCGGTCACCGCCGCGCCAGGCGACGCGGTACGCGACCAGGTCGCCGACGACCGAGGCCGTCGCGGCGCACGCCACCAGGGCGAACATCTCGGGAAGGGCCGTGTGACCGTGGGTCCCCACGGCGGAGCCGGCCGCCGCGGTGGCCGCGGTGATCACGAGGACTCCGCTCGGCAGCACCGGCAGGAAGACGTCGAGCAGCACCGATAGCGCGACGATCACGTATATCCATGGGGTGTCGGCCAACGCCCCCAACTGATCCAGCACGTCCGATCTCCTGTTACGGTCCCCCGCCGCGATGTCGCAGGGGAGCGGCAGGAGCGGCCTTCACAACCGTACAGAGTACGCCTGGGACTCCTGAGGCAAGCGAAGGGGGGCGCGCGATGCAGTACGTATCACGTGCCCCCCGACGAGGTCTCCCGGGGCTCAGGGCCCCGTTCTCACGCGCTCAGCGGCGGGAGTACAGCCGGCTGACGGCGAGGGCGCCCGGGCCCGTGAAGACGAGCAGCAGGAAGGCCCAGCAGAACATCGCCGCGGCCTCGCCGCCGTTCTGGATGGGCCACAGCGCCACCTTCTGGTGCATGTCGAAGTAGGCGTAGGCCATGGAACCGGAGGCGATCAGCGCCGCGCCGCGGGTGCCGATGCCGAGCATCACCAGGACGCCGCAGACGAGCTGGATGACGGCCGCGTACCAGCCGGGCCAGGTGCCGGCCTCGATGGTGCCGCCGTGGGTGCCGGCCGCGCCGCCGAGGACGCCGAAGAGCGAGGCCGCGCCGTGGCAGGCGAACAGCAGGCCGACGACGATGCGGAACAGCGAGAGGACGTACGGCCGGGCCGCGTCCAGGCGCTCCACGAGCGGTGCGGAGCCGCGGGACGCGGGGGCCGGGCGGGGGGCGGCCTGAGTGGGTGTGGGGGGCATGGGACTGCTCCTCGTGGCGGGGACGGATACGACGAGAGGTCCAAAGGTTAGGTACCCCTAACGATACTTGCAAGTTCAAGTTCTTCTTTCGCTTCGAGCGCTTCCGTCGTGCGCCGGGCGTTACGGCGGTCCGCCGGTGCCACCCGGAAACCCGGGCCGTCCGGCGACCGGTCGCACGGCCCCCCTGATGACAGCGTGCGACTTCCGGCGCGCCACCGAAAGTGGAACGCGTGCTCGACCCGGCCGGTCCGGTCGTTTACGGCCCGTCCCACCCGTCTCCGCGGAAACGGGGACGACGGCAGGCACTCCTGTCCCGTACCCTGAGGGGAGCAGAAGGGGAGTAGCTCTTCGCCGGACCGTCGACATACTGCTGGGCCCCAGGCCCGGCCGGCGCCCGGAGGCCGTACCCGCGAGGGTGCCGGCCAGCGAGACCTTCGGCCGCAGTGTCCATGACGCTGCCGTGCCGAAGCGACCCCTGAATCCCCCGGGACCCAGGGCAGGGCCCTTCCGGTGCGGCAGCCCCACCGAAGAGGAAACCTGTGATCAGCCTCACCGTCACCGCTCTGGTCTTCGGCGTGATCTTCCTGGCCGAGCTGCCGGACAAGACCGCCCTGGCCTCGCTCATGCTCGGCACCCGCTACCGCGCCTCGTACGTCTTCGCGGGCGTCGCGGCCGCCTTCGTCGTCCACGTCGCCCTGGCGATCGCCGCGGGCAGCCTGCTCACCCTCCTTCCGCACCGCCTGCTCCAGGCGATCGTCGGCGCGGCCTTCCTGATCGGCGCGGCGATGCTGCTGTTCCAGAAGGAGGAGGACGACGAGGAGGTCAGGAAGCCCGCCGACCAGTCCTTCTGGAAGGTGTCCGGCGCCGGCTTCATGCTGATCCTCGCCGCCGAGTTCGGCGACCTCACCCAGATCATGACCGCCAACCTGGCGGCCCGCTACGACGACCCGGTCTCGGTCGGTCTCGGCGCGGTCCTGGGCCTGTGGGCCGTGGCGGGCCTGGGCATCGTGGGCGGCCGGACCCTGATGCGGTATGTGCCCCTGACGCTGATCACGCGCGTGGCGGCGCTGGTCATGCTGGCGCTGGCCGGTTTCAGCCTGTACGAGGCGGCGGTGGGGTAGGAGGGAGCCCGCACCCGCCGCCCGCCCCCCTCACGGCCGCCGCTCGGCGCTCCAGCGGTTCGCCTCGCGCACCCGCCTGAGCAGGTCCGCGCGGCGGTCGGGGGCGGGGCCGGTGGGGCGAACAGGACCGGTGGGGTGGACGTGTCCAGTGGGGCCGACAGGTCCATTGGGGTGGGCGGGGCCGTGCGGTGCGATCGTCATGCGGCCCCGGCATCGGGCGGTCGGCCCGAACAGCCCCGTCGGTGCCGGGAGTTCCAGCGCGAGGGCGAGGGCCCGGTAGTCGTCCACCCTGCGCGTTCCGCACGCGCCGCAGGTCCGTATGCCGTCCGCCGTCGTCCATGCGGAGGCGGGGTGGCCGCAGGAACGGTGCGGGAGGCGTGGGCCGTTCACCGGGGGCACGGATGTCCGAACCGCGGTCATGAGCCGGCCGTCAGGAGGCGAGGGCCCATCTCGTCGGTGAGCGGCTCGACGCACCGGAAGTGCCGAGCGGCGAAAGGCCGGGCCGCTGCGGCACTCGGGCCGATATTCTGAGGACGCATCGAATCTCCTGCTGTTTCCAGGGGGTGGGTGTCGGCCTCGGCGGGGCTCGCCCGGTGGTTCCAGCACCGGTGAGCGGATATCCGCCGGGGCCTTTTCCCGTGTCCGTTTCGCGTATTCCGTCGTGGGTGCGCGCCCGTCGGCGCGTGTCCATGAAGTGCCTTTGCGGGCAAGCGGATTGACGGTCTCGCTGCGGCAATCCGACGCGCCCGGCAGTGTGACCGCGACGCTACTCGTAGTGTTTCTGCGAGTCAAGAAAAGCTGCGACCATTCCGTACCGCCCGGAGCTCTGCGATTCTTTGGTGCGACACGAGGGGAGAGCGCTTATGGCTGCGGGTATGACCGCGGGTTTCGGCCTGGTCGTCCGGTTCACCTTGCGTGGCGCGGAGGCCGCGGACGGCTTCGACGCGCTGGTCGCGCGGACGGTCGAGGGCATCCGACGGCATGAACCGGGGACGCTCGTGTACGCGACGCACCGCGTGCCGGACGAGCCCGACGTGCGCGTCTTCTACGAGCTGTACGCCGACCGCGCAGCCTTCGACGACCACGAACGGCAGCCGCACGTCCGGCACTTCCTCGCCGAACGCGAGAAATACGTCCTCGACACCGACGTCACGTTTCTCGAGCGCTTCGACGGAGAACGCCCGCACGGACACGGCGGGGTGTGAGCGAGACGGTGGCCGACGTGGGAGACGGGATCCGCGGACATCTCGGAGGCACGGAAGAACGCGACGCGGAACGACGGACGTTCGGCGCCCGCGTGGCGGCACTGCGGGCGCGGCGCGGGCTGACGCAAAAGGAGTTGGCGGCCCGCCTCGGCCGCACCACGAGCTGGCTCTCGCAGGTCGAGCGCGGGATCCAGCCCGTCAACCGGCTCGACGTGCTCCACCGGCTGGCCGACGGACTCGGCGTATCCGTCGCCGAGTTGCGCCCGGACGCGCCCCCGCCCGCGGAGCCGGTGGAGGGCCCCCTGGGGGACGACCCCCTGAACCGGGCCAGACTCCTGCTCTCCGGGCATCCCGCGCTCGGGGCGCTCCTGCCCCGCCCGCCCGCGTCCCCGTCGCCGGGCGACCCGCCGCTCGCCGGCGTCCGGGAGGACGTCGAGCGCGTATGGTCGCTCGCCCACGGAGACCGGTACGCCGAACTGGGCGCGGCGCTGAACTCGCTGCTGCCGAGCCTCGAACGGCTGGCGCGTACCGCCGGGAAGCGCGAGCGGGCCATGGCGTACGGTCTCCTCGCTCGCACCTACCAGGCGCTCTCGGCCGCCTTCACCCGGCGGAACGAGGCGGACGCCGCCTGGGTGGCCGCCGACCGCTCCATCGCGGCGGCGGAGATGTCCGGGCACGTCCTCGACGTCTTCGCCGGCACCTACCGGCTGGCCCACGCCTGTCTACGGTTCCGGCGGTACGAGCAGGCGGAGCACGTCGCGCGGGCCGCCGTGGACGCGCTCGGCGGGTCCGGTGAGTCCGGCGGCGAGGCGGCGCCCGCGCCGGAGGAACTGTCGCTGCTGGGCTCGTTCCACCTGGTGCTCGCCCTGGTCCACGCCCGGCGCGGCGACCGTCCGGCCGCCCGCCGGGAAACGGAACGCGCCCGGTCCGTCGCGCGCCGCCTCGACGGCGACAGGAACGACTTCAACCTGGAGTTCGGCCCCACCAACGTCGAGATCCAGGCGGTGGCCGTCGCCGTGGAGCTGGGGGACGCGGGCGAAGCGCTGGACACCGGGGCGAGGGTGGACGCGAGCGCTCTGTCCGCCGAGCGACGGGCGCGGCTGGCCCTCGAACTGGGCAGGGCGCACGCCCAGCTCAGGCATGTCACCGACGCGGTGGAGTGCTTCCTGGCGGCGGAGCACCTGGCCCCCGAGATGGTCCGCGGCCATGAGACCGCGCGGTCCGCGATCCGCGACCTGACGCTCGTCGCCGGGCGCTCGGCCCCGCCCGGGCTACGGGAGTTGGCGGAACGGGCGGGTGCGACGGGTTGACCCGCCGCCGGATGTCGGCCCTTCGGAGCCCGGCGGTGGCTCGGGCCGGTCCCGGCCGTGTGCCGTCCCGTACGTGCCGCCCGCCTCTCACGGTCGCCGTTCGGCGCTCCAGCGGTTCGCTTCGCGCACCCGCCTGAGCAGGTCGGCGCGGCGGCCGGGGATGGGGCCGGTGGGGTCGGCGAGGCCGCCGGAGCTGCCACCGTCGCGGCGCGTCGTGAGCGTCACGTCGCCCGGCATCGGGCGGTCGTCCCGAACAGGCCTGTCGGCTCTGGGAGTTCGAGCGCGAGCGCCCGGTAGTCGTCCACCCTGCGCGTCCCGCACGCGCCGCACGACCACTTGCCGTCCGCCGCCGATGCCCATGCGGGGGCGGGGAACTTCTCTTTCCCGAAGCCGCCGGACCCGGCCCTCTACGCTGTCCGTTGGAGAAAGAGGTGATCCCCCCATGGCAGATCAGGGCGCCCGCCGACTGCCCAAGTACCAGCGCATCGCCGCCGCGCTGCGACAGGCCATCCAAGACGGCGAATACGGGCCGGGCGACCGGCTGCCGGGCGAGAACGATCTGATGGCCGCCTACCAGGTCGCGCGCATGACGGCACGGCAGGCCCTCGGCGTTCTGCAGACCGAAGGCATCGTGGAAGCCCGGAAGGGCGCGGGCGTCTTCGTCCGCTCGTCCCGTCCGGTCCGGCGGAGGGGCATTCCGCGTCTCAGCTCCGCCGACTGGGAGTCCGGCCGGTCCATATGGTCGGGGGAGATCGAGGACCGCGCGCTCGTCGTGGACCGGCTCGAGGTCGCGCAGCTTCCGGCGCCCGTGCCCGTGGCCGAACTGCTGGGGGTGTCCGAAGGTGAGCCTGTCCGCGTCCGCAGTCGCCGGTATGTCCTCGATGGCAAGCCGGTGCTTTTCTCGGTCTCGTATCTCCCGGCGGAACTGGTGGCCGGTACGTCCATCGAACGAGAGGACACCGGGCCCGGTGGCACATATGCCCGTCTCACGGAACTCGGTCACCGACCGGTCAGATTCCGGGAGGAGATCCGCAGCCGTATGCCCTCCGGTGAGGAGGCGGAGCGCCTCGATCTCGCGCCCGGCACCCCGGTGGTCCTGATTTGCCGGACCGCGTTCACCGGGGAGGGGAGGGCTGTCGAGGTCAACGAGATGACACTCGATTCCGCCTCCTACGTTCTCGAGTACGAGTTCGACGGGTAGAACGGCCAAGGCCGGCTTCGCGGCGGCTCCGGGTCCCGCTCATCGCGCTCGCCCGGCCCGGCGGTTCCCCGGACCGTGGCGCCCTGCCTGTCTTCGGCGGCGGTCGTCCGCTCGGCCTCACGGGGGAGGGCGGACGGGCCGACGACAGCGATCCGCGTACCCCCGTCGGGGGGGGTGACCTCGAAATAATGGGCGCCCTCATGGGCGGAGGGCTGGGCCGAGCTCGTCAACCGGGCGTAATGACGGCCGGGTGACGGGTGATGAGTCGCGGCTCGCACGTGTCGATCGCGCTCGTCGCCGGGCGCTCCGCCCCGCCGGGCTACGGGAGTCGGCGGAACGGGCGGGAGCGGCGGGTTGAGCCGGCCGCGACGCCTGCGGCGGCCCCCCGGTCCTCCGGTGCCGGAGCCCGGCGGCGCGTCGGGCCGGCCCTGTCGGCGGCCGCTCAGGCCGGGGCGGGCAGGCGGATCGAGGCGAGCTTGGCCGGGTCGACGACGATGCGGATGCCGCTGATCCGGCCGTCGGTGACGGTGAAGGCGATAACGGAGAGCGGGGTCCCGTCGGCGCGCCAGGTCATATGGCCGGGGACGCCGTCGACCAGCACCGGCCGGTGGCGGACGGCCTCGCCGGAGGCCGTGCGGGCGCCGGCGGCGACCTCGGTGGCGCCGAGGACGACGACCACGCCGTCGGGGGTGTCGACGGTCAGCTTCACGTTCGGGTCGAGGATGCGCAGGAGCGCCGCGAAGTCGCCGCCGAGCGCGGCGGCGCGGAACGCCTCGACGACCTCGCGGTGCTCGCGGCCGGGGCCCGCCGCCCGGTCCGTGGCGTGGACCTTGCGGCGGGCGCGGCTGGCGGTCACCTTGGCGGCGTCGGCGGATTTGCCCAGGATGTGGCCGATGTCGCGGAACGGGACCGCGAACATGTCGTGGAGGACGAACGCCAGACGCTCGCTCGGAGAGAGCGAGTCGAGCACGACGAGCAGGGCGAGGCCGACCGAATCGGCCAGCGCCGCCTGCTCGTCCGGCGCGGGGGTGTCGGCGGGCGTCACCACGAGGTCCGCGCACTCCTGCCCGTAGGCGGTCTCGGGGCGGGCCCGGCGGGATCTCAGGAGGTCCAGGCTGATGCGGCCGACCACGGTGGTCAGCCAGCCCGCCAGGTTGCCGATGGCCGCCTCGTCCTGGCCGGCGAGGCGCATCCAGGCTTCCTGGACCACGTCCTCGGCGTCGGCGTGCGAGCCCAGCACGCGGTACGCGACGGCGCGCAGCCGGTCGCGCTGGGCCTCGAACGCCTCGGCCAGGAGACGGGACGGGTGGGCGGTCACGGCTTCCGCTGCTGGCGGAGCGAGATCCGGTTGCCGTCCGGGTCCACCGCCTCGGCGCGGACCCCGAACGGGTAGTCCTCGGGCGCGTCCTTCTCGAAGACGACGCCGCGCCGGCGCATGGCCTCGAAGTCCTTGTGCAGGTCGTCGGATTCGAGGATCAGCGGGCCGGGCGCGGGGTGTCCGTCCCTCTCGCCGGGCTGTCCCGCGGCCGACGCGTGCGGCCACAGGACGATCTGCACCGGGCTGTCGGGAACGCCGACGGTCAGGAAGCGTCCGTCGGGTCCGGAGAAGTCGATTCGCTTCTCCAGGCCGAGCCCGTCGGTGTAGAAGGCCAGCGCGCGGTCCTGGTCGGTGACGTAGACCGTCGCGTACATGAGGTTGGTCAGCATCGGGTTCTCGATTCACTCGTCGGTGAGACGGCCGTTCGGATTTTTCGGCCGCCGCCCCTATGACGAGTGCCGGTCGGAGAAGGTGACAGGGCCGGCCCGCCGGTCGTCCTGGGGCCGGAGGGGTGGTCCCGGCCTCGCGTCGTATGGGCACCTCCGGGCGGCACGGAGAAGACGACGACCCGGTCCGTCCGTCCCGGCCCGTCCCCGTCCGTGCTGTGCCTCCCGCGCTTTTCGTCCGGCGCACCAGCGGAGACGGTGAGACGGGCGTCACTCGCGGAGCCGTCACACCGCGGCGCGGTGTCCCGTCTGAGAGGCGACAGCGAAACAGCGATGTGACCAGGGAGTCCACATGAACGCGCGTCTGAACCTCTTCGGTGACCCGCAGGCCGCCGAGATCGTGAAGCACCTCGTCGCGGCGGGCAAGGTCGTGACGGACTCGGGGCTGCCGGCCGCGACGCAGGAGCTGGTGAAGATCCGCGCCAGCCAGATCAACGGCTGCGGTTTCTGCCTCGACATGCACGTCAAGGAGGCCGCCCACGCGGGCGAGACCGCGACCCGGCTGCACCTGGTCGCGGCCTGGCGGGAGGCCACGGTCTTCACCGACGCCGAGCGGGCCGCCCTGGAGCTGGCGGAGCAGGGCACCCGCATCGCCGACGCGGCCGGCGGGGTCCCCGACGAGGTGTGGGCGAACGCCGCCAAGCACTACGACGAGCGGCAGCTCGCCGGCCTGGTGTTCCTCATCGGCCTCATCAACGCCTTCAACCGCATGAACGTCATCGTCCAGCAGCCCGCCGGGGACTACCGGCCCGGGCAGTTCGCCTGACGGTCCGTCAGTTGCCGTCCGCGGCGGTGAGGTGGAGGGTCAGGCCGCCGTCCGCCGCGGCCTCCACGCGGACCCCGGTGAGGTCCGGGACGTGTGCGTCCGGAGCGTGGGCCCCCGCGCGGGGGCCCACGCCGACCACGCGCATGCCGGCCGCGCGGCCGGCCGCGATGCCCGCGCCCGAGTCCTCGAAGACGACGCACTCGTGCGGGGCGAAGCCCAGTTCGGCGGCGGCCTTGAGGAAGCCCTCGGGGTCGGGCTTGCTGGCGCCGACGTTTTCGGCGGTGACGCGGACGGCGGGCATCGGCAGCCCGGCGGCGGCCATGCGGGCCTCGGCGAGGGGCCGGTCCGCGGAGGTGACGAGGGCGTGCGGGAGCCCGGCGAGGGCGCTCATGAACGCGGGGGCGCCGGCGACCGGGACCACGCCGTCCATGTCGGCGGTCTCGGCCTCCAGCATGCGCCGGTTGTCCTCGTGGTTGAGCTCCATGGGGCGGTCGGGGAGCAGGGCGGCCATGGTGGCCCAGCCCTGGCGGCCGTGGACCACCTTCAGGGCCTCGTCCGCGTCCAGCCCGTGCTCCTCGGCCCAGCGGCGCCAGCAGCGCTCGACGACCACGTCGGAGTTGACGATGGTGCCATCCATGTCAAGGAGTACGGCCTTGATCGCACCAATGGACTCGGACCTGGGCATGCTGTGCTCCTGCGGGGGTGGGGCGGGCGTCGCCGGCTCGCCCCCGGGCGAGCGGCTCCGCTTTGTTCCTCCACGATACAAAACAGGGAGAGGCGCGCCAAGAGCGCGCCTCGGCCGTGCCCCCGGCCGCTCAGGCGTGCGCGCTCGGGCGGGTGCGGTGGCGGCGGTGGTACGCGACCACGGCGGCGGCGGTGAGCGGACCCCAGCCGAGCAGCGGCGCGTTGCAGAGCCGCATCAGGAGAAGCCAGGGCCGTACGGGTCGGCGTCGCCGCCGGCCACGCCCATGAGGAGCTGCGCGGCCGGCAGCACCGTGAAGATCAGGGTCAGCAGCGCGGCGCCGGTGCCCGCGACGGCCGTCACCACGGCCGGGCGGACCGCCCGCCGCCGAACGCCTGCACCCACCGCGGCACGCGTTCGCCCCGCGGGCGCGTCAGTCCGACGGTGAGGAGCGTGACCGCCTCGGCCGGCAGGCTCAGCCCCAGCAGCGTGGGGGTTCCCCAGCCGGGCACCTGGAGCCGGTCGCGCAGCACATCGGCCTCGTAGCCGACGGGACCCCCACGGCCGGCGCCGCCCGCCACAGGCTCGACGGGAGCACGCAGAGCGCGGCGACCCGGACGGCGCGGCGGGACGCCGGCAGGGTGGTGGCGGGACGCGCCGGAGCGAACGGGTGGGCGGCGTGCGGCGGGGAGCGGAGGGTGCGGTGAGGGCCATGGGCTTCATGCTGTCCCGCGAGCGGGGAGTGGTGGCTCCGCCCGGAGGAGGGTCCGGCTCCGCCGGGAGGGTGGAGGCGGCGCTCGGGCAGGGGGAGCGGAGCGCGCAGTGGTGTGGTGAAAGTCGCTGGTTGTGGGGTACGGGCTGTGCTTCCATGCCGCGATGGAGAGCGAGAGTGTGTTCGACGCGGATGTCCCTGTGCGCGTACGGCGACGGGTGGACCGCGACCTCGGCGCCTGTGTGCGGGTGCTGGCGGAGACCCACGAGCACGACGGCTATCCGGTGGACTGGCCCGAGTCTCCCCGGACTTGGCTGACGCCGGAGTCGCTCGTCGCCTCGTGGGTCGCGGAGGCGGACGGGCGTGTTGTCGGGCACGTCGGTCTCTCCCGGAGCGGCGCGGGGGACGTGGCGCCCGGGCTGTGGAGCGCTCGTGCCGGGGTGGGCACCGGCGCGACCGCCGTGGTCGGCCGGCTGTTCGTCGCTCCTTCGGCGCGCGGCCGCGGGGTCGGCGCGCTGCTGATGGCGCGGGCCGTCGGGGAAGCGCGGGAACGCGGGGCGCATCCGGTCCTCGATGTGGTGGCCACCGACGTCGCGGCGGCGGCGTTGTACGAGCGGCTCGGCTGGCAGTTGCTCGCCACGGTCGAACAGGAGTGGGGGCCGGGGCGGAAGGTGGCCATCCGGTGTTATGCGGCGGGGACGTGAGGGGGGTGCCCGCCCTGTGTCCGGGGTGCGGTCGTGCGTCAAGGCCGCTGTGGTCCGACGGCGCGGTCGTCGCGTAGGGGGTGAACGACCTGACGGGGGGCGCCCCTGTGGAGTGCCCCTCGCGTGCGCAGGCCGCGAACGCCCGCCGCACCCCCGCCGATTGGTGGCCCTTACATCGTTCATGGGGCTGACGAGCCGTCAGCCGGTACGGCCCGTAAGGGCCGCGCCGTCCTCCCCCGGGGCGATGCCCGTGCCCCAGGGGATTTCTACCGTGGCGGACATGTCCAAGAATCCCGCACGTCGTTCCGTACAACGTCCTGCTCGCAACGGGCGCGGCCGCAGGAGCGCGGTCGCCGCCGCGGCCTTGCTCGGCGCGCTCGCCGCCGCCCAGATACCCGCCGTCGCCGCCGCGGCCCCGGCCGCCACCGGCGCCCAAGCAGCCCGGGCCGGAGCGGCCGCGCCCGAGGTGCCCGCCCCCACCGTCCGGCAGGCGATCGGGGAGAAGACCCTCCGTCTCGTCGACGAGGCCCGGACGGACCCCTGGAAGCCGTCCGCGGGGAAGCGCGAACTGATGGTCTCGGTCTGGTATCCGGCGCGGTCCGGCCGCGGCTCCACGGCGCCGTACGTCTCGCCGGCGCTCTCCGAGGCGCTGTACGGCAACGCCAAGCTGAGCACCGTCCGCACCCACGCCGTCGTCGACGCCGCGCCGGCGGCCGGCGGGGCCCGGCCGCTCGTCGTGCTCTCGCCGGGGTTCGGGCAGAGCCGGGCGTCCCTCACCTCCGTCGCCGAGGAACTGGCGAGCCGCGGCTTCGTGGTGGCCGGGGTGGACCACACCTACGAGGCGGCCGTCGAGTTCCCGGGCGGCCGGATCGAGCAGTGTGCCGTCTGCGGCCCTGAGCAGCGCGACAACGCGGCGGTGGTGCGCAACCGCGCCAAGGACCTCCGCTTCGTCCTCGACCGGCTCACCGCGAACTCCCCGGCCGTGCCCGGCCTGCGGATCGACCGCGCCCGGATCGGTGTCGCCGGGCACTCCATCGGCGGCGCGAGCGCCGTCGAGGCGGCCGGGCAGGACGCGCGGGTGGCCGCCGCCGCCAACATGGACGGCGACTTCTTCACCGAGCCGCCCGCCGGCGGCGTCAAGAAGCCGGTGCTGCTGCTCGGCGCGGCCCGCGCGGGCGACCTCGGCGGGCCCATGGACACCTGGAGCCCCGCCTGGAAGGGCCTGACCGGCTGGAAGCGCTGGCTGGACGTGGGCAAGGGCGGCCATATGACCTTCACGGACATGCACTGGCTCGCGGATCAGGTCGGTCTGCCGGAGGGGGTGCCTCCGGAGGACGCGACGGGTGCGTTCGGCACGCTCCCCGGCGACCGCGCCAACGCGCTCACCCGCGCGTACCTCGTCGCCTTCTTCGACAGGCAGCTCCGCGACGCGCCCGGGAAGCTGCTCGACGGCCCGTCGGCGGAGTTCCCGGAGGTGGCGTTCCTGAAGCAGGAGGAGGGCGGCGTCCCGGCCGAGTGAGGAGCGGCCCCCAGGGGGCGGCGGGGAGGGGCGCGGGAGAACAAGCGGTTCCGCCCGCCGGTCAGGGAGTGCGGGCGGAACCACTTTGTTTCCCAAAGATACAAAAAGTCCCGCCATTCGCGCCAACGCCCCAGGTCAGCGGGGTCGCGAGGGGTCCGTGGGACGGCTGTGACGGTGTATCCCGGCGGGCCCCGGACGGCCATCCGGACGACGATGGGAAGGCGACGCGCCGGAACCGGTCCGCACCACGGAAACCGGTCCGACCCCGGACCCCGTCCCCGAGGAGGCGCTGCCATGTCCCAGGAGACCCCGGGCACCCCGGGCGTACCGGGCACCCCGAGCAGTCCGGGCGTGCCGGGCGCACCGGCCGCACCGGACGCCTCGATCACCCCGCCGGACGCCTCGGGGGCCGCGCCGCCCCCGGCGCCCGCCTCCGGCGACGAGCATCCCGCCCGTACCGTCCGGCTCGCGATCGGGGCCCTGCTGCTGGGCATGCTGCTCGCGGCGCTCGACCAGACGATCGTGTCCACCGCCCTGCCCACCATCGTCAGCGACCTCGGCGGCCTGGCGCACCTGTCCTGGGTGGTCACCGCCTACATGCTCGCCTCCACGGCGGCCACCCCGCTGTGGGGCAAGCTCGGCGACCAGTACGGCCGGAAGAAGCTGTTCCAGACCGCCATCGTGATCTTCCTGGTCGGCTCGGTGCTGTGCGGCATCGCGCGGAACATGCCCGAGCTGATCGCCTTCCGGGCCGTCCAGGGCCTGGGCGGCGGCGGCCTCATGGTGCTGTCGATGGCGATCGTCGGCGACATCGTCCCGCCCCGCGAACGCGGCCGCTACCAGGGCCTGTTCGGGGCGGTCTTCGGCGGGACGAGCGTGCTGGGACCGCTGCTCGGCGGGCTGTTCGTCGACCACCTCAGCTGGCGCTGGGTGTTCTACATCAACGTCCCCGTGGGCATCGTCGCACTCGCCGTCATCGCGGCCGTCCTGCACATCCCCGTCCGCCGCACCCCGCACCGCATCGACTACCTCGGCACGTTCCTCATCGCGGGTGTGGCCACCTGCCTGGTGCTGATGACCTCGCTGGGCGGGGTCAGCTACCCCTGGTCGTCCTGGCAGATCATCGGGCTCGGGGTGCTCGGCGTGCTGCTGCTGGTGACGTTCGTCCTCGTCGAGCGGCGGGCCGCCGAACCGGTGCTGCCCCTGGGGCTGTTCCGGAACCACACCTTCACGCTCTGCTCGGTGATCGGCTTCGTCGTCGGCTTCGCGATGTTCGGCTCGATGACCTACCTGCCGACGTTCCTCCAGGTCGTGCACGGCGTCACGCCGACGCTCTCCGGCGTCCACATGCTGCCCATGGTCCTGGGCATGCTGATCTCGTCCACCGGCTCCGGACAGATCGTCAGCCGCACCGGCCGCTACAAGGTCTTCCCGATCGCCGGCACCGCCGTGATGTGCGTCGGCCTGCTGCTCCTGCACCAGTTCCAGCCGGCCACCAGCACCACCGTGATGAGCCTCTGCTTCTTCGTGTTCGGCTTCGGGCTGGGCCTGGTGATGCAGGTGCTCGTGCTCATCGTGCAGAACTCCGTCGCCTACGAGAACCTCGGCGTCGCCACCTCCGGCGCCACCTTCTTCCGGTCGATCGGCGCGTCGTTCGGCGTCTCGGTCTTCGGCACGATCTTCAGCAACAAGCTCGCCCCGCGCGTCACCGACGCCCTCGCCGGCGTCCCGCTGCCGCCCGGGCTCAACCCCGGCACGCTCACCGCCGACCCGCGCGCCGTCGACCGGCTGCCCGCCGCCGCCAGGGGCGGCGTCCTCGCCGCGTACTCCGACTCCATCACCGACGTCTTCCTCTACGCCGTCCCCGCCGGGATCGCCGCCTTCGTCCTCGCCTGGTTCCTGCGCGAGGAACCGCTGCGCGCCGGGGTCACCGCCCCCGACCACAGCGAGGTCGTCTCCAGCAACCCCGTCGAACGCTCCTCGCACGACGAGGTCGCCCGCGCCCTGTCACTGCTCGGCAGCCGCGAGGGCCGGAAGCGGATCTACGAGCGCATCACCGAACGCGCCGGGCTCGACCTGCACCCCGCCGCGAGCTGGCTGCTGCTGCGCACCCGGCGGCACGGACACGCCGAGCCGGCCGCCCTCGCCGAACGCGTCGACGTCCCGCTGCGCGTCGTCACCGACGCCGTCCGGCAGCTCGAATCGGGCCGGCTGGTACGGCGCGAGGGGCTCCGGATCTTCCTCACCGACGCGGGCCGGGACCAGGCCGACCTGCTGTTCCGGGTACGGGAGGAGTCGCTCGCGGAGTTGCTCGGCGACTGGTGGACCCCGGACCGGCCGACGGACCTCGACGCGCTCGTCCACGAGCTCTGCGCCGAACTGTGCGGATCGGACGCGGAACAGCCGCACGACGGGGAGCGGCGGCACGACCTGGCCGATCACCGGCATCCGTGAGGGCCGTCGGCGGGAGTGCCGTCGCTCCGGCCGCCGCCCAGCTCCTTCCCCAGCCACACTTCCGTGTAAGGGCCGTGTACGTACGGCTCGATGGCCGTGTAGCCGTGCCGGGCGTACAGCGTCCGGGCCTCTGTCAGGTCGCGGCGCGTCTCCAGCACCACCCGCTCCGCACCCCAGCCGCGCGCGGCCTCCTCCACGGCGGCGAGCAGCGCGGCCCCCACTCCGCCGCCGCGCCGCGCGGGGTGGACGAACATCCGCTTGAGCTCGGCGGTACGGGCGTCGAGCCGCCGCACTCCGGCGCAGCCCGCCGGTTCGTCCCCGAGGCGGGCGAGGAGGAAGACACCGTCGGGCGGGACGAGATCGTCGCTGGGGTCCTCGGCGAGGTGCCGCTCGATCTCCTCGGGGGCGGTGGTGCGGCCGTGGCGCAACAGATACCAGCGGTCCGCGACGTCGGTCAGGTACGCGCGGAGGACGAGCGCCGCCTCGGGGGAGGCGACGGGGTGGGGGGTGACGGTGAGGGGGCCCTCCGCGGCTGTGCCGGCGCCGCCCGGGGTCTGTCGCGTGGTCGTCATGGACGGGAGCGTGGCACCCGGGCCGCGTGTGGCGCTCGGGGTTTTCCGGGGCGGGGTGCGCCCCGGTCCGTACGCCAGGTCCCGTGTGCCCCGGTCCGCACCCCGGGTCCCGTGTCCCCCGGTCCGTACCCCAAGACCCGTACCCCCGACGGGATCACCGGCCGGGCGACGTCAGGGTGCACCCGTACGGGCGAGGCTCGGCCCGGAGTGCGGGCTCTGTCCCCCGTTCCGCACCCTTCCCACCCTCCTCCCGCACCCCGCCTCGACGTCCCGCCGTCCGGAATGACCGGGCTTGCGGGCAAAGCGCCCCCTAGGGGGACGCATTCCGGCCACGTTCGGCAACCATGAGGTGACCTGGGGGCGACCTGCGGCTGTTCGGCAGGACTCAGTAAGGTCTCAAAGAGCCGGACGAGGGTGACCGAGCTGGGCGACCGGAGGAGCGGCAAGGCGTGGTGGAAGCAGAGCGGAGCGGGGCGGGCGACCCGCCGCGGACGGGTTCGCGGACCGTCGTGGCGCTGGGAGCCCTCTGGCTGATCGCCGGGGTGCTGGCCGTGCGCCAGGCGGCGGTGGTGCTGCGGAGACCGCCCGACCGCCGGTTCACGGACCTGGCCGCGTGGATAGGGGAGCACGGCGTCCTGCGGACGCGCGGTTCGTTCTACGAGGACGACCGCTTCACCGGCACCCCGGTCGGCGGCCTGGTGCTCAGACCGCTGACGAACGCCGCCGAGCGCAGCCTCGGCATCGGCTGGACGCTCGCGACGCTGCTGCTCGTCGTCGCCGTCGCGCTGGTCGCCGCCCGCGCGCTCCCCGGGCCGCTCTCCCGCCGTACCGCCCTGCTGGCCGCCCCCGTCGCGGTGAGCGTGACCGTGCTGTCGCTGCCGGTCCGCAGCACCTTCAGCCTCGGCCAGACCAGCATCATCCCCGTCCTGCTCGTCCTCCTGGCCTGCTGCGTACCGCGGTTCGCCCGGGGATCCGGGCGGGCGAGCGGCGTCCTCGTCGGCGTCGCGGCGGCGCTGCAGCCGGCCGTCCTCCTCTTCGCCCCGCTGCTGTGGCTGACCGGCCGCCGCCGCGCGGCCGTCACCGGCGGCGCGACGTTCGCCGCCGCCACCGCCCTGGCGTGGGCGGCGGCGCCCGACGACTCCTGGACGTACTGGGTCCACCACATCGCCGGCGCCGGCCTCGGCGACAAGCCCGACGGGCTGACCAACCAGTCGCTGCACGGCCTGCTGCTCCGCCTCGGCCTGCACGGGCCCGCGGAGATCGCGCTGTACGGGGTGCTGGCCGTCGCCGTCGCCGTGCTCGGCCTGCGCCGGGCCGCGCACTACGCGCGCGACGGGCAGCCGCTGCTCGCCACGGCCATCACCGGGTGCGTCGCGGTCGCCGTCTCGCCCACCGCCTGGCAGCACCAGCAGCTGTGGATCCTGCTGGCCATCGCCGGGCGCGTCGGCAAGCGGCGCGCGGACCGGATGGTGTGGCCCGTGCTCGTCGTGCTCGTCATGACGCTGAACCACACGATCATCGTCCCGGACAACCCCGTCCTCGTCCCGGTCGGCGACAACGCGCCGCTGCTCGCCGCGCTCGCCGCCGCCTGCGCCGTGCCGTTCCTCACCCGCACCTCACCGATGTGGGAGCGGCCGGCGCCGACGCCGGTCGCCGAGCCGCAGCGGGGCCGGTTCGCGTGGGTGCCGCTGCTGCGGTTCTGGAAGCGGCCGCTCGACCGGCCCAATCTGCTGCTGGAGTTGATGCTGATACGGGTGGGCTACTTCGTCTACTCGTACATCCGCGCCAGCGCCCCCGAGGAACGGGGCCTCGCGGAGTCGCACGGCCGGCAGATCATCGGTGCCGAGGAGTTCCTGCACATCGACTTCGAGCATGGCTTCAACCACTTCGTGGCGGGCATCGGCTGGCTCACGGACACCATGAACTACTACTACGGCACCTTCCACTTCCTGGTGCCGCTGTCCCTGCTGGCCTTCCTGTACGTGCGCCGCCCGGCCACCTACCGGTGGGCACGCACGGCCCTGGCCCTGGCCACGCTGCTGGCGCTGGTCGGCTTCTGGGCGTACCCGCTGGCACCGCCGCGCCTGATGCCGGGCCGCGGCTTCATCGACACGGCGAACGGCCCGCAGGACCTGTCCAACCCCGACTTCGGCGCGCTCACCGACCTGTCCAACCAGTACGCGGCGATGCCCTCGCTGCACATCGGCTGGTCGCTGTGGTGCGGTGTCATGATCGCGGTCGTGGCGCCGAAGCTGTGGATGAAGGCGCTGGGGATGGTCTACCCGATGATGACCTTCCTGGTGATCATCGGCACGGCCAACCACTACGTCCTCGACGCGTGCGGCGGCGCGCTGGTGGTGGCGAGCGGGTTCGGCATCCAGTACGCGCTGACCGGTCCCGGCCGCACGGCCCTGGCCCGGATCCCTGCGGCCCGCAGCGGGAGCGACGCACCGGAACCGGCGCCGGCGGCGCGGGTCTGACGGGTGGCTGCGGGGCTCGTCCGCTCCCGCCCCGGGCGTCGGACGTCGACCCGCTCCCGCTTCGGGCGAGGGCTCGTCCTCTCCCGTCCCGGGCGCGGGTCGACGTCCGACGGCCGCCAGTGGTCCGGCGCCGGCCGGACGATGCTGGTGGCATGACGACATCCACGACGGCTACTACGGACGGTGCGGCGGCCACGGGGGCCACGCCGGCTACGGCGGTCCCGCAGGCCACGGAGGCCACGGCGGTCCCACAGGTCATGGAGGCCATGGGGGCCACGAGCGCCACGAGCGCCACGCAGGCCCCGGCGCCGGCGTCCCCGGCCGACCCCCTGTCCGTCCTCAAGGGCATGTACGAGGCCGAGGCCCGCTACCTCGCCGCCGGCGGCCCCGGTGCCGCCTCCTTCGACCTCCTCGCCCCCTACTTCGCCCCCGACGTGGTGCTGCACCAGGCCGATTCCCTGCCGTACGGCGGGACCTGGCACCGGCACGACGGCATGGCCCGGTTCTTCCTGGCGATGAGCCTGGCCTGGGAGCGGTTCGACATCCTCGGCCAGCGGTTCCTCGGCGTCGAGGGCGAGACGGTCGTCGTCCACAGCCGCGTCCGCGCCCGGGCCCGCGCGACCGGGCGGGAGCTGGAGTTCCCGATCATCCAGACGATCGAGGTGCGGGACGGGCGGATCGCCCGCGTCCGGCCCTTCTACTGGGACACCGCCGCGATCGCCGAGGCGTGCGCGGAACCGGCCCCCGCCCGCCGACGGGGGCGCGGCGGGCGGGGGAGCGCGACGGGTCCGGCCGTCACCGGTCCCGGCGGGGAGCGGGCGTCACTCGCCGACGAGGACGCGTGACGCCGGGTCGGTGACGTCCGTGACGTCGTAGACCGCGCTGAACGCGGACGTCTTGGCGGCCGTCGGGCAGCCGAAGCCGCCCTCGACCTTCACCGGCGCCGGGGCGTTGGTGAGGGTGATCTGCGACGGGTTGTCGGCGTCGCCGTTGGTGAACACGGCCGGCAGGGTCGCCGGTCCGGTGGGCGCCGCCGTGACGGTGCAGGACGCCAGGCCGGTCGTGGTGAGCTTGAAGCCCGCGGCGGGCATGCCCAGGGTGGCGACGATCGGGTCGCCGTTCTGCATGGCGACGGTCCAGGTGCCGGAGGTCTCCACGGCCGCCTTGACGCCGGGCATGCTCGTCGTGCAGCCGGTGAACGAGGGCGGGTTGATGTCGTTGCTCACGGGGCCGGACGCGTTGTGGTTGCCGGGGGCGTCGGGGATGCGGTTGTTGGCGCTGCCGTCCGAGGGCGCGGAGCTGGAGACCGTACACGTGACGGTGACGGAACCGGCCTTGAACGTCGCCTTCCCGTTGAGCGTCGCGGTGAAGGAGTGGCCTGCGGGGGTGACGGTGGTGGACGCCGCGTCGGCGGCCGAGGCCGTCCCGGCCGTGGCGGTTCCGGCGCCGGTGAGGGCGAGCGCGGCGGCCAGGGATAAGCCGGCCCCGGCGGCGAACAGGGTGCGGGTGCGGGGACGGGGGAGCGGTGCGGTCATTGCGGCTCCTTCGGGGGGAGGGGTGGTGCGTGGGGGACTTTGCGGAGGGGGACGCGTGGGGGTGCGGCGGGTGGGGCGGGTGGGACCGCAGGGGGAGCCGGGGACGCCGCCGGACCCTCCGGCAGCGGCTCGACGGGCTCGACGGGTTCGTCCTCCGGTCCGTCCGGCGGCGGTTGCTGTGGCTGGTGTGGCTGCCAGGCGAAGACCATGCTGCCGCCGATGACCCCGAGCAGGGTCCCCAGCAGGAACCCGCCGAGGTTGGAGAGGACCAGTGCGGCCGCGGCGCACATGACGGTGACGATCCCGGCGAACATCCGGTAGGAGGGGGCGAACCAGGCGCTCAGCCCCATCATGATCATCACCAGTCCCATCAGGATCGACAGGATGCCGGTGACCCCCTGGACCAGCATGATCTTCAGCGGCCCCAGCGGAATGGCGCAGATCTCGGCCCCCGCGAGGGTGCTGAGCAGACCGCCCCAGAAGGGGCGGCCCTTGCGCCACGTCCGCCAGGCCGGCCAGGGATGACGGCGTGCCTCGGTGCCGGACGTCACGTCAGAAGCACTCCGACTTGCCCTTGTGGAGTTTGAGACTCAGCCCGGAGAGTTTGAACTTGGCGGCGGTCGTGGCGTACGCCACCTGTTTGACGTCCTTGATGGTGACCTTGTCGGCCTGCTGTGCGAAAAGGTCCTGCATGCCCTGTGCCGTGGCCGGGCCCTTGTCCAGGGTGGAGGCGTCGCGGCCGATCTCGATGTTGTCGAAGTCGGCGTCGCCTTCGAGCTGGGTGACGTCCAGGACCAGGTCCTTGGCCTCCACCGGCTTGTTCGGGTCGTTGCCGGCCGAGATGTTCAGCGAGAAGGTCCCGACGATGGGGATGTTCGTCACCACGGACTGGCACAGCCCGTTGATCTTCGCCTTCTTCAGGGCGGTCACGGCCACGGGGAAGGGGTGGTCCTCGCCGTTGCGCAGGTTGTAGTCGAGGCCGCCGTACTGCGCGAACCCCTCGCCCGTCATGGTCTTCGCCGAGACCTTGAACTCCTGCCCCGACACCGCGAACGAGGCGGCCAGCGCGCCCTGCGAGAGCGCCACGGCCAGCGCGCCCGTGACCGCGAACCCGGGGACGGCCAGTACGGCGAATTTCCGCCACCTGACCCGGCCCGTCACCTGTCTTCCCTGTGCGTCCTTCATGCTGCGTGTCCCCTCCGTGGGCGGTGCGACAACGCTGCCGGAGTGTCGTGCGTGCCCGTGCCGGCCGCGATGTCCGCGTGGTGGCAGAGGTGCGAGGTGCGTTTAGGGGTGTGCGTGGTGCACTTGGTGTATCCGGTTCCCATGGTTCACGTGCTGCACGTGACCTGAGGAGGCGTCCGCCGCGCCCAGGCGCGACACGGCGGACGCGCGGGGGACGAACCCGCCGTCCCGCAAGGTGTACCCGAGAGTAAGTCCGCCGCCGGGCACTGACAAGGGCCCGGGTGCACGCCGATTCCGGTCGGTGGTAAGGCAGTCGGCGGCCCGTCCCGGCCGGCGGAGGGGTCCGTGCCGGCCGCGAGGACGGCGGCCTGGACCCGGTTGGCGACGCCGAGCTTGCCGAGGACCGCTTTGACGTAATCCTTGACGGTGGCCGTGCTGATGCTCAGCCGTTCGCCGATCTCGGCGTTGGTCAGCCCCTGCCCGAGCAGTTCCAGCGTCTGCCGCTCGCGTACCGACAGCCGGTACAGCCCCCGGGCGCCGTCCCGGGCCGGTGCGGACGCCGGGTGGTGGCGGCACAGGCGGCGCACCAGGGGCGCGGACAGGCAGCCGGCCCCCGTGGCCAGGGCCCGGACCGAGCGGACCAGTTCCTCCGGTGCGGTGTCCCGGAGCAGGAACCCGGTGGCGCCCAGCCGGAGGGACTCCGCGATGTGGTGATCGCTGTCGAGCGCCGTCAGGACCGCCACGTGCGGCGGCGCTTCCAGGGCCCGCAGCCGCCGCAGTACGGCGAGCCCCTTGGCCGCCGGAGGCCGTACGCCGAGCAGGACGACGTCGGGGCGGCACCCCTCCGCCGTCCGCGGCCCCTCGGCGACCGGGCAGACGGCCGCCACGGAGATGCCGTGGGCGGTCTCCAGGACCAGCCGCATCCCGGTGCTCAGCAGCGCCTCGTCGTCGGCGATCAGCACCCTCACCGTGCTCGGTGTCCCCATCGGTGCGAAATATCCCACCGTTCCCCACCCCTCACACGCTGACCGGGGCCGATGCCCCGGATCTTGGGCCGAGGGTAACGCCGGGGAGCGGCGGAACCCGAGACTCCACAGGTCCCCCGGGACGGAGTGCGACGGAAGATCCGTTCTGCCGAACTCCGCCCGTTCTCCGTCGGGTTGATCCCTCCTTCGGGGGGTCCTGCCCCCTCGTCGGGAGGTACCGGCGGGTCCATGGTCCAGGCCACGATGCGACTGCCCCGTCCGTTCCCGGCGTTCGCCGAAGTCCCCCGACGTTCCCCGGTGTTCCCCGGTGTTCCCCGGTGTTCCACGACGTTCCGCGATCGCGCCGCCGGGCGCGCGCGGCGGACTCCACGGTCGGCGCCGGCGGGAGCGAGCGTCTCCCGCCTCCGGACGGAGGCGCTCGGTGATCCGTTCTCGTGCGGTGCACGACCAGGAGAGGGCAGGAATGCACAGATCCAGACAGAGGGCAGACGGAACCCGAAAGGGCGGCGTAACGCGGCGTGCCCTGCCGGCCGTTCTGAAGGGCGTCGCACTCGCCACGGTGGCGTCGCTGACGTTCACCACGGCCGCCGAGGCGACGCCCTTCCGCGGGCCGGTGGTGCCACGGAAACCGGCGGTCCGGGCCGACGGCGGTACCGACGACGCGGCCGGGCTCGGCTACGACACCCGCAACGACCGTTGCCTCGCCGGTCAGTTGCTCAACTGGGGCGAGGTGGAGACGAAGACGGTCGCCGGCTCCCTCCTCGACGGCCCCGAGGCCAAGCTGCGCGAGGCCGTCGACGGCGGCCTCTGGTCGTACGGCGGCCCGCTGGGCGACGCCAAGGGGCGGGACGAGAAGGCGACGCGGGCCTATCTGGAGGCGTGGAACACCCGGTACAAGGACTGGGAGAACACGCTGGAGCCGCTGAACCAGTACTGGCACGCGCCCGAGAAGCTGTGGCACGCGCCGGAGTTCGGCGAACCGATACGCCAGTACCTGATCCACGACATCCCCTTCCGCTACCGCCACCCGGAAGCGACCGACGCGGCG
Source organism: Streptomyces sp. NPDC021100 (assembly GCF_044333095.1). Taxonomy (NCBI): domain Bacteria; kingdom Bacillati; phylum Actinomycetota; class Actinomycetes; order Kitasatosporales; family Streptomycetaceae; genus Streptomyces; species Streptomyces sp. NPDC021100. Next base: position 45,110 of record NZ_JBIRQH010000016.1, read on the forward strand.
AAGGAGCAGGCGCAGAAGGTCGCGGAGACGGCGGACGAGCAGGACCGCAACGTCTTCCGGATGCTCGGGGCCACCCACGGGCCGGGGGACATCCGCTCGTTCATCGAGCGCGGCGGCTACCCCAAGGCGGCCCCGGAGACCGGCACCGTCGAGTTCCGCACGGAGGTCGAGGCCGTCAAGGCGCGGTGGGCCGGCTGCGACGTGAACACGCCGTTCGACCCGTACCACGTCCTCGGGCCGGTGATCCGGGCCGCCCACGCCGAGTGGCAGGCCGAGCTGGCCGGGCAGGCGAAGGCGCGTACCGCCGTCGTCACCGCGCAGACCGCCGCCGTGCGCCACCTGCGCACCGCCACGGACGCGATGGTCAAGGCGTCCGGCCAGGCGTGGGTGGCGGACGCCGTCCTGCAGTGGCAGAAGTACCAGAACGACGAGCGCAAGGCCGGCCGGAAGGTCCCCGACGCCTCGGTGTTCCGGCAGGCGGACGCCGTGCTGAAGGACGCCAGGAGCCAGGCCGACGCCGAGGCCAGGCGCGCCGAGCAGGCCGCCACGGCGGCCAAGGGCGAGGGTGCCAAGGTCGCCGCGGCCCAGGACGAGGCAGCCAAGGCGGCCGACGCCATCGGCGCGCCGCGTGGCCGGGGCCTGGAGTACGCGCAGCAGGCCGCGCAGGTCGCCCGGGCCTCCGTCGCCGCCACGGAGGCGGCGGCGAAGTCCGCCAGGACCGCCTCGCACGCCACCAACGCCACGGTCAAGGACAGCAAGACGCTGGCGGCGCTCGCCGAGACCCAGGCGCACGCCGTCCAGGCCGAGTACCACCGGGCGGCGGCCCAGGAGGCGGCGGCCCAGACCAAGGCGGCCGCGGACTCGGCCGGCCGGCAGGCCGCCGAGGCCAAGGGCGCGATGGAGAAGGCCGAGGCCGCCAAGGAGACGGCGGAGAAGGCCGAGACGACGGCCCGCGACGCGGCGAAGGACGCGTCCGAGAAGCGGGCCGTCGCCGAACGCGAGCGGGACAACGCCAAGAAGTACCGCGCCGACGCGGACGCCCAGCGGAACCGCGCGGCGGAGGCCGACAAGCGGGCCCAGGAGCAGAAGTCGCGGGCGGCGGAGGCGCTGGGGCGCGCGCAGGGCCTGGGAAGCACCGTCGACGAGAAGGCGCGCATCGCGGAGGCCGCCGAGGAGAAGGCGTCCGCGGCGCGCCGGCAGGCCGAGGACGCCGAGCGCAGGAAGAGTGCGGCGGAGTCCCGGGTCAAGGCCCTGGAAGCGGCCGCCGCGGCGGCCGAGGGAACCGGGGCGGCCGGCGAGGCGCGGAGTGCCGCGAACGAGGCCAAGGCCGAGGCCGCGGCGGCGACGGACGCCGCCTCGAAGGCGCGCGGGGCGGCCGATGACGCGACGTCCGCGGCGGTCGCGGCGCGTGCGGACGCGGTCAAGGCCAACGGCGCGGCCGTTCGGGCCCGGGCGGCGTCCGACGCCGCCGCCTCCGACGCGGCCACCACCCGGTCCGCGCTCGCCACCGCACACGCCGCGGCGGCGGAGGCCATTGAGGCGTCCGAGCAGGCGGCGAAGAACGTCCGCACCGCCGAGAAGGAGGCCAAGAAGGCCGCCGAGGCCGCGGACACGGCCCGCAAGGAGGCCGAGGCGGCACGCTCGGAGGCCCGGAAGGCCGACGCCACCAGTGCCGAGGCCGTCGGGCACGCCCACGCCACCGCGCAGGCCGCGGCGGCCGCCCGGGACTCGGCGGCCGAGGTGGCCCGGCCGGCGGCCGTGGCCATCGGGCTCGGCGGCCCGTACCAGGAGAAGGACGCCTCGGCGGGGCTCTCGGTGATCGTCGGACAGACGTCCAAGACGCTCGCCGAGCAGCAGGCCGCCGCCGCGCAGGCGAAGGCGGACGAGGCGGCGCGTACTGCCAAGGAGGCCAAGGAACTCGCCGCGAAGGCGGACCGGGACGCCAAGGCCGCGGCCGAGGCGGCGGCAGCGGCGGCGGACGACGCGGCGCGGGCCGCCCGGTACGTCGCGGAGGCCCGCGGCCACGCGGCCCGGGCCAAGGCGGCGGCCGAGGCCGCGCAACGGGCCGAGGCCAACACCAACCGCTACAACGAGCAGGCGCACAAGGACGCCTACCTCGCCGACGCGGCGGCGGGTACGGCCGAGGCGGAGGCCGCCGCGGCCCGGAACAGCGCCGACGAGGCCGAGAAGGACGCGGGCAGCGCCCGGAAGGCGGCCGGCTCGGCCGAACGCGATGCGTCGGCCGCGCGGGACTCGGCCGCGAAGTCGGACCGCAACGCCACATCGGCCGAGCAGGCCGCCGAGCACGCCAGGGACGAGGCCGGCCGGGCGGACCAGGCGGCCACCCGGGCCGAGGCGGAGGAGCGGGCTCGCCAGGAAGCGGCCCGCAAGAAGGCGATGGAGACCGGCAGCACCGGCGTCTCCGGAGGGGGCGGTCCCGACCTGGGGACCGATGACGAATCGGTGCTCCTCCGCGTCTGCGGCCGGACCTGCCTCGACGAGTACCGCGGGGCGCAGAAGGCCGCCTCCATGAGCGTCGTCGACTGGGTCAAGGAGAACGGAGGCGAGATCCTCCTCGAGGTGCTCGGCGTCAACAACGTCAAGCGCTGCTTCGGCGAAGGGGACGTCGAGAGCTGCCTGTGGGCACTGGTCGACGCGGCGGGCTGGCTCACGGTCATCGCCAAGATCAAGCCCATCGGCACGGCGATCTTCCGGGTCGCCACGGGGATCTCCGCGTTCTTCGAGAAGGCGCAGTGGGGCAAGCGCACCACGGACCGGCTGCGGAAACTCATCGAGCGGGGCCGGAAGAACCCCGACCGGAAGCCGCCTGCCTGCGTCGTTCCCTCGGCACGGCTCGGATACGCGGCCGGACACCGGGCGACCGTGGCCGCACAGTCGGCCGACTGCATGCCGCCCGGCCTGACCGATGCGAGCGAGGAGTACGTCCGGTCCAAGCACTTCCCCGGCGGCTCGCAGGTCAACCGTACGAAGGGCCTGTTCCACGAGGGCGTCGACCTGGACGAGTTGGCCGACTACGCGGCGGGGGTCCCCGCACGGGTCAACGACCGCGGGAACTTCGAGCGGATGGTGAACTTCGGTAAGCCGGTGGGCGAGACGTCGGCGAAGGACGGGGCGAGAGAGACCTCTTGGTTCATGCTCGTCCAGGACAGGTTCGGCGCTGTCATCACCATGTATCCGATTCCGCCCGCGTAGGCCCCGCTCCGACGACCAGGAGGTACGAGAACCGTGGGAATGGCCGTATTCATCGAGAACCAGCTCCACGAGCGGGTCGGTGAGGTCCTGGATGATCCGGACGAATCCTTTATGCGGGTCTGCGAGGCGGGCCCCCGCCGGTCCGTGCGCCATGCGGTGGACCGGCACGGGGACACCATGCTCAATGCCTTCCAGTTGGCGCTCCTCCTGGAAGAACTCCGTGAGTTGCCCGCCGATCTGCGGACGGAGACGGTCCGCGCTGTGGAGGAGGCCGCCGAAGTGGCCATCCGAAGGCACGGATACCTCTTCTTCTCCGGCGACTGATCCCTGTCCGGCGGCTGAGCCGGGGAGACGCGGGCGCGGCACCCGGCCGCGTCGCCGTCTCCCGCCGGCGGGAATCCGGTGGCCGGGAGACGGCGTCCTTCCTAGCCTTCCGGCGTGAACAGACGACGGCGGAAGAAACTCGCGCGCGGGCTCGTGGCGGCCGTGATGTGCGAGGAGGGCGCGCGGGCCCGGGCGCTGCTCCGGGCCGGGGCCGACCCCGGCACGGCCGACGCCGGCGGGATGACGGCCCTGTACGCGGCCGCCGTCAACGGTCACGCGGAGCTCGTCCGCCTCCTGCTGGAGGCCGGGGCCGGGCCCGACGCGGAGAGCGCCGGGGCCGGCTCCGAGGGGACGCCGCTGTGTGCCGCCGCGTGCTGGGGGCACGTCGGGACCGTGCGGCTGCTTCTGGCGCACGGCGCCGACCCCGGTCTGCGGGAGGAGCGTGGTACGGGCCTCGCGCCGCTGGACTGGGCGCTGCACGGGGGGCACGAGGAGACCGTTCGGGCCCTGATCGCGGCGGGGGCGCGGCCCCGGGCGTAGGGTCACCGGCCGCGGCCGGCGGGCGCCCGTCCCCGTCCCGCCGTCATCGCGAACGCCGCCACCGCCGTGACCGCGATCAGTCCCGCTCCCGTGGCGAAGGCCAGCCGGGCGGCCGCCGGGGTCGCGGACGGGGAGTCGTGGCGGGTGTGGAAGAAGAGCGTGCCGAGCAGGGCGACGCCGAGGGTTCCGCCCAATTGCTGGACGGAGTTGAGGAGGCCGGCCGCCGAACCGGTCTCCTGGGGGCGGACGTCGGCGAGCGCGGCGGAGAAGTAGGGGACGGTGAAGGTGCCGAAGCCGAGGCCCATGACGGCGAAGGCGCCCAGGAGCGGCCAGGGGTAGGCACCGGCGGCGGTGAGGTGGTAGACGGCCGTCGCGGCCAGGGTGCCCGCCGCCGCCACCGCGAGACCGGCGAACATCAGCCGCGGCCCGTACCGCGGCACCAGCCGCGCCCCGGCGAACCAGGAGGACGCCGCGAGACCGGCGGACCACGGGAGCACGGTGAGGCCCGCGGTGAGCGTCCCGGTGCCCGGGCCGAGCTGGAGGTGCAGGACCGCGACCATCATGAGCCCGGTCGTCACCGAGAAGAACAGTGCCGAGGTCAGCAACGCGGCCGGGAACGAGCGGTCGCGGAACAGCCCGGGTTCGACCAGCGGGCTCCGGCCGGCACGGGAGCGGTGGCGCTGCTGGACGACGAAGAGGGTCAGGACGGCGAGACCGGCCGCGAGGGAGGCCCAGGAGCGGACGGTCGGCCCGGCCGCGTCCGCCTCGATGAGCGGATGGACGATCAGCCCGGTCCCCAGCGCGGCGAGGACGGTCCCCACGACGTCCGGGCGGGGAGGACGGGGCGCCCGGTCCTCGGGCAGCAGCCGGGTGGCCAGCAGTACGGCGACGGACGGCGGGACGTTGATCAGGAACACCGCTCGCCACGACGTCCCCAGCAGGTCGGCGTGGGTCAGCAGCCCGCCCAGGACGGGACCGCAGACGGCGGCCAGGCCCATCACCGGACCGATCGTGCCCATGGCCCGGCCCACCTCGGGGCCGCGGAACATCGCCCGGATCAGGCCGACGGTCTGCGGGATCACCGCCGCGGCCGCCGCGCCCTGCACCGCCCGCGCGGCGATCAGCGTTCCCGCCGAGGGGGCCAGCGCGCACAGCACCGACGCGAGCGCGAAGCCCGCCACCCCGAGCCGGAGGACGCGCCGGCGGCCCACGGCGTCCCCGAGCCGGCCGCCGGTGATCAGCAGGAGCGCGAAGGGGAGGGTGTAGGCCGCGCTGAACCACTGCACCGTGCCGACCGGGCCGCCCAGCCGCTCGTGGATGACGGGGGCGGCGACGTGGACCACGGTCGCGTCCAGGAGGTTCATCGCCTCGGCGGTGAGCAGGACGGCGAGGGCGGCCCAGCGCCGGGGGTGTTCCGGGGCGGCGGTCGAAGGGGCCGAAGGGACGGAAGACGGCGGCGAAGGGGTGGTCAGGTCGGTCATCAAGGACTCCATGGCGATCCGGCGATCGGCTGGAAGACGGGGTGATCGGTCGGGGCCGAGCCTGCGGGCCCGTTCGCCGTGCTTCCATGAAGCGGCCGGGAACCGTCGATTTCGTCCATGCAAGGGGCTGAGGTGAAGGAACCGATCACCCTCGACTGGCTCGACCGTGCCGTGATCCACGCCCTGCATGTCGACGGCAGGGCACCGTTCGCCCGGATCGCCACGGTCGTCGGGAGCTCCCCGCAGACGGTCGCCCGGCGGTACCAGCGGCTGCGCTCCCTCGTCGGCCTGCGTGTGGTGGGCCTCCCGGTGCCCGACCGCACACGCAGGCAGCAGTGGCTGGTCCGGCTGACCGCGGCCCCGGGGGCGGCGCAGGGCGTGGCCCGCGCGCTGGCCGCCCGGCCCGACACCTCGTTCGTGCGGCTCGCCTCCGGCGGTACGGAGATCATCGCGGTGGTCTCGTCGCCGTCGGACGCGTCCGGGGCGGCGGACCCGCACCGGCTGCTGCTGCGGGACGTCCCGCGCACGGCCGGGGTCACCGCCGTCTCCGCGTACTGCGTGCTCCACACGTACTTCGGCGGCCCGACGGCCTGGCGCGGCCGGGCCGGGACGCTGACCGGGGAGCAGGAGGCGGCCCTCCGGGCGGCCGTCCCCGTCCCCGCGCCCGAGGACGAGGGTGAGCCCGTGTCCCTCTCCACCGGCGACCGCAGACTGCTGGCGGCCCTCGCCTCGGACGGCCGGGCCGGGTACGCCGAGCTCGCGGCGGCGACCGGATGGTCGGCGGCCACCGCGGCCCGGCGCGTCGCGGACCTCCGGGCCCGCGGCGCGCTCTTCCTCGACGTGGACATGGACGACGCGGCGCTGGGCGTCACGGCCAGGGCGCTGCTGTGGCTGTCCGTCCCGCCCGCCCGGCTGGACGGGGTGGCCCGGATCCTCGCCGGCCACGAGGAGGTGGCCTTCGTCGGCTCCACGACCGGCCCCGCCAACCTCGTCGCCAACGTCCTGTGCCCGGACCCGCCGGCCCTGCACCGCTACCTCACGCGGCGGCTCGCCCTGGACGCGGTCACCGGACTGGAGAGCACGCCCGTGCTGCGCACGGTCAAGGGCGTCGGGGCCGTGCGGCCCTGGTGAGGGCGGGACCGCACGCGAAACGGCGGCGGCCGCCCGTTCCCGTCGGGGAAGGGCGGCCGCCGCCGTTCAGTGCCGTTCTGCCGGGGCGGGCCGGTCAGTACGACTGGTGGGCCTGCCAGTAGGACCAGGCGCCGCAGGGGCTGCCGTAGCGGTCCTTCATGTAGTCCAGGCCCCACTTGATCTGGGTGGCGGGGTTGGTCTGCCAGTCGGCGCCGGCCGAGGCCATCTTCGAGGCCGGGAGGGCCTGGACGAGGCCGTAGGCACCGCTGGAGGCGTTGGTGGCGGTGGGGTTCCAGCCGCTCTCATGCTCGACGATCTTGCTGAAGCACTGGAACTGGCCCTCATCCTTGATCATCTGCCGGGCGGTCTCCTGCACGGCGGCCCCCTGGGTGGCGGCCTTCGGCGCGGCGGTCGCGGCCTGGGCCGGACCGGAGGCGAGGACGGCACCCGCGGCGGCCAGGGCCACGGCGGCACCGGCGCCGGCGGTCAGCTTGCGGGAGGCGAGGCGGCTGATGGTCGAGAACGTCACGGAGGAGAACCTTCCGTCGGGGGCAGGACAGCGCCGCCGGACCGTGCGGTCCCTGGCGGCCCGACCAACCTGCGGGACGGTTCCGGGGCGGTGCAACGAGCGCTGATTACTAGGCCGGGGCGGAGGCGGGCGGGAGCGCTCGCCGCCCGGGGGCGTGGAGTTGACGGAGTCCGCTACGAAAGGGCGTCGTTTGTGGCTCGGGTCACGTGGGGGCCCTCACGGGTTTGTAATACTCGGGTAGCGTGAACACGTCTTACGTCATACGGCGGGCCGAGGTATCCGACGCGCGTGCGCTCACCCGGCTGGTGCGGTCCTCCCGCGCGTACGGCGGCCGGTACGCGCCGATGGTCGAGCGGTACACGGTCGGCCCGGACTACGTCCTCGCGCACGAGGTCCACGTCGCCGCGGCCGAGGACCCCTCCGCCGGCCCCGGCGGGCTGCTGGGCTTCTACGCGCTGCTCCTCGATCCGCACGAGCTGGACCTGATGTTCGTCGCCGACTCGGCGCAGGGGCGCGGCGTGGGCCGGGCCCTGGTGACCCATATGAAGGAACGGGCCCGGGCCGCCGGGCTGACCTGGGTGCGGGTCGTCTCGCACCCGCCGGCCGAGGGCTTCTACCGGTCGGTGGGGGCCGTGCCCATGGGCACGTTGCCCGCGAGGCCGCCGGGGGTCGCGTGGGAGCGCCCGGAGCTGGTGTTCCCGCTCGGTCTGTCCGCGGCGGAGGCGGTGGCCGTGGCGGAGGCGGCCACGGCGTGACGGGGGTGATGGGGGTGGCCGCGGTGTGACGGGGGTGATGGGGGGCCACGGCGTGACGAGGTAGCCACGGTGTGACGGGGTGGCCACGGGGGGACGGGGTGGCCACGTGACGGCGCCGCCCGCCCGCCGCCACGGCCGCCGCCCGCCCGTCGTCCGCCCTACGCGCCGCCGCCCGGTCCCCGCGCGGGACCGCTCTCCGGCGCCGGCTCTTCGGACGCCGCCGCTCCCTCGGTCGTCACCGCCCGTTCGGATGCCACCGGCACCTCGGATGCCACCGGCACCTCGGATGCCACCGGCACCTCGGAAGTCACCGGTGCCTCGAACGCCACCGGTGCTTCGAACGCGGCCCGGCGGGTCGCCCGCCGCAGCGCCTTGAGCACCGCCGGGCCGAGGAGGAGCGTCGCGGCCAGGGTGACCGCCGCGCGCGGCAGGTCCCAGCCCAGGGACGTGGTCAGGCAGTACGCGGCGAAGCGGGCCAGATTGTCGCCCAGCGGGTCGCCCGGGACGAAGGAGACGCCCGTGCCGAGACCGGCGATGTACGGCCAGCCCTGGAGGTTCATGACCGTGCCGTAGCCGACCGACGCCACCGCGCCGTACGCCGCCAGCATCAGCAGCTCGTGGCGGCCCCGCAGCCGGTCGGCGCCCGGCAGCAGGCCCGCACCCAGGGACACCCAGCCCATGGCCAGCATCTGGAACGGCATCCACGGCCCGACCCCGCCGGTCAGCAGCGCCGACGCGAACATCGACAGCGCCCCGAGGACGAATCCGAAGCCCGGCCCCAGCACCCGCCCCGCCAGCACCATCAGGAAGAACATCGGCTCGATCCCGGCCGTCCCCGCCCCCAGCGGGCGCAGCGCCGCGCCCGCCGCCGCGAGGACGCCGAGCATGGCGACGGCCTTGGCGTCCAGGCCGGTGTCGGCGATGGTCGCCACGACGACGGCGAGGAGCAGCGGCAGCAGCGCCGCGAACAGCCAGGGTGCGTCGCGCGAGTGCGCCAGCCCCGACGCCGGGGCCGCCAGCAGCGGCCAGCCGAACGCCATGACGCCCGCGACGGTCAGGAGCAGCAGGGCCACGGCGGAGCGGCGGCCGAGGCGGACGGCGCGGGCCTGAGCCGTCACGCGAGGCCGGGCTGGCGCGGTCACGAGGGCACCCCGGACGGGCCCGGTCCCGTGGGGCCGGGCCCTGACGGGTCCGGCGCGTCCGGTCCCTCGGGTCCCGGCCCTGACGGGCCCCTCCGTGACGCGTCCCGTTCCGTACGGTCGGCCGGTGACGGGTCCGTCCCCGACCGGGCCGTCCCCGACGCGCCCGCCTCTGCCCCTGCTCCCGCCCCCGTCGCTCCCGTCGCCCCCAGCGCGTCCCGCACCTGCGCGACGGTCAGCCACGGCAGGGGCGCCAGCACCTTCGCCACCTGCGGCGCGAAGGCCGGGGAGGCGACGACGACGTCGGCCGTCGGACCGTCGGCGACGATCTCGCCCTCCGCCAGGACGACGACGCGGTGGGCGAGCTCGGCGGCCAGTTCCACGTCGTGGGTGGCCAGGACGATCGCGTGGCCCTCGGCGGCCAGGCCGCGCAGGATCTCGACCAGGCGGGCCTTCGCCGCGTAGTCCAGGCCGCGCGTCGGCTCGTCGAGGAGCAGCAGCGGCGGCCGGGCGGCGAGGACGACGGCGAGGGCGAGGGCGAGCCGCTGGCCCTCGGAGAGGTCGCGCGGGTGGGCGTCGTCGGGGACGCCGGGGAGCAGGCCGGAGACGAGGTCGCGGCAGGTGCCGGGGGTGGCGGAGGCGTCGCGGTCGGCGGCGGCGCACTCGGCGCCGACCGTGTCGGCGCAGAGCAGGTCGCGGGGTTCCTGCGGGACGAGGCCGACGTGCCGCAGCAGTTCGCGCGGGCCGGTGCGGTGCGGCGTGGCGCCGCCGACGGCGACCGTGCCGCGGGCCGGCTCGTGCATGCCGACGAGGGTGCGCAGCAGCGTGGACTTGCCGGCGCCGTTGCGGCCCATGAGGGCGATCGTCTCGCCCGGCCGGACGGTGAGGTCCACCCCGCGCAGGGCGTCCACCCGGCCGTGCCGGACGGCCAGGCCGGTCACCTCGGCGGCCGGGGTGTCGGCGGGGGGCGCGGCCGGGACGGTGCGGCGGAAGCGGCGGAAGTAACGGGAGGGACCCCGGGGCGCGTCCGCCGCGGCCGGGGCCGGCGGGGCGGACGCGGCGGGCGGCGGGACGTCCGCGAGGCGCGCGCGGAGCGGCGCCGCCGCGCGCCGGGCGTCGCGCACGGTCAGCGGCGGCGGGGACCAGCCGGCGAGCCGGCCGAGGGCGACGACGGGCGGGTGCACGGGCGAGACGGCCATCACCTCGCCCGGCGCGCCGACGACGGGCGGCTCGCCCGGCCCGGGCAGCAGCACCACCCGGTCCGCGTACTGCACCACCCGCTCCAGCCGGTGCTCGGCCAGCAGCACGGTGGTGCCCAGGTCGTGGACGAGCCGTTGCAGCACCGCGAGGACCTCCTCGGCGGCGGCCGGGTCGAGCGCGGACGTCGGCTCGTCCAGCACCAGGACGCGCGGGTGCGTCGTGAGCACCGAACCGATGGCGACGCGCTGCTGCTGGCCGCCGGAGAGGGTCCGCAGGGCGCGGGCCCGGAGGTCGGCGAGGCCGAGCAGGTCGAGGGTCTCCTCGACGCGGCGGCGCATGGTGTCGGCGGGCAGTCCCAACGACTCCATGCCGTACGCCAGTTCCTCCTCGACGGTGTCGGTGACGAAGTGCGCGAGCGGGTCCTGCCCCACCGTGCCGACGGCGTCGGCGAGTTCACGCGGCCGGTGGGTCCGGGTATCGCGTCCGTCGACGGTGACCCGGCCGCGCAGCGTCCCGCCGGTGAAGTGCGGCACCAGCCCGCTCACGGCACCCAGCAGCGTCGACTTCCCGACCCCGGACGGCCCGACCAGCAGGCACAACTCCCCTTCGGGGACGGTCAGATCGAGATCCCGGAGGGTCGGCGCGGCGGCGTCGTGGTACGTCACCGTCACCTGCTCGAAGCGGATCACCGGGTGCGGCTCCTTCGGGGTGCTGCGGTGGGTGCGGCCGTGGGTGTGGCGGGGGCGGAGGCGGCGGCCGGGCGCACCCGGGACGGCTCCGCGCCGGCGGCCGGGCGGCCCGGGGCGGGGGGCGGATTCCCGTCGGTGCGGGGCCGGTCGCCGTACGCGTAAGGAACCTGGCGGTCTTCCCGGCGCGGGGACGCGCCGTCGTGCCCGGCGGGCGGCACGGCCGTGCCCCGGGCGGCGGGGTGGCGGGTGTCGTCCGGGCCCGGCGTGGGCCGGCCCGGGCCGGGCGCCGTGTGCCCCGGGGCGGGCGAGGGGCGGCCCCGGTCGTGGGGCGCGCGCTCCGGGCCCTTCCCGCCCCGCCGCCCGGGCAGGGGCAGGGCCGGCAGCAGGCCGACGAGGACCGAGAGCGCGGGCCACAGGGGCAGGGCCGGGGACGTCAGGGGGACGGCCGGGGGGTGGAGGGATTCCAGGGCGCGGGTGCCGGCCCACACCATCAGGGCCGTCACCGCCGCGCCCGAGCCCGCCACCAGCCACGCCGCCGCGTCCCAGCGGTCCGGGCGGTAGCGGGTGCGGACCGAGCGGCGGCCGCCCAGCCGCAGTCCGGCCAGGGCGGCGGCGACGCCGGCGAGCAGCAGGGGCGTCCCGTACCCGGCTCCTTCGTCGGCCAGCAGCCCGTACGTGCCGGCGCACACGCCCAGCAGGCCGCCCAGGGTGAGGACGGCCGTGGTGCGCCGGACGGAGGGCGGGACCTGCGCGGTGCGGCCGTAGCCCCGCGCGTCCATGGCCGCCGCCAGGGCCACCGAACGTTCCAGAGCGCCCTCCAGCACCGGCAGCCCCACCTGGAGCAGGCCGGCGATCCCCCGGTCCGGCCGGCCGCGCAACCGCCGCGCGGCGCGCACCCGTTGGACGTCCGCGACGAGGTTCGGCGCGAACGTCATGGCGACGACGACCGCGACCCCCGCCTCGTACAGCGCCCCCGGCAGGGACTTCAGCAGCCGCGCCGGGTTGGCGAGCGCGTTGGCGGCGCCCACGCAGACCAGCAGGGCGGCCAGCCGCAGCGCGTCGTACAGGGCGAAGAGCAGGCCCTCGGCCGTCACCCGGCCGCCGAGCCGCACGCCCCGCGCCCAGTCGGGGAGCGGGACTTCGGGGAGGACGACGACGGTGTGGGTGCCGGGGATCGGGGAGCCGAGGAAGAACGCGAACAGCAGCCGGACGCCGATCACCACCAGCCCGAGCTTGAGGAACGCCCCGTAACTCCGCGCCCAGGGCGCGTCCGTGCGCCGGACCGCCACCACGTACCCGGCGACGGCCACCAGCAGCGCCAGCAGCAGCGGGTTGGTCGTCCGGGACGCGGCGGCGGCCAGCCCCAGCGCCCAGATCCACCACGCGCCGGGGTGCAGCGCCGGCGTCACCGCGCGCGCCGGCGGCGCGCCTGCCACACGCCGGCGGCGCCGAGCGCGACGACGGCCGCGACGCCGCCGATCAGGCCGGCGGAGGGGCCGCCTCCGTCATCCGCCTTTTCGGCCCTCGGCTTCTCGGACTCCGGCCTTTCGGACTTCGGCGCGGTGGCGTCCGCCTTCTCGCCGCAGCCCGTCCGCGGGTAGCCCTCGATGCCGCACAGCAGGGCGGCCGAGTTGTAGCGCAGCGGCTTGGCGACGGCCGCGAGCGCGTCGGCGGCCGTGGCGTCGTCAGCGACCCGCGCGCAGGCGGTCCGGGCCGCGGGCGGGCGCTCGCCGCCGGGGGCGTCGGCGGGCGTGCCGAAGTCGAGGACGACGGCGATCCGCTTGCCGCCGTCCCGGGCGGGAGTCCGGTCGCAGACGGCGGCGAAGTCCGGTGCGATACGCGGCTTCGTCGCGTCGGAGGAGTCCGCGCTGACGGCGAAGCGGAAGCCGACGGTGTCGCCGTCGCCGGGCCGGGCCTGGGACGGTCCCTGGGTGGCGTACGTCCAGCTGTGGCTCCCGTCCTTGCCGTCGGCCTGCTTCTCTCCGTCGGCCTGCCAGAACGACCAGTAGCGGTACCCGGCCGCGTGCGCGGGCCCGGCGGCCGTCACCCCGGCGAGGACCGCCAGCAGGCCGGCGAGCAGCAGGGCCGCGGTCGTGCGGAGAGAGGGGGCAGCGGTCACCGTTGCTTCTTCCGGCGGTTGCTGAAGAGGAAGCCCACGCCGACGGCGGCGACGAAGGCGACGGCCACGAACCACCAGGTGCCGGACGACGAGTCCTTCTCGTCGTCCTTCTTCTCCTCGTCGGACGTGGAGACGGACTCCGGTGCCGGGCCGGTCGCGTTCAGCTTCTGTACGAGGTCGGTGCCGCCGAAGTCGCGCGGGTCGGCGCCCGCCGCGCGGGCCGCGAGCACCAGCTTGGCCAGCCGGCCGGGGTCGCCCTTGTGGTTGTCGCCCTCGGCCCACGCCAGGGTCTTGCTGTCGTCCGACTTCAGCCAGTCCAGCGCCTTGCCGGCCGCCTCGCGGTGGCCGCCCGCGGCGAGCGCGGTGACCGCGTCGGCGGTGGTGCCGTAGTCGGGGCCCTTGGGGGCGCCGGGCATGGACGCCTCCAGGTGGCCGCGGCCGGCGTCGAGCTTCTTCGCCAGGTACGCGGCGGAGGCCGCGGCGGCGGCGGGCGCGTCCTTGGGCTTGGCCTTCTCGTCGCCGGAGCAGGCGAGCGGCTGGACGGGCTTGTTCTCCTTGCCGTCCGTGCCGCCCGCCGGTTCGACGAGGTAGCCCTTGCCGAGGGCGGCCGTGGTGGCCGCGGCGGACGCGAAGTTGTCGGCGTTGAGCTTGCCCTTCTGCGGCGCCCACGCGAACGCGCCGCGCTCGCCCTCCGGCGCGTCGCAGCCGAGCTGGAAGGTGAGGAGCGCGTCGTAGGGGCTCTTGCCGTCCTTGGAACGGACCTTCGCCGGGTCCTGGCCGGCCGCGGCGAACGCGCCGACGGCGGCGGCCGTGGAGTTGGCGTTGCTCTCGGCGCCGGGGTTCATGCCCCAGCCGCCGTCCCCGTTCTGGTGGCCCTTGAGCCAGGCCAGACCCTTCTCGACCTGCTCGCCGCGCCCGCCGACCGCCGCGAGCGCCTGCACGGCGGCGGCGGTCTGGTCGGGGAACTCGTCCTTGGCCGCGTCGCACGGCTTCCCGGTGTCGGCCCGGAAGCCCGGGAACCCGCCGTCCGCGCACTGCTGCCCGGCGAGCCAGTCGATCGCCGGCTTGGCCGGGGTGACGCCCGCGGAGTGCTGGGCGAGGAACGCCAGCGACTGCCGGAAGACGCCGTCGAACTTCGGGTCGGCGCTGCCGTAGAGGCCGGGGGCGGTGCTTGAGGAGGAGGGGGCCGACGGGGACGCGTCGGCGAGGGCGGCCGGGATCGCGGCGGCGCTCAGGACGGCCGCACCGGCCAGGGCCACGGCCCCCCTGCGGGCCAGGGCGCCGCTACGGGCCAGGGCGCCCCTACCGGTCATGGCGCCCCTACGGGTACGGGTGGCCCTGCGGGTACGGGCGGCGGGGGAGGGAGCCATGGGGGTGGGGTGCCTCTCGGGGGTCGCGGCGGCGTGGGCGCTCTTGTCGATTTGTGCCCACTTTAACCGGGCGGGGGGAGGGGGCCGGGGCTGCGGGCCGATCGGGGGCGGGACCGGTGCGGGGCGGCCCAGGCGGGCGGCAGGGCGGCCGGCGTTCGGCTCGGCGTGCGCCGTACTTGGCGACCGCCTTGCGACCACCTTGCGGCCGGCGTCGCGCGGCGTCGTCCGCCGACACTGCCCGGCGTCGTCGATCAGCACTGCGCGGCGCCGTCGACCGGCGACGCGAGCCCTGCGGCACCGTCCGTCGACATCGCTTGGCGCCGCCGCGCGGTCCGGCCACAAGGCGCCCTCCGGCGCCGCTCAGCGCCGTCCGATCAAGCCGCACACCGTCTCGATGTCGATCTTCACCTGGGCGATGGACGCCCGCCCCGACAGCCAGGTGATCAGCGCCGAGTGCCAGGTGTGCTCGATCACCCGGACCACCGACAGCTGTTCCGGGCCGGGCGGCACCGGCAGGCCCATCGCGTCCACGATGATCGCCGTGGTCAGCCGGGAGACCGCGTCCACCTCGGCGCTGACCGAGCGGTCGGCGAAGGTCAGGGCGCGGACCATGGCGTCGGCGAGGTGTGGTTCGCGCTGCATGGCGCGGAAGGCGCGCATCAGGGTGCCGGCGACGCGGGCGGCCGGGTCGGTCTCGGTGAACGGACGTTTGCGCAGCGTCTCGTGGAGCTGCTCCAACTGGTCCTGCATGGTGGCGACCAGCAGATGGATCTTGGAGGGGAAGTAGCGGTAGAGCGTGCCCAGGGCGACGTTCGACGACTCGGCCACCTCGCGCATCTGCACCGCGTCGAAGCCGCCGCGGCTCGCCAGCCGGGTGGTGGCGGCGAGGATGCTGCGCCGCCGCGCCTCCTGACGCTGGGTCAGCGGGGCGGCCGGGGCGGCGGCGGCTCTCGGGTCTGCGGTCTTCTGTCCCACGTCGGTGCGTTCCTCTGCAGGGGGTGGTCGCCAGCATGATGGCAGGGCGCGGTTCAGTGACGCGAATCACTGGAACGTGTTCCACATTAGCGGCCCGGACGGCCCGCGCCCCAGGTCCGCGGCCGGACGGGGTGCGGCGTGGTGGGAGCGGGCCCGGCCCTGCCGGGGCGCGCGAGAGTGCGTCGGGGGCGCGCTGTGGCCCGGGTGGGAGCGGTCCGCATCGCCGCCCGCCGGTGGCTCGGGTACGTTCTGGACTTGTCGGGCTTTCCGCTGGTTTCCCAGCCGGTTGGCATAGTGAAACTTGTTCTAGAGAATCGGGAGCGGTTACGCTCCCGCTGAACCGCAGGAAGAATGGGGGCCGCGAGTGACCGCTGAGACCGCCCAGGCAGTCGGGTCACGTCCGCTCCCCGCGGTGTCCCCGGCCGGGGAGGACGCGCCGCTGCGCATCGCGCTGCTGTCGTACAAGGGCAACCCGTTCTGCGGCGGCCAGGGCGTCTACGTCCGCCACCTCTCCCGCGAACTGGCCCGGCTCGGCCACTCCGTCGAGGTGATCGGCGCCCAGCCGTACCCCGTCCTGGACGAGGGCGTCACCCTCACCGAGCTCCCCAGCCTGGACCTCTACCGGCAGCCCGACCCCTTCCGCACCCCGAAGCGCGCCGAGTACCGCGACTGGGTCGACGCGCTGGAGGTCGGCACCATGTGGACCGGCGGCTTCCCCGAGCCGCTCACCTTCTCGCTGCGCGCCCGGCGCCATCTGGCCGCCCGCCGCGGCGACTTCGACGTCGTCCACGACAACCAGACGCTCGGCTACGGCCTCCTCGCCGACCTCGGCGCCCCGCTGGTCACCACCGTCCACCACCCGGTCACCGTCGACCGGCGGCTGGAGCTGGACGCCGCGGGGGAGGATTGGAAGCGCCGGCTCTCCGTCCGCCGCTGGTACGGCTTCACCCGCATGCAGGAGCGGGTGGCCCGCTGCCTGCCGTCGATCGTCACCGTCTCCGGCTCGTCCCGGCAGGAGATCGTCGACCACCTCGGGGTGCGCCCGGAGCGCGTCCACGTGGTGCCGATAGGCGCCGACACCGACCTCTTCTCGCCCGACCCGTCGGTCCCCGTGGTCCCGGGCCGGATCGTCACCACCTCCAGCGCCGACGTCCCGCTCAAGGGCCTGGTGTACCTGGTCGAGGCGCTGGCGAAGGTGCGGACGGAGAACCCGGACGCGCACCTCGTCGTCGTCGGCCGGCGCGCGGACGACGGGCCGGTGGCGCGGGCCATCGAGACGTATGGGCTGGAAGGCGCCGTGGAGTTCGTCAAGGGCATCAGCGACGCCGAGCTGGTGAACCTGGTGCGCGGCGCCCAGGTCGCCTGCGTGCCGTCGCTGTACGAGGGCTTCTCGCTGCCCGCCGCCGAGGCCATGGCCGCCGGGACGCCGCTGGTGGCCACCACCGGCGGGGCGATCCCCGAGGTCGCGGGCCCCGACGGCGAGACCTGCCTCGCCGTCCCGCCGGGTGACGCGGACGCCCTCGCCGGCGCCCTGAAGCGGCTCCTCGGCGACGGCGAACTGCGCCGCCGCCTCGGTGCCACCGGACGCGAGCGGGTGCTCGCCCGCTTCACCTGGCGGCAGGCGGCCATCGGGACCGCCGAACGCTACCGGGCCTCGATCGAGCGGGCCGCGGCGGCGAGAGCCCGGGCGCGGAGCGGCGCCGGTCCACTGCCCGTACGGACTTCCCGCGCCCGCCCGTAGGGGGACGGCCGCACCTGTGGGGAGAAACGATCCCGTAGGGGAGAGGTGACCCCCGAGGGTCCGGATCCCCTGCAAGGCCCCGGGCCCTCGGGGGCGCATCGGCCCTCAGGGGTCGGACCGCTCTTGGGGATGCCGATCCCCTGGGACCGCCAGTCCCTTGAGAGCGCCCGACCCCCTAGGGTTCGAACGGCTCCCAGGGCCCGGACGGCCCGGGTCCGATCGGCTCCTGGGATCCGAACCGCCCGGGTTCGAACCGCCCGGGTTCGAACGCCCCCCAGGGGCCGAACGCCCCTGGAACACCGAACGGTTCCCCCGGGAACCGACCGACCGCCGCCCCCTGGGGCGGCACCGCTTCCGCGCGGCAGCCCGCCCGGGCGGGCGCCGACCGTCACTGACCTGCCCCGTCGGACGAAAGCAGACCTCCGTGCTGACCGTCGATTTCTCCCGCTTCCCGCTCGCCGCCGGCGACCGCGTCCTCGACCTGGGCTGCGGTGCGGGCCGGCACGCCTTCGAGTGCTACCGGCGCGGCGCCCGGGTGGTAGCCCTCGACCGCAACGCGGACGAGATCCGCGAGGTCGCCAAGTGGTTCGCCGCCATGAAGGAGGCCGGCGAGGCCCCGGCCGGCGCCACCGCCACCGCCATGGAGGGCGACGCCCTGGCCCTGCCCTTCCCCGACGAGAGCTTCGACGTCGTCATCATCTCCGAGGTCATGGAGCACATCCCGGACGACAAGGGCGTGCTCGCCGAGATGGTCCGCGTCCTGAAACCGGGCGGCCGGATCGCCGTGACCGTGCCCCGCTACGGCCCCGAGAAGGTCTGCTGGGCGCTCAGCGACGCCTACCACGAGGTCGAGGGCGGCCACATCCGCATCTACAAGGCCGACGAACTGCTGCGCAAGATGGAGGAGGCCGGGCTCAAGCCGTACGGCACCCACCACGCGCACGGTCTGCACAGCCCCTACTGGTGGCTCAAGTGCGCCTTCGGCGTCGACAACGACAAGGCGCTGCCCGTCCGCGCGTACCACAAGCTGCTGGTCTGGGACATCATGAAGAAGCCGGCGGCCACGCGCCTCGCCGAGCAGGTCCTCAACCCGGTCATCGGCAAGAGCTTCGTCGCCTACGCCACCAAGCCGCACCTGCCGGCCGACGCGGCGACGGGTGCCGGGGCCGTCACCGAGGCAGTCGTGGAAGCCACCCCCGCCGCCTCCGCGGAGGACCGCGCGTGACCACCCACAGCCGCCGCCCCGGCCGTCTCGAACGCCTCGTCCTCCCCGGCGTCCTGACCGCCGAACAGCTCGACGCGACCGTCGCCGGCATCGCCGCCGGTCAGCGCGAGGACGGCGCCATACCCTGGTTCCGCGGCCACCACCTCGATCCCTGGGACCACGTCGAGGCCGCCATGGCCCTGGACGCCGCGGGCGAGCACAGCCGCGCCGAGGCCGCCTACCGCTGGCTCGCCGAGCACCAGAACCCCGACGGATCCTGGTACGCCGCGTACGCCGACGGCGACCACCGGGAGCCCACCGACCGCGCCCGCGAGACCAACTTCGTCGCGTACGTCGCCGTCGGTGTCTGGCACCACTACCTCTCCACCGGCGACGACGCCTTTCTCGACCGCATGTGGCCGACGGTCTTCGCCGCCGTCGAGTTCGTCCTCACGCTCCAGCAGCCCGGCGGCCAGATCGGCTGGAAGCGGGAGGCGGCGGCCCAGGAGGGGGAGCAGGGGGCCGGCGGCGCCGACGTCACCGACGCCCTGCTCACCGGCTCGTCCTCCATCCACCAGGCGTTGCGCTGCGCCCTCGCCATCGCCGAGCACCGCGAGGAGCCGCAGCCGGACTGGGAGCTCGCCACGGGACTGCTGGCGCACGCGATACGCCGGCACCCGGAGCGGTTTCTGGACAAAAGCCGTTACTCCATGGACTGGTACTACCCGGTGCTCGGCGGCGCCGTCACCGGCCCGGAGGCCGCGGCGCGCATCGCCGAGGGCTGGGACCGCTTCGTCGTCCCCGGCCTCGGCGTGCGCTGCGTCCTGCCCAACCCCTGGGTGACCGGCGGCGAGAGCTGCGAACTCGCCCTCGCCCTCTGGGTGATGGGCGAGTCGGACCGGGCCCTCGAAATCCTCCGCTGGATCCAGCACCTGCGCGCCGACAACGGCATGTACTGGACCGGGTACGTCTTCGAGGACGACGCCGTGTGGCCCGAGGAGCTCACGACCTGGACGGCCGGCTCGCTGCTGCTGGCGGTGGCCGCGCTGGGCGGCGACGAGGCGACGACGGCGGTGTTCGGCGGGGAGCGGCTGCCTCGCGGCCTGGAACCGGACTGCTGCGGCTGACCGGACCCGGACCGTACGGGCGGCGGGGGCCGGAGACGGCCGGGGGAGGGCCGGGAACGGCCGGGATCGGGGAGCGCCGGGGACGGCCGACGCCCTCCTCCGCCCCCGCCCCCGCCTGGATCTGGCCCGTTTCCGACGTGTACGTCCGCACCCGGTAGCCCGAACGATGCGGTCCGGATGCGCCGGGCCGCCGCGCGGGCCACGCTGGTCCCGTACCGTGCCCGCCGGCCCCGGAGGCAAGCGTGACCGACCGTGCCCGTGCCCGCCGCACCATTGTCGTCCTGCCGCTGGTCTGCGGCCTGTTGCTGGCCGGTTCGGCCTGCGGTGGCGACAAGAAGGAGAAGAAGTCCGCGGGCGAGGCGAGCCCGACGAGCTCGATCGAGAAGCAGAAATTCGCCAAGACCCGGTTCGTCGCCAACGCCGGGCTCGCGTCCGGCGCCGCCTACCAGTGGATCATCAAGCCGTACCGCAACGGCGCGTTCAAGAAGGGGGCGGACGGCCGGACGGGCGCCCTCGTCAAGGCAGGCCTGGCCGGGGTGTTCACCTACAACCGCCTCAAGGCCGCCACCCGCAACGCCCAGGGCGACCCGACGCTCTCCAAGGCCCTGGCCCCCGTCAGCGCCGGCATCGACTCCCTCAAGGGGCTCGGCACCAAGCTCCGCAAGGGCGACGCCACCGACGGCGACGTGAACTCCGTCGACAGCGTCATCAACAAGGTCAAGGACGCGGGCAAGAGCGCCGGAGCCCCCGTCACGGACAAGGTGCCGTCGGCGAGCGAGCTCCAGAAAGGCTGACCGATAGCCGCCCGTCGGGGCTTCCGGCCCCGGCGGCCGGCCGGGAGCCGATGACAGCATGGGGCCCATGAACCGGACGACGGAAGCCGCCCCCCGCTCGGTGCCGTGCCGGACGCTGTCCGCCGCTCTCGCCCTCCCGCTCGCCCTGGTCCTCGTGCTCGTCGCGGGCTGCGACGGCGGGGGCGGGGGCGGTGGGCGCCCGGAGGAGGGCGGGACGGGCGTCGGCGACCCGGTCTTCCCCACCCTCGGCAACAATGGTTACGACGTGCGGCACTACGGACTGACCCTCGACTACCGGCCCGAGGGCAACACCCTCGACGGCAACGCCGTCATCACCGCCCGCGCGACGAAGGAGCTGAGCGCGTTCACCCTCGACCTGACGGGGCTCAAGGTGACGTCCGCCAAGGTCGACGGGAAGCCCGCGAAGACCTCCCGCTCCGGCACCAAGCTCAGGATCGAGCCGGCACACCCGCTCGCCAGGGACCGGGAGTTCCGTGCGGAGATCGCCTACCAGGGCCGGCCGAAGGCCATCCGCGACCCCGACGGTTCCCTGGAAGGCTGGATCGAGACGGACCACGGCGCGGTCGGACTCGGCGAGCCGAAGGGCTCGATGGCCTGGTTCCCGGGCAACCACCACCCGTCCGACAAGGCGACGTACGACTTCACCGTCACCGTTCCGAAAGGCTTCACCGCCGTCGCCAACGGTGAGTCGAAGGGCTCGGAGACGGTGAAGGGCGAGGGCGGGAACGACCGGACCACCTTCCGCTGGCACAGCGGTGAGCCGATGGCGAGCTATGTGGCGAGCGTCGCGGTCGGCGAGTTCCAGGTGGTGGAGACGACGGCCCCGGCGGGCGGGGGCAAGGGCGACGTGCCGGTGTACATCGCCTACGCGGGCGGGGAGGACGAGGTCGCGCGGCACATGAAGGAGATGGTGCCCAAGGTGCTGGCGTGGGAGGAGAAGCTGTTCGGCCCGTACCCCTTCGCGTCGTCGGGCGCGGTCATCGACCGGAACCCGTACATCCAGTATCCGCTGGAGATCCAGGCCAAGCCGTACTACGAGAAGCCGCCGAAGGACAAGATCATCGTCCATGAGCTGGCCCACCAGTGGTTCGGCAACTCCGTCACCCCGCGCACCTGGCGTGACATGTGGCTCAACGAGGGCTTCGCCCAGTACACCGAGTGGATGTGGGAGGCACAGCAGCAGAAGGGGCGCACGGAACGGCAGATCTTCGACGACTACTACGACGGCGCGGACCCGGAGAGCCGGGGCAAGGACGACGAGACCATCTGGTCCTTCCCGCCCGCCTCTCCCACCGCCGCGACGATATCCGGCCGGCCGGTGTACGGCCGGGGCGCGATGGTGCTGCAAAAGCTGCGCGAGACCGTCGGGGACGCCACCTTCTTCGACATCCTCCGCACCTGGCTGAGCGACCACCGGTACGGCAACGTCGGCACCGACGACTTCATCCGGCTGTGCGAGAAGAAGGCGGGCCGGGACCTGGGCGACCTCTTCGACACCTGGCTCTTCAAGGCGGCCAAGCCGGACCACCGCTAGCGCGGTGGCGGGGGAACGGCGAAGGCCCGCCGGGGAGTCCGGCGGGCCTTCTCGTGCGACGGAGCGCGGGCGCGTCAGCCGCGCTGGATGCCCGAGGTGTCCTGGAGGACGCCGCGACGGCCGTCCTGCGTCTGCGCGACGAGCGCCGCACCACGCTGGTCCACCGCCAGGTACCAGGTGCCCGGCGCCAGCTCGGCGATCGGCGTCTGGCCGCCGTCCTCCGGGAACAGCGGACGGTTCACCGGCACCGCGAACCAGAACGGCGCGAAGTCCGAACCGCCCGCGGCCGGAGCCTGCGCACCCGCCGCCGGAACCCCGCCCGTACCGCCGGCGGCCTGCTGCCCGGCCGCCTGCTGCGGACCGGACTGGTCGGCCGGCTGCGGCGCGCCGTACGGCTGCCCCCCGAAGGAGCCGCCGGCCGGACCGCCAGGACCGCCCGGGCCCGGGTAGCCGTAGCCGGGGTGCGCGCCGGTGCCGTAGGGGGACTGGACCTGGGGGGTGGGGGCGCCCATGAGGGGGGCCTTGAGCGCGGGGACCTTCTGGGTGAGAAGAGCGGCCGCGGCCATCGCGAGGTTGGCGATGAGACCCAGGATCAGGCCGACACCGGCGGAGCGGCCTTCACCGCCGCCACCGAGCGCCCACAGGGAGGACCAGGCGGCGAAGACGGCGAACGCGGTACCCCAGTGGTCGAGGGCGATCCCCGCGACCTTGCGGTCGGCCGGCTGGAAACGCGCGGCGACGATCAGCGCGGCGGCGATGACTCCGGAAAGGAAGATGGAGGGCAGCACCGGGAAGAGGTCGCTCTTCCAGCCGTTGTACTCGTACTTGTCCCTGAGGGCGCTGCACTCCAGGCCGCCACTGCAGTCAATGGAGTAAAAGGTGAGGAACGACGCGACGAACAGCAACACCGCTGCTCCGATCACCACGCCGTCGCCTCTAGTGAGGGAGCGGAAGTTCACCTGAAATCCTTTGTCAGTGCCTTCAGAATCGGTCGGTCTCGTCGCTGTCGCCGGACGCGAGACGGGAGGGCGCGGACGAACGCGGCCCCCCATCGTACGGGGGAACCTATCGCCCCGGTGTCCAGGGCGCCTCTTCGTTTCGACCTCGTGACACGCCCGTGGCCTGCCGTTATACGGCTCGGTTGACGAGCCGGCGGCTCGCTACCGGCTGAGGACGAAGTCCCGGATGCCGTCGGCGATCCCCTGGGCCGCCTTCTGGCGCCATCCGTCGTCGGTGAGTTGGGCGGCGTCCTGCGGATCGCGCATGTTGCCGCACTCGATGAACACCTTCGGCACGGTGGAGAGGTTGAGGCCGCCGAGGTCGCTCCGGACGTCCAGACCGGTGTTGTGGCCGACGTAGTTGGACGGGATGCTTCCGGTCGCCTGGACGAACTTGCCGAGGACGCGTTCGCCCAGTTCCTTCGAGGGGTCGACGATCGGGGTGGTGTCCGCCCGGCCGCCCTTGACCTTGGCGGGCAGGATGACGTGGACGCCGCGCTGGCCGGGGGCGGCGCCGTCCGCGTGCACGGACAGCGCGGCGTCGGCGTGCGCCTTGTTGCCGATGGCGGCCCGTTCGTCGACGCAGGGGCCGAACGGCCGGTCGCCGTCGTGGGTGAGAGTGACCGTCGCGCCCTGCGCCTGGAGGATCGACCGGATGCGGTGGGTGACGTCGAGGCTGAACGTCGCTTCCGCGTAACCGGAGTTGGTGGAGGTGCCGGTGGTGTCGCACTCCTTGCGTCCGGTGCCGATGTCGACGGACCGGTCGATCTCCGCCGTGTGCTGCTGGTTGTGGATGTTGTGCCCCGGGTCGATGACCACGACCTTCCCGTGGAGCGGCCCGTCCCCACCGCCGCCGTCGCCCGCGGGCGGGGCGGAAGGTTTCGGCGGTTCCGGGGAGCCGGACGGGGACGGCGGTGCGTTCTTCGCCTCCGGTGGCGGCGACGACGGCGGGACGGCCGCGGGGGAGCGGCCGGCCGACGCGGACGGGGAACCACCGGACGACGCGGACGCCTTGGCGCCGTCGGCCGGGCCGTCACGGTCGTCGCACCCCGCGACCGCCGCCAGCAGCAGGGCGGTCAGGGCCGCGACGGCGGGACGGGCGCGGCGGGCGGACCGGGCAGACCGGGCGGGCCGGCGGCGGCCGGGGTGACGAGAAGAGCTGCCGTAGGACACTCGGGCGATGCTAGCGCCGCCCGTCAGATCGCGGGGCCCGTCCGGCGCAGAACCCGCATCGACCCCGTCACGGACACCTCCGTGAACCCACCCGACTCCAGGGCCCTCAGGTACACCCGGTACGGAGCCTGGCCGCCGTCCGCCGGGTCGGGGAACACGTCGTGGACGACGAGCAGCCCGCCCTGCGCGAGGTGCGGCGCCCAGCCCTCGTAGTCCGCCGTCGCGTGCTCGTCCGTGTGCCCGCCGTCGATGAACACCAGCCCCAGCGGCGTCCCCCACAACGCGGCCACCTGCGGCGAGCGGCCCACGACCGCGACCACGTGGTCCTCCAGGCCCGCCCGGTACAGCGTCCTGCGGAACGTCGGGAGCGTGTCCATCCGGCCGACGCCCGGGGCGTCGTCCACCAGGGACGTGTCGTGGTACTCCCAGCCGGGCTGCTGCTCCTCGCTGCCGCGGTGGTGGTCGACGGTCACGACCGTCGTCCCGGCCTCGCGGGCGGCGTCGGCGAGGAGGAGGGTGGAGCGGCCGCAGTAGGTGCCCACTTCGAGGAGGGGGTGGCCGAGTTCGGCGGCCGCGGTCTGCGCCGCTTGGTGGAGGGCGAGGCCCTCGTCCAGCGGCATGAAGCCCTTCGCTTCTTCGAAGGCGGTCAGGGTTTCGGGTTTGGGGGGCACGGTCGTCCTTTGCCGGTCGGTCGGTGGGTGGGTGGTGGGGCGCCTGCGGCGGGTTGTGCCCCAGGCCCGCCCCTTCGCCGATTCCTGGGGCTGCGCCCCAGACCCCGCTTTCGCGGCTTCGCCGCTCGTCCTCAAACTCCCCCAGAGGGGGTGCGGGGGCTCGCCCCCGCAAGAAACGGTGAAAGGGCGGGACCGGGGCACCCTACAACCACCCGTTCTGCCGAGCAGCCCGCACCGCTTCCATCCGGTTCCGCGTCTGCGTCTTGCCGATGGCGGCGGAGAGATAGTTCCGCACCGTCGCGGGCGACAAGTGCACCTTCGCCGCGATGTCCGCGACCGTCGCGCCGTCCACCGCCGCGGCCAGGACGTCCCGTTCCCGCTGTGTCAGCGGATTCGGCCCGGCGCTGAGCGCCGCCGCGGCCAGCGCGGGGTCGATGACGCGTTCACCGGCGAGCGCGCGCCGGATCGCGGCGGCGAGGTCCTCGACGGGGCCGTCCTTGACGAGGAAGCCGGAGGCGCCGGCCTCCATGGCGCGGCGGAGGTAGCCGGGCCGCCCGAAGGTGGTGAGTATCAGCACCCGGCACTCGGGCAGCCGCTGCCGGAGGTCGGCCGCCGCGTCGAGGCCGCTGCGGCCGGGCAGTTCGATGTCGAGGAGGGCGATGTCGGGGCGCGCCTCGAGGGCGGTGGGCACGATCTCGTCGCCGTTGCCGACCTGGGCGACGACCTCGATGTCGTCCTCCAGCCCGAGCAACAGCGCGAGCGCACCCCGCATCATCCCCTGGTCCTCGGCCAGCAGTGTCCTGATCACGCCGCTCGCTCCTTCTCGCCGCGCCTGTCGCCGCTCTGGTCGCTGTTCGGGTTCGGGTCGCCGGGGCTGGCGTACGGCTCGTCGTCCACCGGCAGTTCGGCCACGAGCCGGAAGCCGCGCCGGCCGTCGGGTCCGGCGCTCAGGGAGCCGCCGGCGGCGGCCAGCCGCTCGGTGAGGCCCTTGAGGCCGTTGCCGCCCGTAGGCGTGGCCGGGGACTCCGCCGAGCCTACGCCCGTGCCGTTGTCGGTGATTTCCAGGTGCACCCGGTCGGGTTTGCCTCGTACCTCTATCTCGCAGCGCGAGGCGCCGCTGTGCCGCACGACGTTGGTGACGCCCTCGCGCACCACCCAGCCCAGCAGCACCCCGGTCTGCGGCGGGAGCGGCGGGCCGGACTGCCGGATCTCGGCGGTGATGCCGGACGCGTCGAGCAGCGAACGGGCGTTGTCCAGCTCGGTGGCGAGGCTGCCCTCGCGGTAGCCGGTGACCGCCTCGCGGATCTCGGTGAGCGCCTGGCGGCCGACCGCCTCGATGTCGGCGGCCTGGCCGAGCGCGGCCTCCAGGTTCCGGGGGCCGAGCCGGCGTACCGCCTCCGCCTTGACGACGATCACGGACATGGTGTGCCCGAGGAGGTCGTGCAGGTCGCGCGAGAAGCGCAGGCGTTCGCGTTCGACGGCGGCGTGGGCCAGTTCCTCGCGGGTGGCGCGCAGGACGGCGATGGCCTCGAAGAGGTTGAGGACGGCCGCCGCGACCAGGCCGCCCAGGGCCGTCCCCCAGCTGACGGCGAGGACGCTGCCCGCGCTGTCGTCGTCGGGCCGGACGAACCAGGACAGTCCGCAGGAGACTCCGAGCAGGCCCAGACAGACGCTCATCACCCGCTGCCGGTGGCGCAGCACCATGCCGGTGGCGACGGACAGCAGCGGGAAGCACATCTGCCAGTAGTCGCGGTAGCCGATGTTGAGGGCGAACGCGAGCACGGCCAGCCCGACCAGCGCCAGTACGGGGACGCGGGTGTAGCGCCGGCGCTCGTCGAGGGAGGTGAAGACGGCGGTCACGTACAGGCCGGCGAAGGCCAGTTCGCCGAGGCCGCCGAGCCAGGGCAGCGGCATGTCGCCGAGGAACATGTGGATCGTGTCGCCGCTGAGGGCGAAGAGCCACGGGAGGAAGGCCCGCCTTTTGGGCGTCTTCTTCGGTCCGATTCCCTCGCCCATGCGCTTCATACGTCGCATCCTAGGCAGTGCCGTTGTGACCTGCGCAGATGCCGGATGTACGGGGAAGGTGGTGACATTTGTCCCGGGGCGGGCCGTGCCGGGGCCGTGGCCATGGGCGCGGAGACCTTCCTCTGCCGCGGCGGAGCGGTTATAAGGGACCCGGTTGGTGGAACGTGTTCTCGTTACCTTCTCAGTTCCCTTTGCTCTGCTGTCCCGTTGTCCCGTGCCGGCGAAGGAGCCCCTCTCCATGCCCATCGACGCAGCCAAGGCCACGGCCGCCGAACCGCGGACCGTCTCCCTCTCCTGGGATCACAAGGACGTCCTCCTCTACCACCTCGGCATCGGCGCGGGCGTCCCCGCCACCGACCCCGCCGAGCTCCGCTACACCCTGGAGAGCGGGCTGCACGTCCTGCCCTCCTTCGCCACCGTGGCGGGCGGCGGAATGGCCCTCGCGGCCGGGCTCTCCACGCCCGGCATCGACGTCGACCTCGCCCGGGTGCTCCACGGCGGGCACCACATCACCCTGCACCGGCCGCTGCCCGTCCGCGCCGACGGCGTCACGCAGACCTCGCGCGTCGCCGCCGTGTACGACAAGGGCAAGGCGGCCGTCATCGTGCTGCGCACCGACGTCGACGACGTGGACGGGCCGCTGTGGCGCGGCGATGCGCGGATCTACGTCCGAGGGGAGGGCGGCTTCGGCGGTGAGCGCGGCGAGTCGGCGCGGCTCGGACTCCCCGACCGGGCACCGGACGTGACCGTGGAGCGGGCCGTCCGCGAGGACCAGGCGCTGCTCTACCGCCTGTCGGGGGACTGGAACCCCCTGCACGCAGACCCGGAGTTCGCGGCCCGCGCCGGTTTCCACCGGCCGATCCTGCACGGGCTCTGCACCTACGGGATGACCCTCAAGGCGGTCGTGGACACGGTGCTGGAAGGGCGGGTCGACCGGGTCCGCTCGTACGCCACCCGCTTCGCCGGGGTCGTCTACCCGGGGGAGACGCTGCGGGTGCGGATGTGGCGCGATACGCCTGGCCCCGGGCGGGTCCAGGCGTCCGTGACGGTGGTGGAGCGGGACGACGCGGAGGTGCTGGCCGACACGGTCGTCGACCACGTCTGAGGCCGGGCCGACGCCCCTGCCCCCTGCCTCCGCCCGCTGCCCGCTGCCCGTCGCCCTGAGACGGCGCGGCCCCGGCGGGGAGCCGGCCGGTCGGGCCCGCCCCGCCGCCGGGGCCGCGCTGCTCTCGGGAGCCGCTGGTCTCTCGGGACCCGCTCGTCAGGCGGCTTCGGCGGTGCGCCGGTGCTTGCCGTGGGCGGGACCGCCGGCGTCGTCGGACGACGCCGGGCCGCGGTGCCTGCCGGCGCCGCCGGCTGCGGCCTGGGCGGACGCCTCCAAGGGGCGCGCCTCGGTCGTGTCGGTTCGGGCTTCGGACATGTCGGGAGTCACTCCGTGGGATGTGGGTGCGTACTCTGCGCGTCGGGGGCTCGGCACCGGCCGGCGCCCATGGGACGCCGACCTCGGGTGGCACCCGTGGGTGCCGTCCTGGGTACGGTCAACGCCCGTACCGCGCGCGGTCGTTCGGCGCACCGCGGTGCTCCGCCGGTACCACGTGCGCAACCCCCGGCCCCGAAGTCTAACGGGACCATGATCGCGTGAGCCACCCCCCGGGCGGCCGCCGGGGCGTGCCCCGGTTCCGCCCTTTCTCCCCCGGCCGCCGCTGGGCGGCGCCCCGGTTTCCCGCCGGGGCTCTACCGGCCTGTCCGGCGTTTGCGACCGGGGTGCCCCCCCCGAGCGGCAGGCCCGAACGCCCGGCCGCCGCACCACCGCTCGTGGCCCACCGCACCCGACCGCCGCGCCGCCCCTACCGCACCCGGGCGTGCGGCTGCGGTGCCTGCCGGAGCGGCGCCTGCTGGAGCGGCACCGGCCGGGGAGCCGAGGATCCCCCGTTCTCCGTCATCTCCCCCAGGGGGCCGCCGATTCCCCCTTCTCCTTCCGGGTCCGGCAGACGGAGGCGGGCCAGCCCGCAGGGGACGTGCGGGGTCGCGTACGGCAGGCGCAGCTCCCCGCCGGCCGTCCACAGTCCGGCGCCGGCCACCCAGCCCAGCGGGCCGGGGAACTGGCGCAACTGCCGTTCCGCGGGCCGCCAGACGCCCACCGACGTGCCCGACTCGCGGTCGACGCGGAACGCCACCGAGCACACCTCGGGGGTCAGCGTCTGCCCCGGCTGGACGGCGAACGGCGTCACCGCCGCGCCGGGCTGCCGCAGGCACTCGGGGAAGCGGACGGGCCGAGCCGAGCCGAGCACCCCCCAGCCCAGCCGCTCCTCGCCGGGCGCGTCCGACCGGACGAGGAGCAGGCCGCTGTCGGGGTCGGCGAGCACCAGACGGTCGTTGCTCGTCTCGGCGATCTGCAGCAGTGGCGTGGTCTCCCCGCCGCGGCCGAGGTCGACGACGACGGCCTTGGTGAGCCCGTCCAGTTCGCGGTCGAGGGCGAGCAGCCGACCCGGCCGGTCGAGCCAGGCGCCGCCGGAGCAGCGGCCGGGCACCCGGGCCAGCAGCTCGGGCCCGGCGGGCGAGCCGTACACGCGCCACAGCGTCGTCGTCCGCTCGCCGTGCACGAGGGCGTACGCGGAGAGGCCGTCCGGCGCGGGCGGCAGCAGCGACAGGTAGGGGCACTCGATCGCGCCGAGCGGCAGCTCGCCGGTGCCGGGGCCGGTGGGGTAGAGCAGCGACAGGGCGTACCGCTCGGCCACCCGGCGCCGGATGAGCACCCTCCCGTCGGTGAGCGGCAGCACCTCGCTGTCCGGCTCCTCGGGCTGGGTGCCGGGCAGCGGGACCGCGTACGGCTCCGGGCCGTCGAGGGTCCAGCGCTCCGGGAACCAGCCGCCCGTGGCCCGGCTGAGCGCGAGCCACGCGGCGTACGAGCCGTCGGCCGCGATGGTGAACGCCGGGCGTCGGGAGTCCATCGGCGCACGCCGGGGAGTGGTCTCCGGAGTGCTCTGGGGGGCACAGACCGTCATGAGAAACGTCACCTCCGGCACAGAACGTAGTTTTCGCGCCCGGGGCCCCACCCTGCGAGTGAGACGGCTTCACGCGTAAGGGTGGAGGTTGTCCGATTCGCCGGAGGGAGGTGGGGTGGGTGTGCTTGCGGGGGTCTCGCCTCTCTTGCCAGGGTCCGTCCCCCTTGGTGACGCGGCGTCCGGACCCTCTAAGGTAAGGGTGACCTAACCGTCAGGCCGGTACCTCCGGCACCCCACAGCCCCAGGAGCGCCCTCATGTCCCTCCGCCGCCGCGGTACGGCCGCCGCAGCCCTCGCCCTCGCCGCCGCGCTCTCCCTGGCGGCCTGCGGATCGGACGCGGACGACAAGGGGAAGGACGGCGGCGCCGGGTCGAAGGACGTGGCCCAGGGCGGCAAGGACTTCGGCAAGGCCGCCGACCTCACCAAGAGCATGGGCACCGACGCGGCCGCCGGGCAGTTCCCCCGGACCGTCACCCACGCGCTCGGCAAGACCGAGATCAAGGCCAAGCCGAAGCGGGTCGTCGTCCTGGACGTCGGCGAGCTCGACAACGTCGTCTCGCTGGGCATCAAGCCCGTCGGCTACGCGCCCGCCGAGGGCGGCGACGGCATCCCGTCCTACCTGCGCAAGGACGCCGGCGAGCCCAAGAGCGTCGGCACCATCAACGGCCTCAACCTGGAGGCGATCAACAACCTCCACCCCGACCTGATCCTCGGCAGCAAGCTCCGCGCGGAGAAGCACTACAAGGACCTGTCGAAGATCGCGCCGACCGTCTTCTCCGTCCGCCCCGGCTTCACCTGGAAGGAGAACTACCTCCTCAACGCCGCCGCCCTCGACGAGACGGCGAAGGCCAAGGCCAACCTCGCCGCGTACGAGGCGAAGGCGAAGAAGCTCGGCGAGGACGTCGGCGAGAAGAAGCCGACCATCAGCATGGTCCGCTACATGCCGCAGTTCACCCGGCTGTACGCGCAGAAGTCGTTCATCGGCACCGTCCTCAAGGACGCCGGCCTGCCCCGCCCCAAGAACCAGCAGGCCGACGAGCTCGCCGTGCAGATCGGCCCCGAGAAGATCGACCAGGCCGACGCCGACTGGATCTTCACCGGCGTCTACGGCGCCCCCGACCGCACCAAGCGCGACGTCGCCCGCGACAACCCGCTGTGGAAGAACCTGAAGGCGGTCAAGGAGGGGCGCGCCCGCGACGTCAGCGATGAGACGTGGTACCTGGGGCTGGGGGTCACGGCGGCGAACAGCGTGCTGGACGACCTGCGGGGCTTCCTGGTCAAGTAAGGGGCGCGCATCCAGCCCGTCCGGCGTTTGAGGACAACCGCGCGGAGCGCGGTTTCGGGGGCGCGGGGGCCTGCCCCGCAAGAAACGGTGAAGGGGCGGGGCCGGGGCACCCCCCGCCGCAGGCGCCCGCCGGGAGGCAGGCCTCCCGCCCCGCGCAGCCAGGTAGCCTTTCCCCGTGCCCGTACTGTCTGAAGTCATCGCCGCCCTCGACGCCCTCTGGCCCCCGGAGCGGGCCGAGCAGTGGGACGCCGTCGGTACGGTCTGCGGCGACCCCGACGCCCACGTCGGCCGGGTCCTCTTCGCCGTGGACCCCGTCCAGGACGTCGTCGACGAGGCCGTGAAGCTCGGTGCCGACCTGGTCGTCACCCACCATCCCCTCTACCTGCGCGGGACGACCACGGTCTCGGCCGGCACCTTCAAGGGCCGCGCCGTGCACACCCTGATCAAGAACGACATCGCGCTGCACGTCGCCCACACCAACGCCGACCGCGCCGACCCGGGTGTCTCCGACGCCCTCGCGGGCGCCCTCGACCTGCGGGTCATCGGCCCTCTGGTGCCGGACCCCACCGACCCCACCGGCCGCCGCGGCCTCGGCCGCATCTGCGAGCCCGTGACGCCGCTGACGCTCGCCGAGTTCGGCGAGCGCTGCGCGGCCCGGCTGCCCGCCACCGCGCAGGGCATCCGCGTCGCCGGCGACCCGCGGCAGGTGCTGCGGACCGTCGCCGTCTGCGGCGGCTCCGGCGACTCCCTCTTCGACGAGGTGCGGGCCGCGGGC
This sequence comes from Streptomyces sp. NPDC021100, assembly GCF_044333095.1. Classification (NCBI taxonomy): domain Bacteria; kingdom Bacillati; phylum Actinomycetota; class Actinomycetes; order Kitasatosporales; family Streptomycetaceae; genus Streptomyces; species Streptomyces sp. NPDC021100. The sequence goes on from NZ_JBIRQH010000016.1 coordinate 76,927, forward strand.
GTCGACGCGTACGTCACCGCGGACCTGCGGCACCACCCCGTCTCCGAGGCGCGGCAGCACAGCCCGCTCGCCCTGGTCGACGCCGCGCACTGGGCCACCGAGTGGCCCTGGACCGAGCAGGCCGCCGCCCAGCTCGACGAAATCTCCGACCGGCACGGCTGGGGCCTGCGCACCCACGTCTCGCGCCTGGTCACCGACCCCTGGACCGCCCACGCGGCGTCCTCCGCCCCCACCGATCACTCCGATCACCAGTAAGAGGAGCCCCCAACTGAACGCCGCGCCCGCCGACCAGATCCGCCTCCTGGATCTCCAGGCCCTCGACACCCGCCTCGGTCAGCTCGCCCACAAGCGCCGGTCGCTGCCCGAGCACGCCGAGATCCAGGCCCTCGAAGGGGACCTCACCCAGCACCGTGACCTCCTCGTCGCCGCGCAGACCGAGGAGAGCGACACCGCCCGCGAGCAGTCCAAGGCCGAGCAGGACGTCGACCAGGTCCGCAAGCGCGCCGCCCGCGACCAGCAGCGGCTCGACTCCGGCGCCGGGATGACCCCCAAGGACCTGGAGAACCTCCAGCACGAGGTCGCCTCCCTCGCCAAGCGCCAGGGCGACCTGGAGGACGTCGTCCTGGAGATCATGGAGCGCCGCGAGTCCGCCCAGGAGCGCGTCACCGAGCTGACCGCCCGCGTCGAGGCCGTCCAGGCCAAGGTCGACGCGGCCGTCGCGCGCCGCGACGAGGTCCTGGCGGAGATCGACGCCGAGATCGCCAAGGTGACGAAGGAGCGCGGCCTCGTCGCCGACTCCGTCCCCGCCGACCTGCTGAAGCTCTACGACAAGCTGCGCGAGAAGGAGGGCGGCGTCGGCGCGGCCCGCCTCTACCAGCGCCGCTGCGAGGGCTGCCGCCTGGAGCTCAACATCACCGAGGTCAACGAGGTGCGCGCCGCCGCCGCGGACGCCGTCGTCCGCTGTGAGAACTGCCGCCGGATCCTGGTCCGCACCCCCGAGTCGGGGCTGTAGGCAGCAGATGGCCCATCGCTTCGTCGTCGAGGCCGACGGCGGCTCCCGGGGCAACCCGGGTCCCGCCGGGTACGGCGCGGTCGTGCTCGACGCGGCGACCGGCGAGGTCGTCGCCGAGGCCGCCGAGTTCATCGGCACCGCCACCAACAACGTGGCCGAGTACAAGGGGCTCATCGCCGGTCTGGAGGCCGCGCGGGCGCTCGACCCGGACGCGGAGATCACCGTGCGAATGGACTCCAAGCTCGTCGTGGAGCAGATGTCCGGCCGCTGGAAGATCAAGCACCCGGACATGCGGCCGCTGGCCGCCCGGGCCCGGTTGGCCTTCCCCGTGGACCGGGTCGTCTACGAGTGGATCCCGCGCGAGCGCAACAAGCACGCCGACCGGCTCGCCAACGAGGCCATGGACGCGGGGAAGCGGGGGCTGCCCTGGGAGCCGTCGGGGCGGCCGCGGCCCGGTGTCAGCGCCTCGGACGCCGCGGCGCCGGTGGAGCCGGCGCCGGTCGGTCCGGCCCCTGTGGAACCGCTCGGGGAACCGAAGGCCGCACCCCTCGGCTGGGCCGCGCCCGCCGACCTCGGGGCGCCGACGACGTTCGTCCTGCTCCGGCACGGCGAGACCGCGCTCACCCCGCAGAAGCGATTCTCCGGAAGCGGCGGTTCCGACCCCGAGCTGTCGCCCGCCGGCCGCCGCCAGGCCGAGGCCGTCGCCGCCGCGCTGGCCGCGCGCGGCACGATCCAGGCCGTCGTCAGCTCGCCCCTGCGCCGCTGCCGCGAGACGGCGGGCGCGGTGGCGGCCCGCCTCGGACTCGACGTCCACGTCGAAGAGGGCCTGCGCGAGGCCCACTTCGGCGCCTGGGAGGGGCTGACGTTCGCCGAGGTCCGCGACCGCCACCCGGCCGACCTCGACGCCTGGCTCGCCTCCACCAAGGCGGCCCCCACCGGCGACGGCGAGAGCTTCGCGGCCGTCGCCCGCCGCGTCGCCCTCGCCCGCGACCGCCTCCTCACCCGCTACGCGGGCCGGACGGTGCTGCTGGTGTCGCATGTGACCCCGATCAAGTCCCTGGTGCGGCTGGCGCTCGGGGCCCCGCCGGAGTCGCTGTTCAAGATGGAGCTGTCGGCGGCGTCGCTGTCGGCGGTGGCGTACTACGCGGACGGGAACACGTCGCTGCGGCTGCTGAACGACACCTCGCACCTGCGCTGAGACGGGGGGCCGCCTTCGGGACCCCCGCTTCGTATCACACCGGTCCCGACGACGGTCCGCCCCAACAGCCCGCCGTTACGGCGCCGTTGACGCTCCCGCTCCCGCTCCTCGATCTCCCGCGGCCCCTCGCCGGTGGCCGCCGTGCGGGGGCACTCGGGACAGCACCACAGATCCGGCGCCCCGGGCAGCGGCGGCTCCATGTCCACCGCGCAGTGCGGGCACTCCACCGTCACCCCCTCCACATGCCCGCAGGACCCGCACACCCACACGGGCCCGTCCCTGTCCTGCCGCCGCCACGCCGTCCCCCGGCACCGGGCGCAGCCCGTGGTGACGATCCCCGCCCGGTCCATGACCGGCGGCTCGGGCGTGGCGTCCGCGTACGCGATGAGCCGCGCTCTCACCTCGTCGTCCGTCGTATTGGCCATCCTGAGCAGGTGTGCGACGCGCGAGCGTGCCTCGTCAACGAATTCGTTCATGGCATGAGGCAGGCTATCGCCGTTCCGGCCCGATGATCACCGTTGCCATGGCGGCGAGTTGACGCCGGGGAAGCGTGAGGGGCCCGGCGCGCCCCATATAGGCCACCGGCCGTCCGCCATCCCCCTACGCTCGGCCGGACATGGCAGGCGGCAAGGAAAGAGGAGGCGGCGATGGCGGAGATCGTCCTCATCCCCGGGTTCCGGCTGGGCGCATGGGTCTGGGAGGACGTGGCACGGGCACTGCGGGCGGCGGGACACCGCGTCCACCCGGTCACCCTGACCGGACTGGCCGAACGGGCGGCCGAGGCGACGCCGGAAGTGGACGTCCGCACGCACACCGACGACGTCATCCGCGTCATCGAGGACGGCGGCCTCCGGGACGTGGTGCTGGTGGGGCACAGCGGGGCGTGCGTGCCGGCGCCGGCGCGGCGGCCCGGATCCCGGACCGGATCGCGCGGACCGTGTACGTGGACACGGGCGTACTGCCGGCGGACATGGCGGTGATCGACTTCAACGACCCGCAGACGCAGGTCGAATGGCGCGACCGGGTCACGAAGGAGGGCGACGGCCGGCGGCTCCCACCCCCACCGTTCGACCCGGCGACGGCCCCGGCCGACCTGGCCGGCCTCTCCGACGACCACCTCACCCGCCTCCGCACCCTGGCCACCCCCCAGCCCTTCGCGACGGTGACGGGCACCCTGGACCGCCCCGCGCCTCCCATGGAGGCCCCCTCCACGATCATCGCCTGCACTTTCACCCCCGCCCAGGCCCGCACCCTGGCCGCCACCGGCGACCCGGTCTTCGCCCCCATGGCCCGCATGGACCTCCGCCACCTCCCGACGGGCCACTGGCCGATGCTCTCGCGCCCGGCGGACCTGGCGGCGCTGCTGGACGAGGTGGCCTCCGGTCGCCGGCTGCTCGGCGGAGGAGGCGGCGAGGGCGGCTGACCGTGTCGCATCCCGGTCGCGCTCGGCCACCGGGGTGGCCGTGGGCCAGGCCGTATGGCGACGATGCTTCCGGCCGCGCCGGACCAAGGCCGAGGGGACCGGTGCACAGCCCGGCCGCGCCGGTGCGTAACCGCCTGACGCGCGGAAGATGCCGGCCGTACCGACGTTCGCTGAGCAGCGCGAGGCCGACCGCCGTGCGGCTGCCGAGGCTGCGGGCCCGCGTGTGGCAGCGATGCGGGAGTGCGCCGGGGAGCACGTGCGGCCCCGGTTGTTCCGCCCGGCGGCGGCGAGACGCTGTGCCCGTCATGCCGCTGCGCTGATGCCGAAGCCGGTGCCGCCAGTGCCGTCGATGCCGCTGTGCGTGGTGGCGCCGCTGTCCGTGAGCTGCTGCGTGGGCGCTGGGCGGAGGTGGCGGGGTGAGCCACTACGGCCCTTTTGAATGCCGGGACCGCGGCGACACCGCCGGGCCGTTCGTCCGCGTCGGCGCGTCACTCATCTGTGAGGACTGCGACGACGCGAGCAGGGCGGTTCTCGCCGAGCTGCGGGCGCAGGCGACGGAGGCGGGGCAGCGACCGACGAGCGAATGCCCTGGTACATGTGGTTGGTCCTTGGTGGCGCGCTGGGCATGTCTGCGCCGGGCGAGTATGACCTCGCTGTGGTTGGCAGGTTGGGATCCCGCCGTGGCGTGGGTCATGCCCCTTGTGGTGTCGGTGTACGGGGCCGTGGCGGCCGGAGCCGACAGGGCGGCGGATCGCGCGTCATGCCCCAGTTCTGCGGACAGGTCATCGACCGTCGGCGCGCTGCCGGCGTCTGGATGGCCGACGATCACGAGGAGAAGCCGTTGTTCCTCCGCTGTGATGTCGAAGTCCACGTTTCCCCTGTGCGCGCGGGGAGCCGTCCCCAGGCTCCAGTCGGATGCGCAGGCATCGCAGCGGCCGCCCCTGGGTGACGTATCGCCTCACGTCGTCCGTGTGCGGGTAGGGGCGTTCCGGGTAGGGGCGAACGAGTCGGTAGATCTCTTCGATGTCCCGGTCTCCGAGGAGGAAGTAGCGGATGCCGGGGCCCAGGTTCAGGCAGAGCCGACGGCGGCCGTCGCCACGGGCGCCGTAGGGGAGTGATCCCAGTTGTCGACGTGGAGGCCGAGACGTCGTCCGGTGGTGGGGTCTTCAGCCGTGGCGCACGCGTCTCCGGGATCCGTGACGCAGCCCAGGAAATCGGCAGGCCGGCGGTCAGCGAACGGATAGAGGCCGGCGGCGGTGGTGTGGATGTGCGGTGCCTCTTCCATTCGCATGACCGGCAGGGGCTGGCGTACCAAGTCGATCAGGGTGCCGTCGGGGGTGCCGGGCTCGGCCTCGAACCACTGGGCTTCCCGCGGGTTCAGTGGCCGCCAGTCGCCGGCGGGCACGACCGCCCTCTCTTCGTAGTCCGTCTCACCGCGGCTCAGCCGGGCGGACCCGATCTCGCACCGCTCCCGAAGGCTTCCGCACTGGCCGAACAGCAAGCTCACTGCTGCCATAGTGTCCCTCTCGTCTTTGGGGGTGTCCGGTGGGTTCGCGCTGCCGCTCACCAGACAACGCATTGGAATCACTATTCACCTGAATGCCCGTATTAGAGTTGGGCGAATATCGGGCATATGGATGCAGAGGTGCATTCGGCATGCTAGCGAGAGACAGCACTAGAGGGAGTGTCTGATGAGCGACGCTTTTGGTGGCGCCATGGTTCCTGACGCGGCCGAGGCCGCCATGGAACTTGCGACGCTGGTCGTCGGCAAGGGCGTTGGCGGAACGATCACTCAGGACATGATGGATAAAGCTCAGCAGGTACAACAAGCGAGCGGAAAGTAGCCTCCTTCCAGAGGAAGGGGCGATCTGGACCGACAGAACCAGATCGCCTTCGGCGGGGGTCACCCGTCGTCGAGGTCTTCGCCGTAGGTGACCTCCAGCTCGACCGCCAGGGCATCGGCCAGTTGGGCAACCTGGGCACGGTCGATCAGGACTCTCTTGAGCGCGGCCGCTCTCCGCAGCGTGCTCAGGTCGTTGCCTCGGAGGTCGCAGTCGCGGTGTTTGCCACCCTCGAACTCGGTAGCCGCAGGTCACACGCTTCGAGGACCGCTGAGCCGAGGTCACTGGCCTGGACGGTCGTGTCCCGCGGGGTGCACTTCGAGAAGATCAACGGGCCGGTGGCGCGGACTCGGTCGAGGGTGGCGTAGTCGAACTTGCAGTTCTCGAAGAGCACGTTGCCTCGCGGTCGTCAACGGCGGGGGCGAAGGACGGGTGGGCCCGAAGCCAGGAGGCATGAGGGCCTGCACGCCGGGGATGGCCGTGATCCGGGTGAGGCCGGCGGCGAGGGCTGGGGCGCCGGCGGCCCGTGGGAGGGCGGAGGGGATGCCGGAGGCGTCGATGATGACGGGCAGGAGTGCGGCGAGGGTAATGGCGGTCTGCACGGTGGTACGGGCGGTGCGCCGGTGGCGTCGGTCTAGAGGTGGTGGCCTTTCGTGAAGGCCGTGCCCGGGGACTCCGGAGAGCCCCCGGGCACGGGCGGTTGGTCAGGTGTCGGGTGTGGGAGTGGCGAGGGGATCGTGGTCACGGGCGGCAGCGCGTTCCCGGAGGTGTTCCGAGGCGACGACTGCTTGGACGGGCACGACGCCGTTACCAAGGGCTTTGAGCCGGGCGGCGCGGGACAGACCGGGATGGGGCCCGTGGTCCGGCGCAGGCCCGCCTTCCATTCGAACAGCAGGGGACTTGGGCCGCGTCCGGCAGAGCCCGGAGCAGTCGAGGAGGGGAAGGGCAACTCTCTTTGATTGCGTATAGTTACCGCAATTGATCAAGGTGTTGTCATGAGCACCTTCGCCACCCGTGTGTCCGAGGAGGACCGGCATGTCGTTAGAGAAGGACGATGCGATCGTCTCCCTGGTGGGGGACGCCGACCTCGCAGCAGGCAGGAAGATGCGGGCGAGCAGTTCCTCCACGGGGCAGGAGCCCGAGCGGCTCACCGACAGGTGGTGGGAGTCCGGGTACAAGGCCCCGTTCCCCCAGTGGCTCGCGGTAGACCTTGGGTCACAGCGCATGGTGCGCCGGATCGTGCTGAAGACGCCCGAGCACTGGCCCGCGCAGAACCAGACGCTGACCGTTGAAGGCAGTCAGGACGGGACGACATTCACCACGCTCGTACCCTCCGCCGCCTACGACTTCACGCCGCAAGCGACCATCGACCTTCCCGGCGACGGCGCCTCGACCCGCTACGTGCGACTGCTCTTCACGGCCAACAACGGCCCCGACCCTTGGGGTGAACGAGGGGCGTTCCTCTCCGGGTTCGAGGTGTATGGCCAGGACAGCCCGCCGCTCGTTCCAGCCCCCGGCAAGTCGGGTCGGAAACAACTGGTCTACAGTGCCCAGCGCTCCTTCGTGGGCAGCGTCTGGCTCGACTTCTACGGTGAGCTCAGCTGGGACGGCAAGGGCGGCTACACCATCGACGGCACACTGAAGGCCGAGAGCTCAAACGACGCACGGCGCTCCACCGTCTGGTTGGAGTACGGCGGCGAGAACGAGTCGTGGAAGAAGTCCCCGGAGACGGATACCTCTCATGGCCGCTCCTCGCGCCTGGCCGTTCACGTGACCGGGAAGCTCGCTCCCGGGGAGAAGCTGGAGGTGCGCCTCGGCTCGTGGCAGCAAGGCGCCTTCGGTATCGGCACCGTCGAGAACTCCAAGTCGGATCAGTTCGTCATCTCCTGACGCGCTACCCACCTGGTCGGGCGTAGTGGCTCGCAGGCACAGCCTTTGTATCGGAGCAAGGCGTCACGCCTCATCCGCGCGCTCTAGGTGTATTGCTCACGAGCGTTGTTGACACTCGTGGGTCCTTGATCATGGCGAAGGCCTCCGGTGTGGTGGAGGTGTCGAATCTTCACCGCACGCCGGAGTCCTTCGTGTCCCACCGTAATGCCCGGCTGACCGTCCATGGCAGACGTCTGCTGGTTGAACGTGTTCTTTCCGGCCGTCCTGTGGCCCATGTGGCCGCGGAGATGGGCGTCTCGCGGACGACCGCGCACAAGTGGGTGCGCCGGTTCGCGGCCGAGGGCGAGAGGGGACTGCTCGACCGCTCCAGCCGGCCCCGGATCACGCCCCACCGGGCGGCACCTGCCGTCGAGGGCCGGGTGTGTGCCCTGCGCATGGGCCGGAAGCCGGGCCCGGCCCGTATCGGGCCGGTCCTGGGCCTGGCCCCCTCGACCGTGCACCGGATCCTGGTTCGGCACGGACTGAACGGCCTGGCCTGCCTGGACCGGCCCACTGGGCAGGTGATCCGCCGCTACGAACGCGAGCGGCCCGGCGAGCTCGTCCACGTGGACGTCAAGAAGCTCGGCCGGATCCCCGGCGGAGGCGGCCGGCGCGTCCACGGCCGGGCAGCCTGCCCCGACCGCCGGCGCACCACCGGATTCGACTGCATCCACTCCGCCGTCGACGACCACTCCCGCCTGGCCTACAGCGAGGTTCACGGTGACGAGAAGGCCGCGACCTGCGCGGGCTTCCTCACCCGCGCGGCCGCCTTCTTCCGCTCCCACGGCATCACCCGCATCGAACGGGTCCTCACGGACAACGCCTGGGCCTACCGCAAGGGCCTGGCCTGGAGACAAGCCCTGATCACCCTGGGAGCGACCGGCAAGCTCACCCGCGCCTACCGGCCGCAGACCAATGGCAAGGTCGAACGCTTCAACCGCACCCTGCTCGACGAATGAGCCTACATCCGGCCCCACGCCAGCAACGACGAGCGGACCGCGGCCCTGGCAGACTTCCTCCACACCTACAACCACCACCGATGCCACACGCACTCGGAGGCCACCCACCGATCACCCGCGTCAACAACGCTGCGGAGCAATACAGAGGACGAATTCCATGTCCTTCGTCACACCTTCGCGTCCGTGGTGCCGCATGCCGGCGAGACGATCGTTTAGCTCGCGGCCTGGCTCGGCCACAGCGACCCGGCGCGCACTCTCCGGACCTACGTGCACTTCATGCCGAAATCCGGGGCACGGGGAATGGCTGAACTTGGCGCGCTCCTCGCATTCGCCGTCCGCGTGGCCGTGGAGGTGCGGCAGGAAGGGAATGCGAGCGTCCCGATCGAAACTCCCCAGATACTCCCCACAGGGCGAAAAGAAACCCCTCAGCTCTGCGTTTCCGCAGGTCAGAGAGGTTAGGGGCGGACGAGTCGGCCTGTACGCCGGGTTCTGTCTCCCGGGGTCCTTGCGGGCCCTGGGGAGGCGGCCATCCATCTAGGCCTGCCGTTGCCGGCAGGCTCGTGCGGTCTACCCGCGGACTCGGGCGGGCAGCCCTCGATCGTCCGCGCAGGGCCACCGGTGAAGGCGGCCCCTCTTGACCTTGCTCCGGGTGGGGTTTACCTAGCCGCCTGAGTCACCTCAGGCGCTGGTGGTCTCTTACACCACCGTTTCACCCTTACCGGGAATCCGAAGATCCCCGGCGGTCTGTTTTCTGTGGCACTGTCCCGCGGGTCACCCCGGGTGGGCGTTACCCACCACCCTGCCGTGTGGAGCCCGGACGTTCCTCGGGGGATCCGAAGATCCCACGCGGCCGCCCGGCCGGCTCGTCCGCCGTGTGGACCATGGTACCGGGCGGTCGGGGGAGGCGGTCACGCCGGGGCATCGGGTCGGGACGTCACGCCGGGGCGAACCAGACCTTGTCGCGGCCCGGGTTCGCCTCGATCAGGCGGACGCGCGTCCGGTGGCCGAGGTGGAGCGGCGGGCCGTCGGGGTCGCCCTCGACGTGGCCCACGACGGCGGGTTCGTAGAGGTGGACCGTGCCCGCGGTCGGGCGGCGGTCGATCACGTCGACCACGTACGCGTCGAAGACCTCGCCGATGCGGTCGCGGAGCAGCGCCGCCTCCACCAGGTCGACGCACTCGCGCTCCGCCTCCGCGGCCCGGCGGGAGCCGGCGGCCATCTCGGCGGGGAGGGCGTCGAGGGCGGTGCGGACCCACTCGGGGGCGGAGGCGCCGGTCACCGCCGCCACGCAGCACTCCAGCGTGTAGCGGTCGGCCAGGCGGCGCAGCGGGGCCGTGCAGTGGGCGTAGGGGGCGGCGACGGCCGCGTGGACGGGGTCGGCGGGCGGGGGGCGCTCGGCGGGGCGTTCGCGGTCGAAGACCGCGTAGCCCGCGCCGCGCAGCAGGGCCGTGCACTCCTGGAGGAACGCCGCGTGCTGCGGGTGCGCCGGGTCCAGGGCCCGCAGGACGACGGCGTACGGCATGTCGTCCGGCCAGTTCACGCCCAGCGCGCGGGCCGCCCGGCGCAGGGCGGCGACCGCGGGCTCGGGAGCGGCGGGCAGGGTGCGGAGGACGCCGGTGCCCGCCGCGAGCATCAGGTCGGCGGCGGCCATGCCCGTCAGCAGGGAGAGCTGCGCGTTCCAGCCCTCCACGGGCGGTGGCGTCCGGTACTCCAGGACGTAGCGGCCGTCCTGCCGGACGATCTCCTGCTCGGGGGCGTTCAGCGAGACGCCGCCGCGTTCCCGTTCCCGCTCCTGCCGGAGCAGGCCCGTCTCGCGGAGCAGGGCCAGCGGCTCGTCGGCGGTGCCGGTGTCGAGGGCCCGCTGGACGCCCGGGTAGTCCAGGCGGGCGCGGCTGCGGACGAGGGCCCGGCGCAGGTCCGTACGGACGACGGCCCCGTCCGCGTCCAGGTCGAACTCCCACAGCAGCGCCGGCCGGTCGTGGTCGGGCAGCAGGCTCGCCGCGTCCTCGGAGAGGACGGCGGGGTGGAGGGGGACGCGGGTGTCCGGGTAGTAGACGGTCACCGCGCGGCGGTGCGTCTCCGCGTCCAGCGGGCCGCCGGGGGTGACGAAGGACGCGACGTCGGCGATGGCGTAGTGGAGGCGGTAGCCGCCCTTCGCGCGGCGGGCCAGGTGCAGGGCCTGGTCGAGGTCCTTCGACCCGGGCGGGTCGATCGTGAACAGGGGCAGCGCCGTCGCGTCGTACGCCGGGACGCGGGGCCGCCGCCGCGCGGCACGGTCCGCCTCCGCCCGGACGTCCGCGGGGAACCCGGCGGGGGCGTGCGTCCGCTCGCGCAGCTCGCGCAGCGCTCTCTGCAGCGGGGCGCGGTCCTCGTCCGTCACCCGCATCGTGCGGCGGGGCATGATCCGAGCGTAGGGGCGGGCCGGGCGGGTGGCGCGGTGAGTGTGGCGTACGGCGTTAGGCTCGCCGGGGCCGCCGTAAGAACCTCGCCGGGGCCGCCATCGGAACAGGGACACAAGGAGAACCGATCGTGCTCGTGCTGCTGCCGCCGTCCGAGGGGAAGGCCACCGGCGGGACCGGGGCCCCGGTGGACACCGGCGCCCTCTCCCTCCCGGGGCTCGCCGCCGCGCGGGACGCCGTGCTCGCCGAGCTGGTGGAGCTGTGCTCGGGTGACGAGGAGAAGGCGGCCGACGTGCTGGGGCTGAGCCCCGGGCTGCGGGGGGAGGTCGCCAAGAACGCCGGGCTGCGGACGGCCGGCACCCGGCCCGCCGCCGAGATCTACACCGGCGTCCTCTACGACGCGCTCGGCCTGACCACGCTCCCGGCGGCCGCCCGGCGCGCCGCCGAGCGGTCGCTGCTGGTCTTCTCCGGGCTGTGGGGCGCGGTGGGCGTCGGGGACGCCATTCCGTCCTACCGGTGTTCGATGGGGGTGAAGCTGCCGGGGCTGGGCGCGCTCGGCGCGTTCTGGCGCGGGCCGATGGCGGAGGCGCTGCCCGCCGCCGCGGGGGAGGGCCTTGTCCTGGACCTGCGCTCGGCCGCCTACGCGACGGCCTGGAAGCCGAAGGGGGACGTGGCGGAGCGCACGGTGACGGTGCGGGTGCTGCAGTCGCGGGTCGTGGGCGGGGTCGAGAAGCGGTCCGTGGTCAGCCACTTCAACAAGGCGACCAAGGGGCGGATGGTCCGCGACCTGCTCGTGGCCGGGGCCGTGCCCGCGGGGCCGGGGGAGCTGGTCGTGGCGTTGCGGGACCTGGGGTACGTGGTGGAGGGCGGCGCTCCGGAGAAGGCGGGGCGGCCGTGGGCGGTGGACGTGGTGGTGACCGAGCTCTGAGGATCCCCGGGGGGCAGGCGCCCAACGGGCCTTGCTGTCCGGTGGGTTGGGCGACGGATGCGTGTGGGGGTGGCCGGGGCCGTCGTCCGGGCGGCGGCCCCGGCCCGCCCGGCTACAGGAACTTCACGCTGTGGAAGTCGTCGAGCGTGACCGTCTTCGTACCGCTCTTCGGGATGTCCGCGAAACCGCCTTCGCCGCAGACGGTGCTGAGGTACACCCGGGCCGTCCTGTTCGTGCTGTTGGCCATCTTGTTGGCGCCGAACTCGAAGAAGAGACAGACGTTGTTCGTCGGGTCCACGAAGGTGCGGGTGAACCCCGTGGCGCGGCTCTGGTCGATGAACTCGCCGGAGGCGGCCGGTGCGGTGGTGGCGAGACCGGTGGTCAGGGCCAGGGCCGCCGGCGAGGACCAGGGCCGGCCTCGCCGCCCGGCGCCGTGAGGAGGTGGACACTGCGTACCCCCCTCGTGGGCGGAGGGCCGCCGGTCTCCGGGACCGGCGGCACGGGCACCGCGTGGACGCCGCCCCGTCCGCCCTTCGAAGGGAGAATTCGCCCCCTCCGTCCGGAAGAGAAGAGCCCTGTCCGGGTATCACCTGTTCGGAGTATCGCGTTCCGCCATCACCCGTTCGGGCCATACACCTGCCGCTCCCACGGGAGTATCCAGGGGGTTGGGCAGCGCGATAGGGGGCGGCATGAGCACTCCGGCACCGATCCGGGTACTGCGCGGAACCGACCTGCTGGACCTGGGCTTCGGGTTCGTCGGGCTGAAGTTCGACGACCGGCCGGGGAGCCGGCGGCTGATCCGCGCCGATCCACAGCAGGACGGGCTGCTCGTCGTCACGCTCGGGCCGCAGCACGTCACGGAGCACGCGCTGTTGGAGGAGGGGACCGATCCGGATCCGCGGGACGCGCCCGTCGGCTCGCTGGTCAGCGGGCGGAGCGTCCTCGTCTTCGAGGTCGGGGCGCAGGACGCGGTCGAGTACTCCGAGGCGGGGCTGCTGGCGGCCATGCGCGTGCTGCCGCTGCGCGTCGTCGACGCCGCCCGGGAGGCCGACCCGGCGGTGGTCGCACTGCCGCCGCCCGGCGCGGAGGCGGGTGGGGCAGGCGGGGCGGGCGGGATGGGCCCGGAGGGGGCGGATGGCGCGCGGGTGGAGGGGAGAGCAGGGGCGGATGGCGCGCGGGTGGAGGGGAGAGCAGGGACGGATGGCGCGCGGGCGGAGGGGGGAGCAGAGGCGGACGGTGACGCCACGGACCGGGCCCTCGCCCTCGTACGGCTGCTGCGCACCACCGCCCAGCTCACCGCCCGGTACGGCGTGGAGGCCACCCTCGCCGCGGCCGCCGACCCCGACGCACCGCCCGTCCCCCGTAACCCCGAGAACCCGCTCGCCGACCCCGCCCACCCCCGCACCGGCATCGAACTGCCGTACCGGCTCCTGCTGTCGCCCCCGCGGCAGGCCCGCTGGATCCACCGGGACGAGGTGGACGCCCCCGGGCCGGGTGAGCGGGTGGAGCTGTGGCACACCCGGCTGTCCGGGGGGACGGTCCGCGCGGTGTGGAACCGCGACCGCGACCCGGGGACGCCCGCCCCTGAGGTGACACGGCTTCCGCTGACCCCCGGAGACCGCACCGACCTCGTCGAACTCACCGCACACGACGGGCTGTCCACGGTGGAGGGCAAGCCGATCACGCCGCTGCCGGTGAGAGCCCGCACGCTGATGCTGTCGGCGCTCGGCGGCTGGCTGGAGAGCGCCGGGCAGTGGCCCGAGCGGCCTGCCGGCATCGACCTGTCGGACTGGCGGCAGCACACCACCCTCGGCCGGGACCACTACGTGCGGGTGATGCACGAGGGGTACCTGTGCCCCTTCGGGCACCGCGCGGCCGTTGTGACGGTCACCGAACGGAAGTTCAAGGACCCGCGGACCGCCTTCCTCTTTCAACGCTTCTACGTCCTCGTCCGACAGCCCCTGCGCACCTACGACCCGGGGCGACCGCTGCCCGCCAAGGACGGTGACCCGGCCGCCGACCTCACCAACCTCCTCTTCCCGTTCACCAGCGTCCGGCTGGACACCCTCGTCACCCCGAACCTCGTCCACCTGCCCGATCCGCCCACCTCCACCTGGTTCTTCCCGGCGACGGCCACCGAGGAGCCGTTCCTGTTCAAGGCCACGGCGGTGGACCACCAGGGGCGGATCATCGAGTTCCGCACCCCGCTGCTCTTCGTCCCCGAACATCTGAGCCGGGGGGCCCAACTCGCCGCCGTTCTCGACGAGTACAACCGCCCGTCCCTGCCCCCGGTGCCGGCACCCGACGGCTCCCGGACCGCCGTCACCGTCGACCCGCCCACGTTCAACAGCGCCGCGCTGCTCGGCCAGTCCGTGGCCCTGGCGCCGCCCGTCAAACCGGACGACACCAGCGTCGACGTGGCCCACCTCGTCTGGGCCGCCGCCGCGCCACCCGCCCTCGCCGTCCCGGACCCGGCCCATCCGGCGCCCGGTGAGGCGCACTTCATCCCGCAGCTGAGCTGGGCCACCGCCGCCGTCCCCGCCGTCGGCGCGCTGACGGGAGGCGGTACCGCCGCCGTGCCCGTGATGTACGCGCGGCGGTACGCCCTGTCCGGCTTCGCGGCGGCGACCCAGGGAGCCAGGAAGGGCAACCCGGGCGAGGTCTTCCTCAGCCTGCTGCGCACCGGGGCCCCCGCGCTCGCCATGGACTTCGACAGCAGGCGCGACCGCTCCGGCGCGCTCGTCGCGCCCAGCTTCGACGTGGCGGGGCTGTCCCGCGCCACCGGCCCGGTCTCCGGGACCGGACCGGTCGCCACGGCCGTGGACCGCATCGCCGGCGGGGAGTTCGACCCCGCCGACTTCTTCGGCACCCTCGACATCAACTTCCTCGGCGTCCTCTCGCTCGCCGACGTCATCCGGCACATCCTGCCCGGCGACCCGCTGCCGGCCCTGCACGTCCCCAACTTCATCACCCAGACCGTCAGTTCGGTCACCGGGTTCCTCACCGACCTGCGCCGCGTCCGCGACCTGGCCGACAACGCCGCGCCCGGCCTGCCGCCCGCCGCACGGCAGGTGGCCGACACCGCCCGGCGGCTCGCCGAACTCGTCGCCGCCTACCTCGCCGAACACCTCTCCCATCCCTCCCTTCCCACCGCAGCGTCGCCGATGGGCGCGCCGCAGATGGCCGCGCCGCCGACGGCCGGTTCCTCGGCGGGGACCGGTCCGCCCACGGCAGGCGCGCCGCCAGGCGGCCCGCCGCCACCGAGTGCCGCGCCCGCCGCCGACCCGCCCGTCACCCTCCAGCAGATCGACGACGCCTTCGCCGCCTTCTCCACCGCCCTCACCAGCCTCCTCACCTCCCTCCCGGCCACCGCCGACCCCGGCCTCCGCACCCTGCTCACCCGGGTCCGGGAACAGGTCGACACCTGGACCACCGCCGCCGGGCAACTGCCCTCCCTCCGCGACGCGCTCCAGCAGGCCGCCCGGGGTCTGAAGCTCCCCGAGACGGTCAGCACCCGCATCGAGTGGAGCCCGCAGATCAAGCCCTGGCCCGACACCGGCGACCCGGTCTTCGTCCCGCACACCGAGGGCACCCGGACCGTCGGGCGGCTCTCCCTCGTCGTCGACCTGCGCGGCTCGCTGCGCCCGGACGTGTCCTCCGGGGCCGACGTCACGTGCTCGCTGGAGGAGTTCGACCTCGTCCTCATCCCCTCCTTCCAGGCCATGCGGCTGACCTTCGACCGAGTCCGCTTCCGGATGCGCGCGGGCGAGAAGCCGGACATCGACGTCGGCTTCCGGAAGGTCGAGTTCATCGGCCCGCTGTCCTTCGTCGAGACGCTGCGGCAGCTCATCCCCGTCAACGGCTTCAGCGACCCGCCCGGCATCCAGGTCACCACGGCCGGCATCACCGCCCGCTACGGCATCCCCCTCCCCAATCTCGCCGTCGGCGTCTTCAGCCTGGAGAACATCCGCCTGGACGCCTACCTGGACCTGCCGTTCATCGGCCGGCCGCTGGAGATCGGCTTCTCCTTCTGCAGCCGCCAAGCCCCCTTCCGGCTCACCGTGTCCCTGCTCGGCGGCGGCGGCTTCTTCGGCATCGTCATCACGCCGAAGCACGTCGCCGTCCTGGAGGCAGCCCTGGAGTTCGGGGCCGCCGTCTCCATGAACCTCGGTGTGGCGAGCGGGAGCCTGTCCGTGATGGCAGGTATCTACTTCCGGCTCGAACTCGCCACCTCCGAATGCCGGATCACCGGCTACTTCCGCGCCCGCGGCGAGGTCGACGTCCTCGGTATCATCTCCGCCTCCATCGAACTCCTCCTGGAACTCACCTACGACAGCGGCAGCGGAACCGTCTACGGCCGGGCCCGGATCTCGATCAGCGTCCACATCGGGTTCTGGTCCCAGTCGGTCACCATCGAGTGCGAGAAGCGGTTCCTGGGCGCCGGGCACTCCCCGAGCCCGCTCACCGCGGCCGACGACGCCGTGCGGCCCCCCACGTTCGCCCAGATGATGGCGCCCTACCCCGACCCGGTGACCGGGCTGCCGCGCGACCCGGTCGACGAGTACTGCACCGCCTTCGCGGAAGTGAGCTGACGCCATGCCCGAGACGATCCGGTGGACCGTACTGCCCGACGGAACCGCCGCCGACGGCCGGCTCCGCCTCACCGTCCTGGTCAGCCCCCGCCTCACCGGGGGGACCACGCTCGACGCCTTCCCCGCCTTCCACGACTGGCCCGGCACCCTCGGCCGTTACGCGGCCGCCCTGCGGATCGAGTTCCGCGCGCCCGGCACCACCGGGCCCGGGACCGCCGTGCCCGTCGCCCCGCGGCAGGACCGCTATCCGCCCGCCGACAGCGACCTGTGGAAGGCCCTCTTCCCGACCACCTCCCCCGTGCGCCCGCCCGCCGGCGCCTTCGCCGCCGCCGCGGCCGTGCCGCCCACCCTGCGCTCCTATCCGGCCCGGGACGTCCACGACCGGATCGGCACCCTCTACGAGGCCGTCGCCACGGCCACCGCCCGCCGCCGGGCCTTTCCGTCCAGCGGCGAGGGCGCGGCCCCGTCCGGCGGCGAGGATGCGGTCCCGTCCGGGGGCGCGGTCCCGCCCGGCGACGGCGCCGCCACGCCGCCCGCCACCTGGGACCACCCCACCACCGGCGACCTCCGCTCCCCGCTCCCGCCACCGCTGCTGGAGCTGGCCCGTGGCGTCGCCGCCTCCTACCCCGGCCTCGACCAGCTGATCGAACACGGCACGGGCGGGCCCGCGGCCGTCGCCGCCAACCCGTTCCGCCCCCGGTACATGGACCGCACCAGCGACGCGTACCGGGGCAACGCCGCCGCCCACAACCTCGCGGAGGCGTACCGCTTCTACGACCGCCCCCAGGTACCCGCGCCGCCCCCGCCCACGGCACCCGACGTCGACTTCCACACCGCCTGCGCGCTGCTCGCCGACTACCCCGAACTCCTGCGCCGCTTCGGCCTCGCCGTCGACCTGCTGGTCACCCCGCCACCGGGGCTCGCCGACCGCTGGCAGGCGCGGGTCCGGTTCACCGCGGACCAGCAGCCGCTCAACGACGACGAGGGCCTGCGGCCGTGGACGGACCTGCGCTACGTCGCCGGGAGCCGCTTCGAGCCGTACGCCCCGGACGACGGCCCGTACGGGCGGCGGATGCTCCGGCTCGGCGGGGACGGGATCCTGGTCACCGACCTGGACATGGACGGCGCCGCGATGAAGTTCGTGGAGTTCTCCCGGATCGTGGACCAGACGCTCGCCGCGATGGCCGACCCCAAGGTGTCCGTCGCCCCGGACAGCACGGCCCCGCCCGCCCTGCACGGCGCCGGCCTCACCGTCTTCCGGGAGGGCCGGGACGTGGAGCTCGCCGACCGGATGGAGGCCGACGCCCGGCACACGGCCGGCGTCGGCCCGGTGGGCCAGACGCCCGCCGTCGCCGTCCTCGACGCCTCCGACCTCGTCCGCGGGTACCGCGTCGACGTGGGCGTGGTCGAGGAGCCGGGGGAGGCGGGGGTGGCAGGGGCTGATGGAGAGACGGGTGGTGGCGATGGTGATGCCGCCGCGCCCGTCACCGTCTGGCGTCCGCTGTGCGCCCGGACCGGCCGCTACGCGATCCGCCGCCCGGGGCAGCCCGTCCTGCCGCTGACCGTCGCCCCCGACGAGGGGCACGTCAAGGCCACCGCCGTCACCCACGACAAGAGGGACGACAACCAGCTCTACGTCCACCAGGCCCTCTGCGGCTGGCACGGCTGGAGCCTGGCCGCGCCGCCGCCCGGCCGGACCCTCGGACCGGACGACCGGCCCCGGGTGCCCGCGCCCGAGGTGTCGCCGGTCTTCCCGCTGGACACCGCGTTCCGCCCGGTCAAGGGGTCGCTGCCCGCCCTGCGCTTCGGCCGGACGTACCGGCTGCGCGCCCGGCTCTGCGACCTCGCCGGCAACGGCCCCGGCCTCGACGCCGACACCCCCGACGGCACCGCCTCCGCTCCCGTCACCTACCGGCGCTGGGAGCCCGTGCCGCCGCCCGCGCTCGTACCCCGGTGGCCCTTCCTGGAGGGCGAGTCGGAGCCACGGATGGTCATCCGCAGCACCGTGCGCGACGACGGCACGCCCGTGCCGCCCGACGCCTGGGCGGTGATGCGCAACGGGCAGGTCCCCGACCACCGCGCCGAATCCCCCGTCGACGGACTCGACCGCCGCTACCGCGCCTGGGACGAACGGCACGTCAGCCCGCCCAAGACACCGCTCCAGACGGCCGAGCAACACGGCACGTACGACACCGTGTTCGGGCCCGACAAGGCGGACCTGGTCCGCCGCCGCTACTTCACCGCCGCGTCCCGAGAGGCCGGCAGCTACCTGGACACCGTCGTCAGCCTCCCCGAGAACCCCGACATCACCACCGACCTCAAACTCCTCGGTGAGATCAAGGTCGCGAAGCACGACGTCCACGACACCGAACCGCCGACCGACCTCCCCGTCCCCCGGGGGCAGGGCCTCCGGCCCGGCGAGTACGTCGTCCACCGGGGCGCGCAGCTCCTGCTGCCGTACCTGCCGGACGTCCCGGCCCGGGGCGTCTCCCTGCGCGGCCTGCCGGGGGCGCCGCCCAACGCCACCTACGACTTCCCCGGGCCCTGGCCGCAGGCCCGGCCGCTGCGGCTGAAGATCGTCGAGGGGGACGGGCCGCCCGTCTGGAGCGGCCTGCTGGAGCGCGAACTGACCGTCCGGCTGCCCAAGGCCACCGTCGCCACCGTCCGGATGAGCTGCCGCCTCGACCCCGCCGACCTCACCCTCTTCCGCGCCTGGGAACTGCTGACCGCCTCCAAGCTGTGGAACGACCCGGACCCCACCACCGGGCTGCCGCAGGCGAAGAAGGACGAGCTGACCGCCGCGGCCGCGAACGGCGAGAACTGGATGATCACCCCCTGGGTCGAACTCACCCTCGTCCACGCCGTGGAGAAGCCGCTCGCCGCACCGGAGCTCGGCCCGCTCGGCTTCCCCCGCGAGGAGGAACAGACCTTCACCCGGTTCTCCGGACGCCTCCACAGCCACGCCCGCAGCACCGGCCGCGTCGACATCGACGCGAGCTGGCAGGAGTGGACGGACGACGTGGCCCAGGACGCGCCCCAGCGCACCGAACGCCACGCGCGGATCGGACACTTCACCCTCGAACGCTTCGAGGACGACCACTCCCTCTTCGGCCTCCGCCACGAGTTCCGCGACACCCTGCACCGGGCCGTCACCTACACCCCGACCGCGACCACCCGGTTCCGCGAGTACTTCCACCCGGCCATCACCGACCAGCCCGCGCTGATCACCCGGAAGGGCCCGGCGAGCGCGGGGCCCGACGGCCGCGGCTGGCACGTCCCCAGCTCCCGCCGGCCCGAACCGCCCGACGTCAGCCACCTCGTCCCGACCGTCCGCTGGGAGCAGACCGTCGACCACGAACGGCACCGGGTGACCCGCACCCGCCGGCACGCCGGCTTCCGGGTGCACCTGCGCCGCCCCTGGTTCTCGTCGGGCGACGACGAGCTCCTCGCCGTCGTCCTCGATCCCGGTGCCGGTACCGGTACCGGTTCCGGTGGCCCGGGAACCGGCACCCCGCTGCCCGACGAGCTCGTCACCCGCTGCGCCACCGACCCGGTCTGGGCCGACCCCACGGCCCCGCCCCGGCTCACCCCGGCGAACTTCCCGGGCGCCGTGCTCACCGCCGACGGACGGGTGCTCGCCGAACCGGTGGGCGGCGCGCCCGCGACCGCCTCGGTCGCCGCGTTCGCCGCCGACTACGACCACGACCTGCGGCTGTGGACCTGCGACGTCGACGTCGACCTCGGGCCGGCCGCCGGCGCCACGGCCTACTTCCCCTACCTGCGCCTGGCCCTGGCCCGCTACCAGCCGTACTCCGTCGACCCGCTGCACCTGTCCAAGGTCGTGACCGCGGACTTCCTCCAACTGCTGCCCGACCGGACGGTCACCGCCACCATGACGTCCGCCGGTGCCGTCCGGCTGGAGCTGAGCGGTCCGGTCGCGCTGAACGCCCTGGGCAAGCGGGTCGGCACCGGCCAGGCCGCGATGGCCGCGAGCCGCCGCGTCCTCGCCTCCGTGGAACGGCGGGCCGTCGGCAGCGGCGACCTGGACTGGGCGGGCACCGGCACCGTCCTCGAACTCACCTGCGTCCCCCAGGGATCGTCCTTCGTCTGGTCCGGCGACCTGGTGCCACCGGCGCCGCAACTGCTGCCGCTCTCGGAGTACCGGCTGGTCGTGGAGGAGCACGAGGTCTACGCGACGGACAGCACGACGGCGACGGGCACGGTGGCCCCGGCCGGCGGCGGCACGGCGGTGCCGGTGGGCCGCCGGCTGATCCACGCGGACCGGTTCGGGCTGCTCGTGACGCCGCTGGGCCGGATCGTCCTCCGCGAATGACCGTCGGGGCTCGCGCGGGGGAGGGTCCGGCGGGTGCCCTGTGACCGACGCGTGCCTGGTCGGCCCCCGCCGCGGGGGCCCGTGGCCGACGGCCGTCATCATCGCCGCACACGCCGTCGGCCGTCGGCCCCGGACACCCCGGACCGCGTGGCCGAGCCGAACGGCCGCCGCACGGCACCGGCGGGACACCGGACTTCGGGGCTCGCGCGGTCGGAGGGGACGGCGCGAGCCCTGGACACGGGCGGCGACCCGGCCGAGCAAGCCGACCCGGCCGAGCAAGCCGAGTCGGCTGAGCCGGCCAAGGGGCTGGAGTCGGCCGAGCCGGCCGGAGGTGTGGAGCCGCCGGAGGGAGCCGGGCGCGCGCGGGCGCCGGGAAGTCGGTCCGTTCATGGTCACCGTCACCTGCGCCATCTATGTGAAGTCGGAGTACGCCAGGTGCGCTTCGCACACCCGGCAGCGGAAGAGGTAGGCGGTCGGCTGGCCCTCCCGGTCGAACGAGCCGAGGTAGCGCTCGATCTCGTCGGTGGACCACTGCCAGGCGACGGCCTCGCGGCGCAGGGCGTCCACCGCGTCCGGATACGCGGCCAACTCGGCGCTGCCGACCGGTCCGAGGAACGCGGCGGCGTCCCCGCAGTGGGTGAGCCAGACCGACTCCTGCCAGGCCGTGAAGCCGGGGGTGCGCCGCTCGACGACCTGACGGACGGCGTCGGGCACCTCGCCCGCCACGACCTCGCTGAAGCAGGCCCCGTACCGCTCGGCGGCGCTGCCGTCCGCTATGCACCAGGGGCAGAGCCGGCCGCGCAGATCCTCGTCCGCCTCGGCGTACACCGGGCCCGCGTAGACGTAGCCGCGGACGCGGCCGCAGCACGCGCAGGCGGTGTGCGGGTCGGGGGCGACGGAGCCTGTGGCCAGGGGGTCGGGGTGGTAGGGGAAGACGGGGAGGGCGGTGCTCACGGTGTCGTTCACGAGATCGTCCACGGGTCGTTCTCCGTACGCTGCTTGGCCGGGCGCGCGCTCGGACGCGGGGGCCGGACGGCGTGCTGCCGCGCCGTCCGTTCCCTCGTTCCTCCGCACGTCGTTGTCCATGAGAAGAGCATGGCACCCACCACTGACAACGGGCCTTCCGGTGATCGACTCCGGTCGCTCCGGCGGTCGTTGGACCTTCTCGCGGAGGGGGTTCCGTGCCACCGGCAAGAGCCGGTCGGGGAATGTGATTTAGGTGACGGGCGTCAGGGGAACTGGCACTCCGCATCGGCGTGCCCCTCGGTAACCGCCCTGGTGGGAAGCGCGATTCGAGCGACCGTTCCGTCGAACACGCGGATGTCGCGGCACTCGGTGCCTGTTGGGGCGAACTGATGGGCGCTTGCGGTGGGACGGTGGTGGGGTCCCACCGTCAACTCCGAGCGCTAGGGTGATGCGTTACCAACCACCCCTCCGGGGAAGCGACGGCTTCGTGGAGCACTCCATGGGGTCCACGAACGCTGGACCCCGGAAGGGGGTGGCCCGATGGCCACGCGTCCGGAGGGTCACCGCGGCGGCGGCAGGTGGGACCGGCTTTACCGCCGTGTCCGCTGGATCGGTCCGCTCTACGCCGTCTTCAGGATGGTGTGGGACTGGATGTGATCCGCCTGCGCAAGAAACAGGGCCCCGGTCCGTGAAGACCGAGGCCCCGCTGCGGTGGGTGGTAGAGGGCCTCATCCCCACGGCTTCGCGGGCTCAGGGATGGGGCTCTCGCCCTTCCGCAGTACAAGTGTCACCAAGAGCGCAAGCCGATCCGCAGGATTGTGATCTACGTCACCCCTGCGCTGCTGCAACGGGTCCATCTTGCCCGTTATTCAAGATCGATTTCGACAAGCGGTCAGATGTCGATCGGCGTGAGGTGGGGGTGACTCGCCGTCATGGGTGCAGGTGGCGCGCTTTGCGAGCATGTGAAAGTGATGCACCTCACAGCTTTTGTGCACTGCTGTCGTGATGCAAGCGACAATAAATGCACTCTTTCGATGGGGAGTTCGGCCCTTTCGGTCGCTCGTGAGGGTGGACCGGTCGTCCGCCGGGACGGTACGGGCATCGCCGCCTAAGGTGGTCGCGTGAGTCCCACATGGCCCGAGAACACCCCTGGTCTCCTCCGCCTCCCCTCCGGACGGCTGGTACGGGGACGGGCGCTGCGGCATCCCATGCCGGACGGACCGGTTCCGGAGTACGCCGTGTATCTGCTGGGGAAGCGTCCTCCCGAAGTGACCTGGGAGGCTGAGTGGTTGCACTGGCCCGACTTCCGGCTGCCGGCCGATCCGGAACGGGCCCGAACGGTGTTCCGGGCGGCATGGGAACGGGCCGGGGCCGAACGGGTGGAGCTGGCCTGCGGTGGCGGACGCGGGCGAACGGGCACCGCGCTGGCCTGCCTCGCGGTGCTCGACGGGGTGCCGGCCGGGGAGGCGGTGGCGTACGTGCGGCGGCACTACGATCCGCGCGCCGTCGAGACACCCTGGCAGAAGCGTTTCGTCCGCCGCTTCGACGGGAGTTGAGCGGGAGTTGAGAGGCGTGAGGGGCGTGAGGGGGCGGCGGGGCCGGTGACTTAAGACGCCCCGCCCGCCCGGGCCGCCGCCTCCCGCTGCTCCGGGAAGAGGTCCGTCAGCAGCCGGTGCGGCTTGCGTCGCAGTGCCTCGCTCACCCGGTCGTCCCGCAGCGTCGGGTCGGCGCCCGGCCCCTGCCGGATGACGAGGTCGGCCGGGGCGGGGACGGTGTCGCAGGTGGGGCAGAGGCCGACCGGAGTGATGTCCGTGCCGCAGGCCGCGTGGCTGAAGAGGCGGCGTGCGCCGTCCGGAGTGAGCCAGCGCTCACCCCACTGTGCCAGCGTGTAGACCGTCGGCCAGAGGTCGACGCCGCGGTCGGTGAGGACGTAGTCGACCTCCACGCCGGTGGCGCGCGGGCGGCGTTCGAGGAGGCCCATCGAGGTCAGCGTCTTGAGCCGGTCGGTGAGGACGGCGCGCGGGACGCCGAGGTGGGCGTGGAAGTCGGCGAACCGCCGCACCCCGTAGAAGCAGTCCCGGAGGACGAGGAGCGTCCAGCGCTCGCCGACCACCTCCAGGGCGCGCGCCAGTGAGCAGTCCTGATCCGTGTACCCGCGTCCCAATCCCACCGCCTCAGGCTAGCAGTTCATTGATTGAACTCTGTGGTTCAATCAATGAACCATAGTCCGGCCGGTCGCGGCCGGCCTGACCCCCGGGGGGTAGTCATGACGGTGGCCGTCGAACCCGAAGGACCGGCCGAACCCGCCCAGCCGGCCGGGCCGGCCGCGCACCCGCGGCCCTCGGCCCGTACGACTCTCGCCGTCTCCTGCGCGGCGACCCTGCTCGTCCTCATGAACTTCACCGCGACCCTGCCCACCGCCGGGCTCGTCGCCGCCGACCTCGGCTCGGGGCCCTCCGGGCGGACCTGGATCCTCGGCGCCATCGGCGTCGGCCTCGCCGCCAGCCTGATGGCGGCGGGCGGCCTGGCCGACGACCGGGGCCGCAAGCGGACGTTCACGGCCGGCGGCCTGCTGCTCGTCCTGGCGAGCGCGGTGTGCGCGGCGGCGCCCGGCACGCTCGTCTTCGTGTGCGGCCGGCTCGTCCAGGGCGCGGGCAGCGCCGCCCTGCTGGCCGCCGGGCTGGGCCTCGTCGGCCGGGCCTTCCCGCCCGGCCCGGAGCGGGCGCGGGCCACCGGCCTGTGGGGCGCCATGGTGGGCGGCGGCATCGCCGTCGGACCGGTGTTCGCCGCCCTGCTGGTCAAGTGCCTCGACTGGCGCTCCGGGTACGTCGCCCTCGCCGTCCTCTCGGCCGCGGTCACGTTCTGGGGCGCGGTCTCCCTGGAGGAGTCGCGGAACGAACACCGCCGCGGCTTCGACACCGCCGGCGTCCTGACCCTCGGCCTCGGGGTCGCGCTCCTCGTCGGGGCGCTCGTCGAGGGCCGCGGCGGCTGGGGCCGGCCGCGGGTCGTCGTCCTCCTGGCGGCCGCGGCGGTGCTGCTGGCGGCGTTCGCGGTCGTCGAACGGCGCGTCGCCGCACCGCTGCTGGACCTCGGCCTGCTGCGGCGGCCCGCCTTCGCCGCCTCGGCGGTCGGCGCGCTGGTGATCGGCGCCGGTGTGGCCGGCCTCATGACGTACGTCCCGATGGTCGCCCAGAGCCTGTTCGGCATGGGGCCGCTGCGCAGCGCCACCCTGCTGGGCGTCTGGTCCGGGCTGTCGTTCGTCGTCGCCCCGCAGGCCCGCCGGCTGGCGGGGCGGGTGGCGGACCGGCACCAGGTCGCTGCCGGGCTGGCCGTCTGCGGCGCGGGGGAACTCGCCCTCGCGGGGATCGGCGAGCACGCGTCGTGGTGGCGGTTCCTGCCCGGCCTGGCCGTCGCCGGGGTCGGCAGCGGGGTCGTGAACGCCGCGCTCGCCGGGCTGGCCGTACGGAGCGTGCCGGCCGACCGGGTGGCCGTCGGGTCCGCCGCCAACAACGCGGCGCGGTACCTCGGTTCGTCGGTGGGCGTCGCCCTGATCGCCGCCGTCATGGCGGCCGTCCCGCACGGCGGCGGGGCCGCCCACGAGGCCGGGCTCGGCCTGAGCCGCGCCGCGCTCGCGGCGGGCGGGCTGACGCTGGCGGGGGCCGTCGCCGTCGCGCTGTGCCGGGAGCGGGGGGAGGGGGGAGGCGGGTGGGACGGGGACGGAGGACCGGGTCACCGCGACACGAGCTCTCCGGAGCCGTGCGGCGAACCGGTCGCCGATTCGCCTCGCTCGTGGTGTGCGGTGGGCCGGGGCCTGTGCGGCGCGTTCCGGCCTGCCGAGAGGCCGGAGGGGAACCAGAGCCAGGGCAGGTGCAGAAAACTGCACCTCCGAGGCGTAGTCGGCCGGATTACGGGGGCGCGCGCCGCTTCGTAGCGTCGGCGGCATGACGATTTCGACGGGGGGAACGCCCCTTCTCAGGCGTGTGCGGCAGGTGCCGCCGGTGAGCCGGCGGCGGGGTCTGTGGCTCTATCTCGGGGTGGCGTACGCCGGCATGTGGCTGGCGATGCTGCCGCTGCTGGTGAGCGGGTACCGGCGGGGTGACGCCCGCGAGGGGACGGGCGCGCTGGCGGAAGTGTGCATCGCCTTCGCGATGTTCGCGCCCGCGCTCGGCGCGGTCGTCGCCGTGCGGTACGCGCGCGGAGGCGGACGTGTACGGGAGGCGTTGGCGCTGCGGTGGCCGAGGCCGTGGGGGCGGGCGGTGCGGGAGTGCCTGACGGCCGTCGCCGTGCCCGCGGGGCTCACCGTGGCGGCCCTGGCCCTCGGGGCCCTCGTCGGACGGTATCCCGTCGGGGAGTTGGACGCCGGGAGCGTGGCCGGCCGGCTGGCCGGCGGACTGGTGGGGATGGTGGTGTCGCTGCCGTTGTTCCTCGGCGAGGAACTGGGCTGGCAGGGCTACCTGTTCCCGCGCCTGCTGCGGGACGGCCACCGGACCCGCCCGCTCCGGGCGTACCTGCTGACCGGAGCCGCCTTCGCCCTGTGGCACCTGCCCACGCTGATCATGGGCGGCCAGTACCCCGGCCGGTCCTGGTACGTGTCCGTGCCCGCGATGGTGGTGAGCTGCACGCTGGTCCTGCCGGTCTTCACCTGGCTGCGGCTGCGCTCCGGCTCGGTGGTGCCCGCCGTCGTCGCCCACGCCTTCGTCAGCTCCCTGAGCGTGGGCATGGTCAAGGAGTTCGCCGACCCGGACGCCGCCCTCGATCCGCTGCACATGGGGCTCACCGGGTGGCCCGGCTGGATCGTCATGGCCGCGTTCGTCGCCTTCCTGGCCCGGACGGGGCGGCTCCGGCCGACGGGCGTTCCCGGTCGGCTCTGACGGCTCTGACGGCTCTGGTCGAGGCCGGCCGGCCGGCGGCGCGTTCCGCGTCGAACCGCGGCCGGGCGGCCGCTTGCCGAAGAAACCACCGGCCGGGAAACGGAGTCCGGAACCCGGCCACTCAGGCGGAGGAGAGCCATGCCCGCGTACGTGATCGTCGAGGCCGACGTGCCGGACGCCGAGGCCGCCGGCAGGTACCACCAGGCGGCGGAGCCGTCCGTCCTTGCTCACGGCGGCCGTTATCTCGTGAAAGGCGAGACGCCCGAGGCCGTCGAGGGGGACTGGCCGTCGTCCCGTCCGATCGTCATCGAGTTTCCGGACATGGAGCGGATCAGGCGGTGGCATGCCTCGCCCGAGTACACGCGGGCGCGGGAGATCCGGCGTACGGCGGTGCGGCTGCGGATGGTCTTCGCCGAGGGCGCGGACGCCGCCGAGTAGGGGCGGGCGCGGCGCAGGCCGGCCGGCGCGGGGCCGTAGGTCCGCCGGACGGCTCGTGGCGGACGGCTCGTGGGGAACGGCTCGTGGCGAACGGTCCGCGCTGACCGGCCGACACCGGACGGCCGCGCCGACAGGCCCGCGTCAGGCGATGCGCGCCGCTGTGCCCGAGACCCGGACGCGGGAGTCGCCCGGCCGGAGGGTGACCTCCAAGAGGCCGGGGCGGCCGAGGTCGGCGCCCTGGTGGAGGGTGAGCGTCGCGTCGTCGCCGACGAGGCCGCGTTCCCGCAGGTACGCGCCGAGGGCGGCGGCCGCCGCGCCCGTCGCGGGGTCCTCGACCACGCCGCCGACGGGGAACGGGTCGCGGACGTGGAACACGGACTCGCTTTCCCGCCAGACCAGTTGCACCGTCGTGAGGCCCAGCTTCCGCATCAGGGCGGTCAGCCGGTCGAAGTCGTAGTCCAGGGCGGCGAGCCGCTCCCGGGTGGCCGCGCCGAGGACGAGGTGGCGGGCGCCCGCGTAGGCGATGCGCGGCGGGAAGGCCGGGTCGAGGTCGGCGGCGGGCCAGTCCAGAGAGGCCAGCGCTTCGGCGACGTCTTCCGGAGCGGCGTCCTCCGTGTGCGGCTCGACGGAGGTCAACGTGGCACGCAGGACGCCGTCGTGCTCCGCGACGGAGACCGGGACCGTCCCCGCCTGGGTGACGAAGACGAACTCCCCGGGGCCGCGCCGCTCGGCCAGGGCCACGGCGGTGGCGACGGTGGCGTGGCCGCAGAAGGAGACCTCGGCCAGCGGGCTGAAGAAGCGGAGGGTGAACGATCGGTCCGGCTCGGCGGCGCCCTCGGGCGGCGCGGTGAGGAACGCGGTCTCGCTGTAACCGACTTCGGCGGCGATCCGCAGCAGGTCCGCGTCGTCGAGCCCGGCCGCGTCCAGGACGACGCCGGCGGGGTTGCCGCCCGCCGGGTCGGCGGAGAAGGCGGTGTAGCGCAGGACCTCGGGGGTGCCGGGGGCTGTGAGGGTGGCGGGGGCGGCGGTGCCGTCGGTGATCGTCATGGCCACCCCAACGGAGCGGAGGCGGCCGGTTATTCCGGTCCTGTCGGGGCCGGTTCGTACGCCGTTGGCGTATGCGGAACCGCAGCCGTAGCCGAGCCGTACCTGAACCCGCACCCGCACCCGAGGCCCCGTCCGGCCGGCCGCCGGAACAGGGCCTCGGAAGGAACTGCGTGCGCGGCGCCTCAGCGCACAGTGACGTAGATCGGCTCGGAGACCGCGCCGCCGCCCGTCACCCGCAGGGCGTTCTTGCCCTTGATGCCGAGCTTGACGCGCATGGAGTAGGCCGAGTTCTTGTCGACGGTGACCTTCGCGGGCAGGGAGACCCACTTGGCGCCCTGCTTCTGCTGGAGGACGACCGTGGTGCCCGCCTTGATGCCGGTGGCCTTGCCACTGACGCGGAACTCCTGCCACGCGCCGATCGTGGCGACGCTCGCCTGGGCGGTGAGCACGGGCTTGGCCGCCGGGGCGGGCGTGGCGACGGACGCGACGGGTGCGGGCGCGGGGGCGGCGAAGGCGGTGGCAGCGCCTCCGGCGGCGAGGCCGGCGGCGAGGGCACCGGCTATGGCGAAGCGGTAGGCACGGTTCATGACGTATTCCTCCCTGATGGTCCCGTTGGGTCTCGATGACCCGATGGCGGGGCTTCACTGGGGAATACGAGAAAAGGGCGATGTCGGTTGCAGGGAGTATCGAACTCTTTTCCGAAGTGTGCGACGGAAGTGCCCTCAGGGGTCAAAACGCGCCAAACTCAGCTCCCGCCCCCGTCGCGTACCACCAATACCCATTCGTACCTCTCGTATCACCCGAATCCTCTGTACCGCCCGTGCCGTCATGAAGAGAACGTGAAGTTCGAGTGGTTCGTCGCGAGTTGGGTGCCGTCCGGCCCGTAGGCCGTCACCTGGAGCTGCCAGTGCACGGCGGGGTTGATGACGACGAACGTCGGATGCCAGTTGGTGATGTCCCAGCTGAGGACCGGCGACCGGATGGTGCTGTCCAGGCTCAGGGACTGCTTGGTCAGGTCGTTGTACGTGTGCCACCTGATGGAGACGATCCTGCCCTTCAGGCCGTTGAACGTGACGTTCGCCTGCGCCTGGGTGAGGCCGACGCCGGCCGGCCCCTGGGAGAGGACGCTGGTGACACTGGCCGAGACCCGCAGGGTCGCCGGCGCCGTCGTGTACGGCGGCGGGGCGGGCTGGGGCAGGGTGGCCGTCGGACCGGAGGCCGGGGGCGTCCAGGGGGTACTGCCCGTCGGACCGCCGGTCGGGCCGGTCGTCGGCGGGGGCGTCGGCGGGTCCGCCTTGTCGTTCGAGGAGTGCCCCTGGATCAGGATGGGCAGGAGCGACCCGAGCACGATGGCCAGGCCGCCGGTGACCCAGTAGGCCCAGACCCGGCGCCACAGCGGGGTCCCCGGTGGATCGGGCAGGTGTGGTGGATCTCCGGCGCTCATGTCCGTCCCCCTCGGTATGACCCCGGCGAGTGCCGCGTGCCCCATGCCCCCGCACGCGCCTGCACGTCTGTACGCCTGCGTGCCTGCGCGCCCGCACGGAGCCTGCCTTTGGGCCGAGCGCGACGGGACGCTACTCCCGGAATCAGCCATTCAGGGAGGCGTATGAGGCGCATGGGCAGGCGCGCTCCCTGCTGCCGTGCGCCCTTGTAAGGGACGGGTTCGGGATGCGTCCATGACACGATGGACGGATACCTGTACGAGCCATGGAGTAATGCATGAAGGAGCCCGCACCCGCCGCGGTCGCCACACCCGGGGACACCGCGTCCGACCAGCACATATCCTCGTCGGCCGGGACGCCGCCCGGCCGCCGGAACCGGCTGTTCGTCACCCTCGCCCTGGGCGGGCTCACGGCCGTGGCCCCGCTGTCCATGGACATGTACCTCCCGGCACTTCCCGAGGTGACGGATTCCCTGAGAAGTCCCGCGGCCACCGTGCAGCTCACCCTCACCGGCTGCCTCATGGGCATGGCGCTGGGGCAGCTCGTCGTCGGCCCGATGAGCGACAAGTGGGGCCGCCGACGGCCGCTGCTCGTCGGCATGGCGCTCTACGTCGTCGCCACCGTCCTCTGCGCGGTCGCCCCCAACGCCGCCCTGCTCATCGCGTTCCGCCTGGTCCAGGGGTTGGCCGGGGCGGCGGGCATCGTGATCGCGCGCGCCGTGGTGCGCGATCTGTACGACGGCGTGGCCATGGCCCGTTTCTTCTCCACCCTGATGCTGATCTCGGGCGTGGCCCCGGTCGTCGCGCCGCTCATCGGCGGCCAGCTGCTGCGGTTCACGGACTGGCGCGGCGTCTTCGTGGTGCTCACCGGCGTCGGTCTCGCCCTGACGTTCCTCGTGTACCGCTACCTCGACGAGACCCTGCCGCCCGGCCGCCGCCAGTCCGGCGGCCTCGGCGAGACGCTGCGCGCGATGCGCGGCCTGCTCGCCGACCGCGCCTTCACCGGCTACATGCTCTCCGGCGGCTTCGCCTTCGCCGCTCTCTTCTCCTACATCTCGGCGTCGCCGTTCGTCGTCCAGGACATCTACGGCGCCTCGCCGCAGACGTTCAGCCTGCTGTTCGGCCTCAACTCCGTCGGCCTCGTCCTCGTCGGCCAGATCAACGGCAAGGTGCTGGTCGGCCGCGTCAGCCTGGACAAGGCCCTCGGCTGGGGCCTCGCCGTGATCACCCTGGCCGCGGCGGCCCTGCTGGTGCTGACGACGGGCGTCCTCGGCGAGCCGGGCCTGGCCCCGGTCGCCGCCGGCCTGTTCGTCCTGATGGCCGCCATGGGCCTGGCCATGCCCAACACCAACGCCCAGGCCCTGATGCGCTCCGGCAACGCGGCCGGCTCCGCCTCCGCCCTGCTGGGCACCTCCACCTACCTGCTCGGCGCCATCGCCTCCCCGCTCGTCGGCATCGCGGGCGAGCACACGGCCGTCCCGATGGCCACCGTCCAGCTCGGCTGCGCCGTCGCGGCGGTGCTCAGCTTCGTCCTGCTGTGCGGGCGGCGCGGCGGCGCGGGGTCGGCGGATTCGTCGGCCTCGGCGACCTCGGCGACCTCGGCGGGCTCGGCGGGCGAGAGCCCCGAGGGCCGCACGCGCGCGACGGGTGCGGAGGCCGCGGAGTAGCCCGGCCCGCGCGGGTCGGCCGTGCGGTACGCCGGGGGCGAGGGTTCCTCGGCGGCGGCGCCCGGGGGACGTCCGCGGCGCCGGCGCGTCCGCGGGCGGCGCACTGCGCGGGCGCAGGGGGTACAGGAGCCGTGCCGGTATGCACGATCGCCGCAGGCCCGCAGGCCCGCAGGCCCGCAGGCCCGCAGGCCCGCAGGCCCGCAGGACGGTGGACAGCTGCCCCCCTCCGCCACGTCCGCAGCGGTCGGCCCGGCACGGCGGGCACGGCGGCGATGCCGGCAGCGGGACATGCAGGCCCCGCCTCGGGCGCCGTCACTCGGGCCGGCGCCCGACCTACCTGGAGAGCGGCCAAAGGGCGGCCTGGAGAGCGGCCAGGAGGGTGGCCTGGAGAGCGGCCACGACCGCTCCGAGCGGACAACGGACACCAGGCGCGCGCCCGAGACCCGGCCACGATCACGCCGGGCGCCGTGCCGCTCGCGTGATGCCCGCCCGCGCCACGCCCGCCGCGTGGCCCGACAGGCCGTGCCGTCGCGCGGCGGCCTGCGCTCGTCACGCCGCCCGCGGGACGGGCAAGCGGCGCCCACCCCGCTCCCACCCCGTAAAATCCACCCAATGCACGCCCCCGAGAACACGCCGCCGACCGGCGAGAACCTCCGCGCCGCGCTCGCCGGACTGCTCGACGGTCTGCCGCCCCGGCAGGCCGCCCGGGCCGTCGAGCGGCTGATCGCCAACTACCGGGGGCGGACCCCGACCGACGCGCCGGTCCTGCGCGACCGTTCCGACGTCGCCGCCTACGCCGCCTACCGCATGCCCGCGACCTTCGAGGCCGTCCGGCACGCGCTGGAGGCGTTCCGGGACCGGCTGCCCGAGTGGTCGCCCGGCTCGCACGTGGATCTCGGCGGCGGTACGGGCGCGGCGACCTGGGCCGTCGCGGCTGCCTGGCCGGAGGGCGAGCGGACGACCACCGTCCTGGACTGGGCGGAACCCGCCCTCGCCCTCGGCGCCGAACTCGCCGGCGCCGCCGCCTCGCCCGCGCTGCGCGCCGCGCGCTGGCAGCGGCAGGTCATCGGCGGCGGCCCGGCGGTCCCCGAGGGCACCGACCTCGTCACCGTCTCCTACGTCCTCGGCGAACTCACCGACGACGCCCGGCGGTCCGTCGTCGACCAGGCCGCCCGCGCCCGCGCCGCCGTGATCGTCGAACCGGGCACCCCCGAGGGCTACCGCCGGGTGATCGAGGCCCGCGACCGGCTGATCGCGGCGGGTTTCGAGGTCGTCGCCCCCTGCCCGCACAGCGCCGCCTGCCCGATAGAGCCGGGCACGGACTGGTGCCACTTCTCCGCCCGCGTCAGCCGCTCCTCCCTGCACCGGCAGGTCAAGGGCGGTTCGCTGGCGTACGAGGACGAGAAGTTCTCCTACGTCGCGGCCGTGCGGACCGCCGACGGCACAGACGGCACGGACGGCCTCCCCGCCGCGCGCGCCCGCGTCGTACGCCGCCCGCAGATCCGCAAGGGCCAGGTCCTCCTGGAACTGTGCACCCGCGACGAGGGGCTGCGCCGCGAGACGGTCACCAAGCGCCACGGTGGCCTCTACCGCGCCGCGCGCGACGCGGACTGGGGCGACGCGTGGCCGCCGGAGGACGGCGAGGACTGACGCCCCACGCCCCACGCCCCACGCCGCGCACCCCATGCCCCACGCCGCGCACCCCACGCCCCACGCCGCGCACTCCACGCCTCACGCCGCACGCCGCGAATATTCGCTGGTGCGCGGCCCGGCGGCCCTTGTACGTTGGCTCCGCGACCGCGCCCCCGATGCGCTCGGCGGCGGCTACTTCCTTCCGAAAACCAAGTGACGCCGCCGCCTCCTTTGATCTCGGCGGGCGCGGGCGCGTACGCCTCTCCGCCCCCTGGGCCGTACGGCCGGGGGCCGCTCCATCCTTGGAATCCTTTGAATCCGGGGGGATTCACTGCCTCGTCACACCCCGCGCGTCTCCAAAACGTGGTCCGAGATGCTCGTGGCCCCGCACATCGCGGCGGCGGCCGCCCGCTCTCAGCCCCCGTCCCCGTTCTCGTCGCGGACGTACCACGTCCCCGCCGTACCCGGCCCGCGCACCTACGAGGGCGGGCCGGCCTTCGTCCGGGAGCCCCGCGAGGAGCTCTTCCTCCTCGCGGTCGCCAACTTCGTCTCCCAGCGCACCTTTTACGAGAGCGGCGAGGAGCGGGACGACCGCTACGCCCGCCTCGTCGGCGAGCTCGCCGTCCGGGACCCCGAGTGGACGGCCGGCCTGCTGCGCTGGCTCCGCGCCGAGGGCAACCTGCGGACCGCGTCCCTGGTCGGCGCCGCCGCGTACGTACGGGCCCGCCTCGCAGCCGGATCGTCGGGCGGGACGTCCGGGGGCCCGTCCAACCGGTCCGTGATCGACTCGGTGCTGCGCCGCGCCGACGAGCCCGGCGCACTGCTCGCCCACTGGATCGCGGCGTACGGCCGGAACGTGCCGCAGCCCGTGAAGCGGGGCGTCGCGGACGCCGTCCGCCGGCTGTACACGTCCCGGTCCCTGCTCAAGTACGACACCGCGTCCAAGGGTTTCCGCTTCGGCGACGTCCTCAACCTGGTGCACGCGTCGCCCGATCCGGACAAACCCTGGCAGGGCGCCCTCTTCCGGTACGCCCTGGACCGCCGCCACCACCCGGAGCAGGCGGTTCCGCCGGCCTCCGACCGGCTGCTGACCTCCCGTCGCGCGCTGATGGAGACGGCGGCGGACGAGCGCCGGGCGCTGGTGACCGGGCCGGGCGGCGCCGAGCGGCTCGCCGCGGCGGGCATGACGTGGGAGGCGCTGGCGGGCTGGCTCGGCGGACCGCTGGACGCCGCCGTCTGGGAAGCGGTGATCCCCTCCATGGGGCCGATGGCCCTCCTGCGGAACCTGCGGAACTTCGACGAGGCGGGGGTCTCGGACGACGTCGCCGCCCGGGTCGCGGAACGGCTCTCGGACGCCGACGAGGTCGCCCGGTCCCGGCAGTTCCCCTTCCGCTACCTGGCCGCCCACCGCCACGCGCGGTCGCCGCGCTGGGCGGCCGCGCTGGAACGGGCGCTGGGCCACTCCCTGGCCAACGTCCCGTCCCTGCCCGGCCGGACGCTGGTCCTGGTGGACCGGTCGGACTCCATGTTCTGGGACACCCTCTCCGAGCGGTCCGGGCTGACGCGGGCGGACGCGGCGGCCGTGTTCGGCACCGCCCTGGCCCTGCGCTCCGAACACGCGGACCTGGTGGAGTTCGGCTGGGGCAGCGGAGAGGTGCCGTTCACGCCGGGCGAGCCGGTGCTCCGGGTGCTGGAACGGTTCCACCGGCTCGGCGGCACCCACACCGCGAAGGCCGTGCGGGCCCACTACCGGGGCCACGACCGCGTCCTGATCGTCACCGACGAGCAGACCGTCGGCCCGTACACCCCCTACGGCCCCGACGGGCCGGCCGAAGCGGTGCCGGCCGACGTCCCGGTCTACACCTGGAACCTGGCGGGCTACCAGCCCGCCCACGGGCCCACCGGCCCCCACCGCCACACCTTCGGCGGCCTCACGGACGCGGCGTTCCGCATGGTCGGCCTCATCGAGGCCGGGAGGGAGGCGGCCTGGCCGTGGGCTGCCACCGATCCGGTCCCGCCGGGCGGTGGACCGGCTCCCGCCGGGCGGTGAACCGGCTGCCGTTCCGGGGGAGGAGCCGTGCATGCCGCGGCGGCACGAACCGACCGACGTTCCCGGTGGACGCGCGGCCCGGAGCGGCCGGGGGGGGCGTCCGCCGGCCGGTTGCGCGGGGCGGCAGGGTCCCTGGCGTGGGCGGAGTTCACCGCCGTCCGTCCGTCGCTCGTCGCCGCCCGCACCGGCGCGTCACCCGGCAAGGCCACCCGGCAAGGCCACCCGGCCGTCGGCGCCCGCCCGGCGCTCCGGGCGGTCCGCGCACCCGGGCGGCCCCGTGCCCGTACCCCCACCGGGCCGCCCGGGCCGGCGCCCGGTCCGGCCGCCGCGCCCGGGCGTCCCGGATCGTCCGGGAGCACAGGTCAACGCGTCAACGCAGTTCCTGCGTGCAGCACTTCACGCTGCCGCCCCCCTTCAGCAGCTCGCCCAGGTCCATCCCGATCGGCTCGAAGCCGCGTTCCCGCAGGGGGCCGAAGAGGCCGACGGCCGCCTGGGGGAGGAGGACGTGGCGGCCGTCGCTGACCGCGTTGAGGCCGAGCGCCGCCGCGTCCTCCGCGTCGGCGACGAGCGCGTCGGGGAAGAGGCGTTCCAGGACGGCCCGGCTGCCGGGGGAGAAGGCGCCGGGGTAGTACATGATCTCGTCGCCGGCCGCGTCGAGGACGCACAGGGCCGTGTCGAGGTGGTAGTAGCGGGGGTCGATCAGGTCCAGGCCGATGACGGGGCGGCCGAAGAACTCCTGTGCCTCGGGGTGCGACAGCGGGCTGCTGCGGAAGCCCCGGCCGGCGAGCAGCCAGGAGTCGGTGACGGCGAAGTCGCCCTCGCCCTCGTTGATGTGCTCGGGTTCGCGGACCACCTCGTAGCCGTGCGACCGGAACCACTCCACGTGCACGGCGGCCTCGGCGGCGCGCTGCGGGTGGGCGAAGCGGGCGCCGAGGACGCGGCCGTCGACGACGGTGGCGCCGTTCGCCGCGTACACCATGTCGGGCAGTTCCGGGCGGGGTTCGAGCTCCTCCACGGTGTGGCCGAGGGCGCGGTAGCGGTCGCGGAGGGTTTCCCACTGCGTGAGGGCGAGCGGCAGATCGACCGGCTTGGCCGGGTCCATCCACGGATTGATCGAGTAGGTGACCTTGAAGTGGGCGGGCGGGCACATCAGATAACGGCGGGGGCTCGCCGCCCGTGGTGCTGCGGTACGCAAGTCGCGCTCCTCACGGTGGTGTTGGGCACGTACGCGGCGAGCGTACGTGCCCAAATCGTCCACGCTGGGCGCTGTTCGCGCATGAACCGTACGGGTGGTTTACGCACGGCCCGTCACGCCCCGGTGGTACCGCTCCTTCCTTCCCGCAACGCGCGGAGCAGTTCCCGCTTCTGTGCGAGCGGGTCGGCGCCCCGGCCGGCCCCGCCGGACGCGTTGCCGCGCAGCGCCTTGCGCGAGAGGTTGCTGCGGGTCCCGCCCACGCCGAGCATCCTGCCGTTTCCCCGGGTCATGGGGGCTCCTTCCGTCGGTGTCTCGCATGTGCTTGAGACGAGACGTCTCGTCTCGCGATGACTTGAGTATTACGCCATGCGCCACCCCGCTCCGTCAACCCCCAACGAGACGAAACGTCTCGCCTCATCGAGCCGCTACCCTGCCCTCATGGCCACTACCAAGACCCCGCCCGACGCCAACCGCCGCAGCGAGCGTTCCCGTCGCGCGATCCTGGAAGCCGCCCTCGAACTCACCGGCGAGACCGGCTACCAGCGGCTCACCATCGAGGCCATCGCCGCCCGGGCCGGCGTGGGCAAGCAGACGATCTACCGCTGGTGGCCCTCCAAGGCCGCCGTCCTCCTCGACGCCTTCGTCGCCCTCGGAGAGGAGGCCGCCGAAGGGCACCACGAGCTCCCCGACACCGGCGACCTGGAGGCCGACCTCAAGCTCGTCCTCCGCGCCACCGTCGACGAGCTCAACAGTCCGCGCTACGACGCCCCTTCACGCGCCCTCGCCGCCGAGAGCATCGCCAACCCGGACCTCTGCGCCCAGTTCACCAGGGCGGTGCTCGAACCTCAGCTCCAGCTGTACGTCACCCGGCTGCGCGCCGCCCAGGAGGCCGGGCAGGCCGACCCGGACGTGGACCCGCGCATCGCCCTGGAACTGCTCGTCGGCCCGCTCGCCCACCGCTGGATGCTGCGCACCCAGCCCCTCACCCACGCCTACGCCGACAGCGTCGTCGAGATCACCCTGCGGGGACTCACCCCGCGCTGAACCCGGTAGCCGGGCCCCCGCCGAAGACCCCCGGCGCTCCCGCCCGGCCGCCGGAGCGGTCCGTGTCACACCCTCGGATGCGCCCGACGGTCACGCCGGGCGCAGGATGGTGGCAGCATTGACCGGAGACCGCGGTCGAAGTGAGGGGATAGATGGAACGCAAGAGCAGATTCTCCCAGTGGCTGCGCCGCCCCAGGAGCGGAGCGGGCGGCGATACGGGTGCGGGGGCGGCCACCGGCGCCGCCCGCGAGGAACTGCTCCTGGCCGCGGCCGCCGCCGGGTTCCCCCTGGCCCCGGCCGCCCACCCCTCCGGCTACGGGTGTTCGTGCGAACGCATCGGCTGTCCCACCCCGGGCCGGCATCCCGTCTCCTTCGCCTGGCAGACCCTCGCCACCACCGACCCGGAGAAGGTCACCAAATGGCTCCGGGCCCAGCCCGAGGCCAACTTCGTCACCGCCACCGGCATGGCCCACGACGTCCTGGACGTCCCCGCCGAGGCCGGCCGCAAGGCGCTGGACCGGCTCACGGCCGCAGGCGTCGAGGTCGGGCCCGTCGCCACCGTCGCCCCCGACCGCATGCTCTTCTTCACCGCCACCCGCGGCACCCCGGACGACGAGGACGAGTGGTGGCCCTGCGAGCTCGACTGCCACCCCGAGACCCTCGACGAACACCCCGGCCTGCGCTGGCACTGCCGCGGCAGCTACGTCCTCCTGCCGCCCTCCCGCCTCCCCGGCGACGACGCGTACGTGGCCTGGCTGCTGGGTCCCGAACGGCCGCTGCCGGACCCGCTGACGCTGCTGGAGACGCTGACGGACGCGTGCGCCCAGTACGCGGGCGACCGGCCCGACCACGAGCACCACGCCGCCTGGCCGATCGGCCGCTGAGGACGCCGTCCTCCGGGTCCTCTTACTCGCCCTTCGCCGCGATCAGCGACTCGATCCGGTTCAGGAACCGCACCCGGGGCGCCGCCGCGCCCTTCGCCGGCACCCGCACCGCCGACTCCGACACCCGCGTGTACGTGATCGCCGTCGACAGCCGCCCCGTCAGCAGGGACTGCGTCCGCTGCTCGGTGACGGCGGGACGGACGCCCCTGGCCATGGTCCGCTTCTCGCGGTGGTGGGCGGTGAAGAACACGACGGCGCCGCCGTCCGTGGTGCGCAGGGCGAGCGCGGGGAAGCCGGGCCCCTGTTCGGGGGTGTCGATCCAGTCGGTCCAGAAGGTGGGCGTCCGCGCGAGCTTGGCGCGGTCGGCCCGGAGCTGGGTGGTGGCGAGGTCGGGGGCGAAGACGTCGCCCTTGCCGGTGCGCAGGAAGCCGGTGTAC
Source organism: Streptomyces sp. NPDC021100 (assembly GCF_044333095.1). Lineage (NCBI taxonomy): Bacteria > Bacillati > Actinomycetota > Actinomycetes > Kitasatosporales > Streptomycetaceae > Streptomyces > Streptomyces sp. NPDC021100. Next base: position 115,213 of record NZ_JBIRQH010000016.1, read on the forward strand.
GCGCCGCTGACCGCGTCGGGGTCCAGCGCCAGCCCGGACGGCTCCCCGGCCCGTACCGGAACGGCCTCCGCCCAGCCGTCCCCGTCCGTCCGGAACGCCGGGACCGTGCCCGGCGCGTGCAGCGTCAGGTAGGCGGCCTTCCACGGGTCCTTGGCGCTGTCGCGCGTGAACACCACCAGCCACCGGTTCCGGTCCCGGTTGCTGAGGGTGTCGGCGACGAAGAACTTGGGCCAGCCCGCCGACTTGGGGATGGCGAATCGGGCGTCGCGCAGTTCCAGCGCCGGATAGCCCGGGTTGCCCTTGGGCAGCAGCTTGCGCTGCGCGGTCACGTCGGCGCGCCCGATCTCGGCGAGGGCGCCGGTCTCGACCCGGTCCACGAGGGCCGGGTCGAGGGCGCGGTACGCCTTGGTGTAGCCGGCGGTGAAGTCGCCGAGGGCCTTGGCGGCCTCAGCCTTGTCCACCGCCGGGATGATCTCCCGCTCGCCGTGCACCGTCACGCACCCGGTCGCCAGCAGCGCCGGCAGCAGGAGCAGCGGGAGCACCCGGGACGGCACCGGCCACGGCGGACGGCGCGGAAGGCGCGGCAGACGACGCGGCGGGCGCGGAAGACGCGGGGGCGTCCGACGTCGCATCGGCCTTGGACTCCTCGGTGGCTGCGCTGGCAGCGGTGGCTGCCCGGGACGGCGCCACCTTACCGGTGCGACCGGGGCGGAAGAACAGCACCAGGGTCGGGACCAGGTACAGCGCCCACACCCACACCTGGAGCTTCGTCGGGTCCGGCTGGAAGTTGAAGACGCCCTTCAGCAGCGTCCCGTACCAGCTGTCGACCGGCACCTGCTCACTGATGTCGAACGCCTTGGAGCCCAGCCCCGGCAGGACGTCGGCCTCCTGGAGGTCGTGGAAGCCGTACGCGAGCACGCCCGCCGCCACCACGATCAGCATCCCGCCGGTCCAGGTGAAGAACTTCGCCAGGTTGATCTTCAGGGCGCCCCGGTAGAACAGCCAGCCCAGCAGCACCGCCGTGAGCAGCCCGAGCAGCGCGCCGACCAGCGGCCGTACGCCGTCGTCGGTGGCCTGCACCGCCGTCCAGATGAACAGCGCGGTCTCCAGGCCCTCCCGGCCCACGGCCAGGAACGCCGTCACCACCAGCGCGGTGGTGCCCATCGCCAGCGCCGCGTCCAGCTTGCCGTGCAGCTCCTTCTTCAGGTGCCGCGCGGTGCGCCGCATCCAGAAGACCATCCACGTCACCAGGCCCACGGCGATGACGGACAGCGAGCCGCCCAGCGTCTCCTGCGCCTCGAACGTCATGGTCTGCGAGCCGTACTGGAGCACGGCGCCGAAGCTCATGCTGAGCAGCACGGCCGCGGTGATGCCGAGCCAGACCGGCCGCAGGGCGTCCCTGCGGCCGCTCTTGACCAGGTAGGCGACGAGGATGCAGACGACCAGGCTGGCCTCCAGCCCCTCGCGCAGGCCGATCAGGTAGTTGCCGAACACGCGGCGCCTCCTTAGTGTGCGGGGCCGTCAGCCGAACAGCGTCCGGCCCCACCAGTCGTCCTTGTCGCGGACGCCCGGCGGGACGGCGAAGACGGCCGAACCCACGTGCTGGATGTACTCGTTGAGGGCGTCCGAACGCGACAGCCGGGTCTGGATCGGCACGAAGCCGTCCCGGACGTCGCGCTGGTAGGCGATGAAGAACAGTCCGGCGTCGAGCCGGCCCAGGCCGTCGGTGCCGTCCGTGAAGGAGTAGCCGCGGCGCAGGATCGTCGCCCCCGCGTTGGTGTCGGGGTGGGCGAGGCGGACGTGCGCGTTGGGCTTGAGCACCCGGAGGTTGGGCTCCTCGCGCTCCCGCCGCTTGCCCTGCGGCGCGCCCTCGGCCTTGTCGCGGCCGAAGACGTCCTCCTGCTCCTTCAGGGAGGTGCGGTCCCAGGTCTCGATGTGCATGCGGATGCGGCGGGCGACGAGGTACGAGCCGCCGGCCATCCAGCCGTCGGCGTCCTTCTCGCCCACCCACACGAACTTGTCGAGCCGGTCGGTCTCGGTGCCCGCGATGTTCCGGGTGCCGTCCTTGAAGCCCATCATGTTGCGCGGCGTCATGGCGTCGGGGGTCGTCGACGAGGTCTTGCCGAAGCCGAGCTGCGACCAGCGGATCGCGACCCGGCCCATGCCGATGCGGGCCAGGTTGCGGATCGCGTGCACCGCGACCTGCGGGTCGTCCGCGCACGCCTGGACGCACAGGTCGCCGCCGCTGCGGGCCGGGTCCAGGTTGTCGCCGGGGAACGGCGGCAGGTCGATCAGGGCCTTGGGGCGGCGGCCCTTGAGGCCGAAGCGGTCCTTGCCGTCCTTCTCGAACAGGGTGGGCCCGACGCCGAAGGTGAGCGTCAGCCGGGACGGCTTGAGACCCAGCGCCTCGCCGGTGTCGTCCGGCGGCAGCTCGTCGTTCTCGCTGATGGCGCCCTCGCCGACCTCGTGACCGGCGGTCATCCGGGCGGCGGCGGCCGTCCACTCCTTCAGCAGTTTGATCAACTGCTCGCGGTCGTCCGTGCGCACGTCGAAGGCGGCGAAGTGCAGCCGGTCCTGGACGGGCGTGGCGATGCCGGCCTGGTGGGGGCCGTAGAAGGGCACGGCCTCGCCCTCGGCGGCGGCCGGCGACTTGTCGTCGTCGCCCAGCCGCAGGGCTGCGGCCGTGCCGCCGGCCGCGGCGGCACCGAGCGCGAGGCCGGCGCCGCCCCAGCCGAGGAGGGCGCGACGCGAGGGGGCGCGGGAGGCGCCTTTTCCGGATGCGCCGGCTTCCGCCTTGGCCTCGGTCTTCGCTTCAGCCTTGGGCTCGGCGTTCGCTTCGGCCTTGGGTTCGGCCTTCGCTTCGGTCTTGGGCTCGGCGTTCGCTTCGGTCTTCGCTTCCGCGGGCTCCGCGGCCCGATCGCCGGAAGTCATCTCGTTCGTCTCGTTCTTGTCGTTCATCGCGTCGCTCATCGCACGTATCCCCGGTTACTTCACTACGGCGCCGGCGAGCTTGGACAGCGGCTCGGAGAGGGCGTTGACGACGTCGGACAGCTTCTTGCGGTCGTCCTTGCCGACCGTGTCGTAGGACTTGAACGAGTCCCCTTCGCGGTAGTCGTCGAGGGCCTTCTTCACCGCCGCGAACTGCTTGTCCAGTTCCTGGACGAGCGCCGCGTCCTGCTTGCCGGCGACCGGCTTCAGCAGCTCGTACGCCTTCTCGGCCCCCTGCACGTTGCCCTCGAAGTCGATCAGGTCGGTGTGGCTGTAGCGCTCCTCCTCACCGGTGATCTTGTTCCGGTAGACCTCGTCGAGGAGTTCCTTGGCGCCGTTCGCCATGCTGGTCGGCGTGATCTCGGCGGTGCCGACGCGCTTCTGCCAGTCCTGGAGGTCCTTCATCAGCTGGTCGGCGAGGGCCTTGTCCTCGTCAGTGATCTTCTTGCCGTCCCAGAGCGACTTCTCCAGCTTGTGCCAGCCGGTCCACTTCTGGCCCTTCTCCAGGCCGTCCTCGCGGACGTCGACCTTGGGGTCGATGTCACCGAAGGACTCGGCGACGGGCTCGGTCCGCTCCCAGCCGAGGCGCGACGGGGCGTACGCCTTCTTCGCCGCGTCGAGGTCGCCCGCCTTGACGGCGTCGACGAACTTCTGCGCGAGCGGAAGGGTCGCGTCGGCCTGCTCCTGGACGTACTTGCGGTACTCCGCGACGGCCTTGTCGAGCGCCGGGTCGGTCTTCTTCTGCTTGCCGTCGCCGCCGGTGACGGTGATCTTCTGCCGGATGCCGTCGCCCTTCATCCCGGGCTTGCAGGCGATCTCGTAGTCACCGGCCTTCTTGACCGTCGCGGTGATCTCGGTCTTGGTGCCCGGGCCGATGTTCTCGCGCTCGGTGACGATCCGGTCGTCCGCGGCGTAGACGTACACCTCGGTGATCTTGGAGCCCTTGTTCTGAATGTTGATCTTCACGTCGCCGGCGGGGAACGAGGTCTTCGAGACCTCGCACTTGTCGTCGGAGGCGGTCACGCGGATCGCGTCGGCGTCACCGGCGTCCGACTTCTCTGCGCAGCCGGACACGACGGCCAGGGCCGCCGCCGCGGCGACGACGGTGACAGCGGAGGAGCGGAGGGCTCGCATACGGGCTCCAGGCGTGCTCGGAAGTCGGAAAACCTGCCTTTTCATCACATCTCCGTCACAAGGGGAGGAGGTGTGGCTGAAAAAGCACCTCTAATAAGGCCGACCTAACTTATCTGAGGCTTGCCTGAGTCGTTCCCCAAAGTGCACGTGATCCTGCTCTCATGCGGCAAAATCTCGCCCCATTCGGCAGCTTGATCACTTGAGTCCGTCGGGCCACTGCTGTTACGGCGGGGAGCCGACGCGATCGGGGCGGCCGGTCGCCATCCCTCCTGTCCCGCGTCGCGCTTTCTTTCGCGGGGGCCCGGGGGAGTCGCTGTGGTCAGGGTGCGGCGCCCGGACGTGAGCCGATGCGCGCGCCGGTATCCGCGCCGGGGTCCATGTCGGGGTCCGTGTCCGGGCGGGCCGGCTCCGCCGGGCGCCGGGGGCCGAGGGGCGGATAGGGGGCGAATCCGGCCACCTCGGACAGGGGCGGGGCGGCCGTCCGGTGGTGCCCGCGGCGCGGCTGACGTCTCGTGTGATGACTCATGTGCCGTGCGAGGGACCCTTTTCCGCTTTCCGCGCATCCATTCGACTGACTACCTTTCATGTGCCGGCAGGCACCGGCCGCACTACCCCTAAGGAGAGTTGACACATGGCCGTAACCCAGAGACGGACGGCGTTCACCGCCGCCGTCGCCACGGCGATCGCCCTCGGGGCCACCGTGCTCACCCTGCCCGCCCGAGCCGCCGGTGAGGAGCCGGACGCGGCGGCCAAGCAGCCGACCGGGTTCCAGCTCAAGGACGCCACCCTCACCTGGGGCATCAAGGAATCGTTCCGCCAGTACGTCACGGGCAAGGAGGCCGACGGCACCATCCGCGTCGCCGACGGCGCCGAACAGGCGGACGGCAACGGTGCCTTCACCTTCTCCGGCGGCAAGGGCACCTACGACCGCGAGAAGCACTCCTTCACCACCGCTTTCAAGGGCAGCGTCCGCTTCCTGGGCCACGCCAAGGGGGAGGGGAAGAAGAAGCACTGGGAGCTGGACATCAAGTTCAGCGACCTCAAGGTGACCGGCGAGGGAGAGAAGGGCCGCGTCACCGCCGACGTCACGACGTCCGGCAAGACCCGCGACGACGTCACCCTCGCCACGCTCGACCTGGCGAAGGCGGAGCCGGCGGGGGAGGACGGCGAGGCGGATAAGGCGGACAGGGCCGAGAAGAGCGACAAGAAGGCCGACAAGAACGCCAAGGACGCCAAGGACGGCAGCAAGGAGCAGGCCGGGAACGACGACAAGGCCGGCGCCAAGAACGACGTCCCGGCACTCGCCAAGGTCCCCGCGACCCTGACGGCCGACGGCGCCAAGGCGCTCACCTACAAGAAGCACTCCGTCTACAAGGCCGGGGCATCCCTCGACGGCCTCTCCCTCTCGGCGAAGCAGGGCGCTCCGCTCCCGCTCCCGGACGACCACGAGCCCGCCCCGATACCCAGCAAGAAGCCCACGCCCGACCCGAAGCCGAAGGAGCCCTCCGAGCCGAAGCAGACCTCCGACACGAAGAAGACCTCCGACACGAAGAAGACCCCCGAGCCGGAGAAGACGTCCGGCGCGAAGGGGACCCCCGCTCCGAAGGAGACCCCGTCCTCCGAGCCCAAGCCTGAGGGCGTCGACGACGGCAAGGTCACGGGCCCGGAGGAGGAGTCGCTCGTCCCGACGGGCGACCCGAAGGGCGGCACCGAGGAGACCGGCGGTTCCTCCCCGTCCCCCGGGACGACGGGCAGCACCGGGAGCTCGGAGACGCCGGGGACCACCGGCAGCACCGGACAGCCGAAGCAACTGGCCGCGGACTCCACGGTCTACGACGGCCGCCTGGACTGGGGCGTCTCGCAGGCGTTCCGCAGCGCCGTCATGGCCAACGGGAAGATCGAGGTCTCGGGCGGTGCGGAGCAGCGGGATTCCGGCTTCCGCTTCACGAAGGCGACGGGGAAGTACGACGCGGCGAAGTCCCAGCTGACCGACGCGTCCTTCCAGGGATCGGTGCGCTTCCTCGCCAACCAGAAACAGAAGGGTTCGGAGGTCGACCTCACTCTCTCCAAGCTCAGGATCGACGGAACCAAGAAGCAACTGCTGGCCCACGTGAGCAAGAGGGTGGACGGGAAGTCCGCGTTCGAAGGGGATGTCGCGCTGGCGGACCTCACCCTGTACTCGGACTCCCTCGCGGCCACCAACGGCGTCGTCACGCTCAACATGGCGCAGGCCGCCCTCACCGAGGATGGGAAGAAGGCCCTCGCCATCTCGGGTGTCACGCTCAACAAGGGTGACGGCCTCGACCCGGTGACCGCGAAGATCGCGGTCAACAAGGACGCCAAGCTCGACGACGACTCGACCGGCACGAACACCGACGGCACCGGCACGAGCGGCACCGGGAACTCGTCGGGTACCGGTACGGGCACAGGTACCGGTACGGGCACCGGCACGGATGACTCCCTCGCCCACACCGGTAACGACACCCCCACCGGCCCCCTGGTCGGCAGCGCCGCGGCGCTCGTCCTCGCGGGCGGGGCGGCGGTCTGGACCGCGCGTCGCAAGTCGGCGAAGCTGACCGGCTGATCTCCGGCGGCTCGCCTGCGCAGAGCCCTGCCCCCACCGCCACCCGGCGGCGGGGGCAGGGCTCCCGTACCCCCACTCGGTAGGGTGGCGGGACAGCACCACGCGAACCGCACGCACCAAGGAGCAGACGTGAGCGAGCCGGCGTCCATCGCCCTGCAGCAGGAGATAGCCCGGGAACTCCAGGTCGCCGAGGACTTCGACGCCGAGCGGGAGATCGAGCGCCGGGTGGCCTTCCTCGCCGAGCGGCTGACCTCCACCGGCCTGCGCTCCCTCGTCCTCGGCATCAGCGGAGGCGTCGACTCCACCACCGCCGGCCGGCTCTGCCAGCTCGCGGTCGAGCGGGCCCGCGCCACCGGCCACGAGGCGCACTTCTACGCGATGCGGCTGCCCTACGGTGTCCAGGCCGACGAGCACGACGCCCAGCTCGCCCTCTCCTTCATCCGCGCCGACCACGTGCTGACTGTGGACGTCAAGCCCGCCAGCGACGCCGTGCTGGAGGCCGCGCTCGCCGGCGGCACCCGCTTCCGCGACGCCCACCACCAGGACTTCGTGCACGGCAACATCAAGGCGCGGCAGCGCATGATCGCCCAGTACGCCGTGGCCGGCGCGCACGAGGGCCTGGTCGTCGGTACCGACCACGCCGCCGAGGCGGTCTCCGGCTTCTTCACCAAGTACGGCGACGGCGCCGCCGACCTCGTCCCGCTGACCGGCCTCACCAAGCGCCGGGTGCGCGCCGTCGCCGACGCCCTGGGCGCGCCCGCCGAGCTGGTGTGGAAGACCCCCACGGCCGACCTGGAGACCCTCGACCCGGGCAAGGCCGACGAGGACGCGCTCGGTGTCACGTACGACGACATCGACGACTTCCTCGAGGGCAAGCCGGTCGAGGAGCGGGCCTTCGAGACGATCGTCCGCCGCTACCGCCTCACCGACCACAAGCGCCAACTCCCCATCGCCCCCTGAGGAAACGCCGCACCGGCCGCCACGGATTGTTCCTACGAAGCGACAAGGCGCAGGGCGCTGTTCCGCGCGCCACTGGCACCTGTGCCGGGCGGCACGGGAATGCGATGCTCTGGTGGATTCCCGCTGCTGGTACGGGTGTTACCCGTGTGCCGACGGCAGATGTGTTCCTTCAACGAAAGTGGGAGTGAACGTCATGGCATCGCTGCGCAGTCGTCTCATGGTCACGGTGGTGGCCGCCGCCGTCGGAACGGCGGTGCTGGGTCTGGCACCCGCCGCGTCGGCCGACGACCACCACCACCATCGCCACCACACCGACGACGAGTACCCGGTGCTGGTGGTGTCGCCGGCGCCGGGCAGCCTGACCCAGGAGCACAAGGTGACCGACACCTACCGGTACGACCCCAAGGCGTCCGGCGGCCCGTCGATGACGCCGGTGAAGTCGTCCGCCGCGCAGTCGCCCCCGGCGCCGACGTCCGAGCCCGGGGCGGTGTCGAGCGCCAAGGGCACGGCGAACAGCACGGGGCAGTCCGCCACTTCCGGCCTGTCGAGCACCGTCAACTCCTTGCTGAAGTAGCGCGGGGCGGCGGCCCCCTGCGGGTCCGGTCCGCCGGCCGGCGGACCGGACGCCGAGACCGCTTACCTCACACCGCCGCCCGCACCGGCGCGGCGACGACCGGTCCCGCCCTCCGGACCCCGGAGGGCGCAGGGCCTCGGCCACCGGCCTCACGGCCCTCTCGCGGTCCTCGACGCGGGCGATTGTGAGCCGGGCGTGGATCAGTTCGCACGGCCCGTCGGCCTCGGCCCGCCGGCCGGCGGAAGGTGGCCCGGGTCCTGCCGCCCCGCGGCTCTCTCCCGTTCGCCTGTCGTGGGGCGGTCACCGCACGAGGACCATCCCGGTCAACTGCCCCAGGGGGTTGCGATCCGGACACCGGAGGGGGGTGTTCCAGTCAGTTGAGCAATCAACGGTTGCTATGTGCAGCGGTTACGGGAGACCGTCGTTATGCAAGCGCGAGACGAGAGGGTGTGGCGGCCTTCCGTAATCGAAGTCGCCGCGAAAGTTCTCGTCCTGGCGCGATGCGTGACGCACGACGCACGAATCACAGCGCGACCCATAGCGGTCGCGGAATGAACTCCCGTTTCGTCATTCGAAGAAGGAGACTCAGTCAGTGCTGTCGAAAGCGAAAAAGACCGCGACTTCCGTCGCCGTGGCCTTCGCGGCCGCCGCCGCGTTCACCGTGGTCGTCCCGGCCGGCAACGCCTACGCCATCGACCACATCCCCTGCCGTGGCGGGGAGCCCTTCCTGAAGATCTGGTCACACAGCGGCGGACGTCAGAGCGTCGACTGCTACGCGAACCGCGGGAGGACCGACTTCGGCGGGTGGTGGGTCGACAAGATATCCACCGGCAACAACGACCTGATCTACTACGACGCCAACGGCGACTCGGTGAAAATCGAGCGCTGGCACGAAATCACCTTCCCGAACCGCCCGCCCAAGGTCAACTCCATCGAAATCCTTTGACGCAGCGGTGGGGCGGCGGCCCGGGACCACGGTTCTCGTGGGACGCGCGCTTCCGGCCATTGCCGCCGTTTTTCCCGGAGTCCAGCGGGTTTCCCCCGTCTCGCGGTGACAGGTGATCCGCACGCCTCGGACCGCCCTGATGCCGGCCATGCCCTTATGGGCCATGGCCGGCATCGGCTGCGTTTACGGGTCGGTTTTCGTGGAGGCTTTCACGAGTCGGCTGCCGCCGGGCGCGGCGCTCGTGTCAGGCCGTCCAGGACGAGGTCGAGGAGGCGTTCGGCCTGCTCGCGCCGCTCCGGTGCGGCCGAGGTGAGGGCGATGCCGGCGAGGGCGGCGAACATGTCGTCCGGGCCGATGTCGGACCGGATCGCTCCGGCGCCGGCGGCCGCCTCCATGAGGGCGGCGAGGGCCGCCCGGATCAGGTCGCGGCTCTCGGCATAGGGGTTGGTTCCCGTGTCGACGAGCGCCCGGAGAGCGTCGGCCATGCCGAGCTTGGCGGTGGCGTAGTCGAGGAAGCGGTGCATCCACGCGCGCAGCGCCTCCCGTGGCGGCAGCGCCGCCAGCAGGCCGGGAACGGCGTCGCAGAGCCGGGCGACCTCGTCGCGGTAGGCCGCCTCGACCAGCGCCTCCCGGGTGGGGAAGTTGCGGTAGAGGGTGCCGGTGCCCACGCCCGCCTCCCGGGCGATGCGTTCGAAGTGCGCGTTCAGCCCTTCCTCGCCGAAGACGCGTACCGCGGCGGCCAGGATCCGCTCCCGGTTGCGCCGCGCGTCGGCCCGCAGCGGGCGTTCCGTCTCTCGGGTCATCAGCGCTCGCCCTTCCTCGGCCCTCATTGCAAGTGGCGGCGCCTCCGCTTACTGTTCGAGTGAACCGGCGGCGCCTCCGCTTTCACCGTAGGCCATGTCTCCGCCCTGCCCCTGCCCACCCTCCGGGAGGACCGCCGACCATGTCGGGAATCGAAGGCAAAGTCGTGGCGATCACGGGCGCCGGAAGCGGCATCGGCGAGGCCACCGCGCTGCTGCTCGCCGAACGCGGTGCGAAGGTCGTCCTCGGGGCACGCCGCACCGAGCGCCTCGCGGCCGTGGCCGGCCGCATCGAGGCGGCCGGCGGCGAAGCCGCCTGGATACGTACGGACGTTACGCGGCGCGCGGACCTGTCGGGCCTCGTCGGGCTGGCGTGCGAACGCTACGGCCGGCTCGACGTCCTCGTCGCCAACGCCGGGGTCGGCCTGATCTCCCCCCTCGACGAACTCCGCGTGGAGGACTGGGAGGAGATGATCGACGTCAACCTCAAGGGCGTCCTGTACGGCATCGCCGCCGCCCTGCCGGTCTTCCGCGCCCAGGGCCGCGGGCACTTCGTCAACACCGTGTCCACCGCCGGACTGCGCGTCGTCCCGCTCCAGTCGGTGTACGCCGGCACCAAGAACGCCGTCCGTACGATCGCGGAGGGCCTGCGCCAGGAGGCCGGCGACAGGCTGCGCGTCACCGTCGTGTCACCGGGCATGGTCCGTACGGAGTTCACGGAGCGCATGGATCCGGAGGTACGGGCCCGGATCGCCGACCGCATGGCCGAGGCCGCCCTCCCGCCGGACGCGGTGGCCCGCGCCATCGCGTTCGCCGTCGAGCAGCCGGACGGCGTCGACGTCGGAGACATCGTCGTACGGCCGACCGCGCAGGACTGACCCGGCGGGGCCGACCACACAGGACTGAGCCCGCAGGACCGAGCCTCCCCGGGGCGAGGCCCGCCGCCTACGCCGACTGGGCGATCTGGATCAGGTTGCCGCAGGTGTCGTCCAGCACCGCCGTCACCTCCGGCCCCATCTCCACCGGCTCCTGGGTGAACCGCACCCCCAGCCCGCGCAGCCGCTCGAACTCGGTGCGGACGTCGTCCACCGCGAAGGCGATGGCCGGGATGCCGTCCGCGACCAGTGCCTCCTTGTAGGGCTTCACCGCGGGGTGCCCGGACGGTTCGAGCAGGAGCTCGGTCCCGTCGGGGTTCTCCGGCGAGACGACGGTCAGCCACCGGTCCGTCCCCCCGACCGGCACGTCGTGCTTCGTCACGAACCCCAGCACGTCGGTGTAGAAGCGGTGGGCCTTCTCCTGGTCGTCGACGAAGACGCTGGTCAGGTGGATCCTCATGACGTGCTCCCGGGCGCGGAGGGGGACCACGGCCGGTCGCCCCGGCAAACCGGCGGGTGGCCGCGGACGGTGTCCAGTATGGACGCCGTCCGGCCGCCCGGCCGCTCGGGCGATGTCTCCGGTACCGGGTGTGCGGCCGACCCGATCGGCACGGGGCCGGCCGCCGACCGGAGGATGCCGCCGTCGACCGAACCGCGGTGTGTGCGGGCGGGACGGCCGCGGCGCCGTTCACCGCGGCAGCACCCAGCCCGGCCGCCACGTCCCCGCCGCGTCGTGGCCGGGTGCCGTGGTGGCGAGGTGGGCGCGGAGGGCGGGCAGGGCCGGGTGGGGGTTGTCGCGGTGCCAGAGGAGCGAGTGGGGGTAGACGGGCGTGGGGTCGGTGACCGGGATGCGGCGCAGGCCGTGGCCGGCGGGCCAGACGAGGCGGGTGTGGCCGCCCATGAAGGTGGCCAGGGCCGGGGTGTCGGCGACGGTGTCCAGGAGCGCGTCGGAGCCGAAGTTGGGGCCGGTCGCCTCGATGGTGAGGCCGAACTCGGCGACGAGGTCGTCGTAGTAGGCGGCCCACTCGCTGCCGGGGACGATGCCCGGCATCCAGATCCGGTGCCCGGCGAGCCGCGCGACGCTCACCGAGCGGGCGTCCGCCAGCGCGTGGGCCGGGCCGGTGAGGAGCTCCAGCGGCTCGTCGAGGATGCGGACGGACGCGATGTCCTCGGGGAAGGGCCGGCCGGGCGCGGCGACGGCGCGGAACGTCGCGTCGATCGCGCCGGAGCGGAGGGCGGTGACGGCCGTCTCGATGTCGAGCAGCATCACCACGTCGAGTTCGGTCCCGGGGTGCGCGCGGTGGAAGTCGCGCATCAGGCCCGACGCCGCGCCGCGCGAGTTGATCACGTCGACGCGGAGGGGGCGGCGGCCGGTGCGCACGGAGGCGGCCGCGCGTTCGGCGACGCGCAGCAGGTCGCGCGCGTGGGGCAGGAACGCCTGCCCGTCGATGGTCGGCTCGGTGCCGCGCGGCGTGCGGGTGAACAGCCGTACGCCGAGGTCGCGCTCCAGCGCGGCGATGCGTTTGGAGACGGCCTGCTGGGTGATCGACAGGTCGGCGGCGGCCTTCTGGAACTGGCCCGCTTCCACGACGGCGGCGAAGGTGCGTACGGCTTCGAGGTCCATGCGGGCCGAGCGTAGTGAACAACGGAAGGTTGTGGTGACTGGGGGAGATGGTTGTTTGACCTGCCGCTGTACCGCTCGCTTGGCTGTTCCCGACAACGTCGGTTTGTAGTGGTGGCCGTGACGGGAGGGTGCTGAGCATGGTGGGCAGGAGACGTCTGGGCCGGGATTTCGGCCGGCTCTGGGCGGCGTACGCGGTGAGCGCGTACGGGTCCGGGCTGGGGTTCGGGGCGTTGCCGCTGATCGCCGTACTGGTGTTGCACGCCGGCCCCGCGGAGGTGTCGGCGCTGTCCGCCGTCGGGCCCGCGGTGGGTGCGCTGATCGCGCTGCCGCTCGCGCCGTGGGTGGAGTTCCGGCGCAAGCGCCCGGTCATGATCGCGACGGATCTGGTCCGGTTCACGGCCATGGCGACGATCCCGGCCGCCTACGCCTTCGGGCTGCTCGGCTTCGTCCAACTGCTCGTGGTCTCGGCCGTGGTGGCAGCGGCGAAGATCGCGTCCAACGCGGCCGGCGGTGCCTTCCTCAAGGCCCTCGTCCCGCCGGACGACCTGCTCGTGGCCAACGCCCGCTTCGAGTCCACGAACTGGAGCTCCATCGCGGTCGGGCCGCCGCTGGGCGGGGCGGCGATCGGCCTGTTCGGGCCGGTCGTGACCGTAGTGGCCGACGCGCTGAGCTACCTGCTCTCCGCGCTGGGCATCGCCGCGATCCGCGGCCGGGAGGAGGACCCGCGACGGGCCGGCCAAAGCCCGGTCCGGGCGGGCGGGTTGCTCGACGGCTGGCGGCACATCCTCGGCGACCCCACCCTGCGGGCCCTCTACCTCAACCAGATCCTCGTCTCCGGCCTGATCATGGCCACCGAGCCGCTGCTGGCCGTACTCCTCCTCCGCCGGCTGGAGTTCCCGCCCTGGCAGTACGGCCTCGCCTTCGCCCTCCCCTGCCTCGGCGGCCTCATCGGTTCCCGGCTGGCCCGCCGCGTCGTGGCCCGTTTCGGCCGGCCCGCGGTCTTCCGGACCGTCGGCACCCTGCGCGCCGTCTGGCTGATCGGCCTCGCCTTCGTCCGCCCTGGCGTCGTCGGCCTCGTCACCGTCATCGCCGTCGAGCTGGCGATCATCATCAACATGAGCCTCTACACCCCGGTGCTCGCCACCTACCGGCTCGAACACACCCCCAAGCACCTCGTCGCCCGCACCCTGACGGCCTGGTCGATCGGCCAGCAGACGTCCATCGCCCTCTGCACCGCACTCGGCGGCCTCCTCGCCGACACCACCGGCCCGCGCACGGCCCTGACGGTCGCCGGCCTGCTCATCCTGGCCACACCGCTCCTGCTTCCGCGCCGCGACCGGACGCCGCCCCGGCCCGCGCCGGAAGCGGTCGCGTAGCCGCTCAGGGCCGGTTCGAAGGCGGCCGGTCGACCCAGCGCGCGGCCAACGTCAGCCCCGGCAAAGGACAATCGTAGATTGTCGCCATGACAGAGAAGACGCCGACCGAGCGGCCGGAGCGATCACTCCCGCGGCGGAGGCACGCCGCGCCGAAGAGGGCCGGAGGCCAGGGAGGCGTGGCCCGTTCGTCCGCACTGATGGCGGCCGGAACGATGGTCTCGCGCGCCACCGGACTGATACGGCAGGTGCTGCAGGCCGCCGCGCTGGGCGCCGGGCTGCTCGCCACCACCTACAACCAGGCCAACACGGTGCCGACCAGCCTGTACTTCCTGTTGATCGGCGGCGCGCTGAACTCCGTCCTGGTACCCCAGCTGGTCCGGGCCCGCGCGGAGGACGCCGACGGCGGCGCCGCGTTCGAACAACGCCTGGTCACCCTCGTGTTGTGCGTTCTGGGCGTCGGCAGCGCACTGGCCACCTGGGCCGCTCCCGCGATCATCGGCATCTACCAGCAGGACACCCCCGCCACACACGACGCGTTCGAACTCACCGTCACCTTCGCCCGGTTCCTGCTCCCGCAGATCTTCTTCTACGGCGTGTTCAGCATCTTCGGGCAGGTCCTCAACGCCCGTCACCGGTTCGGGGCGATGATGTGGACCCCGGTGCTCAACAACCTCGTGCTCATCACGATGTTCGGGCTGTACCTCGGCATGCTGACCGCCCCGGAAGGGATCTCGGACATCACCGGTGCCGAGGTGAGACTGCTCGGGATCGGGACCACCGTCGCCTTGGCCCTGCAAGCCCTGGCCCTGATCCCGTACGCCCGCGCCGCCGGCTTCCGGTTCCGGCCGCGCTTCGACTGGCGGGGCGCCGGCCTGCGCAAGAGCGTGAGCGCGGCGCGGTGGACGCTGCTGTTCGTCCTGGCCAACCTGGCGGCGAGCACGGTGGTCACCCGCCTGGCCTCCGCCGCGGACACCGCCCTGCCCTACGACGGTGTCGGCTACACCGCCTACAGCTACGCCCAGCAGATATGGACGCTGCCCCAGTCGATCGTCACGGTCTCCCTCGTCACCGCGCTCCTTCCGCGCATGAGCCGGGCGGCCACCGAGCACCGCCTGGACGACCTGCGTTCCCAGCTCTCCCGCGCGCTACGGGCCAGCGGGGTCGTCATCGTCCCGGCGGCGTTCTTCTTCGTCGTCTTCGGACCGCAGCTGGCGCGGCTGCTGTTCGCCCACGGGGCCGCCGACGCCGCGACGACCGTCCCCCTGGGGCACATGCTGCAGGCCTTCGGCCTGGGACTGATCCCGTTCTCCGCGCAGTACCTCCTGTTGCGCGGCTTCTACGCCTTCGAGGACACGCGCACACCCTTCCGCATGGCGCTGTGGATCAGCGGCGTCAACATCGCCCTGGCCGTGGCCTGCCACCTGCTGCTGTCCCCCCGGTGGGCGGTCACCGGGATGGCCGCCGCCTACGCCCTGTCGTACGGCGTCGGTCTGCTGCTCACGGCCCTGCGGCTCAGGCGGCGCACCGAGGGGCTCCTCGACGGCCGGCGGATCTGCCGCACCTACGCCAAGCTGGCCGCGGCCGCCGCCGGTGCCGGGATCGCCGGCCGGCTCGTCGCCCGTCTCTGCGCCGACGGGCCGGCACCGGACACCTGGACACCGGCCGTCGTGCTGGTCACGGGCGGCATCGCGATGGCGCTGCTGTTCCTCCTCTTCGCGCGGCTCCTGCGCGTCGGGGAACTGCGCGGACTGCCGGGGCTGGGCTGACTCACTCGCCACCCGGTCGGCCGGCTCGCGGGGTGGAGCGGGCGAGGAGCCGCCCGAGCCAGTCGGTGCGGGCGGTACGGGCGGTGCGGCTGAGGGCCGCCGCCGGGGCCATGGTGTCGAAGCCGTGGTACGCGCCGGGCCAGACGTGGAGTTCGGCCCGGCCGCCGGCCTGCCAGAGCGCGTTCGCGTAGGCCACGCACTCGTCGCGGAACATCTCGGCCGATCCGACGTCGATATAGGCCGGCGGCAGGCCGGAGAGGTCCGTGGCGCGGGCGGGGGCCGCGTACGGCGGGACGTCCGCGGTGCCGTGGCGGTCGCCCAGGTAGGCCCGCCACGACGTGGCGTCGGAGGTACGGTCCAGGGCCCCCGGGACGGACAGGTGGCGGCTGGAGAAGGTGGCCGCGCGGTCGTCCAGCATCGGGCACAGCAGGAGCTGGCCCAGCGGCCGGGGACCGCCGCGGTCGCGGGCCAGCAGGGCGAGGGCCGCGGCGAGCCCGCCGCCGGCGCTCTTCCCCCCGACGACGATCCGGTCCGGGGCGACGCCCAGTTCGTCCGCGTGCCCGGCCGCCCAGGCCAGCCCGGCGTAGCAGTCCTCCAGCGGTTCCGGGTACCGCGCCCCGGGCGCCAGCCGGTACTCGGCCGAGACGACCGCCAGCCCCAGCGGGAGCGCCCAGTCCCGGAGGACGCGGGGGAGGACGGACCACGCGTTGCCCGCGATCAGCCCGCCGCCGTGCAGGTAGTAGAGGAGCGGCAGGGGCCCGGCCGGGGCGGACGACGGCCGCGCGCTCACCAGCGTGACGTCCGGGCCGCCCGGTGGCCCCGGCACGGACAGCTCCGCCACCTCGAAGAGGCCGCCCGCGCGGAGGTCCTCGACCGTCGGCCGCGGGCGGGTGGCGGCATCCCGCGCCTGCCGGGCCGCGAGGTTCTCCGGGGTGACCGGCTCCCTCGCCGCCTCGCCCAAAGACGCCAGGACCGCGGCGAGTTCGGGGTCGAGGGGGACGGCGCCGGGCTCCGGCGGTTCCCGGCGGTCGCTCACGGCGTCCCGGCCTTCGGGCAGGACGCGGTACGGGGTGGTGGGGACGGATGCCTGGGACCCATGCGGCGTATCCCATCACACCGCCCGGGTGCCCCCCACGGCACCGGCTCGGTACGATCCCGTCGTGATCAACAGCGCCCGCACCACGGTCTTCGACGTCGACGGCACCCTCTGCTTCGACGGAAGGACGATCGACAGCCGGATCCTCGCCGCCATCGAAGCATGCGAACGCGGCGGCCACCACCTGGTGTTCGCCTCGGCCCGCCCGGTCCGCGACCTCCTGCCCGTCCTCGGCGGGGCCTTCCCCGCCGCGACGCTGATCGGCGGGAACGGCAGCCTCGTCTCCGTCGACGGCCGGGTCCGGGCGCGGGCCGCGTTCGAGGCCGGCGACCTGGGTGAACTCCTGGTCGAAGCCCACCGGTTCAAGGCGGGCTACCTCGCCGACGGCCCGTGGGACTACGCCTACACCGGGCCCGCCGACCACCCCATCCTCGGCCGCGTCGACCAAGGCCGCCTCGCCCGCCGCGTCGACCTCGCCGACCTCCCCTCCGTCGTGAAGTTCCTCGTGGTCGACGCGACCGACCTGCCCGCCCTCGCCGAGGCCGGCCGGCGGCTCGGGATGACGGTCAACCACCACCTCGACGAGGCGCTCATCGACTTCGCCCCGGGCGCCACCACCAAGTGGGAGGCCCTGACCTCGCTGGGCATCGACCACTACAACGCCTTCGGCAACGACATCAACGACCTCGACCTCCTGCGCAACGCACGGCACGGCGTCCGCGTCGGCACCCACCCGGACCTGGACGGCGTCGCCCACACGACCGTCGCCCCCGACCCGGCCGCCGTCGCCGCCGAGATCACCGGACTGGCCGCGGCGACGCCGGTGGCCTGAGGCGCGAGCGGGGGCTTTCCGCCGGAACGGTGCCGCGCAGCCCCGCCCAGCCGCGTCGCGTCAGACCGCCACCCTGGCGGGCCGCGCGTCCGCGCGCCCGTAGGCGAGGACCCGAGACAGAGTCTCGCGGAACCGGGCGACGTCCTCGGCCGGGGCTTCGACGACGGCTTCGATTTCGGGGTCGTCGAGCCCCAGGCTCTCCAGTGCGTCGGGATCCAGCGATACGCGCAGGACGTCGCCCTCCATGACGGCCTCGCGCACGCACCCGTACGCGGTCCCCTGGCCGGCTGTGACCAGGCAGTGCGTGTCCATTCCGAGGGCGACCTCCTGCTCGTCGGGGACTTCCTCGCCCATCATGAACAGCAGGATGAAGCCGCTGCCGTCCTCGTCCTCCGCGAGGCCGGCCTCGATGAAGCAGCCGTCGGGGCCGACTTCCGCCGCGGCGGCGCGAGCGGTGAACCGGTACGTCATGACGGGGTTGTACCAACGCCGGCCGACCGTACGCACGGCGGGTCGCGCGGCGGCGGGAGCGCCGGCCCGGCCGGAGCACGCTCGGGACGGAGTGGGCGGCGACGCACGAGGCGTGGGAGGGCGTGCGGTCGGTGCTCCAACGAGCCCGGGACCAGCGGGTGCACGGTTGGTCGTGGGGGCGGCGGTGTCTCGGGTATCGCGGAGGACACATGGTCGGCAGGCGCGGTGCGGTGGTGGCTGCGACCGGTGCGGTCACGCGCTGTACCGGGAGGAACACCTCCACGAGACAGTGCGGCTCCCCTTCCCCCTCTCGCGGACGTGTCGCGCCGCCGGCCCGGGACGCCGCACGTGCTCGCGGTGCGGAACGGCCGGGCCGGCCCCCGCCGCGGCGGCGTGGCGCTTCCGGGCAGGGCTCCGCGATCACGTGTTCTACTATCCCGCGATGAGCGACGAGACTCTCCACCTCACCGTCCTGGGCTGCGCGACGCCCTACCCGAGCGCGGACAACCCATGCTCCGGCTACCTCGTGTCGTACGGCGGCACCCATGTCTGGGTGGACGCGGGCAGCGGCACGCTGGGACCGCTCCAGCGGCACGTGCGGCTCAACGAGCTCGACGCGATCTGGATCTCGCACCTTCACGCCGATCACAGCGCGGATCTCCTCACCGCGTACTACGGCGCTCTGTACGCCGACATCCGCCTCACCGCGCCGATCCCGCTCTACGGCCCGCCCGGCATCGCGGACCGGCTGGCCGGCTTCCTCACCAACACGGCGGCCCGCAGCCCGGTCGAATCAGCCTTCGCCGTCACGGAGTTGCACGACGGGCACCAGGCGGCCGTCGGCCCGCTCCGGCTGACCAGCCGGGCGGTGTCGCACGGCATTCCCGCCTTCGCCGTGCGCGTCGAGACGGCGGGGGCGGAGGCCGGAGCGACGGGCGCGTCGCTGGTCTACTCCGGGGACACGGCGCCCTGCCCAAGCCTCACCGAACTGGCCCAGGGATGCGACGTGCTGCTGTGCGAAGCGGAGAGCGCACAGGCGCCGGTCGAGAGCGACCGGGTCCACCACACGCCCGAGGACACCGGCGACACGGCCGCCGCGGCCGGGGCGGGCCGGCTGATCGTCACCCACGTCGGCCGCTTCCTCACGCCGACGCAAGCGGTGGCACGCGCCGCGGCGCGGTTCGACGGTCCCGTCGAGTACGCCACCCCCGGCGCGACCTTCTCGATCGGCTGAGGGCCGGCCGCCGTCGCTCGCGGTGCACGCGGGCGACGGCGGACCGGAACCGCCGGCGCGGCCCGTAACCGGCCTTGCGGAAGGCGCCCGGCGCGGTGCCGAACTCCCGCTTGAAGGCGGAAGGCGGGCTCCGACCCGTAACCCACCCTGCGCGCGACGGCCGCCAGTGGCGCGTCGCCCTCCCACAGGAAGCGCGCCGCGCTACTCGGCCGCCACCAGGTGAGGCAGGCCATCGGCGATGGACCGACGTAGGAGCCGAACCGCGTCGCGCAGCTCGTACGGGACAGGCCGGGCGGCCGTTCCGGGCGCCGTACGGTCGGATCACCGCCCACAGAGGGCGCCTTGGAGGAGAAGGATGGCGGCAACTGTCCGCAGGTCCCGGCGCACAGGGCCCGCCCCGTCGACCGCCGCTTCAGCCCGCGGCCAGTACCGCTGCCCGTCCTGGTCCGCGTCGCCGGAACCGCTGGAGGATCGAGGAGGCCTTCCAAGCCGCCAAGGGCCTCGCCGGTCTGGACGAGCGCCATGTCCGCCGCCACACCCACCGGCTGCGCTGGGTGACCCTCGCGACGCTCGCCTGCCGACCGAAGCCGGCGTGGCCCGAGGGCCCCTCAACCTGTCGTCAGCGCCGCCAGGGCTCGGTCCATAGCGGTGTTGAACTCTTCCGGTGCCAGTGGCAGTCGGGACTTGACGTCCCGACTCCACTGGTCGGCGAGGACCTCGGCGGAGCCCGCCTCGACACCGTCGAGCGCCGCGTCGGCCAGGTCCGACGGCGCGATCTTGTCCACGGGCCAGCCCGCGGCCATGTCGGTGTCGGCCAGGCCGAGGTGCACCGCTGTCACGAGCGTGCCCTGCCCGGCGAGCTCCAGGCGGACGCCGTTGGTCATGGCCCAGGCGGCGGCCTTGGTCAGGTGGTAGGCATTGACGCCCTTGCCCCCGAACCACGACATGGCGGAGAGGACGTTCACGATCGCGCCCCCGCCGTTCCTGGCGAGCGCCGGCGCGAACTCCCGGATCATTCCCAGGTGGCCGAACACGTTGGTCTCCAGCTCGTGCCGCACCGCGTCCAGCGAGCCGGTCACCAGGTCGGTCCCCGTCTGGATCCCCGCGTTGTTGACGAGCAGCGAGACGTCCGCGGCGGCCTCGGCGGCGGCCCTCACGGATGCGGGATCGGTGATGTCGAGGGGCAGCACCTCGGCCCCGGGCAGGTCCACGGTCTCCGGTCGGCGGGCCGTCGCGTAGACCTTGCGGGCGCCCCGTTCGAGCAGGCGCTGGGCAAAGGCGCGGCCCAGGCCGCGGTTGGCTCCGGTGACAAGGGCAACTGAGTGGTTGATGTCCATGCCCCGTACGCTAAAACCTGACGCTGACGTCAGAGGCAAGTGCTGATCATCAGGGCCGGAGTGAGAGGAATCGCCATGACCGTCACGGAGGCCGCGGGCGAGCGGCTGATCCGCATCGGCGAGGTGGCACGGGGCGCCGGCGTCTCGGTACGCGCCGTGCGCTACTACGAGCAGCAGGGGCTGCTCATCGCCGAGCGCAGTCCATCCGGCCAGCGCCTCTACCGACAGGACGCCGTCGCCCTGGTCCGCTTCTTCCAGCAGATGTTCGCCGCCGGCCTGACCAGCCGAAGGATCACGGAACTCCTTCCGTGCTGGGACTCCGGGCACACCGACGCCGAGCAACGAGCCATGCTGCGCGCCGAGCGCGACCGCATCCAGGCCAAGGTCGACGACCTGCAGGCTGCCCTGGACCGCCTCGACGAGGTCATCGCGATTACGGACACGCACCCGTAGGCGCGGTCGGTTCGGACGGCGCACCAGCGATCTACGGCTGGAGTATTCAGCTACAGTCGCCGTTCGCTATCGCTGCTGGCCAGAGCTCTGTTTTGGAGTGCACTCGGCTGACTCCCCGTCAGGTGGCGGCAGTTCGTGACCTTGGGGGCGACGGTGGTAGTGGCAGCGGCGGGCGGTGGCCTGGTGGCGGCGGCGCCAGCGGGACCAGTTCAGCGCGTGGCAGGTGTGCCGCAGGTGCGCCGGCGTGGGGCGGCCAGTTGCCAGGAGTCGCCGGATTTCCGCCACGGTGAGCGGTGCGAGGGCGTCGGAACCGTTTCTGCCGCCCCCCCTTTCGGTCCCCGCGGCGGCGGCCATCGCGGCGAGGAAGGCGTGGGCGAGCATGGCCAGGGTGATGTGCCGGTACCAGCCGGGATGCCGGCGGACCTCGTTTCTTTCGCATCCTGGGCGGCATTCTGGCAGGTCAGCCCGGAGTGTCGGTCCTGGCAGGTATAAGTGGGTCATGGCATTGCATTGGAAGCTGGTCGTCGACGCCCAGGACGCGTCATCACTCGCGGACTTCTGGGCCGCCGCCCTGGAATATGAGGTGGAAGACCCCACCGCGCTCATCGAGCGCCTGCTGGCTGCCGGGCACATCAGTGAGGACGTGGTGGCCGAACACCGTGGTCGTCGGATCTTCCGTGGTTACGCTGCCATCCGGCATCCGGAGGACCCGTTCGACGAGGTCAGTGGTACCGGTCACGGCCGACGTCTGTTGTTCCAGGACGTGCCCGAGGGCAAGACCGTCAAGAACCGGCTGCACCTCGACGTCCACAGTGAGCCCGGCGGGCTGCACGACCTGATAGCACGGTTGGAGTCCCTGGGAGCCACCCGTGTCCGCGAGGTCGACAACGGCCCGGCCGGACACTGGTGGATCATGTTGGACCCCGAGGGCAACGAGTTCTGCGCCGCTGGTTGATCGGGAGCAGCCGCATCACATGTCAGGCGACGTTCGCCTTGTCGACTACCTCGCGTAGGCGTTCGCCGGCGGCGCGGCGGTTGCGCCGGATGATGTAGCGGCGGATCATGCTGTCTTGCTTCCGTACGGCCGGTGCGGCCCCGCCGTCCGCGCGAAGACCCGGCGCCGCCGCGCGCGCCCCGCCTCCGTCGTGTCGTTCAGTGTTGATCACAGTTCGACAGATCCACCACGACAGGAGAGCTCATGCCCCTCAAGGCACTGCGGATTCCCACCCCGGACGGTAGGGCCGACGCGTTCGCCGCCTTCCCCGACGACGGCGAGCGGCACCCGGGGGTGCTGATGTACACGGACGGCTTCGGCATCCGGCCGGTGATAAGGGAGTTGGCCCACGAACTGGCCGGGCACGGGTACTACGTGCTCGTCCCCCACCTCTTCTACCGGCACGGCCCGGCACCGGTGATCGAGCTTCCCGAGCACATCGGAGAAGAGGCCCGGCCCGCGGTCTTCGCCCGGCTGATGCCCTTGATCGAGGCGCACACCGCCGAACGCGCCCTGCGCGACGCCGACGCCTACCTCCGGTTCCTCACCGCCCAGCCCGAGGTCGGCACCGGCCCGGTCGCGGTGACCGGCTACTGCATAGGCGGCCTCCTGGCGGTGCGCACGGCCGCGGCCCACCCCGGCCGGGTCGGCGCCGTCGCCGGGTTCCACGGCCCCGTGGGCGCCGACGGGCCCGGCCTCCTCTCCCGGCTCACCGCCCAGGTCCACTTCGCCCACGCCGAAGGCGACATGACGCCCGAGGCCCTGGACGAGCTCAACCGGACCTTGGACGCCGCGGGGGTCGACCACACCTCCGAGATCTACCCCGGCACCGTCCACGGCTTCACCATGTCCGACACCGACGCCTTCAGCGCCTCCGGGCTGAAACGCCACTGGGACCGTTTGCTCCCCCTCCTGGACCGCGCCCTGTCCGGCGGCTGAGGCGCCGGCCCGGCCACCGGCCGGAACCGGGGCGTCGGCAGCGGCCCGCCGACCCGGTGGATGCGGGGGGACGAGCTCCGGTGAGCCGCCTCTCCCGCCGCCGGTACGGGCGCGTTCACGTCGCGGACGGTGTCCTCGTCCCCCTGGCCCCGGCGCACGACCGATCACCGGGACGGCGTTCCCGCCCGCCGAGGCCGAGAGCGTCGGCGCCCGCCTGAAGCGCACCGCGCCGGCGGGCCCCGCCGCACACGGCCGTGGCCCAGGTCCGCAGGGCGAACTGCCGCGCCGATGAGAGCCAGCGCAGACAGGCGGGGTCAGCGAGGTGGTCACAGGTCTTTGTGATCGTGGAGTTGCGACGTTCTGTGGCCGCTGGGGAGTCTGTGCGCGAATTCCGTTTCAGGTCGTCTGCCGGGCCAGCGTTTGCAGGGTCCGCGAGGCGGGTGATCCGGGGTCGGCTGTGATCAGGACGACTTCCTGGTCTTCCTCGGGCACGAGCAGGACGTCGCAGTTCAACCGCAGCGTGCCGGCTTCCGGGTGGTCGAGGGTCTTGGTGCGGTGCCCGGGTGCGTGGACCGGACGTGTCTGCCAGATCTGCCGGAACTCCTCACTGCTGGAGTGCAGTTCAGCCAGCAGGGTGGTCAGCTGCGGGTCGTGCGGGTAGCGGTCGGCGGCCCGGCGCAGTCGCGCCACCACGATGTGCCCGAACTCCTCGCTGCCGGAGCTTTCGTACATGCGCCCCTGGTCCAGGAAGCGGCGCCGGGCCAGGTTTGTCGTCCCGAGTGCGAGGTCGCCGCCGAGGAGCGCCTGGCCCAGGGGACTCCAGGCGACGACGCCGTAGGCCGCGTCGGTGACGATGGCAGCGGTCTGCGGTAGCCGCTCCAGCATCCGGGCCACGTGCGGGCGGACCTGCCGCACGACGTTGCCGCCGGGCGGCGGGGCCGATCCCGCCAGGCGGAACAGGTGGCTGCGCTCGGCCGGTGTGAGCCGCAGCGCCTGGGCCAGCGCCTCCAGGATCCGGGCCGATGGCCGCGGTCCCCGGGCCTGCTCCAGTCGCGTGTAGTAGTCGACCGACATGTGGGCGAGGTCCGCCACCTCTTCGCGGCGCAGGCCCGGCGTACGGCGGGCGGTGTCCATCGTCGTCAACCCCGCCTCGTGCGGGCGCAGGCCCGCCCGACGGTCCCGCAGAAAGCGGGCCAGCTCCTGCCGCGCCATGCCACCCCCGGCCGCTTGCCTGGTACAGGTTGTCCCTGGCACGGTACCCACCGGCAGGGGACCGTAGTTGCCATGAACGATCACACAGCTCTGGTCACCGGTGCCAACAAGGGCATCGGCAAGCACATCGCCCGGCTGCTCGCGGCCGAAGGCCTCACCGTGTATGTGGGCTCCCGCGACCCGGGACGCGGACTGCGGGCCGTCGAGGAGATCGGCGCCGGCGCACGGCTGCTGGTCCTCGACGTGACGGATCCCGACGGCATCGCACAAGCCGCGGCCAAGGTCGACCGCCTGGACGTGCTGGTCAACAACGCCGGCATCTCACCCTCCCTCGCCCCGCCGACCGACACCCTCGTCGAGGAGTACCGGCGCACGTACGAGACCAACGTGTTCGCGGTGGCGGCGGTGACCAATGCCTTCCTGCCCGCCCTGCGCCGATCCCCACGCCCCCGCATCGTCAATATCTCCAGCGGCACCGCGTCGCTGACCTGGAGCACGAATCCCAACCCCCAGTTCACCCCGGGAAGCGGTGGCGCCGCCGCCTACCGCTCGTCCAAGGCCGCCCTCAACGCCCTCACCGTCCTCTACGCCCAGACGCTGGCCGAGGACGGCTTCAAGGTCAACGCGCTCGCTCCCGGCCTTCGGGCCACCGACCTCAACCCCCCGGCCGCCGCAGCCGGCGATGACCCGGCCGTGGCCGCGCGGGGCGCACTCCGCCTGGCCCTGCTCCCGGACGACGGCCCCACCGGTGGCTTCTTCTCCTGGGACGGAACGCCCGTGCCCTGGTGAATCGGTGATCAGTCATGGCAGCGCGGGGGGCGGGTGTCCCAGCGGTAAGTGGTCCAGGCTCGGCGGATGAGGCTGCGGACGGTGATGATCGTGTCGGCGAGGTCAAAGAAGGCGTTGACGACGGTCGAGCGGCGCTCGTAGTAGCGGGCAAGGCGGTGGAAGGCGTTCTGCCAGGCGTGGGTGCGCTCGACATGCCACCGCTGACTGGCCTGGACCGGCGCTTTCTCGCCTGTGCGATGCGGCCGTGCAGGTGGCGGGCGGTGAGCTCGGTGCGGGTCCGTCCGAGTCGTAGCCGGCGTCCAGGTGCAACCACCTCGGCCACTTCGCGCTCACCGGTCTGCTGCTCGACCTGCTGGCCGCCGGGCGCGACCCGCGCGTCGTCACCGTCAGTTCGGTCAACCACCGCAAGGCGGGCCTGGACTTCGACGACCTCACCGGCGAGCGCCGGTACTCGCCGATGGGCGCCTACAACCAGTCGAAGTTCGCCAACGCGGTCTTCGGGTGCGAGCTGCACCGCCGGCTGACCGAGGCCGGGAGCCCGGTGCGCAGCCTGCTCGCGCACCCCGGATACACGGCCTCCGGCCTCCAGATGAAGTCGTCGAGCGCCCTGCAGCGGCTTCTCCTCGGCCGCGTCGGGAACGCGCTCCTCGCGCAGACGCCCGAGCAGGGCGCCTTGCCCCAGCTCTACGCCGCCACCGAACCCGGCCTGGTGGGCGGCCTGTTCATCGGCCCGTCCGGCAAGGGCGAACCGCGCGGCGCCCCGAAGGAGGTCGAACTCGCCCCGGCCGCCGCCGATCCCGCCGCCGGCCGCCGGCTGTGGGAGCTGTCGGAGGAGGCGACGGGGGTGCGGTACGCGCTGCCCGCCTCGGTGTGAGCCGCCTCGGGCCGGCGCGCGTGCACGTCGCCGCCCGGCCGGGCGCGGGGCCCGGCCGACCGTCCCGGCGCCGGTGACCGGTCGGTGCCGGTGTCAGTGCCGGTGCCGGGAGCGGATCCGCGGCTGGACGTTCGTCCCCTCGAGTTCCAGGCGGCCTCCGCCGAGTGCCGCCCGCTAGGACCGCGTCGCCCTCCCGCACTCGTCCCTGGAGGGCTCGCCCCGCCGTATCGGCGCGCTGCGGTCGTACGGGTCGACCTCCGGGCCGGCTCCGTCCGCCCGGCGGTCGGTGCCGAAGGGCGGGGTGAAGTAGCCCGTGGGGGCGCCACAGCCGCCGTTGGTCATGTCGTACTTGTACGAGACGATCGAGAACGTGCCCGGCTCGGTGACCACCTTGGCAGGATCGTCCCAGCTCAGGACCAGCTCGCGCCGGACGATCGTCCGCACGATCTCGCCGTCGCGGCCCCCGCCGTCGCCGCCCGCGTCCGCGCGCGTGACGGGGTAGACGAAGGTGACGTCGGCGGTCACCTGGAGCGCGCCGCGCTCGCCCTCCCGGTAGGTGAGCCGGCCCCGGGTCTTCACGACGTCGCCGACCAGCCGGGTGCGGGAGGGCTGGAAGCGGCTGAAGAGGAGGAGAGGGTCGTTCTTCTCGCCCGGGGCCCGGAAAGCGGTTCCCAGGAGGTCCTGGACGTCCTTCTGGTGCGGGTTGATCAGTGCGATCGCCTTCTCGGGGCGCTCGCCCCGGAGCACCCCGCGGTCCAGGCCGGACGCGACGAGGAAGTCCCGGCTGCGGGCGAGGGCCCGCTCGACCTCGGCCGCGCTCATCCAGCCGACCGCCCTGGCCTTCGGCACGGTGATCCCCGCCGCTCCGTCCGCCCAGCGCGCCGCCGGCGAGCCGCGGAACGGCTCGTCCACGGTGGGGCGTCCGGCCGGTTCCGCCGGGGGCGCCTGGTCCGGCCGGCCGGTCTCGGCCGCCGACGGCGTGGAGTCGGTGCCGGTGAACAGGTCCACTATCCGTCCGGGCGCGACCGCGACCACCAGCAGCGCCAGCGAGGCCAGCAGCCCGGCCACGTACCAGCCCGTGCGCCGCTTGGGCCGCGCGGGCGTGTAACCGCGCCAGCTCTCCGGGCCGCGGTCCGGCTCGGCGCGCAGCCGCTTCGCCACCTCGCGGGCCCGCGCCGACGGCTCCTTGGGCGCGTCGGCGACACCCGCCGCCGACTCGCGCAGAAACCGCTCCCACTCCTCGTCGGACCTGGACGAGCCGTCCGGCTCGGTACCCGCACCCATCTCCCGCTCCCTGCTGATCATTAGTCCGCGACCCACCCCCCCGTGGACGCGTTCGCATCCTGTCACAGGGCACTGACAGTGAGGCCGGGCGGACGGCGCGGGCGGGCCGCCCGGCTCCCGCCATGTCCGCCGGTCCGCACTGCTGTTGGATGGGGACGTGATCAACGTTCGCATACTCAGCGTGTTCCGCGGCCCCGACGGTAAGGGCGGCAATCCGCTCGGCGTCGTCCTGGACGGCGCGTCCGTGACCGGGCCGGAGCGACGGCAGGCGCTCGCCGCCGAACTCGGCTTCAGCGAGACGGTGTTCGTCGACGACGCGGAGCGCGGGACCGTCGACATCTGGACGCCCAGCGTCCGGCTGCCGTTCGCCGGGCATCCGCTCGTCGGCGTCGCCTCGCTGCTCATCGAAGCGGACGTGCTGCGTCCGCCCGCCGGGGAGGTGCCGGTGCGCCGCGACGGGGACGTCATCCGGATCGCCGGGCGGGCGGAGTGGGCGTCCGGGCGGCGCATGGAGCGGTACGGCTCCGTGGCGGAGGTCGACGCGCTGCCCGCGCCGCCGCCCGGAGAGGGCTGGCTGTACGCCTGGGCCTGGGAGGACGAGGCGGCGGGCCGGGTCCGCGCGCGGGCCTTCCCGCGCCGCGGCGACGCCATAGCGGAGGACGAGGCGACGGGCGCCGCCGCCCTCGTCCTCACCGCCGAGCTCGGCCGGGCCCTGGACATCCGGCAGGGCGTCGGCTCGCGGATCGTCACGCGCCCGCTGCCGGACGGGACGATCGAGGTCGGCGGGCGGGCGGTGGTCATGGGGGAGCGGGTGATCTGACTCCGTGACCGGCGAACCCGCCTCCGGGGCGGCCGTGTTCAGACTTCCTGGGCCGGCCAGCCCAGCAGCCGGGCCCCGATGACCGCCGTCTGGAGCGTGTAGCGGTGCAGGGGGTCGGCCGGGTCGGTGCCCGTGTAGCGGTGGATGCGCTCCAGGCGGTAGGTGAGGGCGCGCACGCTCAGGGACAGGCGCCGGGCCGCCTCGGCGGCCGTACAGCCCGCCTCGAAATAGGCGTTCAGCGTCTCCAGCAGCGGTTCGGCCCCGCCGCGGGCCTGCCGGAGCGGCCCGAGGGTGGACCGGACGAGATCGGCCAGCGCCTGCCGGTCGCGGGTGAGGACCGGGAAGACCAGCAGGTCCTCGGCGCGCAGTACGGACGCGGGCAGCGCCATCCGCTCCGCCAGGTCGAGGGCGTTGAGCGCCTCCTCGTACGAGCGGGCGACGCCGCCCGGGCCCGGCTGGGGACGGCCGACGGCCACCCGGCCCCGGCCGCCCGTCGCCTCCAGGACGCGCTCGGCGAAGAAGTCCAGCAGCTCGTGCCCGTCGCCCTGGGCCACGCAGACCAGCCGGCCGGACTTGGTCGCCAGCAGGATGCGGCGTTCGTCGAAGCGCGCGCCCAGAGCGGCCTCCACCTGCCGCGCGGTGCGGTGCAGATCACCGAACGGCTCGGGACCGGCCGCCACCGCGACCGCCTGGGTGTGGGCGAGGCGCAGCCCGACGTGCTCGGCGCGCTCCGCCAGCCGGCCGAGGTTGCCGCGCCCGTGCAGCAGGTCGTCGATGAACTCGCGGCGTGCCGCCTCTTCCTGGCGCACGGCGAGGCGCCGCGCCCGCTCGTAGCCGTCGGCGAACGCGTCCACGGCCTGTTCGGCCGCGGAGAGGACGCCGTCCATGACGGCCCGCGCGTCACGGCTTCCCGTGGCGAGGGGGAGGGCGGACGTGAGGGCGCGGGTGGCGGAGAGGTGCGCGCCGATCAACGTCCGCAACCCGTAGGGGCTGCGGGCGGCGCGTTCGCCGAGCGCGCGCCGGGAGTCCAGCTCCTCCCGGCAGAGCCGGCGGCCGGTGGCCGAGGCGTCCAGGACGATGTCGGCGTAGCCCGTCACGTAGTGGTCGGGCGATTCCGCCTGTGTGCCGGGTGTTTCCGCCCGTGTGCCGGGTGATGCCCCCCGTGTCACGTCCCCTCCCGCTTTCTTGGCGCGCCCCTGACGATTCCCTGACGCGCCCGGCCGAAGGATCAGGGTGACAGACGCTCCTCGGTGCCCTGACGGCCCGGGCCCCGGAACGCCGGGCTCCGCCGGAGTGGGGGCGGATGCGGCAGCGAACGGGGTCCGAAGATTGCCGGGTTCCGGCAGTGCGCTTCGCCGTCGCCGCAGGTCATCATCGGCCCGGGGGAAACGGGGGTGGCCCTGGTGCCCGGTCCCGGCAACGAGCCGGGGCCGGAGGCGCCAGGGCCCGGCCGACGGTCTCCGCCCGCTCACCGGCCTGCCGCCGTCGTCGGCGGTTGCCACACCGGAGCGCGCGCTCGCGCTCGCACGACCGCAAGAAGGTAGTACCCATGAACGTGTCCGGCCTCGGCCCTTCAATCGCACGCTCCCGGTCGGGAGACGAGCGTCCTCGGAACCGCGGCGGGGTGTGCGCGCGATGAACGAGCTGGTCTTCCGGGGCAGGGACCGGTACCGCCCGAGCAAGGGGCGGCTGGTGTTCTGGCTGCTGCTCTGCGCGGGCCAACTGGCCTCCGCCTACACCAAAACGGGCCCGGCGTCCTTCCGCTGGATGCTCGGGATGATGTCCGTGTCCGTCGTTCTCGGGTTCTTCGTCACCGTCCGGTGCCGGACGGTGGTCGGGGCGTCCGGCATCACCACCTCATGGGGCTTCGGGCGGGGCCGCACCTACCCCTGGCACGAAATCCGGTGGATCGACGTGCGCGAGACCGGGACGGGGCTGTATGAGACGCGCACGGTCCGCATCACGCTCCGGAACAGGCGGCGCCGCTCCCTGCCCGCACTCCAGCGCAGCTACCTCTACCCCGCCCCCGACTTCGACGTGGCCTACCGGCAGGTCGTCAACTGGTGGGAGTTCGCCACGAATCCGGCCGACCGGTTCCGGCCGCCGCTGCGGAAGCGGGACCGGTTGACGCCGATGGTGGTGGGGATTCTGCTGACCGTCGTGGTCATCCTTGCCACAGGGGTCGCTGTCTTCCTCGGAGGCTGAGGCTGTCCGCCGGAGCTTGTGCCCCGCTCACGCGCTCAGCGGGAACTCCTCGCCGAGCTGCCGGAACACCGCCGTGTTGAATCCGAAGGCGCGCTTGCATTCGGCGATCACCTGCTGCTTCTCCAGGTCGTCGAGCGGCAGCGCGTCGAGGAGTTCGCGGTAGTGGCGCTTGAAGGCCGTGGGGCTGCCGATGCCGTCGAAGACGTAGAAGCGGACGCCGTCGCCCTTGCGCTCGAAGCCCCAGGTCTTCTCGGCGGTGCCGCGGATGACCTGGCCGCCGGAGAGGTCGCCGAGGTAGCGGGTGTAGTGGTGGGCGACGTAGCCGGCGGGCCAGTCGCGGGCGCACTCCTCGATCCGGGCGGCGTACGCCTCGGTGGCGGGCAGGGCCGCCAGCTCCGTACGCCAGCCGGGGCCGCCCAGGTGCGCGAGGTCGCGCTCCAGGCACGCGGTGCGGGCCAGCTCGGGGCGGATGAAGGGGCCCGCGACGGGGTCGTCGGCGAGGGCCGGGGCGGCGGCCTCCAGGGCCCGGTAGACGAACCAGAGCTGCTCGGTGTAGCGGCGGTAGGCGGAGACGCCGAGCCGGCCGCCGAGCAGGTCGCCCATGAACGACGAGTTCTCGGCCTCGGTGTGGGGGTCCTGGGAGGCGGTGCGGATCAGCACGGAAAAGGGAGCGGGCGGGGTCGTGTCGGGCGAGTCCACGGCGGACCTCCGATGACGAAGGGACGGGAGCGACGGGCGAGCGACGAACAACCGGTCCACGAGGACACCGAAGCGTCCCCTGAGCCGATTGTCCGTGGTTAGGCTTGCCTAAGTCAATCGTTTTGCCGACGCGCTGTCGGAAAGACGATACCGCCGTCGCCGCTCCCGCGGGAGGGCCCGTCGGGGCGACCGGCCGAGGTGACCGGTCAGGGGTGGCCGGTCAGGGCAGCGTCAGGATCTCCGCGCCCGTGTCCGTCACCACCAGGGTGTGCTCGAACTGTGCCGTCCGCTTCCGGTCCTTGGTGACGACCGTCCAGCCGTCCTCCCACATGTCGTACTCGTACGTGCCCAGCGTCAGCATCGGCTCGATGGTGAACGTCATCCCCGGCTGGATCAGGGTGTCGTGGTGCGGGCTGTCGTAGTGCGGGACGATCAGGCCGGAGTGGAAGGACGAGTTGATGCCGTGGCCGGTGAAGTCCCGGACCACGCCGTAGCCGAAGCGCTTGGCGTAGGACTCGATGACGCGGCCGATGATGTTGATCCGGCGGCCCGGCTTGACCGCCTTGATCGCCCGGTTCAGCGCCTCCCGGGTGCGCTCCACCAGCAGGCGCGACTCCTCGTCCACGTCGCCGCAGAGGTACGTCGCGTTGTTGTCGCCGTGCACGCCGCCGATGTAGGCCGTCACGTCGAGGTTGACGATGTCACCGTCGCGCAGGACGGTCGAGTCCGGGATGCCGTGGCAGATGACCTCGTTGACCGAGGAGCAGAGGGACTTGGGGAAACCCCGGTAGCCGAGCGTCGAGGGGTAGGCGCCGTGGTCGCACATGAACTCGTGCGCGACCCGGTCGAGCTCGTCGGTGGTCACGCCGGGCGCGATGTGCTTGGCCGCCTCCTCCATCGCCTGTGCGGCGATGCGGCCCGCGATCCGCATCCGCTCGATCGTTTCGGCGTCCTGGACCTCGGGTCCGGAGTACGGGGTGGGCGCTTCCTTGCCGACGTACTCGGGGCGCGGGATCGACGCGGGTACGGGGCGGGCGGGAGAGAGTTTCCCGGGGACGAGAAGTGACTGGCCAGACATGCCTGCGAGTGTAGTCACGGCCGGTCGGGGAGCATGGGGGCGAGAGGTCGCGGAGACCGGCGAAGGAGGAGTCATGGCGCTGTTCAAGAAGCGCCCGGCGGGCAAACCGGGCGAGTGGTACTACTGCCTCAAACACGGCACGGTCGAGGAGGGCCCGCAGTGCCGCGCCGCCGACCGCTTCGGCCCGTACGCCACCCGCGAGGAGGCGTCGCACGCCATGGAGACGGCACGGGAGCGCGAGGAGGAGTGGCGGCAGGACCCGCGCTGGAACGACGGGGAACGGGGGCGGGGCGGGGAGGGGTGACGCTCCTGGGGTGATCCGCCGCTTCCCAGGGGCCCGCCGTGCGTGACCGGGGCGTGCGGCGCCCGTGCGTGACCGGGCGCGCGGGCGTCCGCCCCGCATGTCCGATCCGTTCAAGAGATCGGCGCCGCCGCCCGGCTACCGTCACCGCCATGACCAGCACCGACAAGGAAAGCCGCCACATCGGCGTCCACATCGACCGCCCCGTAGACGAGGTCTACGCCTACGCGTCCGACCCGGCCAATCTGCCCGCGTGGGCCCGTGGCCTGGGCGGTTCCATCGAGAAGCACGAGGATCACTGGGTCGCGGCGTCCTCGCCCATGGGCCGGGTCGTGATCTCCTTCGTGCCCCGCAACGCGTTCGGGGTGATCGACCACGACGTCACCCTCCCCTCGGGGGAGACCGTCCACAATCCGTTCCGCGTGATCGCCGACGGGGCGGGGACCGAGGCCGTGTTCACTCTCCGCCGGCGGCCGGGGATGACCACCGCCGAGTTCGAGCGGGACACCGCGATGGTCGTCGGCGACCTGGCCCGGCTCAAGGAGCTGCTGGAGACGGCGGTGAGCGCCTGATCCCGCGGAAATCGGGCTCTATGGGACCGGGTGAGGCTCTTCCCGGTTCCACGATCGTCGCGTGACGCAGATCATGACGAAACATCGCTATCGGGTCGGCACCGGACGGGCGTGCCGCCGGTCTGTGGGGGCGTGAGGGCCGGCCAACCGGCCGGCCCGTCGCCTCCCCGGCCTTCCGGAGCCGCCACCGTGATCCGTATGCTGCCCGTCCCCCGCGCCCTGCTGCCGCTCACCGCGGCGGCAGGGCTGCTGCTCACGTCCGCGTGCGGCGGTTCCGGCGGCAGTGGCAGCGACAGCGGAACCGCCGGGGCGGAAGGCGTGAAGGTCGGCATGACGCCGGCCGACAGGACCACGGGCGTCGCCCCCGGAACCCCGATCACGCTCAAGGTGACCTCCGGCGACGCCCGCCTCGCCGACGTGACCGTCACCGACCAGCACGGCCGGCGCCTCGACGGCAGGCTCTCCGCCGACGGCCGTTCCTGGACGTCCGGTTCGGGGACCCGGCCCGCCGGCACCTACAAGGTCGGTTACACGGCGAAGGCCAAGGGCGGGGGCGGGCGGACCGGCTCCGGGACGGTCACCACCGCAGCGCCCGAGAAGCCCAACAAGCTGGAGCTCGTGCCGGGCGACGGGTCGACGGCCGGCGTCGCCCAGCCGGTCTCCCTGCTGTTCGACCACCCGGTCCCGGACGCACAGAAGGCGGACATCGAGCGGAACCTGCGCGTCGAGACCTCGCCGAGGACCGAGGGGTCCTGGGGCCGGGTCAAGGACCACGGCGGCGGCGACCGCGTCGACTGGCGCTCCAAGGACTTCTGGAAGCCGGGCACCAAAGTCAAGCTCAAGGGCGACCTCGCGGGCCTGCCGAGCGGCCAGGGGCGCTCCTTCGCCCGCGACTACGCCACGGCGTTCACCGTCGGCGAGAACCGCGTCGTCACCGTGGACGTCGCCGGGCACCGCGTGTCGGTGGCCGAAGGCGGCGAGGAGGTGGCCTCGTATCCGATATCCGCTGGTTCCGACACCTATCCGACCTGCGGCGGCACCCACGTCGTCCTGGCCAAGAACGCCCACGAGACGATGAAGTCCGCATCGGTCGGCCTCGGCGACGCCTACCCGAGCCTGCCCACCACCTCGGTCGTGCACCTCACCTCGTCCGGCACCTTCATCCACGCCGCCGACTGGAACGCGGACGTGATCGGCTCGGCCAACAAGAGCCACGGCTGCGTCGGCATGCTCAGCGGCGACGCCAAGAAGCTGTTCGACCGCATCCGTGTCGGCGCCCCGGTGGTCGTGAAGAACACCGGGAACACCGAGGCCACGGAGCTCGGGAACGGCTTCGGCGCCTGGCAGCCGGACTGGCCGGCCTGGAAGGCCCGCAGCGCCCTCAAGGGCTGACCCGCTCCCCTGGCTCCTACGCCGCCTCCGCCACCTCCGTCACCTCGGGCTTGCGCGCCCGGCGTTCGCGCATCAGGACGGCGTGTTCGTCGGTGCGCTGGTCGTAGGAGAGGAGCTTCGGCAGGGCCATGGCCAGCAGGCCGACCGAGGCGACGCAGGCCAGGCCGCCCGCCCAGATGGAGGCGCGGACGTTGGTGAGGGCGGCCATGCCGCCGGCGCGGACCTGGCCGAGCTGCGGGCCCACCGAGTACGAGAGCAGCTCGATGCCCGCGAGCCGGCCGCGCAGCTCGTCGGGGATGGTCTGGTCCCACATGGCCGAGCGGAACAGGCCGCTGACCGTGTCCGCCGCGCCGGCCAGCGCCAGCATCGCCAGCACCAGCCAGATGTTGCCCATCCAGCCCGCCAGGGCCATCGCCGCGCCCCAGGCGAGGGCCGCGCCGACGACCATCCGGCCGTGCCGGTGCACCCGGGAGACCCAGCCGCTGGTCAGACTGACCAGCAGTGAACCGATCGCGCTCGCCGCGTACATGAGGCCGAGCGCCCAGCGGGCGTGGAGGTCGTCGGCGAGGAACGGGAAGACCGCGTTGGGGAAGGCGAAGAACATCGCGGCCATGTCGACGGCGTAGGTGCCGAGCAGTTCCTTGCGGCTCCAGGCGTAGCGGGCGCCCTCCAGGATGCCGCGCACGGACGGTTTCTCGGCGTCGCGCGCGGGCGGGGAGGCGGCCAGGCCGATGGTGAACAGGACGGAGACCGCGTAGGAGGCGACGTCCAGGGCGTAGGCCCACTGGAGGCCGCCGAAGGCGATTATGACGCCCGCGAGGGACGGTCCCGCGATGGCGCCGACCTGCCAGCGCATGGTGTTCAGGGCGATGGCGGCGGGCAGTTGCTCGTGCGCGACGATGCGCGGGACGATCGACTGCAGGGCCGGGCGCTGGAGTCCGGTGAGCGCGCTGACCAGGCCGGCGACCAGGTAGAGCGGCCAGACGAGCGGGTGCGGCAGCAGGGTGTTGAGCAGCAGCAGGGCGCTCAGCACGCCCAGTCCCGCCTCGGTCCAGAGGATCAGCTTGCGGCGGTCGAGGGCGTCGGCGAGGGCGCCGCCCCAGAGGCCGAAGACGATCAGCGGGACGAGCTCCACCGCGCCGATCGCGCCGACGGCGAGCGTCGAGCCGGTGAGCTCCTTGAGCTGCACCGGGAGGGCGACGAAGGTGAGGAAGCTGCCGAAGACGGTGACGAGCCCGGCCATCCACATCCGCCGGAAGTCACGCGACGAGCGCCAGGGGGTCAGGTCGGGCAGCAGGGCCCGCAGCCGGCCCCGGGCGGGTGCCGGGACGGGGAGGGGGTCGGGAGGGGCGGCGGAGGCGGAGGGATCGTGCTCGGTCACGGGGGTCCATGGTCCGTGGCCGTAGTGGTATGAGCAAACGTTTTTCCCCTGGCGCCGCGCGGGGCGCGAGCTCCAGAAGGAGCGGAGGGGACGGAGCGGGCGGAAGGGGCGAAGGTGGGTGAATTCACGGAACGTCGCGAAGAGCCCGCGAGGGGCCGGGAGTTTGCGGTGTGCCGCGCGGCCCCTGGGCCGCGGGGGGCGGCCGCGCGCATGGTGGGTGACGCGGCGGCGGTGCGTGAGGGGTCTCACGCGGGAGGCCGGACCGGCCGACGGCGCGGAGGCGCGGCCCGAGTGCCGGGGCGGCGCCTTACGCGCCCGGAGGCGCCGCGCGAGCCCGCTCACCACGGCTCCCTGGGGTACGGCTCCGGAGGTGGAGCGGCGAGCCGGGCGGCCAGCCGGGAGAGCCGGTCGCGGAAGCGGCGCCCGGGCGGGACGTCCTCGCCCGCGGCGGCGCTCACCAGGTGCTGGACCGTGTCCAGGTCCAGCCCGGCGGAGACGGGGGCCGGCAGCACCTCGTGCGCGAGGGCCCGCAGCTCCTCGCCGCCGGCGCCCGCGCCGCCGCCGTCCAGCGCCAGGACCGTCGTCCCGCCGCGCCGTACGCCGTCCACGCGTTCCAGCAGCGCCTCCCCGGGCGGCGGCCCGGCCTGCGGCACCACCAGCAGCAGCGCCCCGCCGCGCCCGGCGCCGCCGTCCAGCCGCTCCAGGCCCGCCGCCAGGTGCGCCGGGGCGCCCGGCGGCACGCGGTGGCGGACGAGCGTGGGGTGCAGCTCGGGGCGGCCGGAGCGGGCCGCCTCCTCGTCCAGGTGCGCCGCGAGGTGCCAGGGTTCGTACTCCGCCGTCCCGACGAGCAGCAGGCCTCCGCCGCGCGACCGGGCGGACCGGCGCAGCGTCCCCGCGAAACGGCGCGTGTCCCGCAACCAGTCGGTCCCGTCGAGCACTTCGCGCAACAGCGCGACACGCACAGCGTTCATGACTCACCATCCTGCCGCGACGAACCGGGAGGAAAACGGGGAAGCCGCCCGGCTCACCCGTTCGTGCCCCGGGCCGGGGTACGCCCGGCGGTGCCGATGTGGCGCGTGTGCTGCCGGGGGCGGATCATGGCGCTGCCGGGGCGGCTCACGGCGCTGCCGAACGCGGTTCGCGGGGCTGCCGGACGTGGTTCCCGGAGGCTGCCCGATGCGGCCGTCGGCACTGCGCGAGGGCGGCTCGCGGCGCTGCCCGACGCGGCGCACGGCGCTGGTCGATGCCGCTCGCCGCGGGCGTGACAGTATCGCTGTCATGACGACTTCCGCTGACACAACAAAGCCCGCAGCCAAGGACCCTTGGGACCTTCCGGACGTCTCCGGCCTGGTGGTCGGCGTCCTCGGCGGCACCGGTGACCAGGGCCGCGGCCTCGCCTACCGGCTGGCCAAGGCCGGCCAGCGGGTGATCATCGGCTCCCGCGCCGCCGAGCGCGCCGAGACCGCCGCCGCCGAACTGGGACTCGGTGTCGAGGGCGCCGACAACGCCGAGTGCGCCCGGCGCAGCGACATCGTGATCGTCGCCGTGCCCTGGGAGGGCCACGGCAAGACCCTGGAGGCGCTGCGCGAGGAGCTCGCGGGGAAGCTCGTGATCGACTGCGTCAACCCGCTCGGCTTCGACAAGCAGGGCGCCTACGCGCTGAAGCCGGAGGAGGGCAGCGCCGCCCAGCAGGCCGCCGCCCTGCTCCCGGAGTCCCGGGTGACGGCCGCCTTCCACCACCTGTCCGCCGTGCTGCTGTCCGACCCGGAGATCGACGAGATCGACACGGACGTGATGGTGCTCGGCGAGAACCGGGCCGACACCGACCTCGTCCAGGCGCTGGCCGCCCGCATCCCCGGGATGCGCGGCGTCTTCGCGGGGCGGCTGCGCAACGCGCACCAGGTGGAGTCGCTGGTCGCCAACCTGATCTCCGCCAACCGGCGGTACAAGGCGCACGCGGGGCTGCGGGTCACGGACGTCTGATCGCCCCGGATCCGCTGCCGGGCCAGGGCGGCCGGGGCGGGGCGCCCGTGGGCCGCTGACGGGCATGGGGGACAATGACCGGGATCGTACGCACTCGCGCCGGATCACCGTTCACGTTCCCCGTCCCCGGACAGGAGCCGCCCCCCATGCCCCGCCTCGCCCTCTACGCCCTCGCCGTCTGCGTCCTCGCGGTGGCCGCGGCCGTCGTCTCCTTCTACCGGGGCAGCTGGCTCGGCGTCGTCTGGATCCTGCTGGCGGGCGTCGCCTCCAACATGGCCTGGTTCTACGTCCGCAAGCAGAAGATGGACCGCGAGGCGGCGCGGGCGGCGGCGGCCGTCACGGAGTGAGGCCGCCGTTTCCGGCCGCCGTCAGCCGACGCGGATCCACTGCCACTGGTCGGCCGGCGAGGGGACGCTCTCCGGGGCGTCCCAGAACTGGAACAGCCGCCGTCCCCAGTACGCGTCCCACTCCTCGACGCCCAGCACCCGCAGCACCGCGTGGATCAGGTCGAAGAACGCGTTGTTGACCTCCGGGATCATCAGGAACCCGAACAGCGCCAGGAACCCGAACGGCGCGAACGGCTCCACCTGCCGCCGCACCCCCGGCGACAGCCACGGCTCCACGATCCCGTAGCCGTCCATGCCCGGGACGGGCAGCAGGTTGAGGATCGCCGCCGAGACCTGGAGCAGCACCATGAAGCCCAGCGCGTAGCGGAAGGTGTCCGGCACCCCGTCGAGCGCGCCCAGCCAGAACGGCGCCGCGCAGACCACCGCGAACAGGACGTTCGTCAGCGGCCCGGCCGCCGAGATCAGGCTGTGCTTCCAGCGGCCGCGGACGCGGTGCCGCTCGATGAAGACCGCGCCGCCGGGGAGGCCGATCCCGCCCATGATCACGAAGATGACGGGGAGGACGACGCTCAGCACGGCGTGCGTGTACTTGAGCGGGTTGAGGGTGAGGTACCCCTTCGCCCCGACGGTGATGTCCCCGCCGTGCAGGGCGGTGCGGGCGTGCGCGTACTCGTGGAGGCAGAGCGAGACGACCCAGCCCGAGACGACGAACAGGAACACGGCGAAGCCGGGGCTCGCCGCGTAGTCGGTCCACACCGCCCACATCGACACCGCCATCACGGCGACGAGGGCGAGGAAGACGGGGCTCACGCGCCGCTCGGCGTGCGTCGCGTCGGATGCCATGGTTCTGCGCTCCAGGGGTCTGCGGGGGCGGCCGGGGACGCCCGGCGCGGGGGTGTACCGGCAGGACGGTACTTGGTCGCGCCGGAAAGTCGTAACGCCCGCCGGGTCCGAGCAGGGACAATGACCCGGTGCGTTACGGCATCCTCGGCACCACCCAGGCCCATACCGACGACGGGCGGCCCGTCGCCGTCGGCGGCGCGCGGCTGCGCGCGCTGCTCGCGGCGTTCGCCCTCAACCCCGGGCGGGGGCACGCGTCCGGCATGCTCATCGACCTCGTCTGGGGCGACGAGCCGCCGGCGGACGCGCCCGGCGCGCTCCAGGCGCTCGTCGCGCGGCTCCGGCGGGCGCTCGGCGCCGGGGCGGTGGAGTCGGTGGCCGGCGGCTACCGGCTGAACGCCCGGCCCGACGACGTCGACCTGCACCGCTTCCAGCGCCTCGCCGACGAGGGCGAACGGACGCTCGCCGACGGCGACCCGGTGAAGGCGGCCGGGCTGCTGGACGACGCGCTCGCGCTGTGGCGCGGGTCCGCCCTGTCCGACCTGCCGGGACACGAGGCG
The DNA here is from genome assembly GCF_044333095.1 of Streptomyces sp. NPDC021100. Classification (NCBI taxonomy): domain Bacteria; kingdom Bacillati; phylum Actinomycetota; class Actinomycetes; order Kitasatosporales; family Streptomycetaceae; genus Streptomyces; species Streptomyces sp. NPDC021100. Next base: position 154,533 of record NZ_JBIRQH010000016.1, read on the forward strand.
CTCGCCGCCCGGCTGGACGCCCGGCACCTCGCCGCGCGGCGCGGCCGGCTCGCCGCGTCCGTCGCCCTCGGCGACCCGGACGCCGCCCTGCCCGAGCTGGCCGAACTCTGCGCCGACCACCCCCTGGACGAGCCGCTGCACGCCCTGCGGCTGCGCGCCCTGCGCGCGGCGGGCCGCCCGGCCGAGGCCCTCGCCGCCTACGAGGACGTCCGCGCGGCCCTCGCCGACCGGCTGGGCACGGACCCGGGCCCGGAGCTGCGCGCGCTGCACGCCGAGCTGCTGGGGGGCGGGGGCGGAGGGGAATCCTGGGCGGCCGGGGCGTCCGGGGGCGCCGCTCCCGGGCGGTCCGGGCGCCCCGCGCCGGGCCGGACGGCCGGCCCGGCCGGCTCCGCGGACGGAACCGGGACCGCGGCGGGGTGGCCCGGCCGCCCCGGGGGCCCCGGACCCGAGGCGGCCGCCCGGGACGCGGGCGGGACGGCGGGACGGCACGGCCAGGCCGGTTGGACCGGCCAGGATGGTCGGGATGGCCGGGTCGGTCAGGATGCTCAGGACGGTCGTGACGGCCGTGCCCGGGAGGGCGGGACGGACGGGCAGAGCCCGTGGGCCGGGGCAGCAGGGGTAGCCGGGACAGCCGGTGCTGCCGGGACGGCTCGTGCTATCGAGACAGCCGGTGCTGCGGGGACGGACGGAGAGAGCGCGTCCGCCGGCGCGGGGCATCCGGCCGGTCGGACCGGCCCGGCAGGGCGTGACGGGCACCCCGGGCCCGGCGCACCCGGCGCGTACGCCCCGCCGCGCCCGGACACCGACGACGGCCAAGGCCGGCCGTCCGGCGCGGCGGAACGATCCGCCCCCGCCCCGGCCGGCCGCGCCCCGCGCGGCAACCTCCGCGCCCGGCTCACCTCCTTCGTCGGCCGCGAGGACGACGTCCGGGTGATCCGGCGGGACCTGGAGCGGCACCGGCTCGTCACCCTGCTCGGGCCGGGCGGGGCCGGGAAGACGCGGCTGTCGCAGGAGGCCGCCGAGGCCGTGGCGCGGGAGACCGGCGCCTGGCCGGACGGGGTGTGGCTCGCCGAGCTCGCGCCCGTCGACGACCCGGCGACCGTGCCGGAGGCCGTGCTCACCGCCCTCGGCGGGCGCGAGACCGTGGTGCGCGGCACCGCGGAGGGGCTGCGGGCCGCCTCCGACGCCACCTCGGCCGACCCGCTGGTCCGGCTGGCCGAGCTGTGCGGGCCGCGCCGGATGCTGCTCGTCCTCGACAACTGCGAGCACGTGATCGACGCCGCGGCCCGGCTCGCCGAGACGCTGCTCGCGCACTGCCCCGGCGTGACCGTCCTCGCCACCAGCCGCGAACCGCTCGCCGTACCCGGCGAGTCCGTACGCCCGGTGGAGCCGCTGCCGGACCCGGTGGCGCTGCGGCTGCTCGCCGACCGGGGCGCCGCCGCGCGGCCCGGCTTCCGGATCGAGGACGATCCGGCGGCGTGCGCCGAGATCTGCCGCCGGCTCGACGGACTGCCGCTCGCCGTCGAACTCGCCGCCGCCCGGCTGCGGATGCTCACCCCGCGCGGCCTCGCCGACCGCCTGGACGACCGCTTCCGGCTGCTCACCTCGGGCAGCCGCACGGTCCTGCCGCGCCAGCAGACCCTGCGCGCGGTCGTCGACTGGTCCTGGGACCTGCTCGACGCCCCCGAACGCGCCGTCCTGCGGCGGCTGTCGGTGTTCGCGGGCGGCTGCGACCTGGCGGCCGCGGAGGCGGTCTGCTCGGGCGGTACGGGCGGTACGCCGGGGAGTCCGGACGGCGGCTCCGACGGCCTCCGCGACGGCTCCGGGCCCCACGGCGGCCCCCGCGCCGAGGGCGCACCGGCCGCCACTGACGTCCCCGAGGAGGACGTCGCCGTAATCGTCGGCTCGCTCGTCGACAAGTCGCTCGTCGTCGCCGCGCCCGCCGACGACGGGGAGATGCGGTACCGGCTGCTGGAGACCGTCGGCGAGTACGCGGCCGAGCGGCTCGACGAGGCGGGGGAGCGGGCCGCCGTCGAACGGCGGCACCTCGTCCACTACCGCGAGCTGGCCCGCACCACCGAGCCCCTGCTGCGCGGCCCGGATCAGCGCGTCCTGCTCGACCGGCTGGAGCGCGAGCACGACAACCTGCGCACCGCGCTGCGGCGGGCCGTCGCCGCGCGGGACGAGCAGGAGGCGCTGTGCCTGGTCCTGTCCCTCGGCTGGTTCTGGCAGCTGCGCGACCACCGCGTGGACGGAAGCACCTGGTCGGAGGCGGCCATGGGCCTGGGCCCCGACCCGTTCGACGAACCCGTGCGGCCGGCCCCGCCGTTGTACGAGCGCTGCGTCGACGCGCCGCCGCCGATGTCGCCCGAGCTGCTGATGGAGGCCCGGCGCGAGGTCCGGCTGGTCTGGCTGTCGAACCGGGAGCACGACATTCGGGTGACGGACACCCCGGACACCCAGGCCTGGATGCGCCGCGTCGCCGACGCCTACGGGCCGGGGCAGCCGCAGAACTGCCGGGTGCCGGGCTTCGCCTGGTACTTCGTCCGCCTGTTCACCGGCGATGTGGAGGGCATTCACCGCAGCCTCGACAACGGCGTCGAGATGTGCCGCGAGCTCGGCTACGAGTGGGAGCTCGCCTTCCACCTCCAGCAGCGGGCCAAGTTGCTCAATGAGATACCCGACCGCGCCGACAGGTCGCTGCGGGACGCCGACGAGAGCCTGGGGCTGTTCCGCCGGATCGGCGACGCCTGGGGGGTGGCCGAGGCACTGGCGGGGCGCGCCGAGAGCCACGAGCGCCGGGGTGCGTTCGCGGAGGCCGCACGGGACTACCGCGAGGCGCTCGACAACGCCCGCGTCCTGGGGTCGCGCGCCCAGCTTCCGATGCTCAAGTGCCGGCTCGCCGAAGTGCTCGCCGAGTCCGGGGAGATCGGCAAGGCGGAAGGCGAGCGGCTGCTGCGGGAGGCGCTGGAGGAGGCCGAGCCGCTGAACCCCGACGCCGCCTATTTCATCCGGATCTCGCTCGGCATCCGGATCGCCCGCAACGGCGGCCACGCCGAAGCGCGGGAGATCCTCCAGGCCCTGCACGAGGAGCTCCGGGACCGGTCCGTTCCGCTGTTCGCCACCATGCTCGAGAGCGTGCTCGGCTGGGTCGACGTCCTCCAGGGCAGACCGGCCGACGCGCTGCCCAAGCTCCGGTCCGCGCTGACCTCGATCGGCGATCCGCTGACCGCCCTCGTCGCCGCGCACCTGCCCGTGCACATGCTGCTCAACGCCGCCTTCGCCCACTCCGCGCTGCCCGGGCGCGAGCACGCCGCGACGGCGGCGCGGCTGCTGGGCGCGGTCACCGCGCTCCGCCCCGGCGGGCTGCACGAGGCGTCCGTCGAGCGGGAGGTGAGGGAGCGGACCATGGAGGCCGCCCGGGCCGCCCTGGGCGAGGAGGCGTACGAGCGGGCGCACGCCGAGGGCGGCCGCCTCTCCCTGGGGGAGGCCGCCGCTTTGGTGTGACCCCGGACGGCGGCCCTCCGTCCGGCAAGGTCCGGCCGGCGGGCCGCCGGCCGACGCGAGCCCGCCCGGCCCGGGCGCCCCCCCCCGCTGGGCCTGTCCGACCCGGGCGCCCCCTCGGGCCCCGTCCGACGCGGGCGTCCCGGGCCCCGTCGGCCCCGGAACCCGGCCGGCGTCCGCCCGCCCGTCCGGCCGAGGACACCGCACGCCACCGCCGTCAGGTCTTCTTGCGGAAGCGGCGGACCGCCAGCGGTGCCGTCACCGCCGTGATCCCCACCGACCAGGCCAGCGTCAGCCAGACCGAGTGGGCCACCGGCCCGCCGATCACCAGGTTGCGGGACGCGTCGGCGAGGTTGGCCAGCGGGTTGTACTCGGTGAAGGTCCGCAGCCAGCCGGGCATGGTGGTCGGCTTGGCGAAGATCGAGCTGGCGAACTGGAGCGGCATCAGGACGAGCATGCCGATGCCTTGCACCGCCTGAGCGGTCTTCATGGTCAGACCGATCAGGATGAAGATCCACATCAGGGCGGAGCCGAACACCACGCTCAGCGCGACCGCGCCCAGCAGGTGCAGCACGGAGGTCTTGACGTCCAGCCCGAGGGCGAAGCCGATGGCGAGCTGGACCGCCACGGCCACCAGCAGCCGCCCGATCTCCGTCACGATCTTGGCTATGAGCACCGAGGAACGGGCGATGGGCATGGTCCGGAAGCGGTCCATGACGCCCTTGCGGAAGTCCTCGTTGACGCCCGCGCCCACCGCCATCGCGATGTTGAGGCCGGTCATCGCCATCAGGCCGGGCACCAGGTAGTTGACGTACGCCTCCTGCTGCCCGGGGCCGAACATCGCGCCGCCGAAGACGTAGACGAACATCAGCGTGAAGATGATCGGCATCGCCAGGACGTCGAACATCGACTCCGGGTCCTGCCTGATCTGGAGCATGTTGCGGCGCGCGAGGGCGCCGATGTGCCGGAGGTGGGAGCGGAGGGGGATCCGTCCCTCGCCGGCGGGCGCCGCCACGGGCGCGCCGATCGTCGCGGTGGTCATGCGGCGGCCTCCTGAAGGGCGTCGGCGCCGGCGCCGGGGCGCGGGGCGTCGTCGGTGAGGGACGTCTTCTGGCCGGTGATGGCCAGGAACACCTCGTCCAGACTGGGGAGATGGGTGTTGATACCGGCGATGGCGAAGCCGCGCGCGCCCAGCATCGCGACGACGGCGGTGAGTTGCTCGTCGCTCACGATCGGGACGTTGACCAGGCCCTCGGCCTCGTCCATGGTGGCGCCGGCGATGCCGTCGAGCCCGGCCTGCGCCACCGCGCCGACCATGCGCGGCAGTTCGGACCGGTCGGCCGGGCGGATCTGCAGCGTCCGGCCGCCGACCTTGGCCTTGAGCTCGTCCACCCGGCCGCCGGCGATGACCTTGCCGCGGTCGATGACCGTGAGCTCGCTCGCCAACTGCTCGGCCTCCTCCATGTACTGGGTGGTGAGCAGCACCGTGGCGCCGTCCCGCACCAGGGACTGCACCTCGGACCAGACCTCGTTGCGGGTGCGCGGATCGAGGCCGGTGGTGGGCTCGTCGAGGTAGAGCACGGCGGGCCGGCCGATCATCGAGGCGGCCAGGTCCAGCCGGCGGCGCATGCCGCCCGAGTACTGCCCCGAGGGCCGCTTCGCCGCCTCGGTGAGGGAGAAGCGCTCCAGCAGCTCGTTCGCGCGGCGCCGGGCCTCCTTGCGGGACAGGTCCAGCAGCCGGCCGATCATGTAGAGGTTGTCGATGCCGGAGAGCTTCTCGTCCACCGACGCGTACTGGCCGGTCAGGCCGATCACCCGGCGGAGCTGCCGGGGCTGGGTGAGGACGTCGTACCCGGCGACGCGGGCGCTGCCGGCGTCGGGCTGTATCAGCGTGGACAGGACGCGCACCAGCGTCGTCTTGCCCGCGCCGTTGGGTCCGAGGACGCCGAGGACGGTGCCTTCGCGCACGTCCAGGTCGACCCCGTCCAGGGCCCTGGTCTCGCCGTAGTGCTTGACCAGCCCTCGGACCTCCACGGCGTTGCCGCGGTCTTCGGGGATGTCGTTTCGTGTCATGGGAAGAGGCTGACAGGCCCCACTGACAACGGGCCGACATCCGCCCGACAGGACGCCGGCACGGCCGGTGCGGCCGTGTCGGCGCCCTGGCATCTTCCTCAGCGCCCTGTCATCTTCTCCGGCGCCCTGTCGCCTTCCGGCGAGCGGCCCGGTCAGTGGAAGGAGTGCTCCTCCGCCGGGTACGCCCCGCCGACCACGTCCTCCGCGAACTCCCGGGCCGCGCCGCCCAGCACCTCGCGCAGGTCCGCGTACCGCTTGACGAAGCGCGGCACCCGGCCGGACGTCATGCCCGCCATGTCCGTCCAGACCAGCACCTGGGCGTCGCACTCCGCGCCCGCCCCGATGCCGACGGTCGGGATGTGCAGGATGCGGGTGACCTCGGCCGCCAGCTCGGCCGGGACCAGCTCCAGGACGACGGCGAAGGCGCCCGCGTCCTGCACCGCCTTGGCGTCGCGCAGCAGCTGCTGGGCCGCCTCCTCGCCCCGGCCCTGGACCGGGTAGCCGCCGAAGGCGTTGACGGACTGCGGGGTGAGCCCGATGTGGGCCATGACCGGGATGCCGGCCTGGACCAGCAGCTCGATCTGGTGGGCCGAGCGCTCGCCGCCCTCCAGCTTGACCGCGCCGACGCCCGCCTCCTTCACCAGCCGGGTCGCGTTGCGCAGCGCCTGCACCGGACCCTCCTGGTACGCGCCGAACGGCAGGTCGCCGACGATCAGGGCGCGCCGGGTGCCGCGCACCACGGCGGCGGAGAGCAGGGTGATCTCGTCCATGGTGACCGGCACCGTGGACTCGTAGCCGAGGTGGCAGTTGCCCATCGAGTCGCCCACGAGCAGCACGGGGATGCCCGCCTCGTCGAAGACGGAGGCGGTCATCGCGTCGTAGGCGGTCAGCATGGGCCACTTCTCGCCGCGCCCCTTCGCGGCGGCGATGTCACGGACGGTGATGCGCCGGGATCCCGTCCCGCCGTACAGCGCCTTGCCGGGCGCGGCGCCCGTACGACTGCTGTCGGTCGTTCCCGGTGATGTGACGGCATGCGTCATGGCAGTGGCTCCTGTATGTCGTCTCGAAGCGCCCTTGCGGCGTCCCCGGATCCCCTCCATGCTGACACGTGGCGCGGGTGCGAGGAAGGCGCCGGGGGTGACACCGGGGGTAACAGGGGGCCCATGCGGGGGCCCGCGCTGTGCCCTGCGGGCAAAACCTCCGCAATACGAGACGGTGCCGTATCGCAAAGCGGTCTACGGTGGGAGGTATGACATCCCCTGCCGGTGAAGCGCCGGTGCGCCAGGTATCCGAGGCCGTGCACAAGCGACGGTGGGCGATCCTCACCGTCCTGCTGTTCAGCCTGCTCGTCGTCGTCCTCGACAACTCGATCCTCAACGTGGCGATGAAGACCATCGCCTCACCCGCGCCCACCGGCCTCGGGGCGACCCAGAGCCAGCTGGAGTGGGCGATCAACTCCTACACCCTGGTCTTCGCCGGCATCCTCTTCACGGCCGGCCTGCTGGGCGACCGGCTGGGCCGCAAGAAGGTCCTCCTCTTCGGCATGGTCGTCTTCGGCATCGGCTCGGTGCTGTCGGCCACCTCCGGCTCGCCCGGCGAACTCATCTCGTTCCGCGCGGTGATGGGCTTCGGCGGCGCCTTCGTGATGCCGGCCACGCTCGCGATCATCATGAACGTCTTCGAGCGCGACGAGCAGCCGAAGGCCGTCGGCATATGGGCCGGCGCGGTCGGACTCGCCATCGCCATAGGGCCGATCACCGGCGGTCTGCTCATGGACCACTTCTGGTGGGGCTCGGTCTTCCTGGTGAACGTGCCGATCGTGATCGTCGCGGTCATCGCGATGGTGATCCTCGTTCCCGACTCCAAGGACCCCTCGCCCGGCCGCCTCGACCCGGTCGGCGTGCTGCTGTCCGTCGTCGGCCTGGTCCTGCTGGTGTACGGCATCATCAAGGGCGGCCAGCTCGCCGACTTCACCGACCCCGAGGTCTTCGGCACGGTCGGCGGCGGACTGCTCGTCCTCGTCCTCTTCGTCCTGCACGAGCGGCGCAGCGCCCATCCCGCCCTGGACATGCGGTACTTCCGCAAGCCGCAGTTCTCGGCGGCGGTGGCCTCGATCGGCCTGGTCTTCTTCGGGCTGATGGGCGTCACCTTCTTCACCGTCTTCTACACCCAGAGCGTGCGCGGCTACAGCCCGCTGGAGAGCGGTCTGCTGCTGCTCCCGCTGGCCGCCGCGCAGATGTTCTTCGCGCCGCGCGCCCGGCTCGTCGTCGCCCGGTTCGGCGCCCGGGCCGTCTGCTGCGCCGGGATGGTGCTCGTCGCCTGCACGATGTCCGGCTTCGTGCTGCTCGACGCCGACACCCCGATCTGGATGCTGGAGGTGCTGTTCTTCCTCCAGGGCACCGCGATGGCGCACGTCATGCCGCCCGCCACCGTCTCGATCATGCAGTCGCTGCCGCGCGAGAAGGCCGGCTCCGGCTCGGCCGTCAACAACACCTTCCGGCAGGTCGGCGGCGCCCTCGGCGTGGCCGTGCTGGGCTCGGTGCTCTCCACCACCTACCGCGACGGCATCACCGCGCACCTGGACGGCGTCCCCGGCCTGTCCGGGTCCGCCCGGCACGCGGCCGGCGAGTCGATAGAGGCCACCCTGGGCCTGGCCGGCCGCCTCGGCCCGGCCGGACGGGACCTGGTCGGGCCCGCCCAGGACGCGTTCCTGCACGCCATGCACGTCACCGCGCTCGGCGCGGCCGGGGTCGCGGCCCTGGGCGCGCTGGTCGCCGGCGTCTTCCTGCCGGGCAAGAACGCGGCCCCGCCCGCCGCGGGCCCGGGCCGGCCCGCCGAACGACAACAGGCGGAGGCCCGCAGGTGAGCGGCCCGGCGCGGGACGCCGGAGCCCCCCTGCCCGTGCAGCAGCGCGGGCGGCCGCGCAGCGCCGCCGTCGACACCGCCGTGATCGAGAGCGTCCTGCGGCTCCTCGAAGGCGGCGTCACCGTCGGCGAGCTGTCCATGGAGCGGATCGCCCGCGAGGCCGGCGTCGGCAAGGCGACCGTCTACCGGCGCTGGGCCGGCAAGGAGGCGCTGATGCTCGACGTCCTGCGCTCCCTGGAGGAGGACGCCCCCGAGCTCGCCGGCGTCTCCGTCCGCGACGACCTGGTCGCGCTGCTCGACTTCCTGCGCCGGCGCGGCCTGGCCAAGCGCTCCTCCGCGGTGATGCGTACCGTCGTCGGCCAGGTGCAGGCGCAGCCGCGGGTGTGGCGGGAGTACCACGAGACGGTCGTCGCGGCCCGGAGGGAGTCCTTCCGGGCGGTGCTGCGGCGGGGCGCGGCGGCCGGGGAGATCCGCCGGGACGTGGACGTGGACCTGCTCATCGACCTCTTCGTCAGCCCGATGCTGGTGCGGGCGGTGCTGCACGAGTGGCAGGAGCTGCCGGCGGGGCTGGCGGAGGGGATCGTGGACACGGTGCTGGACGGCGTACGGCCCTGAGGCTGCCGCCGGGGCCCGAATGTGCCCGTTGTGTCACAGGACGCCCCCATGAGGCCGTCGACAGGAACCCGCCCGGGCCGACGGGCCGTCCTCCTCCGCGAAGCCCCCCTTCCGGTGGGGCCCGGGACAGCCCTCCCGCGGTGATCACGACGGACCGTCGATCACCTATGGTCGGGTGACGGGACACAGCGAGACCGAGTGAGGACATGCGGATGCCGCAGGCGCACATGCAGGAGACGGGCCGTGAGGGAGTCGGCCCGGAGCGGGCCGGCTCCGGGGTCCGGCGCCGCGTGGGCGACTGGCTGGGCGACTGGCGGGGCCCGGGGATCTGGCGGCGCGGACTGGTGATCGCGGTGCTGGCGCTGGTGCTGGGGCTGCTGATGCTGCTGCACGCCAGCGTCCCCAACCGCGTCGGCAACCTCGGCAGCCTCACCGAAACCTTCCTGCCCTGGCTGGGACTGCTCGTCCCGGTCCTGCTGGCCCTGGCCCTGCTGCGGCGCTCGGCGAGCGCCCTGATCGCCGTCCTGCTGCCGGCCGTCGCCTGGATCAACCTCTTCGGCGGCCTCCTCACCGACAAGTCCGCGTCCGGCGGCGACTTCACCGTCGTCACCCACAACGTGAACGCCGAGAACCCCGACCCGGCCGGCACCGCGCGGTCCCTCATCGCCTCCGGCGCGGACGTGATCGCCCTGGAGGAACTGAGCGACGCCTCCCGCTACGAGAGCGCCCTCGCGGGCTCGTACCGCTACCACTCGGTACAGGGCACGGTCGGCCTCTGGAGCAAGTACCCGCTGAGCGACGCCCGCCCCGTCGACATCCGCATGGGCTGGACGCGTGCGCTGCGCGCCACGGTCGAGACGCCGCAGGGCCCGGTCGCCGTCTACGTCGCCCATCTCCCGTCCGTGCGGGTGAAGTTCAACGCCGGCTTCACGGCCGGACAGCGCGACAACAGTGCCGCGGCCCTGGGGCACGCCATCGCCGCGGAGCCCCTGAAGAAGACCGTTCTGCTCGGGGACTTGAACGGCACCATGAACGACCGGTCGCTCGCGCCCGTCACGTCGCAACTGCGGTCGGCGCAGGGGGCGGCGGGGGACGGCTTCGGCTTCAGTTGGCCGGCGAGCTTCCCGATGGCGCGGATCGACCAGATCATGGTGCGGGGGATGGATCCCCGGTCGGCCTGGACGCTGCCCGAGACGGGCAGTGATCACCTGCCGGTGGCGGCGCGGGTCAAGCTCTGAGGGTGCCCGTCGGCGAAGGGGTGGGACCGGGGCACCAGCCCGCCGCAGGCGCACACTGGAAGCATGTGCCGCAGCATCAAGACGCTCAGGGCCCCCGTCACCCCCGACCCGGGCGAGGACGACATCCGCGCCGCCGCCCTCCAGTACGTCCGCAAGATCTCCGGCTTCCGCGCGCCGGCCGTGCACAACAAGGCCGTTTTCGACGAGGCCGTCGACGCGGTGGCGGAGGCGACGGCACGCCTGCTGGACGGGCTCGAAGTGCGGGGTGTCAGGTCCGCTCGCGCCAGCGGTTCGTGATCGGCAGACGGCGGTCCTTGCCGAAGCCCTTCGGGGAGATCTTCGTGCCCGGCGGGTACTGCCGCCGCTTGTACTCCGCGGTGTCGACCATGCGCAGGACCCGCGCCACCAGCTCCTCCTCGAACCCCTCGGCGACGATCTGCGCGTACCCCCGGTCCCGGTCGACGTACAGCTCCAGGATGCGGTCGAGGACCGGGTAGTCGGGCAGGGAGTCGGTGTCGACCTGGCCGGGGCGGAGTTCGGCGCTCGGGGGCTTGGTGATGGAGTTCTCGGGGATGGGCGGGGTCTCGCCGCGCTCCTCGGCGTGGCGGTTGCGCCAGCGGGCGAGCCGGAAGACGCCCGTCTTGTAGACGTCCTTGATCGGGCCGTACGCGCCGACCGAGTCGCCGTAGAGGGTCGAATAGCCGCACGCCAGCTCGGACTTGTTGCCGGGCGCGAGGACGATGTGGCCCTCCTGGTTGGAGATGGCCATCAGCATCGTGCCGCGCAGCCGCGACTGGAGGTTCTCCTCGGCGAGGCCGGTCAGGCCCAGGGCGCCCATGTACGCGTCGAACATCGGGGCGATGGGCACCGTACGGAAGGTGAGGCCGGTGCGCCGGGCCAGTTCCTCGGCGTCGGCGAGCGAGTGCGCGGAGGAGTAGCGGGACGGCATGGCGACGCCGTACACGTTGGCGGCCCCGACCGCGTCGCAGGCGACGGCCGCGACGAGGGCGGAGTCGATGCCGCCGGAGAGGCCGATGAGGACGCTGCGGAAGCCGTTCTTGGCGGCGTACGCGCGGAGGCCGGTCACCAGGGCCTGGTAGACCTCGGCGTCGTCGTCCAGGTGCTCGGCGATCGTGCCCGGAAGCGCCGGTTCCGCGGCCGGGGCCGGGTCGGCGGAGACCGTGACGTGGTCGATCCGCAGGCCGTCGTCCACCGTGCCGGAGGGCGCCGCGGCCGGCGCCTCCGGCAGGTCGAGGTCCAGGACCAGGCACGTCTCCTCGAACTGCGGCGCCCGCGCGATCACCCGGCCGTCCCGGTCGACGACGATGGAGTCGCCGTCGAAGACGAGCTCGTCCTGTCCGCCGGTCATGGCGAGGTACGCGGTGGTGCAGCCGGCCTCCTGGGCGCGCTTGCGGACCAGCTCCAGCCGGGTGTCGTCCTTCTCCCGCTCGTACGGCGAGGCGTTGACGGACACCAGCAGCCCGGCCCCGGCGGTGCGGGCGGCGGGCACCCGGCCGCCCTCCTGCCAGAGGTCCTCGCAGATGGCCAGCGCCACGTCCACGCCGCGCACCCGGACCACCGGCAGGGTGTCGCCCGGCACGAAGTACCGGAACTCGTCGAACACGCCGTAGTTGGGCAGGTGGTGCTTGGCGAACGTGAGCACCGCCCGGCCGCCGTGCAGCACCGCCGCCGCGTTCAGCGGCGCGCCCGCCGGGCGGCCCAGCCGGGGGCGGGCCTCCTCGCAGCGGTCCAGGTAGCCGACGACGACGGGCAGGTCGCCCAGGCCCTCGTCGGCGAGGCGGGCGGCGAGGGAGCGCAGCTCCTCCCGGCTCGCGTCCACGAAGGACGAGCGGAGGGCCAGGTCCTCGACGGGGTAGCCGGTCAGCGCCATCTCGGGGAAGACCGCGAGGTGGGCGCCCTGTTCGGCGGAGTGGCGGGCCCCGCGGAGGACCGACTCCGCGTTCCCGGCGAGATCGCCGACGGTGGAGTCGGTCTGGTGCAGTGCGAGACGGAGTCGAGCCACGCCGTCAGTGTAATCGTCTTCCTGACGCGATGGCGGGGTGAAAGGGGCCACCCGGGGGCGGCCCCTTGGGGGCTACTTGCGGTAACCCAGTAGCGTCATCATCCCCGACTCCGCGTGGTACACGTTGTGGCAGTGGAGCATCCACAGCCCGGGGTTGTCGGCGTCGAAGTCCACCTCCAGCCGCTGCCCCGGCAGCACGACCGCCGTGTCCTTGCGCGGCCCGCCGCCCGGCAGCGCGAACGTGTGGCCGTGCAGGTGCATCGGGTGCCACATCGCGCTGCGGTTGACGAACGCCAGCCGCACCCGTTCGCCCGCCGCCACCGGGTAGCGCTCCGAGGGCGCGTACCGCCGCCCGTTCAGCGCCCAGTCGTAGCGCTCCATCGAACCCGTCAGCTCGAAGGTGAGCGTCCGGTCCGGCCGGCGCTCCCTCAGCCGGACCGGCCCCGCGGCCTTCAGCCGGCCCGCCGTGAGCGGTGTGCGGTCCAGCTCGGCCGGGCGGACGTCCGCGGCCGGCGCCGTGCCGCCGCCGGTACGCAGCAGCGCCAGGGCGGTCCGCTTCTTGCCCTCCGCGAGCGCGGTGAGCGGGAAGACGCCGTCGCCGGCCGTCACCAGCACGTCGTACCGCTCGCCCATGCCCAGCAGCAGCGACTCCGTCTCCACGTGCTCGGCCGGGAAGCCGTCGGTGTGCGTGACGGTCATGCGGTGGCCGCCGAGCGCGACGCGGAACGCGGTGTCGCCGCCCGCGTTGACGATCCGGATCCGGATCCGGTCGCCCGGCTTCGCCGTGAAGGTCTGCGGGGCGTCCGGCGTCCGGCCGTTGACCAGGTAGTACGGGTACGCGACGTCGCCCGCGTCGCCGCCGAGGAGGGGGCTGGTGGCGCCCATGAGCATCCGCGACGGGCCGTCGCCGGCGGCGGGGGTGACGGCCGCCATGTGGTGCATGCCGCCCATCCCGCCGCTTCCGCCGTGATCCATGCCGCCGCTTCCGCCGTGGTCCATGCCCTTGGCGAGTTCGGCGAGGACGGCGTCCGGGGTGCTGCCGTCGATCCCGTCCACCCAGTCGTCCAGGACGACGACCCATTCCTTGTCGTACGCCAGCGGCTCCCTGGGGTCCTCGACGATCAGCGGCGCGTACAGGCCGCGGTCCTGCTGCGTGCCGGAGTGCGGGTGGAACCAGTGCGTGCCCGGGCGGTCGACCGCGAAGCGGTACGTGAACGATCCGCCGGGGCGGACGGGCCGCTGGGTGACGCCCGGGACGCCGTCCATGTCGTTGCGCAGGGCGAGCCCGTGCCAGTGCAGGGACGTCGCCTCGGGGAGGTGGTTGGCGAGGGTCAGCGCGAGCGTGTCGCCCGCGGTGAGCCGGACCTCCCGGCCCGGCAGGGCGTCGCCGTACGCCCAGCTGGCGGCCTTCCGGCCGCCGAGGTCGAGCGTGGTCGCGGCGGCGGTCAGCCTCACCTCCCGGACCGAGCCGCCGGCGCGGCGCCGGCGCGCCTCGGCGGCGGCCACCTCCTTGCCGTCGGGGGCGACGTAGGCGGCGGGCTTCGTGGACTGTGCGTCCGGGCCCGAGTCCGAGCAGGCGGTGAGCAGTCCGCCGGCGGCGGAGGCGAGGCCGGCGCCGAGCACGGCGCGGCGCGTGGTGGTGCGCATGGTGAGGGAACCCCTGTACGTGTCGTCGGTGGTGTCTGCGGAGGCGGGGGCGCTGGTGCGCGGGCACGAGCGCGGACGCGCTCCTATACGCGCAGCACCGACAACCGGGCGAGGGCCTTCCGCCGGGGCGGCGGCGGGATGGGCCACAGGGCGTGGACGGCCGGGGCGGGTGCCGCGGCCCCGGCCGCGCCGGCCGGACGGCGGAGGACGGCCAGGGCCAGCAGAAGGACGACCGCCCAGCCGGCGCCGGCGAGGACGGCGAGGCAGACGGAGGCGGGGTCGAGGTCTGGGTGGTGGGGTGGGGGAGGGGCGGTGCCGTCGGACGCGGCGGCGCCTTCCGGGCCGGCCGGCGGCCGGGCGTGGTGCGCGGCGGGGCCGTCGCCGACTGCCGCCTGGGCGGGCGGGACGATGTCGTACGCCGCCCGGAAGGCCGTCGGGCCGCCTGGTGCCGCTCGCGCCACCCGGGCTGCCGTGGCCACCGGCTTGGTGGCCACGGCAGCCCGGGCCTGCGGCTCGTCGCCGTGTTCGACGGCCGTGGCGGACGGCGTTCCCGGGGCCGTCGACGCGCGCCAGGCCGCTGTCAGGGCGCGCGGCTCGCTCGTGTTGCGCCCCGGCGCCGTCACGGGCGAGGGCGTCCGCGTCCCGGGCAGGGGCGTCAGCTCTACCGCCGAGGACGTGCGCGTTCCGATCGAGGGTGTGAGCGCCCCGGACGAGGACGTATGCGCCTCCGCCCGCCCGTGCCCCATCGGGTGCCCGAGCGTGTGCATGGTGACGATGCCGAGCAGTAGCGCGGCGAGGAGCAGCAGCCGGCCGCACCAGGCGCCCCCGGCGCCGGCAGCGCCCGCTTGCCCGCGCATTGCGCCCTCCCGCCCCCGCCGGAACGATTCCTCGTACGCCCGCACCCTACCCCCGTGGGGTATGCGACCGACGAGCGGCCCGCACACCCGCCCGATCGAGCGGATGTGCGCGGAACGAGCCCTCTGTCCGATGATGGGACGAAACCGATCGATTGCTTTGCCCCGAAGGACGCTCCTCCCTCTCATGCCCCTCTCGGAACAGGTCAGGGACGAACGTCCCCCCGCAGGCCGTGCCCCGGACGCCCCCGCCGAAGGTCCCATCGAAGACCCCGCCACCGGCCGACGGCAGTTCATCTCCTGGACCACCCTCGCCCTGATGACCACCGCCTCGGTGGCCAACCTGCGGCCCGCGCCCTCCATGGCCCTCTACGGCCTCGCCGCCGTCTTCCTCTACCTCCTCCCCGCCGTCGTCTTCCTGCTGCCGACCGCCCTGGTCTCCGCCGAGCTCGCGTCCGGCTGGACGGGCGGCGTCTACCGCTGGGTGAGCGAGGGGCTGTCGAAGCCGCTGGGCTTCCTCGCCGTCTGGTGCCAGTTCGCGATGACGATCGCCTACTACCCGAGCCTGCTCGCGTACGTGGCCAGCACCTTCGCGTACATCGTCGACCCGTCGCTCGCCGACGACGGGCTGTACGTGGCGCTCGTGATCGTCGTCGTCTACTGGTCCGGCGTCCTGATCTCCGCGCGCGGCACCAAGGCCGTCGCCGGGCTGTCGAGCATCGGCCTGGTGATCGGCACGCTGCTGCCGGGCGTCGTCCTCGTCGTCCTCGGCCTGGTCTTCCTCGGGCAGGGCAACCCGTCCGCCGCGCCGATGGACGGCGGGCACGTGCTGCCGCCGTGGACCGGCGTCGCGAGCCTCGTCCTCATCGTCGGCAACTTCCTCTCCTACGCGGGCATGGAGATGAACGGCGTGCACGTCGCGTCGCTGCGCGAGCCGGGCCGGCAGTTCCCGCGCGCGATGGGCCTGGCCACCGGACTCGTCCTGCTGATCTTCATCCTGCCCGCGCTGGCGGTCAGCTGGGTGATGCCCGGCGAGGACCTGAGCCTCACGGCCGGGGTGATGCAGGCGTTCCAGGGCTTCTTCGACCACTTCGGGGTCGGCTGGCTGACCAAGGTCACCGGCGTGCTGCTGGTCGCCGCCGCGCTCGGCGGCATGCTCACCTGGCTGGCCGGGCCGTCCAGCGGCCTGCTGCTCGTCGCCCGGCAGGAGGGCTACCTGCCGCCCGTCCTCCAGAAGCTCAACCGGAACGGCGTGCCGCGCAACATCCTCGTCGCGCAGGGCGTGCTGACGACCGTCATCGCGCTGCTGTACGCGTTCCTGCCGGACGTCTCCAGCGCGTACTGGATCTTCTCGGTGATCACGACGCAGATCTATCTGGTCGTCTACCTGCTGATGTTCGCCGCCGTGGTGCGGTTGCGGCGGCTCCAGCCGGACCGGCCGCGCGGCTTCCGCGTCCCGGCGGTCCGGCTCGTCGCGGGGGTCGGGTTCGCGGCCTCGCTGGCGGCGATGTGCATCGGGTTCGTACCGCCCGAGCAGTTCGGCGGGCAGCCGCTCTGGCGGTACCTGCTGATCGTCGGCGGCGGGCTGCTGACCATCGGCTTCCTCGCGCCGCTCGCCTTCCTGGCGTTCCGCAGACCGCACTGGGCGGCGCCGGACGCGGACTGAGCCCCACGCGGATCCCCCGCCCTCCGGAACCCTCGCGGCGCGCCCGCCGTTCCCCGACGGGGAGGGGCGGCAGGCGCCGCCGTTCCTCCCCGCCAACGTGAGCACCATGAGCGCGGACGAGGGGCGGACGAGGATGAGCGAAGGCCGGCCGCCGGGCCGGATGCTGCGGATCGGCGGCACCGCCCTGCACGTCCTCAGCGAGGGTTCGGGACCGGTGTGCGTGCTCAGCCCGGGGCTCGGCATGGGCTGGTTCGACTGGGACCCCGTCGTCCCCCTGCTCACTCCGCACCGCACGGTCGTCCGCTTCGACCGGCCCGGGCTCGGCTTCAGCGCCCCGCAGACCGAGCCGCCCACCGCCCGGGGCGAGGCCGCGCGGATCGCCGGCGTCCTGGACGCCCTCGGGCACCCGGGACCGGCGACGATCGTCGGCCACTCCCTCGCGGGCTTCCACGCCGAGGCGTTCGCCCGGCTGCACCCGGAGCGCACGGCCGGCCTCGTCCTCGTCGACACCAGCGTCGAGGAGAACGCCCGGCCGCTCCCCGCCCGCGCCCTGCGCACCGCCGCCGCCCGGGCGCGCGGCCACGCCTTCGCTACCGCCGGCCTGCCGCGCGCCCTCGGCCCGTCCCTGCGCCGGCTGGCCGTCCGCGCCTCGTCCCTCGAACGCGTCGACCCCGTCCCGGCGGAGCTTGTGCGCCGCACGTACGGCACGGGCCGCGTGGCACGCGCCCTCCTCATGGAGAACGCCCGCTACTTCGACGTGGCCGCCGAACTGGAACACCTCCGCGCGGCCCACCCGCTGCCCCCCGTCCCCACCCACGTCCTCGCCGCCTCCACCGGCACCGACTCCCGCCTCGAACGCCGCCGCCTCACCCGCCAACGCACCCTCGCCACCCTCCTCGACGCCCACCTCACCACCATCGCCCCGGCCGGCCACCTCCTCATGTACGACCGCCCGGAGGCGGTGGCGGGGGCGGTGCTGGAGGCGCCCCGGTCCCGCCCTTCCGCGGTTTCGGCGGAAGGGCCCGCGCCCCGGTGAGAGCGGCCGCGCCGCTCGTCCTCGAACGCCGGACGGTGTGATCGTTCAGCCCGTCCGGCGTTTGAGGACAACCGTGCGAAGCGCGGTTCTGGGGGGGTGCGGGGGCGCAGCCCCTGCGGGAAACGGTGAAGGGGCGGGGCCGGGGAGTCCCCCCCCTCGGCGTGCGGAAGGGAAGAGCATGGGGCTCGACATCAGCGTGCTGGTCGTCGACTGGGAGCGGGTCGGGGGGTTCGCGCCCGGGGAGCGGTGGGAACGGCTCACGGATGCCGCGTATCCGGACGGGTGCGAGGGGGTGTTCGAGGCCGGGCTGCCCGATGGGTGGGTGCGGTTTCCGGGCGAGGTGGCGGAGTGGTCCGCGCTGTACGAGTTCCACTCCACGAGCGGGTCGTTCAAGGCGCACTTCTGGGCCGGGCAGCGGTGGGAGGACGTCCGGGAGCAGGCCGTGCCGGGGTTGCGGGCGGCGTTGGACGTGTTTCTGTCGGGGCTGTTCTGGGACCCGTACGACATGGCCGTTCCGCCGGCGGGGACGGGGGCGGACGCGCCGGGGGTGAGGGAGCTCTTCGCGGGCCGCGGCACCGGGCCGCTCGTCGCCTGCCCACCGGAGACCGTCCCCGTCCTGGCCGCCGCCTGGGCCGTCGCCGAGCCGCTCCTCGGCGGGCTCGAGGGGCCGCACACCGCCCACGCCGACGCCCCGGGACGGTGGATCGCGAACCACGAGGAGTTCGTCGTGCTGTTGCGCGAGTGGGCGGAAGTGGTGCGGGAGGCGCGGGCGCGGGGGTGGGGGATCATCGGGTTGCCCTTCTGACGTGCACGTGCGGCGCCACAGGGCCCCCGCTTGACCCTCACCCCACGTCAGGCCGCAGGCTGATGCGCGACGAAAGGCAGGACCCCATGACGTACACCGTCGGACAGGTCTCGGGCTTCGCCGGCGTCACCGTGCGAACCCTCCACCACTACGACCGCACCGGGTTGCTCAGCCCCAGTGAGCGCAGCGCGGCCGGCTACCGCCTCTACAGCGAGGCCGACCTGGGCCGCCTCCAGCAGATCCTCTTCTACCGGGAACTCGGCTTCTCCCTGGAGGAGATCGCCGCCATCCTGGAGAACCCGCAGGCCAACGCCATCGACCAGCTGCGCGCCCGGCACAAGCTGCTCAGCGAGCAGATCGGCCGGCTGCGGCGGCTGGTGGAGGTCGCCGAGCGGGCGATGGAGGTGCAGGAGACCGGTCTCGCGCTGGCGCCGGGCGAGCGCTTCGACGTGTTCGGCGAGGTGGCCTTCGACCTGAGCTACGCCACGGAGGCCGCCCTCAAGTGGCGGGACAGCGACAAGCACCAGCAGTCCCTGGCCAGCGCCGCCGCCCACAGCAAGGACGACTGGCGGTCCATCATGAGCGAAATGGCGGAATGGCGGCGGGAGCTGTGTGCCGTCTTCGACGCCGGTGAGCCCGCGGACGGCACGCGGGCCATGGACCTGGCCGAGGCGCACCGGGGACACCTCGACCGCTGGTTCATGTCCTGCCCGCCCGAGACGCACGTCCGCGTCGCCGACGACTTCGCCACCGACCCGCGCGCGTTCGCCCTGCTGGTACCGCCCTCCGAGCAGCGGCCGGGCCTGGCCGCGTACGTGCGGACGGCCGTCCGCGCCAACGCCGCCCGGCACGGGGTCGAGGAGGAGGCACGGTGAGGATCCTGATCACCGCGGCCGGCTCGCGCGGCGACGTCGCCCCGTACACCGGCCTCGGCGCCCGCCTGCGCGCGGACGGCCATGACGTCACCGTGGCCACGGACGAGCTCTTCGCCCCGCTGGTGCGTGCCGCCGGACTCTCGTTCCGCTCGCTCCCGGCCGACCCGCGCACCGGGGGCCAGGCCGAGGGGAAGCGCCAACTGATGAACGCCGCGGCCGCGTTCGCCGCCCGGCTGGGGCAGGGGATGGCGGAGGCCGTCACCGGGGCCGGGGGCGGCGCGGACCTGCTGCTGCTCTCCGCCACCACGGCCCCGCTCGGCTGGCACCTGGCCGAGGCCACCGGCATCCGCAGCCTGGACGTCCACCTCCAGCCCAACGCCCCCACCGGCGACTTCCCGCCCGTCGTGAGCGGCACCCGCTCGCTGGGCCGGTGGGGGAACCGCGCCGTCGGCCGGTTCTCGCTGCGGGTGACGGACCGCCTCTTCGCCGGCGCCGCCCGGGCGCTGCGGGCGGAGCTCGGCCTGCCGCCGGCCGAGCAGGCCGCCGTCCGCCGCCGGCAGGAGGAGGCGGGCGAGCCGGTGCTGTACGGCTTCAGCGAGGCCCTGGTCGAGCGCCCCTCGGACTGGCACCCGCGCCACACGGTGACGGGAACCTGGTGGCCGCACCGGGACACCGACCGGCTCCCGGCCATCCTGGAGGACTTCCTGGCCGCGGGCCCGCCCCCGGCCTTCGTCGGCTTCGGCAGCATGCCCGCCGACGACCGCGAGCGGCTGAGCGGCCTCGTGGTGGACGCGCTGCGCCGCGCGGGTCTCCGCGGCGTCCTGCAGTCCGGCAGCGCGGGGCTGGCCACCGACGCGGACGACGTCCTGACGATCGGGGACGTGCCCCACGAGCTGCTGTTCCCGCGCGTGGCCGCCGTCGTCCACCACGCGGGCGCGGGCACCACGGCCGCCACCCTGCGCGCGGGCGTCCCGTCCGTCCCGGTCCCGGTCATGGCGGACCAGCCCTTCTGGGCCGCCCGCCTGGTCGCCCGGGGCGCCGCCCCGGCCGCCCTCCCCTTCCGGAAGCTCACGGCGGAGGGACTGGCCGCTGCGCTGACCCGGGCGACGACGGAACGGCCGTACGCGGACGCGGCCCGCCGGCTGGCGGCCCGGGTCGCGGAGGAGGACGGCGCGGGCCGGGCGGCCGAGATCGTGGCGTCCCTGGAAAAACGCCCCTGACCTGCTGATACGGTCCCGGAGCATGAACGACACGGTGTACGTGGGCAACGCGGGCAAGGACGCGGCCCTCGACCGGGGCTGGCTGCTCGGTCACTTCAAGGACGTCTCCGACCCCCGCCACAGCGAGGCGGTGGAGATCAAGTGGGGCGTCCACCCACCCGGTGACGAGCGCGCCCGCTGGGTCACCGGCGAGGCCCGTACCGCCCTGCTGGTGCTCATCAGCGGCCGCTTCCGGGTGGAACTCCCGGGACGCAGCGTGCTGTTGAGCGAGCAGGGGGATTACGTGGTGTGGGGCGAGGGGGTCGACCACTCCTGGCGCGCGGAGGAGGAGTCGGTGGTGCTGACGGTGCGGTGGCCGTCCGTGCCGGGGTACCGGGTGGAAGACGGAGAAGGGGGAGGGGAAGGGGGAGGAGAAGGGCAAGGGCAAGAGGCGGAGGGCGCGGGAGTCGGCGCGGCCGGGTGAGTGAGCGGGCGCGGCCGGGTGAGGGCGCGGGAGCGACCGGGGGCGCCTGACACCGGCCGAGGGTTCGGGGGCGCGCCCGGCCCGGTGCACCCGGCCCTGGCTCCCCGCCCCGGCTCGCCCGCCCCGCGTCACCCCCGCCCCCGGCCCCCCGCGCCGCGCCGCAAGCGGGCGCGGACCGCCCGTTGGGCGACCGGGCCCAGGCCCTCCAGTACGGACACCAGCCCGGAGAGCTGGTCCAGCGCGTCCAGCGCGCGCAGGGCGCCGTCCGGGTCCACGCCCTCGTACAGTTCCAGGCCGACGAAGGCGGACGCGACCGCGCGCGCCAGCCCGGGGGAGTCGACGAAACCGGCGAGCGGCGTGTCCGCCAGGACCCTGACCAGCACCCGCTCGATCTCGTCGATCCAGAGGGCGAGGCCCGCCGCGGTGGCCGGGGCGAGCCGCGGCTGGTTCTGCGCCCCGGCCAGCAACTGCGCGAGTACGGCCACGTTCCCCTCGGCGCGCTCGGCCGCGTGCAGTTCGCGGCCCAGTTCCAGGAGTTCGGAGAGGGTGCGGACCCGTTCCAGCCGGTCCCGGTAGCGGGCGACCCGCTGCTCGGCGCCGTGCCGGCAGGCGGTGGAGAGCAGTTCGTCGACGCTGCCGAAGTGGTAGAAGACCAGGGCCTGGTTCACCCCGGCCGTGGCGGCGATGCTCCGCGCGGAGACCTTGGCGATGCCCTGCTCGGCGAGCGTGCGCAGGGCGGCGTCCAGCAGCTTGGCGCGGGTGTCCGCGCCCGCGTCCGAGCCCGACCTCGTACCCCGGCTCATACCCGCGCCTCCTCGCGCACCGGCCGCAGCCCCCGCCTGACGCCGTGCTCCCGCACGTCCACGTAGTCCGCGGTGAAGGAGCCCGTGTAGCCGAAGAGCGGGCCGAACCGCCGGTTCGTGACGGCCACCCGGATCCGGAAGCACCCCGCCGCGTCGTCGTACGATTCGCGCACCACCGCGTCGCCCGCGACGAGGTCCGGGACGCGGACGTCCACCGGCCCCTCGCGGAAGCGGTGTTCGCCGGACCGGATGACCAGCGACCCGTCGGCGTCCGCCGAGAAGTGCAGGTCGGTGGCGAGGTGTTGGTGGGTGCCGAGGTAGTCGACGACGCAGCCGCGCTCGGGGCTCCAGATCATGGTGGCGTCGAACCGCCGGTCGCCGCCAGGGAAGGCGAAGGTGCGGACGAAGGTGACGGTCTCGCGTCCGTACGAGTCCCGGTAGGGAACGTTCTCGATGGTGAACGGCACGTCGCGCCCGGCACGCGGGACGAGGATGTTGCGGGTGCCGCCCAGCGCGAGGAACGGCCGGACGAACCCCCGGCCGTGCCGGACGCGGTCCATCGTGCCGCGCCCGACGCAGGCCGTACCGCTGTCGAGGCCCACGGAGAAGCGCCGCCGGATCTGCGGATGAAGGCGGTCGAAGTCGGCGCCGAGGGCGCGCTGGAAGATCGAGGTCATGACGGCTCCGGGACGGTGACGGCGGCGGTGACGGCAGGGGACGTGGCGGAGGTGGCGGCCGGCAGGGTGGTGAGCAGGGCGGGCGGTGCCGTCCGCGCGCGGCCGGGCGGGCGGCGCAGACAGCGCCGGGCGGCCGGGGTGACCGGCGAGGGCGGCAGCAGCAGCGCGAGCGCCGCGGCGGCCGGGCCGGCCGCCGGGACGGTCTTCGCGACCGCGACGACGGCCAGCAGGCGGACGGCGGACTCGCCGAGCGCGTACCGCAGCGACCGCTCCGGCGGGAGGCCGCGCTCGCACCATAGCCGCAGCCGGTCGAAGGACCAGGCCGTGGCCCAGCCCATCAGCGGCCGGAGGACGAACCGGTCGGCCGGACGTCCCCAACGGCCCCACCGCACCCGGTAGTCGTACCCCGTCAGAAAGCGGACGCCGTCGTCCGTCGGGACATAGCGCCAGTAGCCGCGGCCCTCCTCGATGAGCGAGAGCGGATGCCGCGAGGAGAACCGGAGCGCCGAGGTCCGGGTGCCGTCGGAGCGGTGCCGCTCCCCGGCGGCGACCCCCACGCCGGAGACCGTCAGGAACGGCAGCACGCGCGTGGCGTACCGGAAGCGCTGTGGCTCACCCGGTGCGCACGGCAGGTGGTCGATGTCGGTGAACCGCAGGTCCCAGCGGCGGTGCCGCGCGGGCTGCTGTGTGCGGTCCCACAGGTCGTCGGGATCGGCGCGGATCAGCGCCTCGACGTACAGGCCCATCAAAGGCCTCCCCCCGGAGCGATGGTTTGAGCGACTGCTCAAAACGCAGCGTACGGCGTTTTGAGCAGTCGCTCAAACCCGCTTCCGATGGGGTTATCCCCGGCGCTCCAGCCGCACCACCGGGATCGCCCGCCCCGCCCGTGCCCGGAACGCGGCGAACTTCGGCTCGGCCGCGACCTGCCGGTGCCACAGCTCCTCGTACTCCGCCGGGTCCGTCACCTCCGTTGCCCGGGCGCGGAAGGAGCCGGCGCCCAGCTCGACGCGCAGGGCCTCGGGGTGGGCGCGCAGGTTGTGGTACCAGGCGGGGGCCACCGGCGCGCCGCCGTTGAGGGCGAAGACGTGCGGGCGTCCGGCGGCGTCCGGCAGGTACACCAGGGGCGTGGTGCGGAGTTCGCCGCTGCGGGCGCCCCGCGTGGTGAGCAGGAGCAGCGGCGTACCGGCGAACTCGCCGCCCACCACGCCCCCGTTGGCGCGGAACTCCTCGATCACCCGCAGGTTGAAGGGGTTGCTGTTCACGATGCCGGGGCCGCCTGGGCCGTGGCCCGGTCGATGCGGGCGTACTGCTCGGCGGTGAGGCGCAGGTCCAGCGCGTCCCGGTTCTCCGCCAGGTGCTCGGGGGACGAGGTGCCGGGGATCGGGATCATCGTCGGCGAGCGGTGCAGCAGCCAGGCCAGGGCCGTCTGGGCCGGAGTCGCCCCGAGCTCCCGTGCCACGGACGCCACCACCGTCACGGGGCTGTCCGGCCCCGCGTGCTCGCCCATCGCGATCGGCCAGAAGGGCAGGAACGCGATCCCGTGCGCGGTCGCGTAGTCGACGACGGGGTCGTGCCCGCGCTCGCCGAGGTTGTAGAGGTTCTGGACGGTACGGATGGGGGCGATGGCGGACGCCTCCCGCACCTGCTCGACGGTCACCTCCGACAGTCCGATGTGCCGGACCTTGCCCTCGTCCTGGAGCTGCTTCAGGGCGCCGACCTGGTCGGCCAGCGGGTACGCGGGGTCGACGCGGTGGAGCTGGAACAGGTCGATGCGCTCGGTGCCCAGCCGGCGCAGGCTCAGCTCGGCCTGCTGCCGCAGGTAGGCGGGGTGGCCGTGGGTGACCCACTCGGTGGGGGAGGGCCGGACCACGCCCGCTTTGGTGGCGATCACGACCTCGTCGGCGAACGGGCGGAGCGCCTCGGCCACCACCTTCTCGTTCTCGCCCAGCGCGTAGGCGTCCGCGGTGTCGAAGAGGCGGACGCCCAGTTCGACGGCGCGCCGGAGCAGCGCGATGGTCTCCGCCCGGTCGGTGGGGGCCGTCCAGATCGGGGCCGTGAAGCCGCGCCGCTCGTCGGGCCGGCCGGCGAGGCGCATGGCGCCGTAGCCCATGCGCGGCACGACGAGGCCGTCGGGACCGTCGCCGATGGTGTGGATGAGGGGGTGGGTGGTGGCCGTGGCGTGCGCTGTGTTCTGCTGCATGCCGGAGAAGTTAGAAGCTCACACATGTGTGAGCTTCAAGCCGGAACCCGGCACTGTGAGGGGGATCACCATCCATGAAGATCGGAGAACTGTCGGCGGTCACCGGGGTCAGCGTCCGGCTGCTGCGCTACTACGAGGAGCAGGACCTGCTCACCCCCGTCCGCACGCCCGGCGGCCACCGCTCGTACGGGCCGGATGCGCCCCTGGCGGTCCGCCGGATCCGGGCGCTGCTCGACGCGGGGCTGCCCACGCGCGTCATCCGCGAGGTGCTGCCCTGCGTGGAGGGGGACGGGCTGTTCGTGCACCCGTGCGTGAGCGACCGGCTCCGGGAGCAGCTGCGCGGCATGGAGGAGCGCATCGCCGAGCTGGAGGAGAACCGGGCCGGGCTGACGGCGATCCTCGCGGTCACGGAGGCCGCTGTCGGCTGAGGACGGCGGCCCCCGCCGCGTACCGTCCCGGCGCCACCCCCACGATCCGCTTGAAGTGCCGCGTCAGATGCGACTGGCCGTAGAACCCGGCCGCCGCCGCCACCGTGCTCGGCGGCACCCCGTCCAGCAGCATCCGGCGCGCCCGGTCGACGCGGCGCGCGGTGAGGTACTGGTGCGGGGCGATGCCGAACGCCCGGCTGAACGTCCGCACCAGGCGCGTCGGATGGGCGTGCAGCCGGGCCGCCGCCTCCCGCAGCGTCAGCCTCTCCACGACGTGCGCGTCGAGCAGCTGCCGCAGCCGGTCCGCGAGGACGGCGGCGTCGCGTCCGCCCGGCGCGGGCCGGGTGCCGGGCCGGGGCGCGGACCGCGGGTCCAGGTGGCGCACCAGCCGCTCGGCGACGAACGCCGGCCGGCTCTCCGCCTCCAGCTCCCCGCCGGGCTCGGCCGGGGCCGTGTGCAACTGGTGGACGCGGTGGCGCAGCAGGGGGCCGGCCAGCGTCGGCCGGTCCACCGCGGCGCCGATGTGCTGCTCGCCCAGCACGTCCGCGCCGAGGTACAGCACCCGCTTGCGGAAGCCGCCGGGCGTCGCCGGGGAGCCGCTGTGCGGTATGTGCGGGGGCAGCAGGGTCACCTGGTGGTGGAGTGCTCCGTGCTCGTCGTGTTCGAGGTCGTAGCTTGACCATGCCGTCGTCGACGATGAGCAGCGACCAGGTGCCGTGGGTGTGCATGGGGTACGCGTGGTCGAAGAAACGGGCGTGCAGGACCTTCGCGACGCCCCCGACCCCCGGGCGCCACGCCGTGACCCGTGAACGGCCCGCCCGCCCGGTGCTCGGCACGCGAGGAGCGTGCAAGAGGATCACCGGGGGCGAACGGACGTACGGGACGAGGTGTGGGAGGGGGTGTGGGAGGGGGTGCGGGGCGGGAGCCGGACGGGCCCGGGGCGGGAGCCGGACGGGCCCGCGGGGCCCGCCCCCTGCGTCCGCTCCCGGCGGCACCCACAATGGAACCGACCACCGCGGGACGCCCGGGCGCAACGCGTCCGAAATCGTGTGGTGGGATGCTGATGTGCCCCCGGCCTGCCCCGCGGCCGGGAGCGGACGGCCTGACCAGCGAGGATTGGTAGCTATGGATAAGCAGCAGGAGTTCGTGCTCCGCACCCTCGAGGAGCGCGACATCCGCTTTGTGCGGCTGTGGTTCACCGATGTGCTCGGCTACCTGAAGTCGGTCGCCGTCGCCCCGGCGGAGCTTGAGCAGGCGTTCGACGAGGGCATCGGGTTCGACGGCTCCGCGATCGAGGGATTCGCCCGGGTGTACGAATCCGACATGATCGCCAAGCCGGATCCGGGCACCTTCCAGATCCTCCCCTGGCGCGCCGAGGCCCCCGGCACCGCCCGGATGTTCTGCGACATCCTGATGCCGGACGGCTCCCCGTCGTACGCGGACCCCCGCTACGTCCTCAAGCGGATCCTGGCCAAGACCTCCGACCTCGGGTTCACCTTCTACACCCACCCCGAGATCGAGTTCTTCCTGCTCAAGGACAAGCCGGTGGACGGCACCCGCCCGGTGCCCGCCGACTCCTCCGGCTACTTCGACCACACCCCGCAGAACGTGGGCATGGACTTCCGCCGCCAGGCCATCACCATGCTCGAATCCATGGGCATCTCGGTCGAGTTCAGCCACCACGAGGGCGCCCCCGGCCAGCAGGAGATCGACCTGCGCTACGCCGACGCCCTCTCCACGGCCGACAACATCATGACCTTCCGCCTGGTGATGAAGCAGGTCGCCCTGGAGCAGGGCGTGCACGCCACGTTCATGCCGAAGCCGTTCTCCGAGTACCCGGGCTCCGGCATGCACACCCACCTCTCCCTCTTCGAGGGCGACCGCAACGCCTTCCACGAGTCCGGCGCCGAGTACCAGCTCTCCAAGGTCGGCCGCTCCTTCATCGCCGGCCTCCTCCGGCACGCGGCCGAGACCTCCGCCGTCACCAACCAGTGGGTCAACTCGTACAAGCGCATCTGGGGCGGCTCCCAGCGCACCGCGGGCGCCGGCGGCGAGGCCCCCTCCTACATCTGCTGGGGCCACAACAACCGCTCCGCCCTCATCCGCGTCCCCATGTACAAGCCCGGCAAGACCGGCTCGACGCGCGTCGAGGTCCGCTCCATCGACTCCGGCGCCAACCCGTACCTGACGTACGCGGTCCTGCTGGCCGCCGGCCTCAAGGGCATCGAGGAGGGCTACGAACTCCCCGCCGGCGCCGACGACGACGTCTGGGCCCTCTCCGACGCCGAACGCCGCGCCATGGGCATCGAGCCCCTCCCGCAGAACCTCGGCGAGGCCATCGAGCTCATGGAACGCAGCGAACTCGTCGCGGAGACGCTCGGCGAGCACGTCTTCGACTTCTTCCTCCGCAACAAGAAGCAGGAGTGGGAGGAGTACCGCTCGGAGGTCACGGCGTTCGAGCTGCGGAAGATGCTGCCGGTGCTGTAGCCCCGCGGGGCGGATTCCCGTGTGACGGGGGCAGAAGGGGCCCGCGGCCGACGGCCGCGGGCCCCTCACCGTCGCGCCCGCCGGTGATTTCCCGCCAATCCGTCGCGCGGGGCCAGGCGCGGTTGGCGCCGGTACGCAGGGGCGAATCGACTGGTCGACGGCGAGCGTGGGCTCGGCGATCCGCAGGGCCCGCCAACAGCCGCGGGTGCCCGTCCCAGGGCCCCGGCGGTACCGGGCAGACGAGCGCGGCCGGCCCACCACCGGGACGATGAAGGTCTTGGCCGCTCCCGCGGTGGCCTCACGGCTCTCGGCGCAACCGCCGCCACCGCGGCGCCGACAGATCAAGGGTGCCTGGACCGTCAGACGGAACCCAACCGCCGTCGGCTGAGAAGTCGGGCCGCCCCCCCACGCCGGGGGTGGCCCCGCGCCACCGCCCCGGTCACGGGGCGATGATGACCTCGAAGGCTTCGTTGTCGATGATGCGGTCGGACTGTATCGCCTGCGCGTACTCCCAACCCGCGTCCCCGTTGTCCTTGTTGTCGACATGGGCCCGGATGCAGGGCGCGTTGTAGGGCGGGGTGGGCTGGGCGGCCCGGTCGACGGTGACGTTCGCGATGTCCCACACGCCGCCGACCGCACGCGGGGTGATGTCCACGCACTGGTTCCCGTCCTTGCCGCCCTGCGATGACCCGGCGAAGGGGTACTCGTCACAGGAGTCGTTGAGGACACCGGTGGCGCCCCCCACGAACTTGTTCGGCCCGCCGATGCCACAGGTCTTGTCACGCCGTTTGTCGTTCTTCGGGTCGAGAGGGTCGGTGAAACGATTCAGCGGGTGGTCGTGGTCGCCGAACTTGCCGGTCAGGTTCTTCTGCGCCCACTCATAGGCGATGGCCGCCCCCCGGTACCGGGCCTTGCTGAACGTCACATTGGCCAGGTGGCCCGGAACGATGCAGCCAGGCCACCTGCCCGAGTCATCGTCACAGCGAACCTCGATGCCGTTCCACTCCGGGCGGATGTGCGTGGGTGGCCCCGACCCGTTGAGGATGGCCCCCTGCACGCGGTAGGTCGGCAGGATCGTCGTGTTGAATCCCTTGCCCACGGACGAGCTGTAGCTCAGGGTGCCGTCCTTGCCCTCGTGGAGGTGGCGGAAGCGGACGGCCGCGCCGTCCCAGGCCGACGACCCGGGCGAGCACTGGCCGCTACAGGTGGAGCTCAGGGCCATCGTGACGGGGGGCATTTTCTCCGTCCACTCGACGACCTCGGTGATGATGTCCTCGCGCCATGCCGCCTGGGGCAGGGAGTCCATGGACGCCGCCGCCGCGACGAACACCGTGGCGTGGTCGGCTACGCTCCCGTCCTTGCCGAGGGCCTCATAGATGACCCAGTGGCGTACGCAGTAGGCCTTGCGGCTGGACTGGCGGGGATCGGCCCCGGTACACATCCCCAGCCCGGGATTAGGCTTGGGATCGGCGGCCTGGGCGCGGGCCGCTGGTGCGAGGGCGACGGAGGTCGGGGCGGCGGCGCCCGCGGGGGCGGTGCCGGTGGTCCTCACGCACGTCCAGGCCGTGCCCTGGCGCTGGAGCGGGGTACCGGGTGCGGTGGCCACGCACGTTCCGTGACCGGGCGGGGCCGCGCCGGCGGGCGGCGCGGCGGTAGCGGGGGCGGTGCCTGCGGCGCACACGGATGCGGTGAAGACCAGTGCGGCTATCGCCGACAGGCCGCGTCTGAGGTGTCTCAACGGGCGTCCCCCTGAGTCGGGTTGACATGGTCTGGCCAATAGGGGCCATCGGCACGCTACCGCGCACCCGTTCCGCGGTACAGTCGCCCGGTCCAGACCAGCCGACCACCATCGGCCGACCGGCCGGGAATCAGGGGGAAACCCAACCATGCGCCGTACGAGACACGTTGGACGCATAGGCGGAGCGGTCACCGCGGCCTTACTCACCGCCCTGGGCGTCGCCGCCCAGCCCGCCACCGCCGCCCCGGCCCGTCCCGCAGGGCCCGTCGCGGCCCCGGCCGCCGGGCAGACCTGCACGGCGGCCGACCTCGGCAAGCGTCACCCGGTCGTCAAGTCCGCCGAAGTGTCCCCGGCCATCACCCACTTCAAGGGCTGGTACGTCACCCAGGGCTCAACCGGTACCCAGACCATCTCCACCAACGTCCAGGAAACCATTTCGGTCTCCGTGGGTGTCAACGGCAGCGTTCAGGGCAGCTTCGCCGTCGAGGCCCTCGGCACCGTCGGCGCGAGCCTCGGCCTGAACGTCCAGGTCAACTACACCACCACCAGCAGCACCAACAAGTCCATCACCTGGGACTTCTACCAGCCCGGCTACTACGGACTCTACGAGGGCACCAAGAAGGTCACCGGCACCTACGGCAGCCTCAACTGCAACCGCACCCAACAGGCCGACGGCAGCTGGGCGTTGAAGTGGACCGAGGGCCCCGACACCGGCAGCTACACCACCTTCACCACCCTCGAAGAAGGCGCGGTGCGCTGCGAGGACAAGGTCCCCGCCAACAGCATCATGCGCAAGGCGCAGGACCTCCTCGACTGCGGCTCCCCCGCCGCAGCCGCGAAGCACCCGGCAGGTCCCGTTCCCTCGGCCAAGGCCGGCCAGTCCAAGCACGGCGCCGACAACGCCGCGACGGCCGCCAAGGCCGTCCAGAGCGTCAAGGCCACCCAGGCCACCCGGGCCGCCAAGCCCGTAAAGCCCGCCCCGAGCGCCGCCCTGAACTGCCAACCCGGCGCCTACAAGATCGACGTCCCCGGCAAGCCCCTGAACTGGAGCGCACCGCTCCTGGCCAACGACGGCATCCGCCTGCGCGAATCGAACTGGACCAGCGCCCACCTGGACAACTGGCGCCTGTGCAACGTGACCGAGCGCAACGGGGTCATCGAGGCGTCCCTGTGGAACTGGGGCAACGGCGGATGCGCGACCATCCCGGCGGACATCGCCAACCAGGAGCAGGCCTACCTGACGACGGCCACCTGCGGGGAGGACGACCTCCAGCGGTTCTACATCTACCGCGACGTACCCGGCAGCACGAAGATCGGTCTGCAGAACAAGTACACCGGCTCCATGCTGGGCCACGACCGTTATGCCGACGGGGAGTTGATCCGCCAGTACTCCAGCGGTCGGCAGGACGGAACGGGTACGTACACCCTGACCGCGGTCTGACGGCCCCACCCCGTGAGCGCGGCCCCGCCTCTGAACCCCCGGCTTCCCGTTTCCGTACGGGGCCTTCCGCGACCGTGACCGTCCCCGTCGTCATTCGGCGGCCGGAACCACGAGGTACGTGGCGCGCACCAGCCCGAACCCGCCCGGCAACGCCGCCGCCGGCAGCGTCGACGTAAGCCCACGTCTCACGCGAGGACCGTGGCGAGCACCGTGCACGTACCCGAGGGCGGCAGGCTGACCGCCTACCAGGGCGGCGCCTGGGCCAGTGACGCCAAAGGCGACACGATCGCGATGGTGCGGCCCGGCAGCGTCACGGACACCGACGGCACGACCCACGAGGGCGTCGTCGAGGGATCCATCCGGTGCTGACCGGTATGTGTCCCGACCGCCCAGACGGCTCACCGTCTGAGCGGCTCACCTTCCGTACCACCGGTGTCCCCCGTCGGCGGTCCGGCGGGGGCGCGGCCATCCGGCCGGCGGGTGCCGTGCCCCGCGCCGGTGGCTCTGTCGATACGCTGGAGATCGAGCCTTGACCGGGCATGGTCAGCTGGAGGCGATGGGGCGATGGGATGACAGTGCCGGACGGGCGGCCCGAGAGCCGGCGCGGCAGTACGTACACCCGGCTGGTGCGGAGCGGGTTCGCGGATCCGGCCGCCGCCGAGCGGCTGCTGGACGACGCCGACGGGCTCGCGGCGCTCCGCGCCGACCCGGTGTTCCTCGACGCGCTCGGTGCGACCGCCGATCCCGATCTCGCGCTGCTCGGACTGGTCCGGCTCGCCGAGTCGCTGGAGGCGAAGCGCGGGCCGGCCGAGCGGCAGGCGCTGCTCGACACCGTCGTCACCGCCAAGCCCCTGCGCGACCGGCTGCTCGGGGTGCTCGGCGCGTCCGAGGCGCTCGGGGACCACCTCGCGCGGCATCCCGGCGACTGGCACGCGCTCGTCACGTTCGAGCGCGCCGACCTGCACCCCGGCACGGCCGAGTTCGAACGGGCCCTCGCCGAGGGCGCGGAAGCGGGACGGGCGGCCGGGCTGACGCCGTCCGACGCACTGCGCGCCGCCTACCGGCGCTGCCTGCTCACCGTCGCCGCCCGGGACGTCACGGGCACCACCGACGTCGCCGAGACCGCCGCCGAACTCGCCGACCTGGCCACCGCCACCCTCCGCGCGGCCCTCGCCATCGCCTCCGACGAGCACCCCGACGACGCGGCGGCCTGCCGGCTCGCCGTCATCGGCATGGGGAAGTGCGGCGGCCACGAGCTCAACTACGTCTCGGACGTGGACGTCGTCTTCGTCGCCGAACCGCGCGGCGACACCCCCGAGGGCACCGCGCTCCGGGCCGCCACCCGGCTCGCCTCCCGCATGATGCGCGTCTGCTCGGACATCACCCCCGAGGGCACCATCTGGCCCGTCGACGCCAACCTCCGCCCCGAGGGCCGCAACGGGCCCCTGGTGCGCACGCTCAGCAGCCACCTCGCGTACTACCAGCGCTGGGCCAAGACCTGGGAGTTCCAGGCGCTGCTCAAGGCCCGGCCGGTGGCCGGCGACCCCGCGCTCGGGCAGGAGTACGCGGACGCCGTCTCGCCGCTCGTCTGGCAGGCCGCCGAGCGCGAGAACTTCGTCCCCGACGTCCAGCAGATGCGCCGCCGCGTCGTCGCCTCCATCCCCGCCGACCGGCTCGACCGCGAACTCAAACTCGGGCCCGGCGGGCTGCGGGACGTCGAGTTCGCCGTCCAGCTGCTCCAGCTCGTCCACGGCCGCAGCGACGCCACGCTGCGCAGCGGCGGCACCCTCGATGCGCTGGCCGCGCTCGCCGCCGGCGGCTACGTGGGACGGGCCGACGCGGCCGCGCTGGACGCCGCGTACCGCTTCCTGCGCGCCATGGAACACCGCATCCAGCTGCACCGGCTGCGGCGCACCCACCTCGTGCCCGAGGGCGAGGCCGAACAGCGGCGCCTGGGCCGCTCCTTGGGTTTCCGGACGGAACCCGTCGCCGAACTGGGCAAGGAGTGGCGGCGGCACGCGCGTGAGGTGCGGCGGCTGCACGAGAAGCTGTTCTACCGGCCGCTGCTGGACGCCGTCGCCCAGCTCGAACCGGGCGAGATCCGGCTCAGCCCGAAGGCCGCCGGTCAGCGCCTCGGAGCCCTGGGGTACGCGGACCCCGCCGCCGCGCTCCGCCATCTGGAGGCGCTTGCCTCGGGAGTCACCAGGAAGGCGGCGATCCAGCGTACGCTGCTGCCCGTGCTGCTGGGCTGGTTCGCGGACTCCTCCGACCCCGACGCGGGACTGCTCAACTTCCACAAGGTGTCGGACGCGTTGGGCAAGACGCCCTGGTACCTGCGGCTGCTGCGTGACGAGGGCGCCGCCGCGGAGAACCTCGCCCGCGTCCTGTCCGCCGGACGGCTCGCCCCCGACCTGCTGCTGCGCGCCCCCGAGGCCGTCGCCCTGCTGGGCGCCCCCGAAGGGCTGCGGCCGCGCGACCGCGAGGCGCTGGAGCAGGAGACGCTGGCGGCCGTGGGCCGGGCCGAGGACGCGGAGAAGGCGATCGTCGCCGTGCGCGGGGTGCGGCGGCGGGAGCTGTTCCGTACCGCCGCCGCCGACATCGTCGGCGCCTACGGACGCCCCGGCGGCCCCGGGCCCGAGGCCGGGGCCCGCGACCACGGCGCCCGCTGCGACCTCGTCGGCCGGGCCGTCTCCGACCTCAACGCCGCAGCCCTGGCGGGCGCCCTGCGCGCCGCCGTCCGCGCGGAGTGGGGCGACACCCTGCCCACGCGCTTCGCCGTGATCGGGATGGGGCGCTTCGGGGGGCGCGAGCAGGGGTACGGGTCCGACGCGGATGTCCTGCTCGTGCACGAGCCCCGGGACGGTGTCGGTGACGAGGAGGCCGCGAAGGCCGCTTTCGCCGTGGCCAACGAAATGCGGCGGCTGCTGCAACTTCCGACCACCGATCCTCCGTTGATCATCGACGCGGACCTGCGGCCGGAGGGGAAGTCGGGGCCCTTGGTGCGCAGTCTCGCTTCCTACGCCGCTTATTACCGGCGGTGGTCGCTGGTCTGGGAGAGCCAGGCGCTGCTGCGGGCCGAGCCGGTCGCCGGTGACGCCGAGCTCGGGCGGCGGTTCGTCGAGTTGATCGATCCGCTGCGGTATCCGGCCGAGGGGTTGTCCGAGGACGCCGTCCGGGAGATCCGGCGGCTCAAGGCGAGGATGGAGACGGAGCGGCTGCCTCGGGGGGCCGATCGGACGACCCACACCAAGCTCGGCCGGGGTGGCCTTTCCGATGTCGAATGGACCGTCCAGCTCCTGCAGATGCGGCACGGCCACGACGAGCCGCGGCTACGTACGACCCGTACACGCGAGGCCCTCACGGCGGCGTGCGCGGCGGGGCTCCTGCCCGCCGAAGAGGCGCGGATTCTCGACGAGGCGTGGGTGCTCGCGACCTGCGTGCGGAATGCGGTGATGCTGGTGCGGGGGAGGCCCGGGGATACGTTTCCGGGTGATCCTCGGGAGTTGGCGGCGGTGGGGCGGTATCTGGGGTACGAGCCGGGGCACGTCGGGGACATGCTGGACGATTACCGGAGGGTTACTCGGAGGGCTCGGGCCGTGGTGGAGGAGAGGTTTTACGGGGGGTAGGGGGACGCCGAACCGCCTACCGATTCGGCGTCCGCTTGCTCACCGCTTGTACCCAAGCTTGATCAGTGTCTCCCGCGCTCGCGCCCTGAGGACAGCCCACTCCGGCGCCGTCCGTACCCCGGACTCCGTCCACAGAGACGCTTCGGTCTCCATCATCCGACGCAACTGATCCTCGACGGGCGGTAGCACGGCGGCCAGCCGACTCTGGGATTCGTCGGTCATCGAGGTGGCCAGAGCGCTTCGGAGTGCATCGTGAAACAGGAGGGCGAGACTGTCGATTTTCACTCTCACCTGGCGTGAATAATCGATCTGCTCCTGTGTGTCCAGCGCGAGTACGTGGAGTATATGCAGTATGCGCTCATGGCAATTCTTGCCGTGGTTGTCGATGATTTCGAAGATGTCCGACATGTCGGCGGCTGCCTCCATGCAGAACTGCTGATCCGTTCGGGAGATGTGTACTGCCGCGTCGAAAAAATCCGAACTGTCCGGTCCGCCTGCGTCGATCAACAGGCGAGTTGGAGCCAGTAGCCAATTTCTCCTGGAGTCGTCGAAGGTCCAGGCGGTTCTCCTGGGAGTGCAGGAGGCAACCTGCTTGAAGACCTCCGTCAATCCCTCGCGAGGGGCCACGAAACGCCACGACGCAGAAGGGAGCTGAAGCCTTCCTTCGGAATCGTGCTTGTTCGCTGAGATCCTTACCCAAGCTACTGGTCCGAAAGCTCTAAGGGCTTCCAGGATTTTTTCCGATGAGTATGCCATCAGATGAAACCCCTTCGGAGAGAATCGCTACCAGAGTGGTCCATCGTAACCTCCGCGGCCTGTCACGATCTTCTTTCCGGGGTTGCTGAGTCGTATTGCTCTCTCGAAATCTCCTGCCGGGATGGGATCCTTGCTCATGGCTGGATCGTAAACATACTTTCCGTCGGTGTAGACATCGTGGTAGATATACTCTTCGAGTTGCGTTCCTCCTTTCTCCGGGACTGTAAAGGCCCCTCTGGGGTGGGTGGTGAAATTGATGATGTGGCCGTCTCCCTGACTGTCTCGCATGATCCACTCTGCGATTTCCGAACAGTCGATATTTCCGCCGATGGGGACTCGTTGCATGGCTTCCACGGCAGAGGCGTCCGGCGGATGCTCAGGGTTCGGAGGGCGGAAGTCGAAGGTGCCTCGTCTCTTCTGGGCCTCTGAGCACTCCGGCGCCAGCCCGAGCGGATCGATATATCGGTGGGGATTGTGGACGTAGGTGGAGGCATTGGGCGCCACAGCAAGACCCAATGGGTCCACCTGCAGGTAGCGGGCAGTTTCGGGGTCGTAAGAGCGGTGGAAGTTGTAGTGCAGTCCCGCCTCCGGGTCGAAGTACTGGCCGGGGAATCGTAGAGGCGTGTAAGTCGTGCTGTCCGCCGGCCACGCCGTGGTCCCCCACAGCGTGGCGCGCGAGCGCCAGGCCGTCGTTCCCGTCTC
>NZ_JBIRQH010000017.1:0-183378 GCF_044333095.1 Streptomyces sp. NPDC021100
GGTTGATAGGCCAGGTGTGGAAGACCGGTAACGGTTGGAGCTGACTGGTACTAATAGGCCGAGGGCTTGTCCTCAGTTGCTCGCGTCCACTGTGTTGGTTCTGAAACCACGAACAACCAAAGTGCCGGTTGTTGTTATGTTTCATAGTGTTTCGGTGGTCATAGCGTTAGGGAAACGCCCGGTTACATTCCGAACCCGGAAGCTAAGCCTTTCAGCGCCGATGGTACTGCATGGGGGACCGTGTGGGAGAGTAGGACGCCGCCGAGCAAATTTTGACAGTAAGCCCTGGTGGGGAGCATCGCTCCCTGCCAGGGCTTACTTGCGTTTACGCCCCCGTACAACGAATTGGGGCCGGCCCCGCCCCGAGGGCGCCTTCGCGCCCCCGGGTAGCGAGTTATGCGGTGGAAGAGAACGGGTCAGCCGGAGTTCGTGGCGCGGATGAGTTCCACGTCCAGCGACTCGCGGCGAATCCGCTGGTCCAGATAAATCAACGCCGTTACGCCGGCCATAAACGGCAGGGCGGCCGTGGAACTGATGACGGCACCCACACCGCTAATGATCAAGGAAGGCCAGGTGACGGATGCGCCGGAATCAAGATCGCCAATAGTGATCATTTGAATGGCGCTGACCGGAACCTGCACGACCATGGTGATCGCGGATATGACCAACAGGGCGACAACCTGCACTCCGAGAATCCGCCACCAAACTCCCCGGACCAGCTTCGCGCTCCGTCGCAGGGACTCCGTCACGCCCTGCTTTTCCAGCATCAGCGCCGGCGCCGCGAGGGAGTAGCGGACCCAGAGCCACACCATGGCGGCCAGCCCGGCCAGCGAGCCCAACAGGGCGAGCGCGACGCCGGCGGAGTCCGCTCCGGCCGCGAAAAGGAGCAGGCCCGGGACCGCGCCGAGGGCGAAGACGCCGAGGAGCATCAGCGGGATCAGACACAGCAGGCCCGCCATCCGGGCCAGTTGGGGACGCGCGTCGCGCCATGCCTCCGCCGTGCTGACGGGCCGTCCGAGAACGGCCCGGCTCACCACGACCGTCAGGATCGACGAGGCGAGGATCGACCCGACGAGGCCGGCGACCATGGTGATGCCCAGCGCCCCCAGGCTGTCCTTCATGGTGTCCAGCACCTGCTGGGAAGTGGCGTCGTCGCGCAGATCGTCCAGCGCCTGGCCGTCCTTCAGCCACAGGCCGTTGGCCGCCGTCGTCGCGGCCTGGGTCACCAGGGCGATGCCGAAGGAGACCGGCAGCACCGTCCGCCAGTACCGGGACAGGGTCGCGAACGAACCCTGGAGGATCTCGCCCAGGCCCAGCGGGCGCAGCGGGACGACACCGGGCTGTGGGGCGCTCGGCAGAGGTGCCCACTGGCGGTTGCCCCAGCCGGGGCCGTTCTGCCACCCAGGGGGCGGCGGGGGGCCGGGAGGGCCGGGCGGGTGGGGTCCGGGCGAGTTCCGGCCCGGAGAGTCGTTCATGGTCTGTCGCTCCTTCTGGGCCCGCGTGCCGGTGCGGCGTCCGAGCCGTACTCCGACATCGTGTCATGGGGGAGTGGGGGCGCCCCGGGCCCGTAAAGCGGCCCGGAGGGCCTTGGCGGAAGCCTGACGGAGGTGGCGGTGGGGCGTGCGGTGACCGGTTCGGGACCCCCGTCGGCGCCCCCTGGTCTCATAAGGGGGAGAGAAGCGAGAGGACCTTCAATAGTCGCCCCGGGACGGGGCAGACTGGGTGAATGGCCGATCAGTACGCGCGACCTTCGGATGCCGCTGCTCTTTCCGCCACTCCGCCCCTCCGCTGGGAGGAGCCACCGGAAGGGCCCGTGATCGTCCTCCTGGACCAGCGGCGCCTGCCCGCCGAGGAAGTGGAGCTGGTCTGCACGGATGTGCCGGCCCTCGTTGACGCCATGCAGACGCTCGCCGTCCGTGGGGCTCCGCTGCTGGGAGTGGCCGGTGCGTACGGTGTGGCGCTGGCGGCGGTGCGCGGGTTCGATGTGGAGGAGGCCGCCGAGATGCTGGCCCGTGCCCGTCCCACCGCGGTCAACCTCGCGTACGGCGTCACCAGGGTGCGTGACGCCCACCGGGCGGCGGCCCGGAAGGGCGGGGGTGACGGGCGGGCCGCCGCGGCGGCCGCGCTGGCGGAGGCGCGGGCGGTGCACCGGCAGGACGCGGAGGCCAGTGCCAGGATGGCCGAGCACGGGGTCGCCCTGCTCGAAGAGCTGCTGCCGGGCGGTGGCTACCGCATTCTGACCCACTGCAACACCGGAGCCCTGGTCTCCGGCGGCCAGGGCACGGCGTTCGCCGTCGCCGGGGCCCTGCACGGCGCGGGGCGGCTGCGGCGGCTCTGGGTGGACGAAACGCGTCCGCTGCTCCAGGGGGCGCGGCTGACCGCGTACGAGGCGGCCCGCGCCGGGATGGCGTACACGGTGCTCACGGACAGTGCCGCGGGCTCGCTGTTCGCGGCCGGGGAGGTGGATGCCGTCCTCGTGGGCGCGGACCGGATCGCGGCGGACGGTTCGGTGGCCAACAAGGTGGGCAGCTATCCGCTCGCCGTGCTGGCCCGCTATCACCACATCCCGTTCGTGGTGGTGGCGCCGAGCACGACGGTGGACCTCGGCACGGAAGGCGGCGCGGATATCGAAGTGGAGCAGCGGCCCGGCCAGGAGGTCACCGAAATCCCCGTTCCGCCGCAGGCGGCGGGTGTGGGGGCCGGGGCGGGGGTGCCGGTGGCACCGCTGGGGGCGCAGGCGTACAACCCTGCGTTCGACATCACACCTCCCGAGTTGATGACCGCGATTGTCACGGAAAACGGGGTTGTTTCCCCCGTGACGAAGGCCGGTCTGGCGGAGCTGTGTGACAGGTCACGATCGGGTAATGGGATGATGTCGATATGAAGGGACGCGTCCTTGTCGTCGACGACGACACCGCACTGGCCGAGATGCTCGGAATTGTGCTTCGTGGTGAGGGTTTCGAGCCGTCGTTCGTAGCCGACGGTGACAAGGCACTCGCCGCTTTTCGCGAGGCCAAACCCGATCTTGTTTTGCTTGATCTGATGCTGCCCGGCCGGGACGGTATCGAGGTGTGCCGGCTGATCCGTGCCGAATCCGGTGTGCCGATCGTGATGCTGACGGCGAAGAGCGACACCGTCGACGTGGTGGTCGGTCTGGAGTCCGGGGCGGACGACTACATCGTCAAGCCGTTCAAGCCCAAGGAGCTGGTGGCCCGGATCAGGGCCCGGCTGCGGAGATCGGAGGAGCCGGCTCCCGAGCAGCTGACCATCGGCGACCTCGTCATCGACGTGGCGGGTCACTCCGTGAAGCGGGACGGGCAGGCGATCGCCCTGACGCCGCTGGAGTTCGACCTGCTGGTGGCGCTGGCCCGGAAGCCGTGGCAGGTGTTCACGCGCGAGGTGCTCCTGGAGCAGGTGTGGGGATACCGGCACGCGGCCGACACCCGGTTGGTCAATGTGCACGTGCAGCGGTTGCGCTCGAAGGTCGAGAAGGACCCCGAGCGCCCGGAGATCGTGGTGACCGTGCGGGGCGTCGGCTACAAGGCCGGGCCGAGCTGACATGACGGACGGCGGTGCCGCTCCGGAGCGGGGCGCGGGGCGGCCCGCCGAGGTGACGGGCGGGGTATCTCTCTTCCGGCGGCTGTGGCGGGCCGGCCGGCTGCTTCCCGACGGGGCGGCGACGGCGCCCGTCCACCCGGTGCTGCGCCTCTACGCGCGCTGGGTACGCCGTCCGCTGCTGCCGGTGATGCGGTTGTGGCTGCGGAACATCCAGTTGCGCGTGGTCGCCACCACGCTGCTGATGTCCCTGGGTGTGGTGCTGCTGCTGGGCGTCGTGGTGATCGGCCAGGTGCGCAACGGCCTGCTGGAGGCCAAGCGGAACGCGGCCCAGAGCCAGGCCGAGGGCGGCTTCAAGGCTGCCAGGGACGCCGCCGACGCCGGGGCGACCGGTGCGGACGGGCGGGCCCAGGACACGCCGCAGACGGGTGGGAGGTCCCCGGACCCGGGCGCCTGGCTCACCGGGCTCGTCCAGCAGCTCGCCAGTGGCGGCCAGGGCGTCTACTACGTCGTCGCGCTGAGCGACGGCGGTTCCGACGGGGCACACGTGGGGACGCGCGGGCCGCGGGCCTCGGGGGACATCGATCCCGAGCGCAGCGTGCCGCAGGAGCTGCGCAAGCGGCTGGAGAAGCAGGGGGCCTTCGAAGAGCCCACGTCGATCCGGCGCAGCGGTTCGGACGAGGGCGAGCCCGCGCTCGTCGTCGGCAAGCGCCTCTACGACATCAGCGGCAGGCCGTATCAGCTGTACTACCTCTTCCCGTTCACGCAGGAGGAGAAGTCGCTGAGCCTGGTGAAGGGCACGCTGGCGACCGCCGGGGTGTTTCTGGTGGTGCTGCTGGGGGCCATCGCGTGGCTGGTGGTGCGGCAGATCGTCACTCCGGTGCGGATGGCGGCCAGCATCTCCGAGCGGCTGGCGGCCGGGGTGCTCCAGGAGCGGATGAAGGTCACGGGCGAGGACGACATCGCGCGGCTGGGCGAGTCGTTCAACAAGATGGCGCAGAACCTCCAGGTGAAGATCCAGCAGTTGGAGGAGCTGTCGCGGATGCAGAGACGGTTCGTCTCCGACGTGTCGCACGAGCTGCGGACGCCGCTGACGACCGTGCGGATGGCGGCCGAGGTCATCCACGAGGCCCGGGACACCTTCGACCCCGTCACGGCGCGCTCGGCGGAGCTCCTCTTCGGACAGTTGGACCGGTTCGAGTCGCTGCTCGCGGACCTGCTGGAGATCAGCCGGTTCGATGCGGGCGCCGCGGCCCTGGAGGCCGAGCCGATCGACCTGCGGGACGTCGTCCACCGCGTCATCGAGGGCGCGCTGCCGCTGGCCGAGCGGAAGGGCACCCGGCTGCTCGTCGAGGGCGGCGAACGGCCGGTGATCGCGGAGGCGGACGCCCGGCGGGTGGAGCGCGTGCTGCGGAACCTCGTCGTCAACGCCGTGGAGCACGGTGAGGGGCGGGACGTGGCGGTCCGGCTGGCGATGGCCGGCGGAGCGGTCGCGGTGGCCGTCCGGGACTACGGCGTCGGGCTCAAGCCGGGCGAGGCCACCCGGGTGTTCAACCGGTTCTGGCGCGCCGATCCGGCGCGGGCCCGGACGACCGGCGGGACGGGCCTCGGGCTGTCCATCGCGGTGGAGGACGCGCGGCTGCACGGCGGCTGGCTCCAGGCGTGGGGCGAGCCGGGCGGCGGGTCGCAGTTCCGGCTGACGCTGCCCTGTACGGCGGGGGAGCCGCTGCGCGGTTCGCCGATCCCGCTGGAGCCGGCGGACTCGCGGCGCAACCGCGGGGTGAACGAGGCCGGGGTGCCGCTGGCGGCGGCCGGCCGCGGGGCGCCCGTACCGCCGCAGACGCGGCAGACGCCGGCCGTGGACCCGACCGCGCTGCCGGGCAGCGGGGCGCGGGTGGTGGCGCGGCCGGGCGGGACGACGGCGGACGGTTCGATGGGTGGCGTTCAGAGCGGTCAGAGCGTTCAAGGCGCTTCGGGCGCTTCGGGCGCTTCGGGTGTTCAGGGCGTTCAAGAGCGGAGGCGGCCGTGAGCAGGCGGAACGACCGGTGGCGCGCGGCGCTGCCCGCGGTGGCGGCCGTCGCCGGACTGCTGCTGGCCGGCTGCGCGTCGATGCCGGACAGCGGCGAGGTGCACGCCGTCGACTCCTCGCAGCGCGCGGACGCCGACTCGCAGGTGCGGGTGTACGGTGTGCCGCCGCGCAAGGGCGAGCAGCCGACGGAGCTGGTGAAGGGCTTCCTGGAGGCGACGACCAGCGACGACCCGGACTACGCGACGGCGCGGATGTACCTGGCGAAGTCCGTCAAGCGGCAGTGGGATCCGGCCGCGTCGACGACGGTGCTGGCGGATATGCCGCAGGTGCAGGTGGAGCCCGGGGGCCGCGACCGGGACCCGGGTGCGGTGCCCTCGCGGCGGGTCAAGCTGACCGGCAAGCAGGTCGCGCGGGTGGACGTCAAGCACGCGTACAAGCCCGACGATCGGACGTACGAGCAGTCGGTGCACCTGACGTACGAGGACGGGGAGTGGCGCATTGACGTGCCGCCCCCCGGGCTGGTGGTCGGCGTTCCCGATTTCCAGCGCATCTACCGGTCGGTCAACAAGTACTACTTCGCCGAGCTGGGCCCGGGGGCGGCCGGGAAGGGGCGGGACGTGCTCGTCGCCGACCCGGTGTACCTGCGCAAGCGCATAGACACGGTGACGTCCGCCGTGAAGGCGCTGCTGGACGGGCCGACGACGTGGCTGAACCCGGTCGCGGCGACCGCGTTCCCGCCGGGGACGCGGCTGGCGGCCGAGCGGCTGTCGCTCGACGACTCCAACAACCTCAAGGTGCGGCTCGACGGCAAGGCGGCCCGGGTCGGGGAGCGGCAGTGCCAGCAGATGGCGGCGCAGCTCTTCTACACCGCGCAGGAGTCGGCGCGGGTGGAGAGCGTGACGCTGCAGAGCGGTGACGAGACGCTGTGCTCGCTCAAGCGGGACCGGGCCGCGGACTTCGGGCCGGACCAGACGGCGGGGCGGCCCTATCGGCAGTACTTCCTCGACAGCCGGCGCCGCGTGGTCGAGCTGGCCGACGCCGAGGACGAGGCGCGGCGGGTGGCCGGGCCGTTCGGGGCGGACGGGC
Organism: Streptomyces sp. NPDC021100; assembly: GCF_044333095.1. NCBI lineage: Bacteria > Bacillati > Actinomycetota > Actinomycetes > Kitasatosporales > Streptomycetaceae > Streptomyces > Streptomyces sp. NPDC021100. Next base: position 6,671 of record NZ_JBIRQH010000017.1, read on the forward strand.
CGCGGCTGGGGTCCGTGGCGGTGGACCGGGACGAGCGGCTGGCCGCCGTGGTGAGCGCCAACGGCCAGTCGTTGTTCGTCGCGGGCCTGGAGTACGGGACGCAGCCGGGCGAGGCGCGGCTGACCTCGCGCGGCGGCGCCAAGGCGGGTCTCACCACGCCCAGCTGGGACGGTCTCGGTGACCTGTGGGTGGCCGACCAGGACCCCGAGCACCCGCGGCTGCTGCGGCTGCGCGAGGGCAAGGGCGCGCCGGAAGAGGTGCCGGTGAGCGGGCTGGACGGCGGCCGGATCACCGGGGTCCGGATAGCGGCGGACGGGGTGCGGATCGCTCTGGTGGTGACCAAGGGGGACCGTTCCTGGCTGCGGCTGGGCCGGGTGGAACGGCAGGGCCACGACGGGCGGCCGGAGCTGTCGGTGCATGACCTGCGGTCGGTGGCGCCGAACTTCGTGCACGTGGACGCCGTCTCCTGGGCCGGCGGGAGCCGGCTGCTGGTCGCGGGGAACGAGCAGGGCGGCCTGCAGCAGGTGGAGTTCATCGAGACGGACGGTTCGCTGTCCGGTGTCTCGGCGCTGCCGGGCATCACCGGTGTCGGCGGGGTGGCCGCTCCGGAGGGGCAGGGTCGGGCGACGGCGCTGCTCGCGGAGCGGGACGGGGACATCGTCCGGCTGCTGCCGGACACCAACTGGAAGCCGGTGGCGAAGGACGGGGCGGCGCCGGTCTATCCGGGGTAGGGGGCCGGGCGGGGCGGCGCCTGGGCGGGGCAGGGGCTTTCGCGGGGAGTCCGGGCCGGCTGGGTGCGGTGAGCGGGCTGAGCGGGCGGTGTCGTGGGGCTGTCCACAGGGTGTCGTGCCCATGCCCGGAGTTGTCCACAGGGGTGGCGGGTCCGGTCTCCCGGCGGGAGAGTGGAGACCGTGCGGGGGTGGTGGCAGGAGATCGCCGGGCTGGTGCTCCCGGCCGACTGCGCGGGATGCGGGGCTGCGCGCCGCGTCCTGTGCGAGGAGTGCCGGGAGGAGCTGTCGGCGCGCTCGGCGCGGCGGGCGTGGCCGGATCCGGTGCCGGCCGGGCTGCCGCGGGTATACGCCGCGGCCTGGTACGCGGATGCGGTGCGGTCGGTGCTGCTCGCGCACAAGGAGCGGGGAGCGCTGGTGCTGACGGAGGCCCTGGGCGGCGCGCTGGCGGGCGCGGTGTGCCGGGTCGCTACGGGTGGCGCGCGCCGGGGCGCGCGGGGCCTGGGCGGGCCTCTGCTCCTCGTCCCGGTGCCTTCCGCACGGCGGGCCGTGGCGCGGCGCGGGCACGATCCGGTGCGCCGGCTGGCCGTGGCCGCGGCCGGGGTGCTGCGGCGGTCCGGCGCCGAGGCCCGGGCGGTGCCCGTGCTGCGGCAGCGCCGGGCGGTGGCCGACCAGGTGGGGCTGGACGGACGGGAGCGGCGGGCCAATGTGGCCGGTGCGCTGGCCGTGCCGGCGTGGGCCGCGCGGCTGTGGGCCGGGGGCACGGTGGTGGTGCTGGTCGACGACCTGATGACGACGGGAGCGTCGCTGGTCGAGGCGGCGCGGGCGGTGGGCGCCGCGGGCGGCCGGGTGGCCGGGGCGGCGGTGGTCGCGGTGCCGCCGCGGGAGGCCGGGAGGGGAAGACCGGGGAGCTCCGGGAGATCCATGGCGCGGTCGTGGTGATGGCGCGGCTGTGCCGGCGGGATTCATGGGGACGAAAGTGATCTCGGGGGAGTGAGGGGCGCTGGTGGGGACAGACGTCAACCAAGCGCGGAGGCCCGCCGGACCGGCAAGCGGAACTCGCGGGTAAGCCCCGTCGTTCCACATGGAAACGGGTGGAGAACACCTGAATGGAGGTACGGCGGGGTAAGGGGTACCGACGGGCCTCCCCGCGAGATATGTTCGGTTGTGAGGAATGGCGAAAGCTATGACTCATATCTCCGAATGGCGCGTTTTGCGCGCCTTCGAAGAAGCTGGAACCGGGTGGGACGCAGGTCTTGCCGCCGGGGAGGAGGAGGTGGAACCGCCGTGTCGGTGGCTCCGGTCAGCTCCGGGGCCTGATGCAAGAGGGATGCGCTCCGCACCTTCGGCGGGGCGATCCGGGAACGGAGTTCTGCGTGGACATCGTCGTCAAGGGCCGCAAGACAGAGGTGCCCGAGCGCTTTCGCAAGCACGTGGCCGAGAAGCTGAAGGTCGACAAGATCCAGAAGCTCGACGGCAAGGTGATCAGCCTCGACGTGGAGGTGTCCAAGGAGCCCAACCCCAGGCAGGCGGACCGTTCGGACCGTGTCGAGATCACCTTGCGCGGTCGCGGACCGGTGATCCGGGCGGAGGCCGCCGCGACGGATCCCTACGCCGCGCTGGACCTGGCCACAGCCAAGCTGGAAGCGCGGCTGCGCAAGCAGCACGACAAGCGTCTCGACCGCCGGGGCAACGGACGTATTCCGGCGAGCGAGGTCGGGGTCGCCGTCGACGGCGCCGCGCGCCTCGACGACAGCGGCCGGCTGGCCACGGAGACCGCGGACGAGGTGCCGGTGACCCGCATGGGGCCGCTGGAGATCCGGGGCGAGGGCCCCGTCGTGGTCCGCGAGAAGACCCACACCGCCGCTCCGATGACGCTCGACCAGGCGCTCTACGAAATGGAGTTGGTCGGCCACGACTTCTATCTGTTCGTCGACTCCGACACCAAGTTGCCCAGTGTCGTCTATCGGCGGCACGCCTACGACTACGGCGTCATCCACCTCAACGCCGACCCCTTCGCCGAGGCGGAGCCCGGCGGGGCCGGCGGAGCGCTCGGCGGCTGACGCCGGGCCGCGGCCCGGCGCCGGCCGCGGGTGAGCGCGACACGCCACGCCGGCCGCCGGTCCGCGGTTCCCTCCGAGGCGGTGCCCCGGAGCCCGGGAGGGCTTCCGGGGCTCCGTCGTGCGTCCCGCGCCCGGCCGCGGCGGCAGCGCGGTCCGGCCCGGCATGGAATCATGGGCGGGCGGCAACGGCTGGTCCGGCGGGACCGGTTGGGGTGCGCATCGTGCAACCGCGAGGGGCCATGGCCTTCAGGGGGAGGAACAATGGCGGACAGGTTCGGATCCGTGACCGGCGCCGGCGAGGACGACGTCGAGGGCGCCCGCACGGACCCGGTCGCGGGGGCGGCCCCGAGGAGCGAGCCGATCCGGGTCCTGGTCGTGGACGACCACGCGCTCTTCCGCCGCGGGCTGGAGATCGTGCTGGCACACGAGGAGGACATCCTCGTCGTGGGCGAGGCGGGCGACGGGGCCGAGGCCGTGGACAAGGCCGCCGACCTGCTGCCGGACATCGTGCTGATGGACGTGCGGATGCCGCGGCGCGGGGGTATCGAGGCGTGCACCTCCATCAAGGAGGTGGCCCCCAGCGCCAAGATCATCATGCTGACGATCAGCGACGAGGAGGCCGACCTCTACGACGCGATCAAGGCGGGCGCCACCGGCTACCTCCTCAAGGAGATCTCCACCGACGAGGTCGCCACCGCGATCCGGGCGGTCGCCGACGGGCAGTCGCAGATCAGCCCCTCCATGGCGTCCAAGCTCCTCACCGAGTTCAAGTCCATGATCCAGCGCACCGATGAGCGCCGGCTGGTACCCGCGCCCCGGCTGACCGACCGCGAGCTGGAAGTGCTCAAGCTGGTGGCCACCGGCATGAACAACCGTGATATCGCCAAGGAGTTGTTCATCAGCGAGAACACGGTGAAGAACCATGTGCGCAACATTCTGGAGAAGTTGCAGTTGCATTCCAGGATGGAGGCGGTGGTGTACGCGATGCGGGAGAAGATTCTGGAGATTCGCTGAGGATCGCGCCGGGGGCCACCGGTGGGCTGGGGGCCCGGGGGTTATCCCCCGGAGTGTCGCAGTATCAGCGAGAACACGGTGAAGAACCATGTGCGCAACATCCTGGAGAAGTCGCAGTTGCACTCCAGGACCGAGGCGATGGTGTACGCGATGTGGGAGAAGATCCTGGAGATCCGCTGACCCGGTGGCCGGTCAGGCCGTGAGTGCGGTCCGCAGTGCCTCCCCCAGCCGCGCGTCGTCGCAGCGCTCCACGCGTACGTCGTCGCAGCCGACCCACTCGGCCGCCTCGCGCAGTGCCCGGGCCATCGGTGCCACCGCCCCCGCTCCGGCGAGCGAGACCTGGCGGGCCACCAGCGTCCGTCCCTCCCGGGCCGGGTCCACCCGGCCCGCCAGCCGGCCGCCCGCCAGCAGGGGCATCGCGAAGTAGCCGTGCACGCGTTTGGCCTTGGGGACGTACGCCTCCAGGCGGTGCGTGAAGCCGAAGATCCGCTCCGTGCGCGGCCGGTCCCAGATCAGCGAGTCGAAGGGGGACAGCAGCGTCGTACGGTGCCGCTGCCCGCGGGCCGTCGACTCCGCGTCCAGCGCGGCCGGGTCCGCCCAGGCGGGCGCGGTCCATCCGGCCACGTCCACCGGGACCAGGCCGGAGCCCTCCAGCGCCGCGTCCACCTGCTCCGCCTTGAGCCGGTGGTAGTCCGCCAGGTCCGCCCGGGTGGCCACCCCCATGGCCGCCCCGGCCTGGGCGACCAGCCGCCGTATGCACGCCGCGTCGTCCAGGCCGTCGTGGAAGAGGGCGTCCGGCACCGCGCGTTCCGCCAGGTCGTACACCCGCTTCCAGCCGCGCCGTTCGGTGCAGACCACCTCTCCGGTGTCGAGTAGCCACTCGACGGCGATCTTCGTCTCGGACCAGTCCCACCACGGCCCGCCCTTCTTGGCGCCGCCCAACTCGGTCGCGGTGAGCGGCCCGTCGGCCAGCAGGCGGTCGCGTACGGCGGCGCAGGAGCGCTCCGCGTCCGCCATGATGTGCCAGCGGTGGCCGCGTTCCCGGAACGCCCGCCGCCGGAACGCGAAGAGGGGCCACTCCTCGATGGGCAGCACGCACGCGGCGTGCGACCAGTACTCGAAGCCGTGCGGCGGCTCCGCCGCGCCACCGGCCGGCCGCGGCGTCCAGTAGGCGGACTCCACCACGTCCCGGCCCACGGCGCCCAGCCGGGCGTAGGGGACCAGCTCGTGCGAGCGGGCCAGCACCGAGATGGTGTCCAACTGGACGGCGCCCAGCCGCCGCAGCACCCCGCGCACCCCGGCCCGCCGGTCCGGCGCGCCGAGCAGGCCCTGGGCGCGCAGCGCGATGCGGCGCGCCTCGTCGGCGGAGAGGCTGATGTCGGCCCTACGGCCCTTCGAGGTGGCGGCAGTTGTCATGCGATCACCCTAGGGCGTGGCACTGACAACGCCCCCTGTGGTCAGGCTCCGGCCGCCCGGTCCCGTCCCGGATACGGCAGGTAGGGCGTCGGCGACGGCAGGCCCAGGTCCGAGGGGAGCAGCGTGCCCGTCCAGGCGTCGCGGCGTGTCCCGTTGTGCGGGATCAGGGCGCGGACCGTGCCGTCCATCCGGAACCCGACCTTCGCAGCGACCGCCCGGGAGCCCTCGTTCCCGGCCTCCGCGATCCACTCCAGCCGTTCGGCGCCGAGGTCCTGGAACGCCCAGCGGACGATCTCGCGGGCCGCCTCGGCGGTGTAGCCGCGACCGCGCAACTCCTTGGCGGTCCAGTAGCCGATCTCGGCCTGCCGTTCGGGAGCGGCCAGTTTGAGCTGTATCAGGGACATCGAGCCGACGAGCCGGCCGTCGTCCCGGGTGAAGACCCCGAACGTGTACGCGGTGTTGTCGCGCCAGCCGGCCGGGCAGCGTTCCTCGACGAAGAGACGGGCGTCCTCGAGCGTGTACGGGGAGGGCACCGGGGTGTAGCGGGGGATCGCGGGGTCCTGGCAGGCGGCGTGCACGGCCGGGATGTCGTCCGGGGTGAAGGGGCGCAGGAGCAGGCGCTCGGTGGTGAGGGGTGTCGGTTCCATGATCCGAGAGTCTGGTGGGTGGGCGCCGCCGCGTCGCCGGGGCCCGGGGATTTCTCGCGGCGGAAGCGTCGGGAAGCCCCGGGAAGCGTCGGAAAGCGGCACATGCGCGTGCGCAATGGACCGGAAGACAACATTCCGTATACCGGTTACCCCCGTCGGGCACGTCGCGGGCGCCCCGTGCGTTCACCGTGCGGGTGATCCCCGGCCTCCGCGATGACGGACCTCCCGGCGCGGTGGGGTCCTCGCTTACGATGGCCGTTGCGGCGGGGACTGTCCCGTCGTGCCCGCGCACCCTCTCCCCGCCGGTGGCGGGGGACAGCCAGTGCCAGGCCCGACCGGCAAGGAGTCAGCCTACGTGTCCGTCTTCGGCAAGATCATGCGTGCAGGAGAAGGCAAGATCCTGCGCAAGCTGCACCGCATCGCGGACCAGGTCAATTCCATCGAAGAGGACTTCCTCACCCTCTCCGACGCCGAGCTGCGCGCCCTGACCGAGGAGTACAGGCAGCGGTACGCCGACGGCGAGAGCCTCGACGACCTGCTCCCCGAGGCGTTCGCGACCGTCCGCGAGGCGGCCAAGCGCGTGCTCGGCCAGCGCCACTACGACGTCCAGCTCATGGGCGGCGCCGCGCTGCACCTCGGGTACGTGGCGGAGATGAAGACCGGTGAGGGCAAGACCCTCGTCGGTACGCTGCCCGCCTATCTGAACGCGCTCTCCGGCGATGGTGTGCACCTGATCACCGTCAACGACTACCTCGCCGAGCGCGACTCCGAAATGATGGGCCGGGTCCACAAGTTCCTGGGTCTGTCGGTCGGCTGCATCCTGGCCAACATGACGCCGGCCCAGCGCCGCGAGATGTACAGCTGCGACATCACGTACGGCACGAACAACGAGTTCGGCTTCGACTACCTGCGCGACAACATGGCGTGGTCGCAGGACGAGCTCGTGCAGCGCGGGCACAACTTCGCGATCGTCGACGAGGTCGACTCGATCCTCGTCGACGAGGCCCGTACCCCGCTGATCATCTCGGGCCCGGCCGACCAGGCCACCAAGTGGTACGGCGACTTCGCCAAGCTGGTCACCCGGCTGAAGCGCGGCGAACCGGCCAACCCGCAGAAGGGCATCGAGGAGACCGGCGACTACGAGGTCGACGAGAAGAAGCGCACGGTCGGCATCCACGAGGCCGGTGTCACCAAGGTCGAGGACTGGCTGGGAATCGACAACCTCTACGAGTCGGTCAACACGCCGCTCGTCGGTTACCTCAACAACGCCATCAAGGCGAAGGAACTGTTCAAGAAGGACAAGGACTACGTCGTCATGGACGGCGAAGTCATGATCGTCGACGAGCACACCGGCCGTATCCTCGCCGGCCGCCGCTACAACGAGGGCATGCACCAGGCGATCGAGGCGAAGGAAGGGGTGGACATCAAGGACGAGAACCAGACGCTCGCCACGATCACCCTGCAGAACTTCTTCCGCCTCTACAACAAGCTTTCCGGCATGACCGGTACGGCCATGACCGAGGCCGCCGAGTTCCACCAGATCTACAAGCTCGGCGTGGTGCCGATCCCGACGAACCGTCCGATGCAGCGCAAGGACCAGTCGGACCTGATCTACCGCACCGAGGTCGCGAAGTTCGACGCCGTCGTCGAGGACATCGCAGAGAAGCACGCCAAGGGCCAGCCGATCCTCGTCGGCACCACCTCGGTGGAGAAGTCGGAGTACCTCTCCCAGCAGCTCTCCAAGCGCGGCATCCCGCACGAGGTCCTCAACGCCAAGCACCACGAGCGCGAGGCGCAGATCGTCGCGCAGGCCGGCCGCAAGGGCGCCGTCACCGTCGCCACCAACATGGCCGGCCGCGGTACCGACATCAAGCTCGGCGGCAACCCCGACGACCTCGCCGAGGCGGAGCTGCGCCAGCGCGGCCTGGACCCGGTGGAGCACGTCGAGGAGTGGGCCGCCGCCCTGCCCGCCGCGCTGGAGAAGGCCGAGGCCGCGGTCAAGGCGGAGTTCGAGGAGGTCAAGGCGCTCGGCGGGCTCTACGTCCTGGGCACCGAGCGGCACGAGTCGCGCCGTATCGACAACCAGCTGCGCGGTCGTTCCGGCCGTCAGGGCGACCCCGGCGAGTCCCGCTTCTACCTGTCGCTCGGCGACGACCTGATGCGCCTGTTCAAGGCCCAGATGGTCGAGCGCGTCATGGCCATGGCCAACGTGCCCGACGACGTGCCGATCGAGAACAAGATGGTCACCCGGGCCATCGCCTCCGCCCAGTCGCAGGTCGAGCAGCAGAACTTCGAGACCCGCAAGAACGTCCTCAAGTACGACGAGGTGCTCAACCGCCAGCGCGAGGTCATCTACGCCGAGCGCCGGCGCGTCCTGGAGGGCGAGGACCTGCACGAGCAGATCCAGCACTTCATGGACGACACCATCGACGACTACATCCGCCAGGAGACCGTCGAGGGCTTCGCGGAGGAGTGGGACCTGGAGCGGCTGTGGAGCGCGTTCAAGCAGCTCTACCCGGTCAAGGTCACCATCGAGGAGCTGGAGGAGGCGGCGGGCGACCGCGCGGGCATCACCGCCGAGTTCATCGCCGAGTCCGTCAAGGACGACATCCACGAGCAGTACGCGGCCCGCGAGGAGCAGCTCGGCTCCGACATCATGCGCGAGCTGGAGCGCCGCGTCGTCCTGTCGGTCCTGGACCGCAAGTGGCGTGAGCACCTCTACGAGATGGACTACCTCCAGGAGGGCATCGGCCTCCGCGCGATGGCCCAGAAGGACCCGCTGGTCGAGTACCAGCGCGAGGGCTTCGACATGTTCCAGGCCATGATGGAGGGCATCAAGGAGGAGTCGGTCGGCTACCTCTTCAACCTGGAGGTCCAGGTCGACCAGCAACTGGAGGAGGTCCCGGTCCAGGCCGGCGAGGCGCCCTCGCTGGAGAAGGCCCCGGCCGACGCGGTGCCGGCCGCCCGTCCGGAGATCCGGGCCAAGGGGCTCGACGCCCCGCAGCGTCCGGACCGGCTGCACTTCTCCGCCCCGACGGTGGACGGCGAGGGCGGCGTCGTCGAGGGCGACTTCACCAACGACGACGGTCCGGTCCGCTCCGCGGCGGACGGGATGACCCGGGCCGAGCGCCGCAAGGCGCAGCGGAACGGCGGCGGTGGCCGGCGTCGCAAGAAGTGACCTGACAGGTCGTGAGGAGGGGCGGGACGCCGGTGCGTCCCGCCCCTCCGGCGTGTTCAGGCGCGGGCGCCGCCCAGCTCCACGGCGGAGCACCGCCAACGGCGGTCCGTGCCCTGCTCCAGCCGGAAGGCCAGGGCCCGCACCCGGTCGCCGGAGGCGATCCGCGCGTACGCCTCGATCACGCCGGGGCGCGGCTGGAACTGGTCGCAGCGGTGTACGACCGGGGTGCCGCCGCCGGGGGCCGGCGGGCGCAGGGGCGCCCGTGGCGCGAGCTCGACGAGCAGGTCGTAGGCGGCGGGCAGGGTGTAGCCGAGCATGCGGTGCACCGGGCGCTGCCCGCTCAGGGTGAGCAGGAGCTGTTCGGCGAACCAGTAGCGCGGGATGCCCGCGCGGAGTTGCCGGGCGGCCGGTCCTGCGCCTGGGCGCCGGGCGTCCGTCCGCCGCGGTGGTGCGGTGCGCCGGGCGGTGTCCCGGCCCGGTCCGGTGGTCCTGTTCAACGCTGTTCGCCCCCTTCGGTCGGGGATCTTCTACCGGCGCGCGGATGGGCCCGGCAAGGACCTCCGGCGGGCGGGGGCGGTTCACCTATCCGGGTGAGGGATGTGCGGTTTCCGCTGGTCGCGGCCGTGGGCCGGGTGGGGGCCGGAGGCCGGTCGACCGGTGTCCGGCACTTCGAAGGGGGACGCGCCCCGGTCCGGCGCGCCCCCGTATGCTGGCAGCGCACCCATCCACAGGTACTCCGGAAAGCGGCGGACATGCGCGTCTACGTCCCTCTGACCCTCCACGGTCTCGCCGAGGCGCACCGGACGGGCGAGCTCGGCCCGGCCCCGTTCGACGCCTACGCCGTCACCCCCGCGCTGCGCGAGTGGTACGTCTCCGACGACATGGAGGAGCTGGAGTATGCGGCGCTCGGGCGCGCCGCGCAGGCGTCGCTCCGGCGGATCGCCACCGACCCGGAGGCGCCGCGGCGCCGGGTGGTCGTCGCGGTCGACGTCCCGGACCGGGAGACCGCCGTGGACCCGGACCGGGGGCTCGACGAGTCGGCGCTCGGCGAGGTACGGCTGTCCCGTCCGGTGCCGCTGGCGAAGGCCGCGGCCGTGCACGTGGACGCGGACGACGCCGAGGCGGACGTCGCGGCCGCCGCGGCGGCGCTGGGCGCGGCCGACCAGGGCGACGAGGACGCCCGTTTCACGGTGGACGGCGCGGAGGACCACGAGCTGATGTGGTTCGGCGTGCAGGAGATCCCCAACCTGATCTGAGCCGGCCCGGTCCGAGGGGCGTCCGCCCTGGTCGGACGGGGGGCCCGGGGCGTTGTCAGTGGGGGCCGGTACGGTCTTTCCATGACACAGCACGGGGCTCATATCGTCTGGGACTGGAACGGCACGCTGCTGCACGACGTCGACGCGGTGATGGCCGCGACGAACGCCTCGTTCGCCGAGGTGGGGCTGGCCCCGATCACGCTGGAGCGGTACCGGGACCTGTACTGCGTGCCCGTGCCGCGGTTCTACGAGCGGCTCATGGGCCGGCTGCCCAGCGACGCCGAGTGGCAGGTGATGGACGCGGCGTTCCACCGGCACTACGCGAAGTACGCCGTGGAGGCCGAGCTGGCGGAGGGGGCCCGGCAGCTGCTCGCGGACCGGCAGGCGGCGGGCCGCACCCAGTCGCTCTGTTCGCTGGCGTCGCACGACGACCTGATACCCCTGGTGCGGACGTACGGGATCGAGCACCACTTCGTGCGCGTCGACGGCCGCACGGGCCGGAGCGACCGGGGCAAGGCCGAGCAGATGGCCCGACACGTGGCGGCCCTGGAGGGCACGGTTCCGGAGCGGGTGGTCGTCGTCGGGGACGCGGTAGACGACGCGCTCGCCGCGGCGCACGTGGGCGCGAAGGCGGTGCTGTACACCGGGGGGTCGCACAGCAGGGCGAGCCTGTCCGCCGCCGGGGTGCCGGTGGTCGACACCCTGACGGAGGCGGTCGAGCTCGCGGAGCACCTGGTGGCGTGAGGCCGGCGGCTGCCGACGAGTCGCGGGCGGCGGGCGAATGCCGAGGTGAACGGGGGGAAAGCGGTGAGGAGAGCGCCGGGAAGGGGTGCCGGGCCGCGGCCGGGGGCGGGTCGCTGTCCAGACCGTCAAAGACAGGGGCCGTCTTTTGTACACAATCGGCTCATGACGCGGTCCCCCGGAAGAGCGATAGCCTTACCGGGTGATCAGCGCGATATCCCGCGGGGGCGACGACGCCCCTGTGCGCCGCCCGGAGCGCCACGGCGCCCGGGCCACCGCTGGTCCCCGGAACCGGGTCCGTCCGACGCTTCTGACGTTTCTAACAGAGTTGTCCGAGAACGGCCCGGTCACCCCTCATCCCGGCATACCGTCGAAGTCGACCGGAGAACCGGCGTCGCGGCGTGATGCCTTCACCACCTATGTCACGCAACGGCGCGCGACAGGAGCCAGAGGACATGCAGACCAAGCTGGACGAAGCCAAGGCCGAGCTGCTCGCGCGGGCGGTCCGCGTCGCCGAGAACACGCCGGCCGGGGCACCGCACCCGACCGGGCCGAACGGTGAGGGCGGGCTCGACCAGGACACCCTGACCGCGTACCTCCAGCGCTACTACCTGCACACGGCGCCGGAGGACCTGACGGGCCGCGACCCCGTCGACGTCTTCGGCGCCGCGCTGTCGCACCACCGGCTCGCCGAGAACCGGCCGCAGGGCACCGCGAACGTGCGGGTGCACACGCCCACGGTCGAGGAGAACGGCTGGACGTGCAGCCACTCGGTGGTCGAGGTGGTCACCGACGACATGCCGTTCCTGGTGGACTCGGTCACCAACGAGCTCTCCCGGCAGAACCGCGGCATCCACGTCGTCATCCACCCGCAGATGGTCGTCCGCCGCGACCTGACCGGCCGTCTGCTGGAGGTCCTCGGTTCCAACTGCGACGCGCACGGCACCGGCAAGGACGCCGAGCTGCCGCACGACGCGCTCGTCGAGTCCTGGATCCACGTCGAGATCGACCGCGAGACCGACCGCGACGACCTCAAGCAGATCGGCACCGACCTGCTGCGCGTCCTCTCCGACGTCCGCGAGGCCGTCGAGGACTGGGAGAAGATGCGGGAGGCCGCGCTGCGGCTGGCCGACGGGCTGCAGGACGAGCCCGCCCCCGCCGACCTGCCGGTCACCGAGGTGGACGAGGCCCGCGAGCTGCTGCGCTGGCTCTCCGCCGACCACTTCACGTTCCTCGGCTACCGCGAGTACGAGCTGACCAAGGTGCCCGCCGACAGCGGCGACGAGGACGCGCTGACCGCCGTCCCCGGCACCGGCCTCGGCATCCTCCGCTCCGACCCCGCGCACACGGCCGACGGGCACCACGAGGGCCCGCACGCGCCGCTGGCCCGGCCCGCCTCGGCGTCCTTCAGCCGGCTGCCCGCCGACGCCCGGGCCAAGGCCCGTGAGCACAAGCTCCTCGTGCTGACCAAGGCCAACAGCCGCGCCACCGTGCACCGCCCCTCGTACCTCGACTACGTGGGCGTCAAGAAGTTCGACGCCGAGGGCAACGTCGTCGGTGAGCGCCGCTTCCTGGGCCTGTTCTCCTCGGCCGCCTACACCGAGTCGGTGCGCCGGGTCCCGGTCATCCGCCGCAAGGTGGCCCAGGTGCTGTCCGACGCCGGGTTCACGCCGCACAGCCACGACGGGCGCGACCTGCTCCAGATCCTGGAGACCTACCCGCGCGACGAGCTGTTCCAGACCCCGGCCGACCAGCTGCGCTCCATCGCCACCAACGTGCTCTACCTCCAGGAGCGCCGCCGGCTGCGGCTGTTCCTGCGCCGCGACGAGTACGGGCGCTACTACTCCGCCCTGGTCTACCTGCCGCGCGACCGCTACACCACCGGCGTCCGGCTGCGCCTGATCGACATCCTCAAGGAAGAGCTCAACGGCACCAGCGTCGACTTCACGGCCTGGAACACCGAGTCCGTCCTGTCCCGGCTGCACTTCGTCGTCCGGGTCGAGCCCGGCTCCACGCTGCCGGAGCTGAGCGACGCCGACGCCGAGCGCATCGAGGGCCGCCTGGTGGAGGCCGCCCGCTCCTGGGCCGACGGCTTCGCCGAGACCCTCACCGCCGAGGTCGGCGAGGAGCGCGCCGCCGAGCTGCTGCGCCGCTACGCCCACGCCTTCCCCGAGGGCTACAAGGCCGACCACAGCCCGCGCAGCGCCGTCGCCGACCTCCAGCACCTGGAGAAGCTGACCACGGCCGGCGGCGACCGTGACTTCGCGTTCAGCCTCTACGAGCCGGTCGGCGCCGCCCCCGGCGAGCGTCGCTTCAAGATCTACCGCACTGGCGAGCCGATCTCGCTCTCCGCCGTGCTGCCGGTCCTCAGCCGGCTGGGCGTCGAGGTCGTCGACGAGCGCCCCTACGACCTGCGCTGCTCGGACCGGACGACCGCGTGGATCTACGACTTCGGGCTGCGGATGCCCGAGCACGTCGAGGGCGACGACGCCCGCGGCCGCTTCCAGGACGCGTTCGCCGCGGTCTGGACGGGCAAGGCGGAGAACGACAACTTCAACCAGCTCGTGCTGCGCGCCGGTCTCGACTGGCGGCAGGCGATGGTGCTGCGCGCCTACGCCAAGTACCTCCGGCAGGCCGGTACGACGTTCAGCCAGTCGTACATGGAGGACACCCTCAGCAACAACGTCCACACCACGCGGCTGCTGATCAACCTGTTCGAGGCCCGGATGTCGCCGGCCCTCCAGCGGGCGGGCCGGGAGCTGACCGACGGGCTGCTGGAGGAGCTGGACGGCGCCCTCGACCAGGTCGCGAGCCTGGACGAGGACCGCATCCTGCGGGCGTTCCTCACGGTCATCAAGGCCACCCTGCGGACGAACCACTTCCAGAGGGATGCGCAGGGGCAGCCGCACGACTACCTGTCGATCAAGCTGGACCCGCAGGCCATCCCGGACCTGCCGGCGCCGCGCCCGGCCTTCGAGATCTGGGTCTACTCGCCGCGCGTCGAGGGTGTGCACCTGCGCTTCGGCAAGGTCGCCCGCGGTGGTCTGCGCTGGTCCGACCGGCGCGAGGACTTCCGTACCGAGGTGCTGGGCCTGGTCAAGGCGCAGATGGTGAAGAACACCGTCATCGTGCCGGTGGGCGCCAAGGGCGGCTTCGTCGGCAAGCGGCTGCCGGACCCGTCGGTGGACCGCGACGCGTGGCTGGCCGAGGGCATCGCCTCGTACAAGACCTTCATCTCCGGTCTCCTCGACATCACCGACAACATGGTCGGCGGCGAGGTCGTGCCGCCGAAGGACGTCGTGCGACACGACGAGGACGACACCTACCTGGTGGTCGCGGCCGACAAGGGCACCGCGACGTTCTCCGACATCGCCAACGAGGTCGCCCAGTCGTACGGCTTCTGGCTCGGCGACGCCTTCGCCTCCGGCGGTTCGGCGGGCTACGACCACAAGGGCATGGGCATCACCGCCCGCGGTGCCTGGGAGTCGGTGAAGCGCCACTTCCGGGAGCTGGGGCACAACACCCAGACCGAGGACTTCACGGTCGTCGGCGTCGGCGACATGTCCGGCGACGTGTTCGGCAACGGCATGCTGCTCTCGGAGCACATCCGCCTGGTGGCCGCCTTCGACCACCGGCACATCTTCCTGGACCCGAAGCCGGACGCCGCCACCTCGTACGCCGAGCGCCGGCGCCTCTTCGAGCTGCCGCGCTCCTCGTGGGCCGACTACGACACCTCGCTGCTGTCCAAGGGCGGCGGCGTGCACCCGCGGACGGCCAAGTCGATCCCGCTCAACGCGCACGTCCGCGAGGCCCTCGGCATCGAGCCGGGCATCACCAAGATGACCCCGGCCGAGCTGATGAAGACCATCCTGCGGGCCCCGGTCGACCTGCTGTGGAACGGCGGCATCGGCACCTACGTCAAGGCGTCCACCGAGTCCCACGCGGACGTCGGGGACAAGGCGAACGACGCGATCCGCGTCGACGGCGGCGACCTGCGGGTCAAGGTCGTCGGCGAGGGCGGCAACCTGGGCCTGACCCAGCTCGGCCGGATCGAGTTCGCGCTCGCGGGCGGCCGGGTCAACACCGACGCCATCGACAACAGCGCCGGCGTGGACACCTCGGACCACGAGGTGAACATCAAGATCTTGCTCAACGCGCTGGTCACCGACGGCGACATGACCGTCAAGCAGCGCAACAAGCTGCTGGCGGAGATGACCGACGAGGTCGGCGAGCTGGTCCTGCGCAACAACTACGCGCAGAACGTCGCCCTGGCCAACGCGGTGGCCCAGGCCCCCAGCCTGCTCCACGCCCACCAGCGGATCATGCGCCGCCTCAGCCGGGACGGCCACCTGGACCGCGCGCTGGAGTTCCTGCCCACCGACCGGCAGATCCGCGAGCGGCTCTCCGCCGGGCGCGGCCTGTCCCAGCCGGAGCTGGCGGTCCTGCTCGCCTACATCAAGATCACGACCGCCGAGGAGCTGCTGGCCACCGACCTGCCGGACGACCCGTACCTCCAGCGCCTGCTCTACGCCTACTTCCCGGGTGCCCTGCGGCAGACGTTCGGCGAGCAGATCGACCACCACGCCCTGCGCCGCGAGATCGTGACGACCGTCCTCGTCAACGACACGGTCAACACCGGCGGTTCGACCTTCCTGCACCGGCTGCGGGAGGAGACCGGGGCCTCGCTGGAGGAGATCGTCCGGGCGCAGGCCGCGGCCCGCGAGATCTTCGGCCTGGGCGCGGTGTGGGACGCCGTCGAGGCGCTGGACAACAAGGTCACGGCGGACGTGCAGACCCGGGTGCGGCTGCACTCGCGGCGGCTGGTCGAGCGCGGCACCCGCTGGCTGCTCAACAACCGTCCGCAGCCGCTCCAGCTGGCCGAGACCATCGAGTACTTCCGCGACGGGGTGGCGACGGTCTGGGGCGAGCTGCCCAAGCTGCTGCGCGGCGCGGACCTCGACTGGTGGCAGTCCATCCACGACGAGCTGACGGAGGCCGGGATCCCCGGCGAGCTGGCCGTCCGGGTCGCGGGCTTCTCGTCCGTCTTCCCGGCGCTGGACATCGTCGCCATCGCGGAGCGCACCGGCAAGGAGCCGCTGTTCGTGGCGGAGGTCTACTACGACCTCGGCGACCGGCTGCACATCACCCAGCTCATGGACAAGATCATCGAGCTGCCGCGCGCCGACCGCTGGCAGTCCATGGCCCGCGCCTCCATCCGCGAGGACCTGTACGCGTGCCACGCCGCGCTCACCGCCGACATCCTCTCGGTGGGCAACGGCTCCTCCACGCCGGAGCAGCGCTTCACGGCGTGGGAGGAGAAGAACGCGCCGATCCTGTCCCGCGCGCGGACCACGCTGGACGAGATCCGCGGCTCGGACTCGTTCGACCTGGCCAACCTGTCGGTGGCCATGCGGACCATGCGCACCCTGCTGCGGACGCACAGCTGACCGGTTGACCGATCGCCGTCGAGGGGCGGCCCCGGGGTTCCAGAACCCCGGGGCCGCCCCTTTTCGTCCTTCTTCATCCCCGCGTTCCTGCCGGTTCCGCCGGTGTTGGCGGCCCGGCCGCCCGGCCCTGCTGTCCTGGGGGGCCGGTGGTTCCTACGGTGGAGGTGCGGTGGTCTCGGGGCGGTACGCGGCCGGGTCGGACCCGGCGGGTCCTGCGGGCACGTCGTGATCGGGCGCGGCATGAGAGCGGCCGTGCCGCGGCCCGTGGCGGGGCAGCGTCCGGAAGACCCAGGCCCGGTACGCCCAGAAGCGGAACAGGGTGGCGGTGCCGATGCCGAGGAACTTGAAGAGGTTGCTCTGGAACGGCGAGCCCCAGCCGAAGCCGTAGGTGGCGATGTAGAGGACGCCGTTCTCGATGACCAGGCCGAGGGCGCTGAAGACCGCGAAGAGCAGCACCTCCCTGCTGCGGTGGCTCTTGTCGCGGTCGCGGTAGGTGAAGTACCGCAGGCCCAGGTAGTTGAAGGCGATGGCGACGACGGTGGCGACCACGCTGCACCGCACGACGGGGAGCCGGGTGATGCCCCGGCACAGGTTGAAGACGCCGAAGTTGACGAAGATCCCCAGCACCCCGACGGTGCCGAATTTCGCGAACTCGTGTCCGAGCGCCAACAGCCTCGCCGCACCGGGCAGGCGTCTCCCTCTTGCCGTCGTCTGTCGCAAGGGCATCTCCCGAAACGGTCGCCACGCATAGCGGACATTGCACGCAGACAGCCGATTGTAGTGTAATTTCCCGCGAAAACTAACGCAGTGCGACGATGCGACGACGATGCGCGAGGACAGTGGCATGACAGAGGCAGTACTGCTCGTCGGTGGCAAGGGCACTCGGCTCCAGCCGCTCACGCTGAACACACCCAAGCCCATGGTCCCCGCCGCGGGGGTGCCGTTCCTCGCCCACCAGCTCGCCCGGGCGCGGGCGGCCGGCGTCGACCACGTCGTGCTGGCCACCTCGTACCTCGCCGAGGTCTTCGAGCCGTACTTCGGCGACGGCTCCGCCTACGGCCTGCGGCTCACCTACGTCACCGAGGACCAGCCGCTCGGCACGGGCGGGGCGATCCGGGGCGCCGCCGACGCGCTCACCACCCGGCCGGGCGAACCCGTGCTCGTCTTCAACGGCGACATCCTCACCGGCCTCGACATCCCCGCCCTGCTCAGACGTCACGAGCAGGCCCAGGCCGACGTCACCCTGCACCTCACCCGGGTCGCCGACCCCCGGGCGTACGGCCTGGTCCCCACCGGCCCCGACGGCCGTGTGCTCGCCTTCACCGAGAAGCCCCGGCACCCGGACGAGATCGTCACCGATCAGATCAACGCCGGCTGCTACGTCTTCCGGCGGGAGGTCATCGACACCATCCCCGCCGGCCGCCCGGTCTCCGTCGAGCGGGAGACCTTCCCCGGGCTGCTGGACGGCGGCGCGCTGCTGCACGGCGTCGTCGACGCGTCGTACTGGCTGGACCTGGGCCGGCCCGCGTCGTTCATCCAGGCCTCCGCCGACCTGGTGCGCGGCATCGTCCGGTCCCCGGCGGTACCGGGCGAACCGGGCGAGCACCTGGTGCTGCCCGGCGCCCACGTCGAGCCCGGGGCCCGGCTGGCCGGCGGGACGGTCGTCGGCGCGGGGGCCCGGGTCGGGGCCGGTGCCGAGATCACCGGGTCCGTGGTGCTGGACGGAGCCCGGATCGAGGCGGGGGCGCGGATCCGGGCGTCCATGATCGGCACAGCCGCCCGGGTGGGGCCGCGCACCGTCCTGGACGGCGCCGTCATCGGCGATCACGCTGAAATCGGAGCGGACAACGAGCTGCGCGAAGGGGCCCGTGTCTGGTGCGGCACCGCCATTCCCGACGCCGCCATCCGCTTCGGCGCCGCCTGAACGGGGACCCGTCGTTCCGTACGCCCCGCCACCGCCCCCTACCGAAGAGGACAGCCCATGAGCGTTCCGCACACCCCCGCCGTCCTGACCCCGTTGCCCGCCGAATGGGCCCGCACGGTGACCACCGTGGTGATGCCCACCTACAACGAGGCGGAGAACCTCCCGATGATGGCGGAGGCGCTGATGGCGCTGCCGCTGGAGGGACTGCGGCTGCTGGTCGTGGACGACGACAGTCCGGACGGCACCGGAAAAGTCGCCGACCAGCTGGCCGAGAAGTACCACGAGCCCGGCCGCCGCCGCGTCTCCGTGCTGCACCGCACCACCAAGGAGGGCCTCGGGCGGGCGTACGCGGCCGGCATGGCGCGGGCCGTCGAGGACGGTGCCGCGTACGTCCTGCAGATGGACGCCGACGGCAGCCACCCGGTCGGCAAGGTCGCCGAGATGCTGGGCGTCGCCCTGTCCACCGGGGCGGACGTCGTCGTCGGCAGCCGGTACGTGCCCGGCGGCACGCTGTCCGCCGCCTGGGGGGCCCACCGCAGACTGCTCTCGCGCTGGGCCAACGCCTACGCGGGCACCATCCTCGGCACCCGGCTGCGCGACATCACCGGTGGCTTCAACCTGTGGAGCGCGGCGGCGCTGCGCTCCCTCGACCTCGACACCGTCGACAGCGCGGGCTACAGCTTCCAGGTCGAGGCCAAGTACCGGGCGCTGCGGGCCGGGTTCACGGTGGTGGAGGTGCCGATCCACTTCGAGGACCGGACGGCGGGGGAGTCCAAGATGAGCCTGGCGGTGCAGCTGGAATCGGTCGCGATGCCCTGGCGGCTGCGGGCCAAGGAGGTGCGTTCGAGCGGTGGGCGGGCCCGCTGAGCCGCGCGCCGTGACCACCCGGACGGAGGCCCCGCCGGCCGCCGGCGCCGCGACGGATCTGCCGTACCGCGCCCTGCTGCTGGTCACCCTGGTCCCGGCCGCGCTGCTGCTGGCCGCCGTGGTGCGGCTGCCGTGGGCCGGCGACCTGGGGATGCACGCGGCCGTGGTGGAACGGCTGCGCGCGGACCCGCTGCACCCGGGGCATCCGCTGGTGGACGCGGACGTGCCCAGCCCCTACTACTCGCCCTGGATGGTCCTGCTGGCGCTGCTCGCGGCGGCGACCGGGGCGAGCGCGCTGGCCGTGCTGCACCTCGCCGCGCTCGCCGGGCTCGTCGTGCTGGGCACCGGGGTGCGCGCGTTCGTCCGGACGCTGACCGGCCGGCGGGCGGCGGTGCCGCTGGCGCTGCTGTGCGTCCTCTTCCTGTACGGCACCCGGCTGTTCGCCTGGAGCGGGGTGCCCGGCCTGACCTCGCTGGCCCTGACCGTCGCCTATCCCAGCACGCTGGCGCTGGGGCTGGCGCTGCATCTGTGGGCCCTGCTGCGCCGGGCGGTCGGCGAGCGGTGGGGGACGGTCCGGTTTCTGGGGCTGGGGCTGCTGCTTGCCCTGGTGCTGCTGGTGCACCAATTCACGGGGGCCGTCACGGCGTTGGGGGTGGTGTCGGTGCTTCTCGGGGCGCGGCCTTTTCCCGCGCGCGCCGTCTGGCTCCGGGTGGGCGCCGGCGCGCTGCTCGCCGGCGCGGTGCTCGCGGCGTGGCCGTACTACCCGTTCACCGCGCTGTCCGGGGCCGACGGCCTGGAGGCGATCCATCGGCCGCTCTACCAGCATCTGGTGTCCAAGTTCTGCCTGGTGACCCTGGGACTGGTGGCGCTCTGTGTGCGATGGCGGCGGGACCGGCGCGATCCGCTGGTCCTCCTGTTCGCCCTGGGCGCGGCGGTGTTCGCGGCGGGCGGGCTGACGGGTCACTGGTCGTGGGGGCGGATCCTGCCCGCCGTGCTGCTCCCCGCCCAACTGGCCCTCGCGGTGGAGGCGGCCGGGCGGACCGGCCGCCGGGCTGGGCCGTTGCTCGCCGGGGCGACCGCCGCCGCCCTCCTGGTGGGAGCGTGCGTCCAGGCCGGGGCCGTGGCCTACGCCCTGCCGGCCCGCGCCGCCCGGATCGTCCGGGCGCACGTCCCGTCCATCGCCCCGTGGCCGTCGTTCACCTGGGCGGCCGCGCGGGTGCCGGCCGGGGAGACGGTCATGACCGACGACTACCACGCGCTGCGGATGCTGCCCGCCTACGGGCCGTACACCGTCGCCCCCGCCTACCCGGACGTGTTCCTCCCCGATGAACGGGAGCGCAGGACGGTGACACGCCGCTATTTCGCGCCCTCCGCCACGCGCGCGCAACGGCTGGGCGCCCTCCGGGAGTACGGGGCGCGGTGGGTGCTGCAGAAGGACGGCGGGCCCGGCCTGCCGCCCGACGACCCGGCCCTGCGGCGTGCCGCCCGGGGCCCCGGAGGACTGATGTTGCTGGAGGTGGAACGATGAGTGCGCCGGACGACGGGCCTCCGTCCCGGGACGGCTTCGCGCGCTGGATCGCCGGCCGGGCCTCGTGGCCCGTACTGGCGGCGGCCCTGCTGGTCTATGTGCTGAGCGCCGGGCGGATGCTGGGCGTCCGCCGGGCGGGCATGGACAACGCGGTCGTCGTCCGGGCCGCCCGCGCCCTGCTGGAGGGCGGCTCGCCGTACGCGGACAAACGGTTCCTTTACCTGCCGGGCGCGGTGTTCGCGGCGCTGCCGCAGGCGCCGTTCGGCAACGCGACGCTGTCCCGCGCGGTGCCGTTCGCCACCGCCGCCCTGGTGCTCGCCGGCGTCGCGCTCGCCCTGCGGATCTTCGGCGTCCGGGCGGACAGCCGGCTCGCCGCCGCCCTGACCGCCGGACTGGGCCTCTTCCTCCCCTTCCAGAGCATCGTCCACCTGGGCAACTGGACGGCAGCCTCGGCCGTGGCCTTCCCCGCCGCACTGCTGCTGGCCCTCCGCGGCCGCTGGACCGCGGCCGGCGTCACCGTCGGCCTGGCCGTCGCGCTCAAGCCGATGCTCGTGCCGCTGCTGCTGCTCTTCGTCCTCGCCCGGCGGTGGCGGGCGCTGGCCTGGGCGGTGGCCCTGCCCGCGGCGATCTCCCTCGCGGCGGCACTCGCCATGCCCCGGCCGGGGCTGTTCCTCACCAAGACGCTGCCGTTCCTGCTGCACGGCCAGGACGACTACGCCGCGCCCTTCGACGCCTCGTGGACCGCCGTCCTGCCCCGCCTCGGCGTCCCCCACCACCTGGCGTTCGTCTTCGCCGCCTGCGCCGCCGCGGCGGTGCTCGCCGTCGCCCGGCTGCGCTGGCGGCGCGGCGGTGACGAGGCGCTGCGGCTCGTCGAGTGCGGGGCGCTGCTGATGCTCGCCGCGTTCCTGGTGTCCCGGCCGTCCTTCCTGCACTACGCCCTGGTGATCGTGCCGGCGCTGGTCGCGTCGGTGGTGGTGCGGGGCGCCGCCGCGCGCTCGGTGTGGTTCTGGATGGCCCTGCTGCCGCAGCTCGCCGGGGTGCCCTGGCCCGAGCTGGGGAGCGCGCGGCGGCACGCCTTCAAGGACATCGTGATGTTCACCGGGATGGCGGCGGTGCTCGCGGTCAGCGCCTGGCGGAGCCGTCCGTGGACCGCCCGGCCGGTGACTGTCAGTGGCGCCGTCTACTCTCTGAGTAGTGATCCGGGTCCCCGGGATCCTTCCGAGATGAGGTGACTTGTGCCCGCCGCGCCCCCGCGTCCCGTCCCCGACGTCAGCGTCGTCGTCATCGTCCACAACGACGAGGACCGGCTGCCGCGCGCCGTGCGGTCCGTCCTCGGCCAGTCGCTGCGCAACCTCGAAGTGATCGTCGTGGATGACTGCTCCACCGACGGCACCCCCGAGCAGGTGCGCCGGCTGGCCGCCGCCGACTCGCGGGTGAGCGGCCTCCGGCTGCCCGTCAACAGCGGCGGCTGCGGGGCGCCGCGCAACGCGGGCATCGACGCCGCCCGCGCGCCGTACCTGATGTTCCTCGACAGCGACGACGAACTGCCGTACCACGCCTGCAAATCGCTGCTGCTCACCGCCGAACGGACCGGCGCCGACCTGGTGACCGGCGAGGTCACCCGGCTCTACGAGGCCACCGGCACCACCGGCCTCTGGTACCCCCGCCTGTTCTCCGAACCCCGCGTCGTGGAGGGCATCGAGTCGGCCCCCGAGTACTTCCTCGACCACCTCTCCACCAACAAGCTCTACCGCGCCGGCTTCCTCGCACGTCACCGGCTGCGCTTCCCCGAGGACATCCACTACGAGGACCTGTACTTCAGCGCCCGCGCCTACACGCTCGCCGAACGCTTCGCCGTCGTCCCCTGGTCCGTCTACACCTGGCGGCTGGCCGCCGACCCGGCCACCCTCTCCATCTCCTCCAGCCGGCACCGCATCCGCAATGTCGAGGACCGCGTCACCGCCTCCCGGCTGACCGACGCCTTCCTGGAGGAGGTGGGCCGCACGGAGCTCAGACCGGCCAAGGACGAGGCGTTCCTCCGCCACGCCCTGCGGCTCCACCTCGGCGACCTCCCGTTCCGGGACCGGCGGTGGACCGAGCGGTTCGCGGAGGTCGTCACCCCCTTCCTGGCCGACGTCGACCCGCGGGCGGTCGAGGCCCTCCCCCGGGAGCAGCGGATCTGCCAGTACCTGCTGAGCGCCGGGCGCCTCGCCGAGGCCGCCGAGTGCGCGCGCACCCTCGACCGGCCGCGGATCGCCCCGCGCCGCGTCGTCCGGCACGAGGGGCGCACCTACTGGGGCGGCACCGCGCCCGCGGACGCCCGGGAGGCCGCAGCACTCGACGTCACCGACTGGCACCTGGACGCCCAGCCCTTCACCACCGGCCCGCTGCGCCACGAGGTGACGCTCGTCGAACCGCACGGCACCCGGCTGCGGATCACCCTGCGCACCTACGACCCGGGCGGACTCCTCGCCGGGCCCGCCGACGTCACGGCCGAACTCCGCGTCACCGCCCGGGCCGCCCCCCTCGTCGTCCCCTTCGGCTACGCCCCGGCGCCCGACGACGCCGGTGTCCGCAGCGCGGAGCTCGTCCTCGACCTGGCCCGGGTGCCGCTCGGCCCCAAGGGCTTCACCGGCCGGCGCCATCCGGTGGTGACCCTCGGGCGGCTGGGGCTGCGCCGCACCGACCCCCTCCTCGCCCCCACCGGGCGGCCCGCGCTGCGGGCCCGCGTCGGCGGGCACGACGTCCGCGTCGGCTGCGAGGACGGGGGCCCGGGACGGCTGGAGATCCGGTGGGAGCGGACCGGCCCGCGGGCCCGCGCCGAAGTCCTGGCCCCGCACCTGGAACCCGTCCGCGCCCGCTGCGCGCGGCTGGCCCGCCGCGCCACCGGGCCCGGCGCCAAGGCGCTCGTCTCCCACGAGCTCCACCGGCTCCCCGTCGACGAACAGCTCGTCGTCTTCGAGGCCCTGGAGGGCCGCGGTTACGCCGACAGCCCCCGCTACATCCACGAGGAGCTGCTCCGCCGCGACCTCCCGCTGTACGCCGTCTGGTCGTACACCGGCAGCCGGGCCGGCTATCCGAAGGGCGTACCGCTGGTCCGGCGCGGCAGCTGGGAGTACGTCCGGACGGTCGCCCGCGCCCGCTACTGGATCGACTCGCACGGCTTCCCCGCCCACATCCCCAAGCACCCCGGCACCCGCTACCTCCAGACCTGGCACGGCCAGGCGCTCAAGCACATGGGCTACGACGCCCCCGAGCTGCGGCTCGCCGGGCCCGCCCGGCGGGCGCGGCACCGGGCCATGGTCGACCGCTGGGACGCCCTCATCGCCCCCAGCGAGGAGTTCGAACGCACCTTTGTGCGCGGCAACGCCTACGGCGGCGAGCTGCTGCGCACCGGTCTCCCGCGCAACGACGTCCTCGTCCGGTGGAACGAGCCCGCCCAGCGCGAGCGCGCCGCCGCCGCCCGCGAGCGGCTCGAAATCCCCGAGGGGAAGAAGGTGCTGCTCTACGCGCCGACCTTCCGTGACGGCGCGCGGGCCAGCGGCGAGTCGATCCGGGTGGACCTGGAGGAGCTGGTGCGCCGGGTGGGAGACGAGTGGACGGTGGTGGTCCGGCCGCATTACTACGAGCGGTTCACGGTCGCCCGGGAGGTGGGGCACGCGGTGCGCGACGGGCGGGAGTTCGCCGACCTGAACGACCTGCTGCTGGTCTCGGACGCGCTCCTCACCGACTACTCGTCCGTGATGTTCGACTACGTCAACCTGGGCCGGCCGGTGCTGCTCTACGCCGACGACTACCCGGCCTACCGGTCCACCCTGCGCGGCACCTACTACGAGCTGACGGACATCGCCCCGGGGCCGCTGCTCACCGAGACCGGTGAACTCGCCGCGGCGCTGCGGGACCTGGGCGCCGTACGGGAGGAGTGGGCGGGGGCGTACGAGCGGTTCCGGGCGCGGTTCAACCCGTACGAGACCGGGCGGGCCGCCAAGGCCGTGGTCGACCTCTTCTTCACCGGGGGCGCGCGATGAACCGGCCGCCGGGGAGCAGGGGTTCCGCCGCCTCCCGCCGCAACCTGTTCCTGGTCGGCATCGACGTGGACTCGATGGGCGGCTCCCAGCGGGTCCTGCACACCCTCGCCCAGGGCTTCGCGGAGCGCGGGCACCGGGTGGAGCTGATCGGCATCCGGCCCAGCCCCGAACCGCACACCTACCACGCGCGTCCCGCGTACCGCCGGGCCACGCTGCACCGCATGCCGGCGGCGCCCGCCCGGGACGCCGTCACCCCGGCCGAGCGGCTGCGGCCGTCCCGGCTGCGGGCCCTGCGCGCCGCGCGGCGGGACGGGGAGCGGGCCCGGGAGCGGCTCGCCCGGCGGTTCGCGGCCGTACCGCACGGCTACGTCGTCATCGGGTCGCCGTGGGCGGCGGACTGGCTGCGGACGGTGGACCACCGGCATCTGAAGGCCGTCGGCCAGTACCACGAGTCCTTCGCGCAGGCCGCGGCGTCCGCGAACCTCCGGCTGATCCTGCGGCACTACCCGGCCCTGGAGAAGGCGGTGTTCCTCAGTGAACCGGACGCCGAGGAGTTCCGCCGCCGGCGTCTGCCCAACGCGGCGGTGGTGCCCAATCCGCTCCCCTTCGCCCCCGGTCCGCCGGCGCCGCTGGACACCCGGTGCGTCGGCGCGGTCGGCCGGCTCGATCCGGTCAAACGGCTGGACCGCCTCGTCGACGCGTTCGCGGCGGCCTGCGCCGGGCGGCCGGACTGGGAGCTGCACTTCTTCGGGGACGGCCCGGAGGAGGCGGCCCTTCGGGAACGCGCCGTACGGCACGGGATCGCGGAACGGGTCCGTTTCCGGGGCACGGTGCGGGACATGGCCGCCGCCTACCGGGAGCTGTCCGTGGTGGCGCTCACCAGCGAGTGCGAGGGCCGTCCCATGGCGCTGGCGGAGGCGTCCGCCTGCGGGGTGCCGTGCGTGAGCTTCGATCTGTCGGGAGGGGTGCGGGAGTTGGTGGACCACGGGCGGACCGGGGTGCTGGTGCCGCCGGGGGACGGGGACGCTCTGGCCGCGGCGCTGGGGGAGTTGGTGCGGGACGCGGGGCTGCGGGAGCGGTACGGGCGGGCCGCGCGGGAGCACGTGGCGCCACTGGCGCTGCCGGGGGTGCTGGACCGGTGGGAGGAGCTGTTCGAGGAGGTGGACCGGTGAGAGCGGGGCGCGGGGGTGGTCTTCGGTGGTGTCGTCGGACGGTTCGGAGGGTGGGGGACGGGCGCGGCTCGCGGTGGCGCCGGAAGGCGGGTACGGGTGGCGGTGTTCGGTCTCGCTGGTGCCGGGGCGGTTCTCCGTGGTGTCGGCGTGAGAGGGCGGCGGGGGCCCGGTCCGGGCGGGACGTGGCGGGTCTGTTCCGGTCGTTCCGGTCATTACGGACGGGCGGTTCGGCGGCGGCGGAGCCGACGCGCGGCCAGGAGCAGGGCGCACCGCAGTCCGGCGGCGACCCGCAGGGAGAGCGAGCCGTTCGCCGCCGCGTACGGGCGCACCAGCAGCAGCCCGTGGCGGGCGCTCGGCAGGGCGCGGCGGCCCAGGGTGCCGCCGGCCGCCCGGACGGCGGTGCGGATGACGCCGCCGTGCGCGCAGTGCAGCCGGACCCGCAGGTCCCAGGTGCGCGGCCGGTGGCCGTGGCCCGGCGCGGCCAGCGAGGCCAGGCCGACCCACAGCCGGGCGGTCCAGTCGGGGCCGTCGGGCGAGAGGGGGGCACGGACTTCGAGCGCCGTTCCGCCGCCGCGCGGCCGGAGTTCGAGGTCCACGGTGTGCGGGCGGGCCGTGGCGAGCCGTCCGTAGAGTTCGTGGACGCGGAGCCGGAGCTCGGCCCGGGGCGGGCCGGTCAGCAGGCGGAGCGTAGCGTCGACGGTCACCGGCAGCCGGCGGGCGGGCGCGGCGCCGGGGCCGACGAGGCCGTCGAGGGTGACCGCGGGCAGGTCGTCCGCCCAGACGGGACGGTCACCGGCCCGGGCGTAGGGCGGCAGCAGCCGGGCCGGGTGGGCGGCGAGCTGGGCGAGGCGGTCCAGGTCGCGCGGGTCCGCGGCGGCCAGGACGACCCGGGCGATCCAGCGGGCGGGGGCCCGGGCCGCGGCCAGTTCGGCCTCGGCATAGCCGGTCAGGCACTCGCGGGTGGCGCGCCACCAGGCGTGCCGGTAGCCGTCGCCGCGGGCGGGCAGCTCCCGGACGTACATGCGCAGGTCGTGGTCGAGGAACTTCACCCGGGCGGCGTGTGCGAGCGGGTCCAGGCCGGCCGCACGGTAGATCTCCACCCCGCGCCGGTGGGCGCGCAGCCGGGCGTGCCAGTTGCCGATCCGGTCCCGGTCCAGGGAGATCGACGGTCGGCGGGCGCCGCGCCGCACGTGCCAGACGTAGACGGTGTCGGGGACGGTCGCGATGCGGGGGGCGGCGGCGAGGAGGCGGGCGCTGAACACGAAGTCCTCGTAGGGATAGGCCCCTTCGGGGAAGGTGACGCCGTGCTCGGTGAGGAAGCGGCGGTCGTAGAGCTTGTTGACGCAGAGGGTGTCGTGGAGGAGCGCGGGATGGTGTTCGGGGGAGGGGTGCAGGGCGGCGGCGCGGTAGAGGCCGGGCTGCCAGCGGGTGTCGAGGCGCTGGGGGAGTTCCCGGCGGACGCACAGGCCGGCGGCGACGGGTGCCGCGTGGCGGAGGGCGGCGGCCAGGAGCGTCTCCGCGGCGCCCTCGGGGAGGACGTCGTCGCTGTCGAGGAACATCACATAGGGCGTCCCCGCGGCCCGGACGCCGTCGTTGCGCGGGGTGCCGCAGCCGCCGCTGTTGACGGCGCGGTGGACGACCCGGAGCCGGGGGTCGCGGGCGGCCAGCCGGTCGAGGACGGCGCCGGTGCCGTCCGTGGAGGCGTCGTCGACGGCGATGACCTCGGCGACGGCGGGGCCCTGCGCGAGGGCCGACCGCACGGCGGTGGCGATGTGGGAGGCGTCGTCGTAGCCGATGACGATCACGGTGACGAGGCCGGTGGGCAGGGTGCCGGGAGCGTGTGGCAGGGCAGGGGTTCCGCTCTCGTTCACTGTCACGAAAGACATTTTTATCGGTTAAGAGGGATGAATCGGGTGATTCTGGGTCCGGGTGTGCCGGGCGCGGGTCGCTGATCACGGACGGGAAGGGGGAGGCGATGGTGCGGGGGCCATTGCGCGCGGTGCTGACCGGGCGGGGCGGTTCCGGGGCCGCGGCCGGGGACCGCGCGGACGGCGGAGACGGTGCCGGAGAGGGCGTCGTCGGGAAGGGGGGCGGCGCGGGAGCGGCGGCCGGGCCGGTGCCCGGGGCGCGGGACGGCGGGGGTGATCCGCCGCCCGGACGGGCGCGGGGGCGGCCGGACGGGACAGCCGGGGGCGCGGGCCGCGCGGACCGCTCACGTGCGGCGATGGCGGCCGTCCTGCTGCCGGCCGGGGTGATGCTCGTCCTCGGTCTGTGGGGGCTGGACCGTGGGACCGTGTGGCGCGACGAGGGGGCCACCCTTCAGGTGGCCCGCCGGTCGCTGCCGGAGATCTTCAAGCTGCTCCGTGACATCGACCTCGTCCACGGCCTGTACTACCTGCTGATGCACGCCGTCATGGCCGTGCACGACGACGAGGTGACGCTGCGGCTGCCCTCCGTCGTCGCGGCGGCCGGGGCGGCGGCCCTCGTCGCCGCGATCGGGTGCCGGCTCGCGCGGCCCCGGGTGGGGCTGTGGGCCGGGCTGGCGTACGCGGTCACCCCGTTCGTCGGGTACTACGCCCAGGAAGGGCGCTCCTACGCGCTGGTCGCGGCGGGCGCCGCGGGGGCCACCTGGCTGCTGGTGCGGGCCGCCGAACAGGGGACCGGGCTCCGCTGGGCCGGCTACGGGGCCGCCGTCGCCGTCACCTCCCTGCTGCACGAGTTCGCGATCCTGCTGCTCGCGGCGCACGGGCTGACCCTCCTCGGCTCCCGGGTGCCGTGGCGGACCTGGCGCGGGTGGCTGTGCGCGGCTCTCGCCGCGTGCGCGGCGGTGGCACCGTTGGCGGTGCTGTCCCGGCGGCAGAGCGCGCAGGTCTCCTGGATCCGGACGCCCGGATACGCGGAGGCGAAGGGGCTCGTGCTCGCCTTCACGGGCCCCACCGGCCTCGTCGCCGGCGCGACACTGGCGCTGGCCGTGCTCGCCCTGCTGGCGCCGCTGCCGCGGACCGGCCCGCCCGGGGCGCGGCGGCTCCCGCTGAACGCGGTGGCCCTGCCGCTCGCGGTCGTCCCGCCCGTCCTCCTCTACGCCGCGTCGCAGCGCACGCCCCTGTTCCTGGACCGGTACCTGCTGTTCAGCCTGGCGGGTGTCCCGCTGCTGGCCGCCGCGGGGCTGGAGCGGGTGCTGGGGGCGCTGCCCGGGCGGCGGGCGGTGGCGGCGGCCGGGGCGGTCCTGGTGGCGGCCGGGTTCCTGTGGCAGCTGCCCCAGCAGCAGCGCGAACGGCTGCCGGGCAGTCGCGGGGACGAACCGGCGGGGGTGGCCCGGGCGCTCGGGCGGCTGGCGCGGCCGGGGGACGCGGTGCTGTTCCTGCCGCACCACGAACGGCGGATAGCCCTGTTCTACCCGGAGGAGTTCACCGGCCTGCGGGACCTCACCCTCGGGCGCTCGGCCGCCGCCTCCGGCACGCTCTACGGGGAGGAGGCCGGCGCGGCGGAGCTGCGCGCACGGCTGGCCGCGCTGCCGGCGGACCGGCCGGTGTGGGTGGTGTCGGACACGACCACCGTCGGCGGCCGCTGGTTCCGCGCCCAGCGCGCGGAGACCGCCAAGACCCGGGTGCTGGCCGAACTGTGCCGCGAGCGGCCGGAGTCGACGGTGTACGTGCGCGGCGGCTCGGTCTCGGAGTACCACTGCGGCCCGCGGCGGGGGCGGGGGCCGTGACCGGCGGGGGAGGAACGGCCGGCGCTCGTCCGGCCGCTCCTCCCGCCGGGTGCCGCGTTACTTCACCGCGCCCGCCATCACACCGCTGACGAACTGCCGTTGGAAGGCGAAGAA
Source organism: Streptomyces sp. NPDC021100 (assembly GCF_044333095.1). Classification (NCBI taxonomy): domain Bacteria; kingdom Bacillati; phylum Actinomycetota; class Actinomycetes; order Kitasatosporales; family Streptomycetaceae; genus Streptomyces; species Streptomyces sp. NPDC021100. The sequence continues at coordinate 36,506 of NZ_JBIRQH010000017.1, forward strand.
CACCGCCAGCGGCACGATCATGGAGAGGAAGGCGCCCGAGGCGAGGATGTCCACGTTGTCGCCGAACTGCCGGACCTGCTGCTGGAGCGCCACGGTGATCGGGGGGTTGGCGCTGTCCGCGAAGATCAGCCCGACCAGCATGTCGTTCCACACCCAGAGGAACTGGAAGATCCCCAGGGAGGCGATGGCCGGCCCGCCCAGCGGCAGCACCACCCGGAAGAACAGCCGGAACTCGCCCGCGCCGTCCAGCCGGGCCGCCTCCAGGAGTTCGCGGGGGATCTCGGCGAAGAAGTTGCGCAGCAGGAAGATGGCGAACGGCAGCCCGAACGCCGTGTGGAAGAGCACCACGCCCACGGTCGTCTCGAAGATGCCGAGCGTGTTGAAGAGCTTCGCGACCGGGATGAGGGCGACCTGGACGGGCACCACGAGGAGGGCGACGACGGCCATGAACCACCAGTCCCGGCCCGGGAAGTCGAGCCAGGCGAAGGCGTAGCCCGCGAACGCGCCGACGAGGATCACCAGGACCGTCGCCGGCACGGTGATGAAGGTGGTGGTGAGCAGCGAGTGCATCACCTTGTCGTTGTGGAACAGCGTGTCGTAGCTCGACGTCGTCAGCTGCCCCGGGTGGCTGAAGACCTTCCACCACCCGGAGGCCGCGATGTCCGACCGGTCCCGGAGCGAGGAGAGGAGCAGTCCGACCGTCGGCATCAGCCAGAACAGCCCGACGGCGACGAGGAAGAACCGGGTGACGCCGCCGCCGAGGCGGGAGGCCAGCCGGGCGGGCAGGGACCGTCGGCGCCGCACGGAACCGGCGGAGGGCGCGGGTGCGCCGGTGAGGGGGTCCGCAGTGGTCATCGCCGCCGCTCCTTACGCATGCGCCGGATGTTCACGATCACCACCGGCAGCACCAGCAACAGCAGGAGCACGGCGATGGCGCTGCCCAGCCCCTGGTTGACGGCCGTGCCGAAGGACGACTGGTAGAGCTGGAGCGCCAGCACGTTGGCGTCGGGCAGGCTGGAGCCGGGGGCGATGATGTACACGAGGTCGAAGATCTTCAGGACGTTGATCACCAGCGTGATGACGACGACCCCGAGCACGGGTGCCAGCAGCGGCACCGTGACCCGGCGGAAGACCTGCCACTCGTTGGCGCCGTCCACCCGGGCGGCCTCCAGGAGTTCGCGGGGCACGCCCGCCAGGCCCGCTGCGATGAGCACCATCGCGAAGCCGGCCCACATCCAGATGTACGCGCCGATGATCGAGGGGGTGACCAGCGTCGGGCCGAGCCATTCGGCGCCGCTGTAGCGCTCGGCGAAGTTGTCCGCCGGGAGCCGCAGCCGGGCGCCGTCGGCCTTCGCCGGGAGCGTGAACGTCCCGTCGGCGGCGGTGGTGGCGGATGCCACCGTCCGGCCGTCCTTCACGGCCTGCACGGTGATGCCCGACAGGGCCTTCTCACCCTGGTCGATCCGGCCCGGCGTGCCGCCGCCGCCCCGGACGAAGTCCAGCCAGACGGTGCCCGTCACCTTCCCGGGTTCGGGCCGGGCGGCCACGGCGTCGCGCGCCCCCTTGGCGTCCTCCGGCTTCACCGCCACCAGCGGCACCGCCGCCGGGCTGCCCTGCCGCAGCACCGTCTTGGAGGTGAACGAGCCGTCGGAGGCGGCGGCCAGGTCGCCGTTGGGCCGAGGGCGTGCGCCCGGGTAGGGCGCGGGGTCGGAGAAGGTGTCGTGGATGCCGACCCACACGGCGTTCGCGACGCCGCGGTCCGGGTCCTGCTCGTACACCAGGCGGAAGATGATGCCCGCGGCGAGCATGGAGATCGCCATCGGCATGAAGACGATCATCTTGAACGCCGTTCCCCAGCGCACCCGTTCGGTCAGCACGGCGAAGATCAGGCCGAGGACGGTGGCGATGCTGGGGGCGACGACGACCCAGATGACGTTGTTCTTCAGGGCGGTGCGGATCCGGTCGTCGGAGAAGACCTCGTGGTAGTTGTCCAGCCCCACGAAGCCGTCGCCCGAGGCGTCGAAGAGGCTGCGGTGGACGGACCAGCCGATCGGGTAGACGACCAGCGCGCCCAGCAGGGCCAGCGCGGGCAGCAGGAACAGCGCGGCCACCCAGGGGCGGGTGCCCAGGACGGTCCGCCGTCCCCGTGGTGTGCGCGCCGGCGGCACGGTGCCGGGGCCCGGTGGGACCCCCGTCGTGACGGAGCTCATGGGACCGGGCCCGTCAGTTCTTGAACGCCTTGGCCGCGTCGGTCTCCAGCCGCTGCTGGATGCCCGCCACGTCCGCCGGGTTCCGCAGGAAGTCCTGGAGGGCCTTCCACTCGCCCTGGCCCGGCTTGCCGCCGAAGGCCGCCGGCGCCTGGTCCGACATGTCGAACCGGAACGCGTCGCCGGCCTGGACCAGCGCCTTGGCGATGGTCCGCTGGGTGTCGTCCGGATAGGCGGCGAGGTCCAGGTTCTTGTTGCCCGAGATGAAGCCGCCCCGGTGGGCCCAGACCTGGGCCGCGTCCGGCGAGGCCAGGAACGTCAGCAGCGCCTGTGCGGCCTGCCCGTCCTTGAGCGCCACGCCCACGTCGCCGCCGGTGACCACCGGCGCCTGGGCGCCGACCTTCGGGAACGGGAAGACCTTGGCGTCCGTGCCGATCTTCGCCTTGGCGGCCGTGATGTTGGCGGCGGCGAAGTCCCCCTCGTAGACCATGGCGGCTTTCGCCTTCTCGCCGCCGCTGAACGTCTGGGTGACGGAGGTGGGGAACTGCGTCTGGAGCGCCCCGCTGTTGCCGCCCGCCAGCAGCTCCTTCTTGCCGAGCAACTGTCCCAGCGTGGTGAGGGCGTCCTTGACGGACGGATCCGTCCACTTGATCTTGTGTGCGGCCAGCTGGTCGTACTTCTCGGGACCGGCCTGGGAGAGGTAGATGTTCTCGAACCAGTCGGTGAGCGTCCAGCCGTCCGCGCCGCCGACGGAGACCGGGGAGACGCCGTAGTCGGCGATCGCCTGGGCCGTCTTCATCAGCTCCGGCCAGGTCGCCGGCTCCTTGACGCCCGCGGCGTCGAAGATCTTGGTGTTGTACCAGACCAGTGACTTGTTGCTGGCCTTGAAGTAGACCCCGTACGGCTTGCCCTGGTGGGAGCCGAGGTCCACCCAGCCCTTGGCGAAGTTCTTCCGCAGCTCCGCCGTGGCCTCGGTGGAGAGCGGTTTCAGCCAGCCCTTCTCCGCGAACTCGCGGAGGGCGCCCGGCTGTTGCAGGAGTGCGACGTCCGGCGGGTCACCGCCCGCGACCTTCGAACCGATGAACGCCGACATGTCGTCACCGCTGGGGACGTACGACACCGAGGCGCCGGTGCGCTTGGCGAACTCGTCGAGCACCTTGGTGAAGTTGGCCTGCTCGGCGCCGGTCCAGACGGCGGTCACCTTGATCTTCTGCCCGTTCAGCTTGGGGAGCCGGACGGTATTCGGTATGACGTCCGAGGAGCCGGACGCGGTGACGTTCGGCTTCCCCTCGTCCTTCTTGCCGTCGCTGTCACTGTCACCGTCACCGCCGCAGGCCGCCGCCGACAGGGCCAGGGCGCCCGAGGCCAGTACCGCCAGCGCGCCGCGCGCCACGCGGTTCCTCCACAGCGTTGTACGCATTGCCGTCCCTTCCGTGCCCGGTCGCAGCGGACGGCCGCCCCGTACGTCGTCCCCCGTACGACCGCACTCCCGTGCGACAGTCCTACGCCGCCCCGGAGGTGCCCGCAATAGCGGTCCCGGTGTCAACTCGCCGATCGTGACCGGGATGTGATGTCGCGTGGGCAGGCGCGCGGAAACGGCCGGGGAGGAGCGGGAACGGTGGGGCGGAAGGGCCCGGAAGGTGCCGTTGGCGCCGGTTCCGCCCGGGGTGTCGGCGGGTGTCCCGGGCGGGGCGAGGCGGGGTGGGGTGGGGTGGCGATGGGCGTTCCCCTGGGCCGGGAGCGGATCACGCGGTGGCGGCGGGCATCCGCCGGGCCGGGCGCGTGCCGCCGCCGGGCCGGGCGTCGGCCATCCGGGCGTCGGCCATCTGGGCGTCGCTCGCGGCGGCGCGCGGTCGGTCCGGCGCCGCTACCGGCATGCGTCTGGTGACGCGTGTCCGGCCCCGGCACGGTGCCGCGTGGGCACCACGCCTGCGGTGACGCGCGCCCGGATCCGGCACGATGCCGCGTCGGCACCGCGCCGGATCACCGCCGCATCACCGTCGGCTCACAGCAGGGGCGGCGCCGGGCGGGCGCCCGCCGACTGGGCGGCCCGCTGCAGGGCGCTGGCGAGCAGGGCCAGGTCGGTCGGGCCGTTGCCCAGCTCGCGCACCGGCCGGCGGGTCGGCGGATCGCCCATGCGCTGCCAGTCCAGTGGGACCACGGTCGGGCGGAGCGTCGCCGTACGGGGGATGCGGCCGGTGACCCGGCCCGCCTGGAACGGGGTCGCGGCCTCGTCGTCGGGACGGCGCAGCCGGCCCCGGCCGGGAGCCGGTCCGCCGTCGCCCTGGGCACCCGCCTCCGCCGGGGCGATCTCCAACGCCGCGCGCAGCGCCGCCCGTTCGGCGGCCTCCGTGCTGTCGGTGCGGTCCGGGCGGCCGGAGGCAGCGATCAGGTGGAGGCCGAGCCGCTCGCCGTCCCGGGCGACGGCCTCCAGGGCCCGGACCACCGAACCGGCGGCCGGCCGGCCGGTGCTGCCGAGGGCCGGCGCGACCAGGGCGTCGTAGTCGTCGACCAGGACGACGAGCCGCGGCAGCGCGGTCTCCGCCGTCCGGGCGGCGCTGTCGCCGCCCCGCGCGGGGCGCAGCCGGAGGGTGCCGGTGGGGGGCGAGTCGAGGTCGCCGGACGACGGGTCGGCGGACCGCCGGGGGGGTACCACCTGGGGCTGTGGCGGGGCGTGCCGCTCGTGCCAGGCGGCGAAGTCGAGCGTGCCCAGCAGCTCGGCGCGGCGTTTCAGCTCCGAGCCGAGGGCCTGCGCGAACTCCCGCATCCGGACCGGGTCGGACGCGGCCAGGTAGGTGGAGACGTGCGGCAGGTCCGTGCACACGCGCAGGCCCTCGCCGCGTTCGGCCGCCGCGCCGTCCACGAGGACGAGCGAGAGCCGGTCGGGGCGGTCGGCGGCGGCGAGCGAGGCGGCCAGCGAGCGCAGCAGCTCCGTCTTGCCGCTGCCCGGCCCGCCCTCGACCAGCAGGTGCGGACCGTCGGCCGCCAGGTCGACGGCGAGCGGACCGTGCGGGCCCGCGCCGAGGACGGTGACGGCCCGGCCGCCGGGGCGGCTGCCGGGGTCGGTGGCCTCGGCCCAGCGGGCGGTCAGCGAGGCGGGGGTGGCGCGGGCCAGGCCGAGCTCGTCCAGCAGCCGCGCGGTCCTGGGCAGGGCGGCGACGCGCGCCGAACGGCCCGTCGGGTCGGCGTCGGTGACGCGCAGCGGCGCGAGGGCCCGGGCGAACCGCTCCGCCCAGGCGCCGGACACGGCGTCCACGGCGGCCACGACCGAGCCGCCGGGCGGCGGGGCGGAGACGGACCGGTCGCCCGGCCGCGCCGTCCGCTCGATGACCTGGACCACCGTGGCCACGTCGCCGCCGAGCAGCGCCACCGCGCCGCAGTGCGGGAACGCGGGGGAGCCGGCGGCGGCGGTCTCCAGCGCGGCCGGGACCGGGGAGCTGGCCGTCGTCGCCGGCGCCTCGGCGAGGCAGACCAGATGGATGCCCGCGGCGGCGCCGCGCGCGGCCAGCCGGGCGACGGTCTCCCGGAGCGCGGACGTGCCCGGGTCGCCGTCCACGATCACCACCGTGTACGGCCCGGGGTGGCGATCGGCCGCCGCCGCGACGTCCTCCGGGGGCGCGGTCGGCCAGCCGGGGCCGAGCGGGCCGTCGTCCAGCCGGCGCACCAGCTCGGCGACGCGCGCCGCGGCCTGCTCCCGGTCGTAGGCGACCAGCAGCCGGCAGTCCTGGCCGTGGGCCGGGCGGAGGTGCGGGAGCCAGCCCAGCCAGGACCACTCCGCCTGCCGCCGGTCCGCGGGGCGGGCCGGGTCGGCGGCGATCAGGACGAACTCCAGGACCGACGGCGAATGCAGGGCCGCCAGGTGGGCGAGGGCGGACCGGGCCAGCCCGGCCAGCCGCCCCCGGGGCCCGGCCAGACCGAGCGAACCGGCCTGCCGCAGGGCGACGGTGACGGGGACGGCGGGCAGCAGGGTGCGGCCGGTGGCGGTGTCCGGGGCGGGGGCGTAACGGTCGGCGGTGCCCAGGCGGACGGTCAGCAGGTCCGCGTGGTCCGGGCCGCGCTCCCACAGGCGCGGGCCCGGGCCGAGCGCCGTGAGCAGCACGGCGGCCGGGTCAGGCCAGCGCTCGCGCAGGCTCGCGGCGTCCGCGGCGGCACCGCGGGCGTCCGCGCGTCCGGGGCCCGGTTCGGCGGCCACCCCGGTGATCGGGGGTTGGGCGGCGTCGATGCCGGTGTCGGCGGTCTGCGGCTGACGGTCGCCGCGACCGCCGGTGAGCCGGCGCGCCCAGGCCGCTATGCCGCGGCCGCGGGGTCGCTTTCCGGGCGCGGGTGAGGGGGCGGCGTCGGGACCCGGCGGGGGTGAGGGGGCGGTGGGACTTCCGTCCGCGTAAAGGGTTTGGGGGCCGGGGGCGGGAGCGTCTCCGGCGGCCTCGGGTTCGGCGGGGATCCGGGCGGTGACCCGAGGCGTTCGCGCCGCGAGCGCGTCGGTCCGGTGCTGCCCGCCGTGCCCGTCCGTGGCGGGGTGGGCGGTACCGGAGGCGTCGGAGGCCGGGGAACGGAGGTGCGCGGCCCCCCGGTGGTCCGTCGTCGGCGCGGCCGGGGCGTGCGCCGGGTCCGCTTCCCGGGCGGTGCCCGGCGTCCGGCCGGCTTCGGATGCCGACGCTGCGTGCGGCCGGAGGTGGCCGGTGGCCCAGGAGGGGCGGCCCGCCTCCGACGGCGCGTCCGGCCCGGTTTCGGGAGCGGTGTCCCGGTGCTCTGCACGGGGCTGTTGGGGGACGTGAGGCGTCGTGCGGCCGGAGTGGCCGGGCAGATTGGTGGTGCGCGGGTCATCGGCCGTTGAGGTCGCGGCGAAGTGGGCGGTTCCGGTGCCCGTCGTGCCCGTGCCTGTCGTGCCTGTGCCCGGGCCCGCGCCGTGCCGGACGCCGTTCGCGGGCGTGGCGGTCTCCGTCGTTCCGGCGTCCGTACGACCGGCCGCCGACAGCCCGGCGCCCGACGCGTGCCCCCTGCTTCCGGCGCCCGGCGCCCCGGCGCCGCTCGCGGCCCTGGCCTGCCCGGGAACGCCCGCGCCCGAGGCGGTGCGCCGGCTGTCGGCCGCCGTCAGGTCACCGTGGTGTGCGACGGCGCGCCGAGCGGCGTCGAGGGCTTCCGCGCCCTCCGACCGGGGAACGCCGCCGGATGTGCCGGCCTCCGCCCGGAACCCGCGCGCGTGCGTGCCGCGTTCGGAGTCGGCGGTCGTGGGAACGCGGGATGCCCCGGAACCCGCGCCGGTCACGCGGGCGCCACGACCGTCGGACACCGCCGGGGACGCTCCGGCGTTCCCCGGCTGCCCGTTCGCCGGGCCGGTGGAACGGGCGTCCTGAACGCCTCGCGCCCCGGCCGCGCGGCCGGACGCGTCGCCGGCTCGCACCGAACCGGTGCGACGGAACGCGTCGTCGGGACCGTCCGGTTCGTCGAGGGCCCCTTGGCCGGGGGTGCCTTGAACGCGAGAGCCCGGTCCGGACGCGCCCGCCTGGGGGCCGTCGGGATTGGTGGCTCCTCGCCGCAGCGCGGGGACGCCGGGACCGGCCGGGGCCGGGCCGCCCGTGCGTGAAGTCAGGCTTCCGGCACGGCCGTCGGGGGGCGTGGCGCCTCCGTCGGCGACGTGCCCGGCCCGGGCGGACCGCTGCTCACCGAAACCGGAACCGGGACGGGAACGGAAGTCGGCCCCGGCCCCCTGGTCCCGTCCGCCGTCCGCCCGGGCCGCAGCCTGAGGGGACGTGCCCGCGTCCCCGGCCCGGGTGCCGTCGAGGCCGCGCGCCCTGTCCGGTGCGGACGGTCCGTGCCCGCGCCCGGCCGCGTCCGATGCCTGGCCGCCGGCGTCCGTACGGCCCGACGCGCCGTGGGCGAAGCCGTTCGTCGAGGGCGCGTGCGGCGCCGATCCGCCGGCGCGCCCCGTGGAGGCCCCGGTACCGGGGTTCGTGGTTCCGCCGCCGCCGGCGGGCGTGAGCCCATGGTCCTGGATACGGGTGTCCGCGGTCGGTGCCTCGTACGGTCGCGCCGATCCGCCGGCCGCCACTCCGCGGCCGTGCGTGCCGTGGGCCTCGCCGTGCGGAGGGCCGGCCGGGCTCGGCGCCCGACCGTCCCCGCCTCCGGCCGTCAGGTCGCGCCCGGCCTCGGCCGCCGCTTCCCCATGGGCTCCGGCCCGGGACCCGGCGTCCGGGCGGGCGGTGAGGGGGCGCGCGCCGGAACCGGCGGACACCACCGCCGGGCCTTGGGGGGAGGCGTGGGTGCCCGTGGTGGACGGGGCGCGGTGCTGCGCGCTTCCCGCTGCCGCCGAGGCGTCGCCGTCGCTTCTCCGGAGCGTGTGGTCCGTGTCCCGGGAGGCGCTCGCCGGCCGGTGGGCGGGCACCCGTCCGGCCCAGGACGCCCCGGTTTCCGGTCCGCGGCCGGCCGCGTCCTCGGCTTGGGACGGACGCGCATCCGCCGCGCGGACGTCCGCGGCCGTCCCCTCCCCGCCGGGCGGCGGGGCGGCGTGCGCGGGCAGCCCCTGCGTGCGCGGGGCCGCGGCCCCGGAGCGCGGCCCGGCAGCCTGCCCCGGACGGGGCGCGTCCGGGGCGGGATCGGCCGTCCGCACGGCGGACGCGACGTCGGCCGCCACGGGGGAGTGGCCGGTCTCGTGGCGCTGACCGCCGTGCGCGGGGTCCGCGGCGGGTCGCCCGCCGTGCGCGGCCGACGCGGACCCCGCGCCGCCGTGCGGCGGTTCGTGCGTCCCGGCCGTCCTGTCAGTCGCGGCAGCCCCGGCGGAGCGCGCGGTGCGGCCCGGCGCCTCCGTGCGCCCCTGCGCGCCCCCGCGCAGGTCCGTCCCCGATGTGGCGGACCGCCCGCCGGACAGGGCCGGCGTGCTCGACCCGGCCGAACCGGAACCCCCGGCGTCGCGCGGCAACGCGTGCTGTGCCGCGGCGGCGGCCGTACCGCCCGCGCCGCCCGCCGCGCGTCCGTCCCGTGGCCCGGGGACGTCCGTCCGGGTGACGGCCGTCGGACGGTGTGCCCGGGGCGTCACCCGAAGGTGTCCCTCGCCGTCGGGTGATGTGGGGAGGAGGAGGGGGGAGCCGGGCCCTTCCGCCGTCGTGCCGGGCGCGGGGGCGGGACCGGCGGAACGGCCGTCCGTGCCGTCGGGACCGTGCAGGACCAGGGTCGATTCACCCGCGCGGAGCAGTGCCCCGGGGCGGAACGGCACGGGGCGTTCGTCGACCGGGGTCGCGTCCAGGGTGGTGCCGTTGGTCGAGCCGAGGTCGTGGAGGGTCACGCGGCCGTCGTCGCCCAGGGTGACCGCGCAGTGCAGCCGGGACACGTCCGGGTCGTCCACCGGGATGTCGGCCGCCGAGGAGCGGCCGATGCGGACCTCGCCGCCGTGCAGCAGGTGCACTCCGCCCGCGTCCGGCCCGGAGACGACGTGGAGCCGGGCGGTGGTCTCCGCCGACAGGGCGAGGGGCGTGGTGGGGTGCCGCTCGGGGTCGGCGGGGGCGCCGAGGGAGAGCACCGCGCCGTCGATCAGCGGGGGCTCGCCCAGCGCACAGCGCTGGGCGTCCAGCCGCTCGGTGCCCGCGTAGACGGCGACGGCCCCGGTACCGAGGTCGGAACCGGCCGCGGCCAGGACGGCGGCCAGGCCGCTCGTCACACCGGCGAGGGCGGTGCCCGCCGGGGCGGTCACCAGAACGTCGCAGGCGTGCGCGGCGTGGCCGCCGAGCGACGGCCCGAGGACGGTCAGCCGGATCTGCATCGGCGTCCACAGTCCCTTCCTGCCCCTGACGCGCCCGACAGGGGCAGGACGCTCCCCCACCGGCCGCACGGGCGCTTCGGCACGTACAGGTCACCACGGAGCGCGGGGCCTCGGCTCCGCCCCCACCGCACCGTGCTGCGAGCATCCTCGCACCTGCCACTGACAGCGCGCCCGGCGCAGGCCGATTCGTGATCTTGAAAATCGGTCGGCTCGTACGGTGTGGTGGAGAAAACGTCCGATCACGACCGAGGAGTGATTGGATCCGGGGGGACTTTCTTCCCTTCTTCTTCGCTTTCCTTCGCCTGGTGACAGCCTGCCCACGCCTGCCGGCGCCCCCGCCGGAACTCCCGCCCCCGCTCGTGGCAACCAACCGTCCCGGAGGCGCGTCTTTCCCCCATGCCCCACCGATTCGCCAGGACGGCGCCGCGTGGGGCCGCACTACAGTGGGCCGGAGGGCCGGTCCCCGGGAGACCGGGAGCCGGAAGGCCGGACACCGAACCGAAGGCAACCGGTGGGAACCGGGAAGAACCGGAACGAAGAGGCGGCCCGGCATCCGGTCCGCGGCATGACCGCGGGCCGGCCACCAGGCCGGAGTACACGACCAGGGAGCGCATGACGTGCGGCCGGTAGGCAGCAAATACCTGCTCGAAGAGCCGCTCGGACGCGGGGCGACGGGCACCGTCTGGCGGGCGAGCCAGCGGGAGGCGGCGGGTGCCGAGGCGGCCGTGGCCGGGCAGCCCGGCGAGACCGTCGCCATCAAGGTCCTCAAGGAGGAGCTGGCCAACGACGCGGACGTCGTCATGCGCTTCCTGCGCGAGCGCTCCGTGCTGCTGCGGCTCACCCACCCGAACATCGTCCGCACCCGCGACCTCGTCGTCGAGGGCGATCTGCTGGCCCTGGTGATGGACCTGGTCGACGGCCCGGACCTGCACCGCTACCTGCGGGAGAACGGCCCGTTCACCCCGGTGGCCGCGGCCCTGCTGACCGCCCAGATCGCCGACGCCCTGGCGGCCAGCCACGCCGACGGCATCGTCCACCGCGACCTCAAGCCGGCCAACGTCCTCCTGAAGAACGAGGACGGCCGGATGCACCCGATGCTCACGGACTTCGGCATCGCGCGCCTCGCGGACTCGCCCGGCCTGACCCGCACCCACGAGTTCGTCGGCACCCCGGCGTACGTCGCGCCGGAGTCCGCCGAGGGCCGCCCGCAGACCTCCGCCGTCGACATCTACGGCGCCGGCATCCTGCTGTACGAGCTGGTCACCGGCCGTCCGCCGTTCGCCGGGGCGACCGCCCTGGAGGTGCTGCACCAGCACCTGAGCGCGGAGCCGCGCCGCCCCACCACCGTTCCCGAGCCCCTGTGGACGGTCATCGAACGCTGTCTGAGCAAGCGCCCGGAGGGGCGGCCGAGCGCCGAGAACCTGGCCCGCGCCCTGCGCGTGGTGGCCGCCGGCATCGGCGTGCACGCCAGCCCCGCCCAGGCCGAGGCGGCGCTCGGCGTCGCGGCCCTGCTCGCCCCGGACCCGCAGCCGGCCCAGGTGCCCGGCACGGGCCTGGCGGGTCAGCAGGGCGGCCCCGGCGGCGGCTTCGGCGACGCGGACCCCACCCAGGTGCTGCCCCCGACCGTCAACCCCTCGGCCGGCCAGGGTCCGGGCGCCTACGACCCCAACGCGGCGACCAGTGTGCTGCCCAGCACCCCGCCGGGCCCCGACGCCGGCCCGACCCAGATCCTGCCCACCGGCTCCGCGCCGGGCCCCGACGGCACCCGGATCATGCCCACCGGCCCCGGCGGGTACGGCGGCGCGGACCCGACGCGCGCCATGCCGCCCGTCGGCCCGGACCAGCAGCAGGCCGACGGCCCGCACCCCTGGCAGACGCAGCTGCGCGCGGCCCGCGACCGCAACGACCAGACGCAGGTCCAGTACCTGGACCCCAGCGAGGACCCGCTGCGCCGGCGCCCCACGCGCCGGCCGGCCCCGCAGCAGCAGCCGTACCAGCAGCCCCAGCAGTCGCAGTACCCGCAGCAGGGCTACCCGGACCAGCAGGGTTACGCGAACCCGCCGTACCCCGGCCCCCAGCACCAGCCGTACCCCCAGCAGGCGCAGCAGTACCCGCCGCAGCAGCCGCAGCAGCGTCAGGCCGCGCCTCAGCGGCCCGCTCCCCAGCGGCCCGAGCGCCGCCGCCCCGAGCCGCGCCGGCAGCAGCCCGCGCCCGCGCCGGAGCCGCAGCGGTACGCGCCGCCCGCGCCGGAGCCCGCGCCCCGGCGCGAGCCCCGTCCGCCCCGGCAGCGCAGCGCGAATCCCATGCGCATCCCTGGCCTCGGGTGCCTCAAGGGCTGCCTTTTTGTGATCGTCATCCTGGTCATCGGCTCCTGGGCGGTATGGGAGTTCACCCCGCTGAAGGACTGGGTCGCCGACGGCAGGAGCTTCTGGGACGCCGCCTGGGACTGGGTCACCAAGGCCAAGGACTGGGTGTCCGAGCTGGGGTCGAAGGCGTAGTCCCGGACGGACGGTCCCGGGGGAGCGGCCACGACGTGTGGACGGCGGATCCGGCCGGGGTGGCGAAACGATGCGCCCCGGCCTCGAAAGCGCGACCGGCCGACGGGAACGCGACCGGCGGACGGCCGGGGTCAGGAGCGGGCCGCCACCCGTAGGGTGGCTAGTGCCGCGAAAATCACGGGAAACGCAGTCCGGCACCGGCCGGTGCCCCTAGCATCCCCTCGGCCGCGTAGGTTGTCGGTGACGCGCCTGTCGGATGTCGGAGGAGTCGGGGAACAGTCTTGGCACGGAAGATCGGCAGCCGGTACACCGCCCACCAGGTCCTCGGCCGGGGCAGCGCCGGAACGGTGTGGCTGGGCGAGGGGCCCGAGGGCCCGGTCGCGATCAAGCTCCTGCGTGAGGACCTCGCGTCCGACCAGGAGCTCGTCGGCCGGTTCGTCCAGGAGCGCGCCGCCCTCCTCGGTCTCGACCACCCGCGCGTGGTCGGCGTCCGCGACCTGGTCGTGGACGGCGCCGACCTCGCCCTGGTGATGGACCTGGTCCGGGGCACGGACCTGCGCACCCGGCTCGACCACGAGCGCCGGCTGGCCCCCGAGGCGGCCGTCGCCATCGTCGCGGACGTCGCCGACGCCCTGGCCGCCGCGCACAAGGCCGGGGTCGTCCACCGCGACGTCAAACCGGAGAACGTCCTCCTCGACATGCAGGGCCCGCTCGGGCCCGGCGGCGCCCACCCGGCGCTGCTGACCGACTTCGGCATCGCCCGCCTCGTGGACGCCCCGCGCCCGGCCCGGGACCGGCAGCTGGGCTCGGGCGCGGGCGGCCGGGCGGCCGCGCAGCGGAGCGTCATCGGCACCCCCGACTACCTAGCCCCCGAGATCATCGAGGGGCTGCCGCCGCGCGCCTCCGTCGACGTGTACGCGCTGGCGACCGTCCTCTACGAGCTGCTCGCCGGGTTCACGCCGTTCGGCGGCGGGCATCCCGGGGCCGTCCTGCGGCGGCACGTCACCGAGACGGTGGCGCCGCTGCCGGGCATCCCCGACGAGCTGTGGCAGCTGATCGTCCAGTGCCTGGCCAAGGCGCCCGCCTCCCGGCTGCGCGCCTCCGAGCTGGCCTCCCGGCTGCGGGAGCTGCTCCCCGGCCTGGCCGGACTGCCGCCGCTCGACATCGACGAGCCGGGCGCCGAAGAAGAGGGGGCGCACGCGGAGTACGCCGGGTACGGCGAGGCCGGTGAGGTGTCCGCCGACGGCGCCGGGGCGCCCGGCACGGCGTACGCCGTGCCGGGCGCGCCCGCCGGGACGGCGCCCGCGCCGCAGCGCCGGGGTGCGGTGCCCCTCGTGCCCACCCCCGCCTTCGACTCCACCCGCGACACGCATACGAGCATGCGCGTACCGGGTCCCGAGGAGCTCGCGGGCGGCGCGCACGGCACGGCCCGCGCTCCCCGGGCCGCCGGTGAGCCCCGGGCCGGTTCCGCCCGGCACCGCACCCCCGCCGAGGCCCGGCGCCGCCGCCGGATCAAGCTGGGCGCCGCGGCGGCGGCCCTGGCCGCCGCGGCAGGCGTGGGCGGCTGGCTGGCCACCGCCGACCACGACTCCGGCGACGCCAAGCCGGGCGTGCACCGCACGGACACGCCCCAGGGCGAGCTCCCGTAGCGGACCCCGCCCGCCCCGGAAAGGGGCGCGCGGCCGCCCGGGGGCCGCCGGGACCGTCCCGCGCGCCCCTGGATCCCGGCCGGACACCCCGGTCCCGCACGGCGTCCCCCACCGCCCCGCGCACCGGTTAGGCTGGTCGCGTGGCAGTCGTTGACGTATCCGAAGAGCTCAAGTCCCTCTCCTCCACCATGGGGTCGATCGAGGCCGTTCTGGACCTCGACAAGATGAGGGCCGACATCGCCGTGCTCGAGGAGCAGGCGGCAGCCCCGTCGCTGTGGGACGACCCGGAGGCGGCGCAGAAGATCACCAGCCAGCTGTCGCACCTCCAGGCCGAGCTGCGCAAGGCCGAGACGCTGCGCGGCCGCATCGACGACCTCGCGGTGCTCTTCGAGCTCGCCGAGGCCGAGGACGACGCCGACGCCCTCGCCGAGGCGGAGACCGAGCTCGTCTCCGTGCGCAAGGCGCTCGACGAGATGGAGGTCCGCACCCTCCTCTCCGGCGAGTACGACGCCCGTGAGGCGCTGGTCAACATCCGGGCCGAGGCCGGCGGCGTGGACGCCTCCGACTTCGCCGAGCGCCTCCAGCGGATGTACCTGCGCTGGGCCGAGCGCCACGGCTACAAGACCGAGATCTACGAGACCTCGTACGCCGAAGAGGCCGGCATCAAGTCGACCACCTTCGCCGTTCAGGTCCCCTACGCCTACGGCACCCTCTCCGTCGAGCAGGGCACCCACCGCCTGGTGCGCATCTCGCCCTTCGACAACCAGGGCCGCCGCCAGACCTCGTTCGCGGGCGTCGAGGTGCTGCCGGTCGTCGAGACGACCGACCACGTCGAGATCGACGAGTCCGACCTCCGCGTCGACGTCTACCGCTCCTCCGGCCCCGGCGGCCAGGGCGTCAACACCACCGACTCCGCGGTGCGCCTGACGCACATCCCGACCGGCATCGTCGTCTCCTGCCAGAACGAGCGCTCGCAGATCCAGAACAAGGCGACCGCGATGAACGTCCTCCAGGCCAAGCTGCTGGAGCGGCGCCGCCAGGAGGAGCAGGCCAAGATGGACGCCCTCAAGGGCGACAGCGGCGGCTCCTGGGGCAACCAGATGCGGTC
Organism: Streptomyces sp. NPDC021100; assembly: GCF_044333095.1. Lineage (NCBI taxonomy): Bacteria > Bacillati > Actinomycetota > Actinomycetes > Kitasatosporales > Streptomycetaceae > Streptomyces > Streptomyces sp. NPDC021100. The sequence continues at coordinate 51,721 of NZ_JBIRQH010000017.1, forward strand.
GTACGTCCTGCACCCCTACCAGATGGTGAAGGACCTGCGCACCGAGTTCGAGGTGGGCAACCCGCAGGCCGTGCTCGACGGTGACATCGACGGCTTCCTGGAGGCCGGCATCCGCTGGCGTAAGCAGCAGGAAAAGTAAGACGAAACCTGAAACACATACGGCGCAAACGCTGAAGGATCCGGACATACCGCCCGGATCCCGCTTGACGCTGCCCTGGAATCTCGGAAGGCTGGCGAGCGGCATGCGTATCACTGGGGTGCGTGTGGCGGGGGGCGTGGGACCCGGCCGTACGGCCGGAGTCGTCGCGCACGGTTCCCCGGAGCCGCCGCCCCGTGGATAGCTGCTCCATCGACGAGACCAGCTACTGGGGGTAGCAGGCATATGACCAACAAGACGCGGTTGCGCGTGGCGCGTATCACCGCGGGCGCGGTGATCGCCGCGGGTGCTTCGCTGACGGCCGCGGGTGTGGCCTCGGCCGCCGGCGTGGACGTTCCGCTGGACGGCCTGAAGAAGGGCAAGTCCGTTTCGGTGCCCGACGGTCCGGGCGACGGCCAGACCCCGCCGCCGGGCGGTACGGAGACGACGCAGCCTCCGACGAGCATCCCGCAGCCCACCACGGAGCCGCCGACCGGGAACCCCGATCCGACGGGAGCCCCCGACCCGACGCAGGACCCGACGAAGGGCCCTGAGCCGACGCAAGACCCGACGAAGGGTCCCGAGCCGACGCAGGACCCGACGAAGGGCCCTGAGCCGACGCAGGATCCGACGAAGGGTCCCGAGCCGACGCAGGATCCGACGAAGGGCCCTGAGCCGACAGGCGGCCCGAAACCCACATCGGACCCGACGTCCGAGCCCACGACCGGTCCCACGAGTGAGCCGACCCCCGGCTCCACCGGCTCGCCCTCCACCGGCAGTGTCCCCGGCGCCACCGACAAGGCCTGCCCGGTGGACACCAGCAGCGGCAACTGCAACACCGGTGCGGACGGCGCGGCCGTCAAGCCGGTTCAGCAGGCCAAGCCCAAGGAGGAGCTGGCGCAGACCGGTGCCGGGCAGACCGAGTTCCTGGTCGCCGGTGCCGCGACGATGATCGCGGGCGGGATCGGCTTCCGGCTGCTGCCCCGGGTGATCAACCGCAACACCGTCGCCTGACCGTCACCCGCCCGACCGCCGCGCGGAAACGTTCCGGCGCGGCCCGGTGCGAGGGCGCCGACGCGACGAGGCCCGGGGTGCCGTACCGCACCCCGGGCCTCGTCGCCTGTCATGATCGTGATGTCCGTACCGAGAGGAACCCCCGACCGGATCGTGACCCTCGGTTACGCCGCGAAACTGCGCGCGACGACCGCCACCGCCACCAGCGCCACCAGCAGTGCCACGAGCGCGGCCGGGGTCAGGCCCGCGAAGAGGCCCTCCTGCTGCTGCAGCCGCTCCCGGCTCGCCCGGCAGACCGGGCACCGTCCCTCGCTGACCGGGGACGCGCAGTTGGCGCACACCAGTCGGTCGCATGTCATGCGAATTCCTCCTCCGGTACGTCCAACGCGAGAGAGAGCCGTGCGGTTCCCCCTACCACTGTGCCAGCTTTCCCGCCCTTCGGCGCGACCGGTGTCCGGGAGCCGCCCCGAACGGTACCTCCGCACGCCGCGCTGACGCCCGTGCGGGCCGATTGTCCCGTTTTCTTCAGCCCTCCCGGGTCCGGCCGGCGGTCACGGGCGTCCCGACACAGGACGCCGACTGCGCGTACACGGGTCGTTCGCGTATGGTCACGCTCACCGACGGGCGCCACGGCCGTGGCGTTCCGTGCCGCTCTCCAGGTCGCACGTGGTGCACTCGTGATTCGATTCGACAACGTCTCCAAGTCCTACCCGAAGCAGAGCCGCCCGGCGCTCCGGGATGTCTCGCTCGAGATCGAGAAGGGCGAGTTCGTCTTCCTGGTCGGTTCCTCGGGTTCCGGCAAGTCCACCTTCCTCAGGCTTCTGCTGCGCGAGGAGCGGGCCAGCCACGGCCGGGTGCACGTCCTGGGCAAGGACCTCGCCCGGCTCTCCAACTGGAAAGTGCCGCACATGCGCCGCCAGTTGGGCACGGTGTTCCAGGACTTCCGGCTGCTGCCCAACAAGACGGTCGCCCAGAACGTGGCCTTCGCCCTGGAGGTCATCGGCAAGCCGCGCGGTGAGATCCGCAAGGCCGTCCCGCAGGTGCTGGAGCTGGTCGGGCTCGGCGGCAAGGAGGGCCGGATGCCCGGCGAGCTCTCCGGCGGCGAGCAGCAGCGGGTGGCCATCGCCCGGGCGTTCGTCAACCGGCCGATGCTGCTGATCGCCGACGAGCCGACGGGCAACCTCGACCCGCAGACCTCGGTCGGCATCATGAAGCTGCTCGACCGGATCAACCGGACCGGCACCACCGTCATCATGGCCACCCACGACCAGCAGATCGTGGACCAGATGCGCAAGCGGGTCATCGAGCTCGACCAGGGCCGTCTCGTGCGCGACCAGTCGCGCGGCGTCTACGGCTACCAGCACTGAAAGGCAGTGAAAGGACGCCATGCGCGCCCAGTTCGTTCTGTCGGAGATCGGCGTCGGTCTCCGCCGCAATCTCACGATGACCTTCGCGGTGATCGTGTCGGTCGCCCTCTCGCTCGCCCTGTTCGGCGGTTCGCTGCTGATGAACGAACAGGTCAACTCGATGAAGGGCTACTGGTACGACAAGGCCAACGTCTCGATCTATCTCTGCAACAAGACCGACAAGGCGAACTTCCCGTCCTGCGCCAAGGGCGCGGTCACGGATGAGCAGAAGAAGCAGATCAAGGCCGATCTGGAGAAGATGCCGATCGTCCAGAACATCCAGTTCGAGACGACGGACGAGGCGTACAAGCACTACAAGGAGCAGTTCGGCAACCAGCCGCTGGCCACCGTGGTGACCGCCGACCAGATGCAGGAGTCCTTCCGCGTCAAGCTCAAGGACCCGACCAAGTACGAGGTCATCTCCAGCGCCTTCCAGAAGCGCCCGGGCGTGCAGACGGTCGAGGACCAGAAGGACACCCTCAAGAGCCTGTTCAACCTCCTGAGGTACATGAACTGGGGTGCGCTGGGCGTCATGTTCCTGATGCTCGTCGTCGCGCTGCTGCTGATCGTCAACACGGTCCGGGTCTCCGCGTTCAGCCGCCGCCGGGAGACCGGGATCATGCGGCTCGTCGGGGCGTCCAGCTTCTACATCCAGGTGCCGTTCATCGCGGAGGCGGCCGTCGCCGGGCTGCTGGGCGGCGGGCTCGCCTGCGTGCTGCTCGTCTCCGGCCAGCAGTTCCTGGTGAACGACCTGCTCGCCACCCACATCGACGTCATCCAGTTCATCGGCTGGGGCGCGGTGCTGACCAAGCTGCCGCTCATCCTGGCGACCGGCCTGCTGATGCCGGCGCTGGCCGCGTTCGCGGCGCTGTGGAAGTACCTGAAGGTCTGAGCGGCCCCGGTGCGCCGGGCGTCCGACGGTCCGGGAGGCGGTCAACTCCCCGTACGGCGCCCGGCGGTGTCCTAGACTCTCGCGCATGTCCGGCCCGACGATGTTCGTACCGCACCGCCGTCACCGGCGCGGCGCGGTCCTGACGCTGGTCTTCGCCGGGGCGCTGGCGACCGGGGCGGCCACCGGCTCCTGGGGCGCGGACGCCCGCGGCGGGCCGCTGCCCGCGGCGGCCCGCGCCCCGCGCCCGTCCGCCCCGGCAGCGCACGCGAAGAGCGCCCGGCCGCCCGTCCGCGCCCCCGCGAACACCGGGCGCTCCGCGGACCGCTGGGGCGGGGTCTACAGCGCCACCGAGTACGAGGGCTTCCAGCGCGCCCTGCGCGGCGAGTACGTCGGCGTCGGGCTCTCCGTGCGCCGGGCCGCCGACGGGCGGATGGAGGTCGACGGCGTCGAGCGCGGCGGCCCCGCCGCCCGGGCCGGGATCGCCCCGGGGGACCGGCTGCGGTCGGTGGACGGCACGGAGGTGACCGGGCGGCCGGTCACCGAGGTCGTCGCCCGGCTGCGCGGCGGCCCGTCGGGCAGCGGTACGCCCGTCACCCTCGGCCTGGCGCGGGACGGCGGCCGGGAGTGGGAGAGCACCCTGCGCCGCGCGCGGCTGCGCACCCGCAGCGTCGTCGCCGAACGCTTCCGGGACGGGCCCGCCGCCGGCACCCGGATCAAGGTGGAGTCGTTCACCCACGGCACCGGGAAGCAGGTACGGGCCGCGGTCCGGGGCGCGGGGCCGCGCGAGGGCGTCCTGCTCGACCTGCGCGGCAACTCGGGCGGGCTGGTCACCGAGGCCGTCACCAGCGCCTCCGCCTTCCTCGACGGCGGGCTCGTCGCCACGTACGACGTGCACGGCCGGCAGCGGGCCCTGGAGGCGCGTCCGGGCGGCGACACGAGACGCCCGCTCGTCGTCCTCGTCGACGGGGGCACCATGAGCGCCGGCGAGCTGCTGGCCGGCGCCCTCCAGGACCGGGGGCGGGCCGTCGTCGTCGGCTCCCGGACGTTCGGCAAGGGCTCGGTCCAGATGCCCCGGCCGCTTCCCGACGGCTCGGTCGCCGAGCAGACCGTCGGCCACTGGCGCACCCCCTCGGGACAGGCCGTCGACGGCCGCGGGATCACCCCGGACCTGGTCGTCCACGGGGACGCGGAGCCCCGGGCCCGCGCGGTATTGGGTGGCCTCGGCCCGGGGGCCTAGTGCGAGAATGACCGCACTATGGGAAAGCAGCAGAAGCAGCCCAAGGAACCCGGGCGCAAGCTCGTCGCGCAGAACAAGAAGGCGCGGCACGACTACCACATCATCACCACGTACGAGTGCGGCATGGTGCTGACCGGCACCGAGGTCAAGTCGCTGCGGCAGGGCCGGTCCTCGCTGGTGGACGGCTTCGTGCAGATCGACGGCGGCGAGGCGTGGCTGCACAACGTGCACATCCCCGAGTACGCCCAGGGGACGTGGACGAACCACAGCGCGCGCCGCAAGCGCAAGCTGCTGCTGCACCGCGCGGAGATCGACAAGCTGTCCTCGAAGGCCGACGAGACCGGTCACACGATCGTGCCCCTGGCGCTGTACTTCACGTCGGGCCGGGCCAAGGTCGAGATCGCGCTGGCCAAGGGCAAGAAGGAGTACGACAAGCGGCAGACGCTGCGGGAGAAGACGGACCGCCGCGAGGCAGACCGCGCCATTTCCGCCGCCCGTCGGCGTCAGCGCGCGCAGGCGGCCCGGTAGTCCCCTGGGGGGACCTCCGGGAATGCGCTGGCACCGCTCGGCGTTGGTCACGTACGATGGGCAGCGCACGCCCCACCGTGGGTTGCACGTTGAAAAAACAACATGGGGATGATCGGTTTCGACAGCGGATGTCGAAGCAGGGGAAGCGAGCCGAGGAAGCGGCAATGATCTCGTAAACCATATGTCGCAACCAATAATCGCCAACACCAAGCGCGATTCCTTCGCCCTCGCTGCCTAAGTAGCGACTTGCGAAGTGTCAGCCCGGGGATGTTCCCGACCCGGATCCTGGCATCAGCTAGGGGACTAAACCACTAGGTCCGGTCACGGGGCCTGGTGGGAAACCAAACAGTGACTGAGCCCGTCGGAGACTTGTCCGCGTGATCTCCGGGGCCGAGAAAATCGCAGCGGACTGCGCTCGGAGAAGCCCTGATTCCGCACCGTTGGACGCGGGTTCGATTCCCGCCATCTCCACAGATCACCCATGTGAGGCAAAGGCCCCACCGCCCCGGCGGTGGGGCCTTTGCCGTACCCCGGCCCGGGCCGTGCCCGATGCCCGATGTCGTACCCGAGTGGTTCCATGGCAGGAAGCAGCGCAACCGGAGGGCCCCGGCGGCCCTCTTCCAGAGACAGAGGGGGGTGGCGCCATGAAGAGGATCGTCCGAGCGGCCGCCACGGTCGCGGCCGGTGCGGGGGCGGTGCTGCTGGTGGGGGCCGCCGGGGCGGCGGCCGCCGACGGGCCCGGCCGCGGGACCGTCCACGTGCTCGTCAACGGGGCGTTCGAGAACCGGCCGGGGGAGCTGGTCGACATCGACGTGCAGGGCGTCCGGGCGGGCGCCGCCGTGACCGCCCACTCGCCGGCCTTCCGCGGGCCGGTGCGCCTCGCGCCCTACGGCGGACGGGCGCCGGACACCGGGCAGGGGCACCACGCGCGGCCCGCCGTCGCCCCGTCCGCCCGCCCCGGCGCGTACCCGCTGACCGTCCGGGTCGGCGGCCGGACGGTGGCCGAGGACCTGGTGCGGGTGCGGGCGCCGAAGCCGCCGCTGTTCCAGGTGGCGGGCGGGGGCGGGGCACTGCGGCCGGGGGAGCGGGTCGGCCTCTGGTACGACGATCTGTACCCGGGGGAGCGCGGCACCTCCTTCACGGTCCGCTCGCCGGTCTTCCCGGCGCCCGTGCGGCTGGTCCACGACCCCAGGGGCACCCACTGGAACAACCCGCGGATGTTCGGCGCCTCGGTGACGCTGCCGCTCGGCGCCAAGGACGGCACGTACAAGGTGACGCTCGCCGGCCCGGGCGGCCGGGCGCTGCGCGAGGCGCGGCTCGTGGTGCGCGCCGCCCGCCCCGGCGACGGCGACTACCTGGGCCGTGCGCGCGGGCCCGCCTTCTTCACCGTCCCCGGCACGCCGGAACGGGCCCGTACGGACGGGCAGCGGGTGGGCGCCGGCGGGACGGTCAACGTCCTGTGGCGCGACGCGTCGCCCGACCCCGGCGAGGACGGCCGGCTGACGGCGACGTCCCCGGCCTTCGAGACGCCGGTCCCGCTCCGGCGCGACGACAGCAAGGCGGGCGACGGCGACGATCCGCGCTACTTCGGGCCGGCACGCATCCGCCGGGCGCTGGGCCCGGGCGCGTACCCGGTGACGGTGGTGAGCCATCACGGGCGGGTGCGGAAGACGGGGCGGCTGCTGGTCACCGGCACCGGCATCGGTACGGGCACCGGCACTGGTACCGGTACCGGTACCGGGAGCAGCGGCGCCGAGCGGCCGGGTGACGACATACGGCCCGCCGTGAGCGCGGCCGACGGCCGGGGCGGACGGGCCGCGGAAGCGGGCGGAAGCGGCGGGTCCGGCGTTCCGGTGGCCGCGCTGGCGGGGGCCGGCGGAGGGGTGGCCGGCGCGGCGGTGCTGGGTGCCGTGCTGGTCCGGCGGCGCCGGGCGCGGACGATCGATTAACGGCGAGCGATTAACGGGGGTCGGTGGGGGCGGGCTTCTTTCCGCCGGCCCGCGCCGTGCGGAGCCGGCGGAGCAGGGGCGTCCGGCCGCGGGGCGGCGCGGCGTCGGAGTGGCGGGGAGGGGCGGCGAGGAAGAGGAGGTGGGCGGTCATGTGATCAGCCTCGCGCCGGACGCCGGGCGTGGTCCAACACCTGATCGATGGCCATTCACGCACTCTTGTTGTTGACTGCGCCGCATGCCGCACGACATCGAGCCGCGCCTGCTGCGAGCCTTCGCCGCCGTCGCCGACGAACTGCACTTCACCCGGGCCGCCGCCCGGCTCCACCTCGCGCAGCAGGCGCTCAGCCGGGACGTCCGCCGGCTCGAACATCGGCTGGGCGCACAGCTGTTCAGCCGCACGACGCGGGCGGTGACGCTGACGGCGGAGGGCGCGCGGCTGCTGCCGTACGCCCGGCGCGTGCTCGCCGCGCAGGACGAACTGGCGGCGGCCTGGGCGCGCGAGGAGCGCCCGCTGCTGGTGGACGTCGTCTCCCCGGTGAGCACCGCCCACCGGATCGTCGTCCGGGCCCGCGCCGCCGCGCCCCGGGTGGAGCTGGTCGCCCGCCACCACAGCGGCCTCACCGGCGCCGCCGCCGCGATCCTGGCGGGACGGCTGGACGTCGCCTTCGGCCGGGTGGCGGGGCTGCCGGTGGAGGTCAGGACGGCGCTGGAGCACCGGCCCGTACGGTACGAGCGGATGGCCGTCCTGCTGCCCGACGGCCACCGGCTGGCGGCCCGCGCGACCGTACCCCTGGAGGCGCTGCGCGGCGAGACCCTGTACGCCGCCGCCGGCAACCCGGCCACCGCCGAGTGGACCGACCTGGCCCGCCGCCTCTTCGAGGGCCGCGGCATCGCGATGGCCGAGCCCTTCCCCGAACTGGAGGGGGACGAGGAGTTCGTGCGTGTCGTGCGCAAGCGGGGGTGGTCGGTGCTGGCGGGCACCGAGTTCCTGAAGGTGCCCGGGATGGTCCTGCGCCCCCTCACCGACCCGGTACCCCTTTCCCCGGTCTCGATGGTCTGGCGCAAGGGCCTCCGCCACCCCGGACTCGACGCCCTCCTCACCGCCGCCTCGGGCTTCCCGGAGGAACGCTGGCTGGAACGCCCGCCCGGGGCATGGCTCCCGGCGGAGGACGCGGCGCTGATGGGCGGGTGCGCGGGGGCGGCGGACGGCGTTGCCGCCGTTTGAAGGGGAGGCGGCGGACGACGGCGGGGTGACGGCGCCCCCCGGACGGTCTGGGGCCGCCACCGGCCGGCCCGTCGCCTGCCGCGGGCGGCCGTGGCCGTGGCGGTAGGCGGTGCCCGCCGCCCCCGCGCGCGTCGCGAGAGGCGACCGCCTCGGGCGTCGTGCCGGAGCCGGGCAGCGCCCTACCGCGTCGGCCGCGGCGCCCTACCGTGTCGGCCGCGGCGCCTTACCGCGTCGGCCGCGGCCGACGGGGCGTGGACGGGGACGCGGTGGGCCACCGGCGCCCGGCCGCGTACGGCGCCGGGTGCCCGTATGCGGCGCCCGGCCGCGTCAGCGTCACCCGGCGCGGACGACGGCCCCGGCCGGGCTCGCGTCCCCCCGGCGGGTGGCGCCGACGCCCGGCGCGTGCTCCGGCGGATGATCGGCGGCGGTTGCCGCCCGGCGGTGCGGCGGCCGACAATTGCCCCGGTGATCCGGTCCGGAGCCGAACCGTCCGGCCGGAGCCGCCGGACCGAAGCGTGCTCCACTCGTGCCACGGAGGCCGACATGGCGGGATTCCTCGACCGGGCGAAGGAACAGGCCCAGCAGGCGTTGCAGCAAGGCAAGCAGAAGGTCGACGAGGTGCAGGCCCAACGGGCGGGCGCCGAGCTGCTGAAGAAGCTCGGCGCCGCCTACTACGCCGAGCAGCGCGGCAAGGGCAGCGGCCAGGCGACCCAGGACGCCCTCAACGCCCTGGAGGCCCATATCGCCGTCCACGGCGACGGGTTCCTGCGCGGCTGACGCCGGGGCGGAGGCCCATCCGCGCGGAGGCCGCCACGGTGGCGTGTCCGCCGGTCGTGGGGGTTCCGGCCGGGCGTCCGGCCGGGCACCCTGTGGGGTGGCGCATCTCTCCGCGCGGCGCAGCTCCGCACAGGGCTCCCCAGGGAAAAGGTGACAGGCAGATGGCGGCGGCCTCCCACGACCTGCGGTTCGACTCCGGGCGGCTCTGCCTGGACCTGGTGGCCACCGGGGTGGGGCGGCCCGGCGACGGTCCCGGGGAGCGGCTCGGCACCCCCGAGCGGCTGCGCGCCTGGCTGCTGGGCGCCCGGGTCGTACCGCCGGGCACGCCGCTGGAGGCCGTCGACGCCGGCTGGCTCGGGCGTTTCCACGCCCTGCGCCACCTGCTGCACCGCGTCGTCCGCGCGGAGGCCGTGGACGGTCCGGAGCACGCCGCCGAGGCGGACCTCGCACAGGTCAACGCCCTCGCCGCCGAGCCCCCGCCCGCCCCGCGGGCCGTCCGGGGCGCCGACGGCGGTCTCGTCCGCACCGTCGCCGGCCCGCCCGACTGCGCGGCGCTGGTGTCCCTGGTGGCCCGGGACGCGGTGGAGCTGCTCACCGATCCGGCCGTCCGCGGCCTGCTGCGCCAGTGCGAGGGCGAGAGCTGCACCCTCCTCTACCTGGACACCTCCCGGGGCCGGCGGCGCCGCTGGTGCTCCAGCGAGGTCTGCGGCAACCGGGAGCGCGTGGCCCGGCACCGCCGCCGGGTGATGAACGGCGAGGGAGCACAAGAAGGAGCGAGAGAAGGGGCGCGAGAGCCGGGCGCCACCGCTGAGGCGTCCGCAACCGGGCCCGGCGGCGCGGACGTTAGGCCGTCGCCGCACCCCGTCAAGCCATGACCGACCGTGCCAAACCTCTCATGTCCTGACAGGTGCGCTAGGTACCCCTGTTCGCGTACGGTTGAAGGCTGCCCTACGCACACAGAAGGGGGCCTGGGTGGCCGCGCAGAACGCCACACGCGCGCAGGTGGCGACGGATCCGCAGAACGCCGGGAACGGTGGGGGAACCACGCATCCGGACGGGATCCGTGACCGTGAGATCGGTGCCGAGCAGCACCATCTGGACCGGGTGTACCGGCGCCTCGAGGAGAAGATCCACGAGGCCGAGTTCCTCATGGACGACGCCGCCAAGCGCGGCCAGGTGGGGACGCCGGGGGCGCTCGCCGAACGGGACGCCCAGGTGTTCCGCGCCGGGGTCCACCTCAACCGGCTGAACAGCGAGTTCGAGGACTTCCTCTTCGGCCGCATCGACCTGCTGCGCGGCAAGGACCGCAAGAAGGGGCCCGACGGCGCGTACACCTCGGTCGAGCCCGCCGACGACGCCGTCCGCGACGACCGGGCCGAGATCGCCGAGACGCTGCACATCGGCCGCATCGGCGTCCTGGACGCCGACTACTCGCCGCTCGTCATCGACTGGCGGGCGCCCGCCGCCGCGCCCTTCTACCGGTCGACGCCGGTGGCGCCCGGCCGTGTGGTGCGCCGCCGGGTGATCCGCTCCAAGGGCCGCCGGGTGCTCGGCGTCGAGGACGACCTGCTCCGCCCGGAGCTCCGGGCGACCCTGGACGGCGCCGCGCTGCCGGTGGTCGGCGACGGCGCCCTGATGGCCGCGCTCGGCCAGGCCCGCAGCCACACCATGAGGGACATCGTTTCTTCGATCCAGGCCGAGCAGGACCTGGTGATCCGCGCCCCCGCCGCCTCGGTGACCGAGGTCGAGGGCGGCCCGGGCACCGGCAAGACCGCGGTGGCCCTGCACCGCGCCGCCTACCTGCTCTACCAGGACCGCAGACGCTACGCGGGCGGCATCCTGATCGTCTCGCCGACGCCGCTGCTCGTCGCGTACACCGAGGGCGTGCTGCCGTCGCTGGGCGAGGAGGGCCAGGTCGCCATCCGCGCCCTCGGTTCGCTGGTGGACGGCGCGGAGGCGGACACCTACGACGAGCCGGCCGTGGCCCGGATCAAGGGCTCCTCGCGCATGCTCAAGGTGCTCCGCAAGGCCGCGCGCGGTGCCCTCGACGTCCCGCGCGACGGGGCCGTCCCGGACCGGCTGCGCGTCGTCGCCTTCGGCGCCCGCGTCGAGCTGGGCCCCGAGGACCTGGACCGCATCCGGCAGTCCGCGCTCGGCGGCACCGCCCCCGTCAACCTGCTGCGGCCCCGCGCGCGCCGGCTGCTGCTGGACGCCCTGTGGTCCCGCGCGGGCGGCCCCAAGCGGTACACCGACCCGGAGATGGCCGCGGAGGCCCGCGCGGCGTTCGACGAGGACATCACCACCGAGGACGACTTCCTGACCTTCCTGGCCGCCTGGTGGCCGGAGTTGGCGCCCCGTCAGGTGCTGGCGCTGCTCGCCGACGAGCGGCGGCTCGGGCGCTGGGCCCGCCGGGTGCTCAACCCGCGCGAGGTGCGGCAGCTGGCCCGCTCGCTGGGCCGGCTGGACGCGGACGGCAAGGGTCCGCTCTCGGTGCACGACGTGGCGCTGCTGGACGAGCTGGAGACGCTGCTCGGCACCCCGGCCCGGCCCCGCAGGCCCCGTGAGCTCGACCCGCTCGACCAGCTCTCCGGCCTGGAGGAGCTGATGCCCGAGCGGATGGAGAGCCGCCGCGAGCGGGCGGAGCGGCTGGCGCAGGAGCGCCGCGACTACGCGCACGTCATCGTCGACGAGGCGCAGGACCTGACGCCGATGCAGTGGCGGATGGTCGGCCGCCGGGGCCGCCACGCCACCTGGACGATCGTCGGCGACGCGGCCCAGTCGTCCTGGTCCGACCCGGACGAGGCCGCCGCGGCCCGGGACGAGGCGCTGGGCACCCGCCCCCGCCGCCGCTTCCGGCTCACCGTGAACTACCGCAACCCGGCCGAGATCGCCGAACTGGCGTCGAAGGTGCTGGCGCTGGCCATGCCGGGGATGGAGTCCCCGTCCGCCGTCCGCTCCACGGGCGTCGAGCCGCGCTTCGCGGTCGCGGGCCGCGACCTCGCCGCGTCCGTCCGCGCGGAGGCGGAGCACCTGCTGGCCGAGGTGGACGGGACGGTCGGCGTCGTCGTGCCCATGGGCCGGCGGGCCGAGGCCCGGGCCTGGCTGGCCGGTCTCGGCGACCGGGTGGTGGCGCTGGGCAGCCTGGAGGCCAAGGGGCTGGAGTACGACGCGACGGTCGTCGTCACGCCGGCCGAGATCGCCGACGAGTCCCCGGCCGGGCTGCGCGTCCTGTACGTGGCCCTGACCCGCGCCACGCAGCGGCTGACGGTGCTGGCGGGGAAGCGCGACGAGCCGGACGCGGACGGGGTGCCGGACCTGCTGCGGGACTGAGCCGTCCGGCGGCCCGGGGATGGCGGACGGCCGAAGTGCCGTACGCCGCCCGGATGGTCGTCCGGCCGGTTCCGGCGGAACTCCCGGTACCGGGAATGACTTCCGGGAGGCGTTTGTTAGCCTGAATACGGCACCGGCTCGATCCAAGCCCCCGGGCCCAACCTTAGTCGCTTCGAGCGACCACTTGCCGCGAGGCGAGCATGGCGGGCCGGTGCCGCTGAACCTTCCGCACGACGGGCGGTTCCCTCCGAAGACTCAGGAGGGAACCGCCCGTTCGTCTTCGGTCGTGTTCAGTCGTGTCCGGTGCCGTCCGTGCGGGCTTTGCCTGCGGTTTAACGGGGTCGGCGCATGATGGGAAGGCGGGGATCCGCCCAGGTGGGCGGCCCCGAGGGCGCTCATGGCGCTCTCATATGGTGAAACCCACCTTCCGGAAAGACGGTGCTGGTTACCGTCTACCGGCCGGTAGGTGCGACGATCGGATGTCGCCCGGCGGGGGACGGCCCCGGCCGGACCGCACGCCCGGGCGCGCGGAACAACGCAATCAGCGAAAGCAGGGGAAAGCGGCCATGGCAACGGCGCCTAGCGTCTCGTACTCGATGACGGTCCGACTGGAGGTGCCCGCCGGCGGTACCGCGGTCAGCCAGCTCACCACGGCCGTGGAGTCCTCCGGCGGATCGGTGACCGGCCTCGACGTCACCGCCTCCGGCCACGAGAAGCTGCGGATCGACGTCACCGTCGCCGCGACGTCCACCGCCCACGCCGACGAGATCGTGCAGAAGCTGCGCGGCATCGAGGGTGTCAGCGTCGGCAAGGTCTCCGACCGGACCTTCCTGATGCACCTCGGCGGCAAGATCGAGATGGCGTCCAAGCACCCCATCCGCAACCGCGACGACCTCTCCATGGTCTACACGCCGGGCGTCGCCCGCGTCTGCATGGCCATCGCCGAGAACCCCGAGGACGCCCGCCGCCTGACCATCAAGCGCAACTCCGTCGCGGTGGTCACCGACGGCTCCGCGGTGCTCGGCCTGGGCAACATCGGCCCCAAGGCCGCGCTGCCCGTCATGGAGGGCAAGGCGGCCCTCTTCAAGCGCTTCGCCGGCATCGACGCCTGGCCGATCTGCCTGGACACCCAGGACTCCGACGCCATCGTCGAGATCGTCAAGGCCATCGCCCCCGGCTTCGCGGGCATCAACCTGGAGGACATCTCCGCGCCCCGCTGCTTCGAGATCGAGGCCCGGCTGCGCGAGGCCCTCGACATCCCGGTCTTCCACGACGACCAGCACGGCACCGCCATCGTCGTGCTCGCCGCCCTGACCAACGCGCTCCGCGTGGTCGAGAAGTCCATCGGCGACGTACGGGTCGTCATGTCCGGCGCCGGCGCGGCCGGTACGGCCATCCTCAAGCTGCTGATCGCCGCCGGCGTCAAGCACGCCGTCGTCGCCGACATCCACGGCGTCGTCCACGCCGACCGCGAGGACCTGGTCTCCGCCGACCCGGGCTCGGCGCTGCGCTGGATCGCCGACAACACCAACCCCGAGGGCATCACCGGGACGCTCAAGGAGGCCGTGCGCGGCGCCGACGTCTTCATCGGCGTCTCGGCCCCCAACGTCCTCGGCGCCGAGGACGTGGCCGCCATGGCCGACGGCGCGATCGTCTTCGCGCTCGCCAACCCCGACCCCGAGGTCGACCCGGCGATCGCCCGCCAGACGGCCGCCGTGGTCGCCACGGGCCGCTCGGACTTCCCCAACCAGATCAACAACGTGCTGGTCTTCCCGGGCGTCTTCCGCGGCCTCCTGGACGCCCAGTCGCGCACCGTGAACACCGAGATGATGCTGGCCGCCGCCGGCGCCCTCGCCGACGTCGTCGCCGAGGACGAGCTGAACGCGAACTACATCATCCCGAGCGTCTTCAACGAGAAGGTCGCGGGCGCGGTCGCCGGGGCCGTCCGCGAGGCCGCGAAGGCCGCCGGAGTGGCTGTGACGGCCGCCACGACGGCCTGACCACGGCGCGTCGCGTGACGCGGCGCTCCTACGGCCCCCATAGGGTGTCGGGCAGTGAACGGGCCGCGGAAACGCGGCCCCCTCCGAGGCTGTGGCGCTTTCCGTGTGACTCTCCAGGGTGCCGGATTGGCTTTCCCACCACTGGTGGGGGCAGGATGCTCCCCCGAGGACTCCGTCCAGGGGGCACCCCCCGGGGCGCGAGGGATCTAGTGGCGGACCCGGGTCCGGGGACTGTCCGAGGGCCCTGGCAGCATCGGCTTCGATCTCACGCCTCATTGGCAAGAAAGACACGGGAGTACAACATGAACCGCAGTGAGCTGGTGGCCGCTCTGGCCGACCGTGCCGAGGTGACCCGCAAGGACGCCGACGCCGTTCTGGCCGCCCTCGCCGAGACCGTCGGTGAGGTCGTCGCCAAGGGCGACGAGAAGGTGACCATCCCCGGCTTCCTGACCTTCGAGCGCACCCACCGTGCCGCTCGCACCGCCCGTAACCCGCAGACGGGCGAGCCGATCCAGATCGCTGCCGGTTACAGCGTGAAGGTCTCCGCGGGCTCCAAGCTCAAGGAAGCCGCGAAGGGCAAGTAAGCCTTCGGACGCCGGAGGGCGGCCGTTCCCCGGGCGGGGGCGGCCGCCCTTTCGCGTGCGCGGCGCTGCGCGGGCGCCTGCGGCGGGCTGTGCCCCTGGCCCGCCCTTTCACCGTTTCTTGCGGGGGCGAGCCCCCACACCCCCGAAACCGCGCTCCGCGCGGTTGTCCTCAAGCGCCGGACGGGCTGATTTCAGCCCGTTGGGGGTGCCCCCTCTGGGGGAGTTTGAGGACGAGCGGCGAAGCCGCGAAAAGGGGGTCTGGGGCGCAGCCCCAGGAAACGGCGAAGGGGCGGGACAGGGGCATCCCACCCCCGCCCCGCCCCCACGGCGGACGAGCCGTCACGCTCCCAGTGGACGCTCCACGTTCGCGCCCAGATCCTGCAGCTTCTGCATGAAGTTCTCGTACCCGCGGTTGATCAGCTCGATCCCGTGCACCCGCGACGTCCCGTCCGCGGCCAGCGCCGCGATCAGGTAGGAGAAGCCGCCCCGCAGGTCGGGGATGACCAGGTCGGCGCCCTGCAGCTTCGTCGGGCCGGAGACGACCGCCGAGTGGAGGAAGTTCCGCTGGCCGAAGCGGCAGGCGGAGCCGCCGAGGCACTCGCGGTAGAGCTGGATGTGGGCGCCCATCTGGTTGAGGGCGGAGGTGAAGCCCAGCCGGGACTCGTACACCGTCTCGTGGACGATGGACAGGCCGGACGCCTGGGTCAGGGCGACGACGAGCGGCTGCTGCCAGTCGGTCTGGAAGCCGGGGTGGACGTCCGTCTCCAGCGCTATGGCGTTGAGCTCGCCGCCGGGGTGCCAGAAGCGGATGCCCTCGTCGTCGATCTCGAAGGCGCCGCCGACCTTGCGGTAGGTGTTGAGGAAGGTCATCATCTCGCGCTGGCTGGCGCCGCGGACGTAGATGTTGCCCTTGGTGGCGAGCGCCGCGCTCGCCCAGGAGGCGGACTCCAGGCGGTCGGGGAGCGCGCGGTGGTTGTAGCCGCCGAGCGAGTCGACACCGGTGATCCGGATCGTCCGGTCGGTGTCCATGGAGATGATCGCGCCCATCTTCTGCAGCACGCAGATGAGGTCCTCGATCTCCGGCTCCACGGCCGCGTTGGACAGGACGGTGACGCCCTCCGCCAGCACGGCCGTCAGCAGCACCTGCTCGGTCGCGCCGACCGACGGGTACGGGAGCTGGATCTTGGTGCCGCGCAGCCGCTGCGGGGCCTCCAGGTACTGCCCGCCCTCGCGCTTCTCGATGGTGGCGCCGAACTGGCGCAGCACCTCGAAGTGGAAGTCGATGGGCCGGCCGCCGATGTCACAGCCGCCCAGGCCCGGGATGAAGGCGTGGCCGAGGCGGTGCAGCAGGGGGCCGCAGAAGAGGATCGGGATGCGCGAGGAGCCGGCGTGCGCGTCGATGTCGGCGACGTTCGCGCTCTCCACGTGCGAGGGGTCGAGAACCAGCTCGCCCGGCTCGTCGCCGGGGCGCACGGTCACGCCGTGCAACTGCAGCAGACCGCGGACGACCCGCACGTCACGGATGTCGGGGACGTTGCGCAGGCGGCTGGGGCCGCTGCCGAGCAGGGCGGCGACCATGGCCTTCGGCACGAGGTTCTTCGCACCGCGGACACGGATCTCGCCCTCGAGCGGGGTACCGCCGTGGACAAGCAGGACATCGTCAGGGCCGGTCATGGATCTCGCGTTCCTGGAGTTGGGCAGGGGGCAAGAAGAAAGGGTAATGCGACCGGAGGGGCCTGATGCCGCCCCGAGGGGGGCCTTGGCACGTCATGGGTTTGTCACAACACGCTGCGTTAACGGAGTGGTCGCTACCGGTTATCGTCGGGCACCGGTAATGAGCGTCTCCCGGCGCGCCCCCTCCCCCGTGCTCCGGAACGCTTCGTACCGGCCGGTTTTTCGTCCCTTTCGGGGGCTCCCGCGGGCCCGGAATGCGGGATCATGTCGCCATGACGGAGGTGTCCTCGCTCACAGGGCGGCTGCTGGTCGCGACCCCGGCGCTGGCGGACCCGAACTTCGACCGCGCGGTCGTGCTGCTGCTCGACCACGACGAGGAGGGCTCGCTCGGCGTGGTCCTCAACCGGCCCACGCCGGTCGGCGTGGGCGACATCCTCGCGTCGTGGGCCGCGCTGGCCGGCGAGCCGGGCGTGGTGTTCCAGGGCGGACCCGTCTCGCTGGACTCGGCGCTCGGCGTGGCCGTCGTCCCCGGCGACGAGCCCGGCAAGGACACCCCCGCCGGCGGCCCGCCCGGCTCCGGCCCCGCGCGCCGCCCGGGCCGGGGCGACCCCGCGGGCTGGCGGCGGGTGCACGGCGCCATCGGCCTCGTCGACCTGGAGGCCCCTCCCGAGCTGCTGGGCTCCTCCGTCGGCTCGCTGCGCATCTTCGCCGGGTACTCGGGCTGGGGGCCCGGGCAGCTGGAGGAGGAGCTGGTGGAGGGCGCCTGGTACGTGGTGGAGTCCGAGCCGGGCGACGTCTCGTCCCCCGATCCGTCCCGGCTCTGGCGGTCGGTGCTCCGGCGGCAGCGGAACGAGCTGGCCATGGTCGCGACCTATCCGGACGATCCCAGTCTGAACTGAGGCGCGGGGCGGTGTGGACCGGGGACGCGGCGGCCGCCGGACGCCGCGTCCCCCGAGCCTCCGCCGACCGTGCCGCTCCCCAGTACCCTTGGGGACCATGAGCACTCTCGAGCCCGAGCGCGGGGCAGGTACAGGCACCCTCGTAGAGCCGACACCGCAGGTGTCGCACGGCGACGGCGACCACGAGCGCTACGCCCATTACGTCCAGAAGGACAAGATCATGGAGAGCGCGCTCTCCGGCTCCCCGGTCGTCGCCCTCTGCGGCAAGGTCTGGGTGCCCGGGCGCGACCCCAAGAAGTACCCGGTCTGCCCGATGTGCAAGGAGATCTTCGAGGGCATGGGCGCCGGCGGGGACGACAAGGGCGGCAAGGGCGGCGACAAGAAGTAGCCCCCGGACGGGCGGTGCGTGGCGGGCGGTGGCCCGCGGTACGTACCGCCCCCCGTGCCCCGGCCCCTCGTCCCACCTCGCCTCGGCCCCCGAGCCGCCGGCCCGTCCGGCGGGCGGGTTCCCGTCTCGCTCCACGGCTCCCCGCCGCGTCACCGTCCGCGGCCGGGGAGCCGTCGCGCGTTCGCGGCGGTGAAGGGGCGACGGCGTGGGCGTGAGGGGGTGATCGGATTCGCACCGGTGCGGGGTGCGGCGTACGGCGGGCCCGAGTCGGCCGGGGTCTGGTCCAGACCATCGGTTCCGGGAGAGGATCCGTTCCGGAGAACCGGACCAGGACCCCCTGCCGGAAAGGCTGCCATGAGCGACACCGAGACCGGGCTCGTCCCCGCGCCGCGCCGCTTCACCTGGGTCCCGCCCGGCAAAGGGCTGGAGGTGCTGGACGAGGAGACGGGGATCAACGCCGGCCCGGGCACCGAGGGCACCGCCCGCTGGCTGCGCGCCACGGTCGGGGCCGCCACCGGGCTGCCGCTGCCCGACGGCGACGACCACCACAACCACCTCGTCCTGCGCATCGACCCGCGGGTGGCCGGCGAGCTGGGGCCGGAGGGCTACCGGATCGTCATCGACGGGTACGGCGTCTTCCTCGACGGCGCCGATCCGGCCGGGCTCTTCTGGGCCGCCCAGACCTTCCGTCAGATGCTGGGCCCCGACGCCTTCCGGCGGGCACCCGTCGCGGCGCGGCGGGAGTGGCACGTCCCGTGCGTCAGCGTCCAGGACGCGCCGCGCTTCGGCTGGCGCGGCGCCCTGCTCGACGTGGCCCGGCACTTCGTCCCCAAGGACGGCGTCCTCCGCTTCCTCGACCTGCTCGCCGCGCACAAACTCAACGTCCTGCACCTGCACCTGACCGACGACCAGGGCTGGCGCGTCGAGATCGAGCGCTACCCGCGGCTGACCGAGGTCGGCGCCTGGCGGTCCCGGACGAAGCTCGGGCACCGGGCGTCGCCGCTCTGGGACGAGCGGCCGCACGGCGGCCACTACACCAAGGACGACCTCCGCGAGATCGTCGCGTACGCCGCCGAGCGGCACGTCACCGTCGTGCCCGAGATCGACCTGCCCGGCCACTCGCAGGCCGCCATCGCCGCGTACCCCGAGCTCGGCAACGCCGACGTCGTCGACACCGCCGCCCTCGGCGTCTGGGACACCTGGGGCGTCAGCCCGAACGTGCTCGCCCCGACGGACGCCACCCTGGCCTTCTACGAGAACGTGCTGACCGAGGTCCTCGACCTCTTCCCCTCGCGCTTCGTCCACATCGGCGGTGACGAGTGCCCCAAGGACCAGTGGAAG
This sequence comes from Streptomyces sp. NPDC021100, assembly GCF_044333095.1. Lineage (NCBI taxonomy): Bacteria > Bacillati > Actinomycetota > Actinomycetes > Kitasatosporales > Streptomycetaceae > Streptomyces > Streptomyces sp. NPDC021100. Next base: position 71,101 of record NZ_JBIRQH010000017.1, read on the forward strand.
GCGTCGCCGACGGCGCGGGCCCGGATGGCGGCCGAGGGGCTGGCCGACGAGAAGGAGCTCCAGAGCTGGTTCATCCGGCACTTCGACCGCTGGCTCGCCGCGCGGGGGCGGCGGCCGATCGGCTGGGACGAGATCCTGGAGGGCGGGTTGGCGGAGGGCGCCGCCGTGGCGTCCTGGCGCGGCTACGCGGGCGGCGTCGCCGCGGCCCGGGCCGGGCACGACGTCGTCATGTGCCCCGAACAGCAGGTCTACCTCGACCACCGGCAGGCCCCGGGGCCGGACGAGCCCGTGCCCATCGGCTGGGTCCGCACCCTGGAGGACGTCTACCGCTTCGAGCCGGTGCCGCCCGAGCTCACCGCGGAGGAGGCCGGGCGTGTCCTCGGGGCCCAGGCCAACCTCTGGACGGAGGTGATGGAGGACCAGCAGCGCCTCGACTACCAGGCGTTCCCCCGGCTGGCGGCCTTCGCCGAGGCGGTGTGGTCGGCCCTCCCGCCGCCCGCCGAACGGGACTTCGCCCACTTCGAACAGCGCATGGCCGTCCACTACCGGCGGCTGGACGCGTTGGGCGTGGCCTACCGGCCGCCCGGCGGTCCCCGTCCCTGGCAGCGCCGGCCCGGGCTGCTCGGACGCCCGATCGAGGGGGCGCCCCCGATCGTGTGACGTGGAGCGGAAGGTCTCGGTCCGCCCGGTGCGGCCCTGGCACGGTGGACCTCCGCACACCGCCGTAAGTCGTACAAGGCATGGTCAAAGACGGTCATATGCCGCCATGGTGGGCGGGGAGTGGCGGGGCGGGGCGTAGCGGGACGTGGACGAAGGCCGGAGCGGCAGCCGAGACGATGACGAGACGATGACCGGGGCGACCGGGCCCACTGGGGCGACCGGGCCGACCGGAACCGCCGGGACCCCGCGTGCCGCGAGGCGCCCGCGTGCCGCCTCGGCGGCGGTCGGAACGTCCTCGTCCGCCGGGGGCGGAACACCTCCGGCCGGCCGGCGCCTTCCGCTGCCGGGTCCCGTCCCCGGTGCGTGCCGTGCCGCGCCCGGGCGGGTGCCGCGGGGCCTCCGGCCGCGACGCGCCCGGGCGTTCGTCCCCCGGGCCGTGACACCGCCGCGGCCCGGGCGCGTTCGGGCGGCGTGCCCGGTGGTCCCCGCGCCCGCCGCTCCGGGGCGGGCGGGACGGGCGGGGAAGGGCGGCGGTTCGCGGACCCTCGCGACGGCGGGCTCGGAAGATGTGCCAGAGTTGCCACGTCCGGACCGTGAGCACGTACCGTACGGCGGAATGCCGGCGCGACGGCCGGAACAGCCGGGACCACCGGGGAAGGGGCAGCTGGGTTGACCACGCACGCACCGCAGGCGGCGCACACGGTGACGTTGCCGGGCTCGCTCGACGAGGCCGTGGCGGCGCTGGCCGCCATGCCCGCCGCCGTGCCCGTCGCGGGCGGCACCGATCTCATGGCAGCGGTCAACTCGGGCCTGCTGCGCCCCGCCGCGCTCGTCGGCCTCGGGCGCATCAGCGAGATCCGCGGCTGGCAGTACCAGGACGGCCACGCCCTGCTCGGCGCCGGACTGACCCACGCCCGCATGGGCCGGCCGGACTTCGCCGCCCTCATCCCCGCGCTCGCCGCCGCCGCCCGCGCCGCCGGACCCCCGCAGATCCGCAACGCGGGCACCCTCGGCGGCAACATCGCCTCCGCCGCGCCGACCGGCGACGCGCTGCCCGTCCTCGCGGCCCTGGAGGCGTCCCTCGTCATCGCGGGCCCCGGCGGGCGGCGCGAGATCCCGGTCGGCAGGCTGCTCGCCGGGATCGAACTGCTGCACCCGGGCGAGCTCATCGGCTACGTCCGCGTCCCGCTGCTGCACGCCCCGCAGACCTTCCTGAAGGCCACCGGCCGGACCGGCCCCGGCCGCGCCACCGCCTCCGTCGCGGTGGTCCTGGACCCGGCCCGGCGGATGGTCCGGTGCGCGGTCGGCGCGGTCGCGCCGATGCCGCTGCGCCCGTACGACGCCGAGCACTGGGTCGCCTCGCTCATCGACTGGGACGGCGAACGGACCCTGGCCCCCGAGGCGCTGGCCGCCTTCGGCGACTACGTGGCCGCCGCCTGCATCCCCGACCCGCCGCCGGGCCCGCAGGGTGCCGACGACGGCACCGGCCACGCCGTCCAGGCGCCGGGAGAAGGTACCCTGCCGCCGGCCGTGCTGCATCTGCGGCGTACCGTGGCGACTCTGGCCCGCCGAGCACTGGGGAGGGCACTCGCGTGAGTGACGATCAGCAGCGACACGCCCGGACGCCCGTCGAGGGCGGCTGGCAGCCCATGCCGCGCGGGGCGGAGATCGACGCGGAGGGCACGGCGTTCGTCCAGCTCCCGCCCGAACTGCTGGCGCACCCGGGCACCGGCGCGAACACCGGCTGGGCGCCGCTGGCCGCGCCCGGGACGGGGTACGCGCCGCCCGCGGCGGCGTCCTCCTGGGACGCGGTGCCGCAGTATCCGGCGGGCGGTCAGGAGCACCCGGGCGGCGCCGGCTACCCCCAGGGCGGTCAGCAGGGCGGGGCGCAGCACCAGCCGGGTGTCCACCAGCCCGGTGTCCAGCAGACAGTGCCCCACCAGTCCGTGGCGCACCATCAGCAGCACCAGCAGGCGGGTCCGCAGCAGCACCAGGGCGCGTCCGTGCCGCAGCAAGCCGGCGCGCGCCCCGGGGACGCCGGGCGCGCGGCGCAGCCCGAGCACGACGACTGGCCGGCCGGCCCGTACGTCTCCGGCATGGTCGACGGGCCGGCGGAGTGGGCCGCGCCCGCGGACGCGTACGGTCCCGGCCCCGGCACCACCGACACGTACGGCTCCGGCGTGCCCGGCGCCGACGGGCAGGATGGCGACGTCCACGGCGGTGAGGGGTACGGTGCCGAGGCGTACGCGGCGGACGCGTACGGGCCCGGCGGCACGTACGGCTCCGGCGTACCCGTGGCCGGCGGTCCCGACGGCTCCCCGGCCCCCGCCGCGCCGGGCGCGGCCGGCGGTCCCGACGGTTCCGACGGTTCCGGCGGGCTGCAGGACACCGCGCAGTGGCCGCTGCCGTACCCGCCCGGCGTGGAGCCGGACGCCGCCGCGCAGAGCGGTTCCACCGGGCAGTGGTCGGTCCCGGCGGCCGGGGACGACCCGGTCGACGAGTCCGGCGAGTACGCGCTGCACGCCGCCCCGCACGGGGCGGGCGCCGCGCCCGCCGCCGCGCAGCCGGCGGTGGAGTGGCCCGCGCCCGCGCCCGGTTCCGCCGACACCGGCGCCTGGCACCAGCCCCTGGGCGGCGGTACGGAGGGGACGGACGGGGCCGGTGTGCCCGTGTCCCCGGCGCCTTCCGCCGACGCGGCCGACCACGCCGGGCCGACCGGACCGTGGTCGGTGCCGGCCGCCCCCGCGACGGCGGGCGACACGCCCGACGCGTCGGGGGAGTACCGGGTGAACGCGTACCCGGGCGACGGGTTGACGCCACGGCCCGGTACGGACGCCACGAACGTCACCGATACGGGCGAACAGGCGGTCAGTGGCGCGTGGGAGGTGGTGACCGACGTTCCGGGCGCCCCTGCCGCCGCCCCGCACGCGAACGGGCATCAGGGCCGCGACGCCCACGATGCGCACGACACGCAGGACGCGCACGGCGGGTACCGGCAGCACGGGCTCGCCGCGCCGCACGACGCTTCCGGTGCGGCTCCCGAGGCCGTGCCGCACGCCGAACTCCTGGCGCACGCCGCCGAGTCCGTACCGGGACACGGCCCGGAGCAGCCGCACGCGTCCGCGGACCACGGGGAGCACGGGGCCCACAGGGAGTACGGAGAACACGGGATCGCTGCCGCCGGTGACCCGGCGGAGGCGGGGCACGAGCCGCCCGCCGGGCGGGAGCCCGCGCCGGGACCGGACGCCGCCGCGCCCGTACCGCGCGACGCGCCCGCCCCGCACGCCGCGCCCGCACCCGTCGAGCACCTGCCCGAGGAAGGCGCCCCCGGCGCGCCCCACGAGCAGCTCGAACAGCCCGAGCCGCCCGGCCCGTTCGACGCGCCCGCCTCCCCGGACCCGTCCGACGCCTCCTCCGTCCCCCCGGAAGGCACCGGCCCGGGCGTCCCCGCGGACCCGGCGGACCCCGCCGACCTTCCCGCCCCCTCCGCGCTCGACGAGCCGCAGGCGCCCGCCACCGAGCACCCCTGCGCCTCGTACGTCCTGCGCGTCAACGGCACCGACCGGCCGGTCACCGACGCGTGGATCGGCGAGTCCCTGCTCTACGTCCTGCGCGAGCGCCTCGGTCTGGCCGGCGCCAAGGACGGCTGCTCGCAGGGCGAGTGCGGCGCGTGTTCGGTGCAGGTGGACGGCCGGCTGGTGGCCTCCTGCCTGGTGCCCGCCGCGTTGACGGCCGGCTCGGAGGTGCGGACGGTCGAGGGGCTGGCCCAGGACGGGCAGCCCTCCGACGTCCAGCGCGCGCTCGCCGACTGCGGCGCCGTGCAGTGCGGCTTCTGCGTGCCCGGTCTGGCGATGACGGTCCACGACCTCCTGGAGGGCAACCACGCCCCCACGGAACTGGAGACCCGCCAGGCCATCTGCGGCAACCTCTGCCGCTGCTCGGGGTACCGGGGGGTCCTGGAGGCCGTCCGCCAGGTCGCCGACGAGCGCGCCGAGGCGGCCGCGGCGCTCGACGAGGCCCAGCAGGCGCCCGGGGAACAGGACTCGGCGACGGGACGCATCCCGCACCAGACGGGGCCGCACGACGGCGGCAGTGGAAAGGCGACGGCATGACGGGGATGGGCGGCAGCGCCGGAGCGGGCGGCTCGGGAGGGCCGGACGACGTGACGGGTGTGCTCGGCGCTCTGGTCACCTCCTCGGTCACCGCGCCCGCGCCGGTCCCCGACGGGCCTCCGCAGGGCATCGGCGTGTCCGTCCCGGCCACCGACGCCGCGGCCAAGACGCAGGGCACCTTCCCGTACGCCGCCGACCTGTGGGCGGAGGGCCTGCTGTGGGCGGCGGTGCTGCGGTCCCCGCACCCGCACGCCCGGATCGTCTCCATCGACACCGCCACGGCCGCCGCCATGCCGGGCGTGCACGCCGTCGTCACCCACGCCGACGTGCCGGGCGACGCCGCCCACGGGCGGCGGGTCGCGGACCGCCCGGTGTTCGCGTCCGACGTGGTGCGCCACCACGGCGAGCCGATCGCCGCCGTCGCCGCCGACCACCCGGACACCGCCCGGCTCGCCGCCGCCGCCATCGCCGTCGAGTACGAGGTGCTGGAGCCGGTCACCGACCCCGAACTGGCCTTCTCCGCCGAGCCGCTGCACCCCGACGGCAACCTCATCCGCCACATCCCGCTGCGCTTCGGCGACCCCGAGATCACCGGCGAGGTGGTGGTCGAGGGGCTGTACCGCATCGGCCGGCAGGACCCGGCGCCCATCGGCGCGGAGGCCGGCCTCGCCGTGCCGCGGCCCGACGGCGGCGTCGAGATCTACTGCGCCTCCACCGACCCGCACGCCGACCGCGACCTGGCCGCCGCCTGCTTCGCGCTCGAACCGGAACGCGTCAAGATCGTCGTCACCGGTGTGCCCGGCGCGATGGGCGACCGCGAGGACTCCGGCGTCCAGCTGCCGCTCGGCCTGCTCGCGCTGCGCACCGGCCACCCGGTGAAGCTCGCGGCCACCCGCGAGGAGTCGTTCCTCAGCCACGCCCACCGCCACCCGACGCTGCTGCGCTACCGCCACCACGCGGACGCGGAGGGCAAGCTGGTCAAGGTCGAGGCGCAGATCCTCATGGACGCCGGCGCCTACGCCGACTCCTCGTCGGACGCGCTGGCCGCCGCCGTCGCCTTCGCCTGCGGCCCGTACGTCGTCCCGCACGCCTTCGTCGAGGGCTGGGCCGTCCGCACCAACAACCCGCCCTCCGGCCACGTCCGGGGCGAGGGGGCCATGCAGGTGTGCGCCGCCTACGAGGGCCAGATGGACAAGCTGGCCGCGCGGCTCGGCATCGACCCCGCCGAACTGCGGATGCGCAACATCATGGCGACGGGCGACATCCTGCCCACCGGCCAGACGGTCACCTGCCCGGCCCCCGTCGCCGAACTCCTCGCCGCCGTCCGGGACTTCCCCCTCCCCGCGCTCCCCAAGGACGACCCCGAGGAGGAGTGGCTGCTCCCCGGCGGCCTGGAGGGCGCCGGCGAACCGGGCGCCGTCCGGCGCGGCGTCGGCTACGGCGTCGGCATGGTCCACATGCTCGGCGCGGAGGGCGCGGACGAGGTGTCCACGGCGACGGTGAAGGTCAGCGGTTCCGTCGCGACCGTCATCTGCGCCGCCGTCGAGACCGGCCAGGGCTTCTCCACCCTCGCCCGGCAGATCGTCCAGGAGGTCCTGGGCATCACGGACGTGTACGTGGCGCCGGTCGACACCGACCAGCCCCCCTGCGGCCCGGCTGCCCACGGCCGCCACACCTGGGTCTCGGGCGGCGCGGTGGAACGGGCCGCCCGCATGGTCCGCACGCAGTTGCTGCAGCCCCTGGCCGCCCAGTTCGGCATGTCCACCGAGCTGCTGACGATCGCCGACGGCAAGATCACCTCGTACGACGGCGTGCTCAGCACCACCGTCGCCGAGGCCCTGGACGGCAAGGAGCTCTGGGCCACCGCCCAGTGCCGCCCCCACCCCACCGAGCCCCTGGACGAGACCGGCCAGGGCGACGCCTTCGTCGGCATCGCCTTCTGCGCGGTACGGGCCGTGGTGGACGTCGACGTCGAACTCGGCTCCGTCCGCGTCGTCGAGATGGCCGTCGCCCAGGACGTCGGCCGCGTCCTCAACCCCGCCCAGGCGCACGCCCGCATCGAGGCCGGCGTCACCCAGGGCCTCGGCGCGGCCCTCACCGAGAACCTCCGCACCTCGGCCGGCCAGGTCCGCCGCCCCGACTTCAGCGGCTACGCCCTGCCGACATCCCTGGACGCCCCGGACATCCGGATCGTCAAGCTCGTCGAGGAACGCGACGTGGTCGCCCCCTTCGGCGCCAAGGCCATCAGCGCCGCCCCGGTCGTCACCTCCCCGGCCGCCATCGCCTCGGCCGTCCGCGCCGCCACCGGCCGCCCGGTCAACCGGTTGCCGATCCGACCGCAGGCGGCGGTGGCGACGTAGTACGGGTCGGGGCGGGACCAGTGGAGGGGGCCCCGGAAGGGCTGTTCACCGCCGCTTCCGGGCTGCCTTCCACCGGCGGTACCGGCGTTCCTTCTTCTCGCTGTCGAGCGGCTCCTTCAGCCGTGGCGACAACTCGGGCAGCACGGCGCCCCGCTCCTGGGCGACCAGCAGCCCCCGGACGTACGCGCGCGCCTGCTCCTCCAGCGGCCCTAGGCGATTCCACCGCCGGCCAGCGAGCACCCGCAACCAGATCACGAGGGGCACGAGCAGCAGCGCCGCGCAGGCGGCGGGCACCCCTTCGGTGGACGCGTACAGCGCTCCCAGGGCGGCGGCCACGGCAAGCAGGCACCCTCCCTCGTCGTACCACTCACCCTTGCCCGCGATCCGTTCGTAGTGAGCGACGGCTTCCGGCTTCGGCGGGATGAGACCGTCGGGTGCTGCGACATGAGTGCCCTTCGGACGTCGACGAGAAAACATCCACTTTGCAGCTATTTGCCGTGCTGCGTACGGACGTCGAGTTATACCTATGGTGCATGCGTGCTTACCTGTCAGTAGTCTCGCATGGCTTGATGTAGGGCCCATGGAGTAGTGGGTGGACGAGGGGGGCGGAAGTGGGGGCACAGTCCGCGAGCGACCGGCTGAAGGTGGAACTCGGCACGCTCAAGACCTTCAAGAGGCGCGTCGACGAAGCGCTGGGCAAACTGGGCGGTTCGGAAGCGGACCCGTCGCGCGTGGAGCAAGCGACGTTCGATCAGGGGCGTTTGGGCAAGGGCTTCGACGCGGTAGGGGTGCTGTACGGCGCCTACCTACCGGGCCGTGCATCAGGACCTGGCCGCTCTGTCGAAGCTGCTCGCCGACCAGATCGAGGCCCTGAGCCTGGCCGTGCAAGGGGCGCACAACGGCTACCAGGAGACGGACCGGGAGCACCAGCGCCGCATATGGGCGGTCCAGCAGGAAGTCACGAAGCACTACGACCCGAAGCTGGATCCGCACGCGCCCAAGGGCGGCGATCCGGACCACACGGGTGGGGACCATGACAAGGGGGGCATGTGACGTGAAAGGCCAGGAGAACGGAGCGTACCCCGGCCCGGCCAGGCCCACGTTCACGCCGGCCGTGGTTCCCGACTTCGGCACGTACTCCCACGAGCAGCTGCTCGCCATGGTCGAGCACGCCGACGAGCACAAGATCGGGGCCATCGGGCTCAGGCTCCAGGAGGCGGCTCAGACGATCGGTGAGGTGGGGCAGGGGCTCAAGGAGCACATGGTCCGTCTGGAGTGGGACGGCGAGGGCGCACGGGCCTTCCAAGCCTGGGGTGCCGACATGTCCAACGCCACCCTGCATCGGGCCTGGAGGCGTGCCGATGTCACGGACGCCCGTCGCACCGGGCCTGCCCGGAGTCGCTGACGTGCCACCGGCCGGTTCTCGGGGGCCCGCCGACGGCGTGGTGGGCGGGCGCCCTGCCCCCAAGGCTCCTGGTCAGGGCATCCCCACGACGGCCAGGGGCGCCGTCGTCGGTGCCGAGCCCGGAGTCCCGGCGGGGCAGGGACGCCCTGGCATGGGCTACGGTCCCGGTTTCGCGGGCTCACCGGGTGGCGCCGGGGGCGGAGTGGGGAACCGAGCCGGCCGGGCGGGCAGCCGCCGGCTGTCGTCCGAGGGCGGCGGCGTAGTAGGAGGTCAGGCTCCACGCGACGCCTTTTCCGGAGACCGCCCCTTCACCCAGGGCGGGTCCGGCCTGGTCCATGGTTCCGCCGGGGCGAAGTCCGGGCGGAAAGGCGGTATCGGCAGCGGTCGGGCCGAGTACCTCGTCGAGGAGGAGAACCCGTCTCACGGGGGACACGGCACCCATCCCCCGTCGTCGACTGAACTCACCTGAGGAAGAGGGCGTTTCCGCAGATGACCGGGTACAGGAACCCCACTCTCAGGACGGTTATACGCGGTCTCGCCACCGCACTTTTCCTCCTGCCGGTCCCCGGTGGATCAGCTTGGGCGGACACGGTAAGGGACCACCAGTGGTACCTCGACGGCATGCACGCCGAGGAAATGTGGCGGACCAGCACGGGATCCGGAGTGACGGTAGCCGTGATCGACAGCGGCGTCGACGACGGCCTTCCGGACCTGCGCGGACAGGTACTGCCCGGCAAGGACTTCCTGCCTTCCGGGACTGGTGCCCACAAGGACGCCGTGGGGCACGGCACCTCGATGGCGGTACTCATCGCAGGGACCGGCGAAGGGCCGGAGAATTCGGCGACCAAGGGCCTGGCGCCCGGGGCGAAGATCCTTCCCTTACGCGTGCTGAGTCACGTCGACGGGTGGGCGGCTCAGAACGAGGCCGTCGTCCGCGCCATCCGCTACGCGGCCGACTCTCCGGCGAAGGTCATCAACATGTCGTTCGGTAACCCGGGCCAGGGCCGACCGATGGAAGAGGCAGTGCGGTACGCCCTGTCCCGGGGCAAGTTGCTGTTCGCCTCGTCGGGAAACGAAGGGCGCGAGGGGAACCCGGTCGAGTATCCAGCGGCCTTCCCGGGTGTGGTGGCCGTCAGCGCGATCGACAAGGACGCGCGTGTGACGGCGGAATCGGTGCGAGGGCCGCAAGTCTCCTTGGCGGCCCCGGGGGATGACATGTTCCACAGTTGCCCCGGAAGCACCGGCATCTGTCGCAGCCACGGCACCAGCGCCGCCAGCGCCCTGGCCTCCGCCTCCGCCTCCGCCGCCCTCCTCTGGTCCGCCCACCCGGACTGGACGGCCAACCAGGTCCTCCGTGTCCTGATCAACACCGCCGGCGGCCCGAAGAGCGGCGAGAGGCGGAGCGACACGCTCGGTTACGGCGTGGTCCGGCCGCGGGTCGCCCTGAAGGATCCGGGTGATCCCGGGCCTGCGGACGTCAACCCGCTTACCGGAGCCGGTGGTTCGGGCATGGCCGTCAAATCGGTACCGGACCGGTCGGACGCCCGGGCCGGTGACGCCTCCTCGGTGGGAGCCGCCCGTGAGGTGGGGGGCGGCGGGGGGACGAGTACCACGACCTGGGTGCTGCTGGGGGCGGGGGGCGCGTTGGCCGTCGGGGCCGGGGGCGTGGGGACTCTGGTGGTCGCGAGGCGGCGTCGGGCGAAGCCCGGTTTCGGCCGCCTTCCCATGGGTGAGCGCTGAGGGGGCCGGTAGCCGGGCGCTCCCGGACACGTTCTCACACCACCGGCATCGCCGTCAGGCTCCCGTCCGAGGACAGGAACACGCGGTTGCCCGAGCCGACGAGCCAGGGGGAGACGCTGCCGCGCCAGGGGTAGGACCAGAGGGGTTTGCCCGTCTGTTTGTCGAGGGCCAGGGCGGCGGAGGCGCTGCCGCCGGTGGCGGTCCAGAGGGTTCGGGCCTGGACGGCGGGGGGTGTGAGGGGCGGGTAGGCGCGGTCGTCCAGGCGGTGGGTCCAGATGGTCCTGCCGGTGCGGCGGTCGAGGCAGTGGACGGTCGGGGTGTCCACGGCGTAGAGGAAGGAGCCGTCGACGGCCGGGCCCGACCAGCCCTGGTACGAGCAGGTGCCGCCGCTCACCGTGGGGCTGGTCCGGAAGGAGGCGGAGGGCAGGGACCAGAGCTTCCCGCCGTCGTCCAGGCGGTGCGCGGCCAGGGTCTTGCCGCCGAGGTACACGATGCCGTCGCGGACCGCCGGCATCACCGCGTCCTGGGCGTCGGGTCGTTGGGTGAGTTTCCACGCGGTGCGGCCGGTGGCGGTGTCGAGGGCGTGGACGTCGCCGTTCTTGCCGTAGACGACGAGGCGGTTCCGGGCGGGGACCGCCAAGGCGGCCTCGGAGTGGTCCGGTTCGCGGTCCGGGTGGGGGACGGCCCAGCGGACCGTACGGGAACGGATGTCGAGGGCGCTGATCCGGGTGGGGCGCATGGCCTCGGCGCCGTCCACGAAGTACACCGTCTCGTCGTCCATCGCGAGGACGTGGTCCGCGTCGACCGACGCGCTCCAGCGTTCGTCGCCCGTGGCGGCGTCCAGTCCGACGAGCCGGCCGTGGTCGAACGGGGTCGCCACGATGCCGGAGCGGCCCGCGAAACGGCCGTAGTGCTCGCTCTTCACCCGCCACTTCGGTTTGCCGTCGCGTACGGAGAAGGCCGCCAGGCCGTCGCTCGTCACGGCGAGGACCAGGTCGCGCACGGGCAGCGGGGCGGGGGCGAAGGGGAAGGTGGTGACGGGCCCCCAGAGTTCGGCGGGCGGGCGCCCTTCCTCGTACTGGCCGGTCGTCAGGGGTTTGGCGTCCCAGGGGTGGGACGAAGGTGGCGGGTCGAACTTCAGGGACTCGGCAGCCGGGTGTTCGCCGCGGAGGAACCACCACGCCCCCGCGCCGCCCGCCGCGGCCACCGTGGCGCCGCCCGCCACGAGGGCGGTGACGAGGCGGCGGCGGGAGGGGCCGGACGCGGTGGCGGGAGCGGCGGTCAGGGTGGCCAGTTCGCGGGCGGCGGTCTCGCGGCGGGTGATGCCGGCGGCGAGGGGGCCGCGGCGCCAGACGCGGTCGGCGCCCTTGGGCGGGGCCATCGCGGTGGCGATCAGCGCGGGCCGCGGGCGGTGTTCGGGTTCGCGGGCCAGGCAGGGCGCGATGAGGGCGTGCAGCGGGGCGGGGAGGCCCGCCAGATCCGGTTCCTCGTGGACGACCTTGTACTGGACGGACGCCACGTCCGTACCGTCGTAGGCGCGGCGGCCGGTGGCCGCGAAGGCGAGTACGGCGCCGAGCGAGAACACGTCGCCGGGCGGGCCGACGCGCCGGCCGAGCACCTGCTCGGGGGCGCCGTAGCCGGGGGTGACGGGGTTGGTGCCGGTGGTGGTGAGGGTGAGGCCGTGCTCGGGGCGGGCGATGCCGAAGTCGATGACGCGCGGGCCCGAGGAGGTCAGGACGATGTTGGACGGCTTGATGTCGCGGTGCACCAGGCCGGCGGCGTGGACGTCCCCGAGGGTCCGCGCCAGCGCGGCGCCCAGGGCCCTGACCCCTGCCTCGTCGAACGGCCCGTGCTCCTCGACCGCCTCGGTCAGCGTCGGCCCGGCCAGGAACTCGGTGGCGATCCACGGCCGTCCGCCCTCCGTCCACGCCCCGAGCACCCGCGCGACGCCCGGGCTCGTCACCGCCCGCGCGGCCTGCGCCTCGCGGACGAAGCGCTGCGCCATGTGCGGGTCGTGGGCCATCTCCGGGTGCAGCACCTTGACGGCGGCCGCGGCCCCGGCGGCGTCCCGGCCGAGGTAGACCTTGCCCATGCCGCCCGCGCCGAGCACGCCGACGAGACGGTAGGGACCGAGGCGGAGGGGGTCACCGGTGGTGAGGGGTTCCATGGAATGACGGGCCTGTCCGGACGGGGGGAGCTGCGCACACGAGGTCGCCTCTTACGCGGCCGATTCTCCCGGTGGCCGTCCGGGGACGGGCAGGCGGGGGCGTCTCCCCGCCCGTCTCCCCGCCGTCACCGCGCGATCGAGAGGACGACGAACCACGTCGCCATCAGCATCATGAGGGCGGTCATCCAGGCCATTGGGCCGTTCTCGCGGCGGGAGGCCAGGCCCCAGGTACCGAGGAGAGCGGCGGCGGGAGAGGCGAGGCCCGGCGTCCAGAACACGGCGTTCTGTCCCGCGACCGTGCAGATCATCCCGGTGTCACCGGTGGTGCAACCGTCGCTTGCCATCACGGAGATGGGCAGGGTCGTGAAGGTGAACGCGGCGAAGAGCCACAGGGCCACGCCGCCGAGGAGCTTCAGGAAAGCCGTGCCGGCGCTGGACGCGCCTTCCGGCGCCTGGTGGGTGTCGGCCGATGTCATGCCCGTCACGCTACGAGCGGGGGGCCGGCCCGGGCATCCGTACGACCGCCCTGACGGCGAGGAGCCGGGCGTGAGTACGGGTACTCAGATGCCCTGGCAGGAGAGGCCGTGACGGGATTCGAACCCGTGTAACTCGCTTTGCAGGCGAGCCCCTGAACCACTCGGGCACACGGCCGTGTCGTGCTCTGTCCCCGACGATAGGGAGGGCGCCCGGCGGGCCACAACAGGCGGGCGGCGGCTGCCACATGAGTGTCACACCGCGTTCACGGCCGCGGTCCTCAGTGGCTCAGGAAGTCCTCGACCAGGGGGCGGAACATCTCCGGTTCGTCGACCCACGGGTAGTGCCCCACCCCGTACAGCGTCCGCACCTCCGTGCGGGCCGCGGCGGGGAAGGACGCCGCGACCACTTCTCCGGCGCGGACGCCCGTGATGGCGTCGCGGTCGCCGGTGACGACGAGGAGGGGGAAGGGGGCCGAGCGGAGGTGGTCGAGGAGGGCGCGGCGGGCGGGTTCGTCCACGCCCTGCCAGAAGGCGATGCGGGGGACGGGGTGGAGCTGGCCGTCCTCCGTGGCCGCGTGCGCCTGCTGCGGAGCGTCCCAGCGGCCGTAGCCCATGGGGGCGGCGCGCCGGAGGAGGGCGCGGGCCTCGGTGAAGTCGTGGGTGTCGGCGAGGGAGTGGACGGCGACGTAGGCGTCCACCCACCAGTCCTCGGTGGCGCGCGACTCGAAGATCTCCTCGGCGTCCGTGGGCAGTTCGCCCTGGAGGCGGGAGCCGGGCGCGACGAGGACGAGGTGGCTGACCCGGTGCGGGTAGAGGGCGGCGTACGCCTGGGCGGTGGCGCAGCCGGCGTCGTGGGCGAGGAGGGCGAAGCGGTCGAGGCCGAGGTGGCCGCGGAGCGCCTCGACGTCCTCGGCGAGGGCCGGGAAGGCGTAGCCGCGCGGGTCGTCGGCGGGCGGGGAGTCGCCGGTGCCCCGGCTGTCGGGGACGACGAGGGTGTGCCGGGCGTCGAGACCGCCGAGGTCGCCCAGGTAGGCGGCGTCCCGGCCGGGGCCGCCGGCGAGGCAGACGACCGGCGGGCCGGGGTCGTCGGCGGTGCGCGCTTCCAGCACTCGGTAGGCCAGTTCCGCCGCGTCGTACGAGACGTAGCGTGATGTGTGAGCTGCGTGAGGCGCCATATGTCCACCATGCCTCAAAGGTCCGTTGATCCAGAAGTCATTCAAGCCGGATCTGCCCGCTACCCCAAATTCCGCTTATGATTCCGGCGTGTTCGACTCCCGGCACATCAAGACGTTCCACGCGGTGGTCGCGGCCGGTTCGTACTCCGCCGCCGCGCGGGCCCTCGGCTACACCCAGCCCGCGATCACCCAGCAGATGAAGGCCCTGGAGCGGTCGGTCGGCACCCCGCTGTTCACCCGCGTCGGCCGCCGGATGCGGCTCACGGAGGCGGGAGAGGCGCTGGCGCGGCACGCCGAGACGATCCTGGACACCCTCACCGTCGCCCAGCAGCAGATGAGTTCGCTGACCCGGCTGCGGGCCGGGCGGGTGCGGGTCTGCGCCTTCCCCAGTGCCGGCGCCACCCTCGTCCCGGAGGCCCTGGCCCGGCTGGCCGCCGACCACCCCGGCGTCCGCGTCGAGCTGCTGGAGGGCGAGCCGCCCGACTCGCTCCGCCGGCTGGTGCGCGGCGAGTGCGACATCACCCTCGCCTTCACCTACCCCGGGCTGCACGACGAGGTGCCGGACGAGCTGGCGGAGATACCGCTGCTGGAGGACCAGCTCACCGTGCTGCTCCCCGCCGGGCACCCGCTGGCCCGCCGCCGCGCCGTGGGCCTGGCCGATCTCGCCGACGAGCGGTGGATCGCCGGCTGTCTGCGCTGCCGCACCAACTTCCTGCACGAGTGCGCCGAGGTCGGCTTCGCCCCCGACATAGCCTTCACCACCGACGACAACCTGGTGGTGCAGTCCCTCGTCGCCGAGGGGCTGGGGGTGGCGATGATGCCGGGGCTCGTGCTGTCGTTCCTCCGCCACGACCGGATCACCGGCCGGGCGCTCGACCCCGCCTCCCGGCGCCGGGTCTCCGCGTACGTCCTCCGCGACCACCTGCGCGTTCCCGCCACCGCGCTGGTCCTCGACGAGCTCAAGGCCGCGGCGGCGCGGCGGGTGGGGTGCTGAGCGGTTCGTCCCACGGGCCGGGCTGCCGTCTCACTCGCCGGGCTGTCGTCCCACCGGCCTGGCCGCCGTCCCACGCCCGGCCGCCGTCCCACGGGCTGGTGACCGTCTTCCGGCCGGTCGCCGTCTCCCGCGCCGGCCCCCCCGGCCCCCGGGTCGCCGCCCTCTGGCCGCCGTCCCCGCGCCGGCCGCCGTCTCCCCGAGACGCCCCGCCCGGCCGGCGCTTCCGCCCGATCCATAAGCGGGAGTTGGGTCCCGGCCAACAAACTGTCGTTGGACGTGATGGATCACGCCCCCGACCCTGCCCGTATGACCACTCCTACCGCAGCCCCGACGACCGCCCGCCTCCGCGGGCTCATCGACGACGTCCGGGAGGCAGTGGGCCGCGGCCTGCCGCCGGACACGACGGCCTACCTCGTCGGCGAGCGGCTCGCGGGCCACCTCGGCTCCGACGACCTGCTCACCCCCGAGCAGTGCGAGGGCGACCCCGAGCGCTACCGCCAGCACATCCTGCACGCGGAACCGGACGGCAGCTTCTCGCTCGTCGCCCTGGTCTGGCTGCCGGGGCAGCAGACCTCCGTCCACGACCACGTCTCGTGGTGCGTCACCGGCGTCCACCAGGGCGCCGAGAGCGAGCGCCGGTACCGGCTCGTCCCGGACGGCACGAGCTGCCGGCTGGTCGCCACCGAGGACGTCGTCAACGCGCAGGGCGACGTCTGCGGCTTCGCGCCCCCCGGGGACATCCACCGGGTGCGCAACGCCTGTTCGTCCACCGCGATCTCGATCCACGTCTACGGCGCGGACATCGCGCGGCTGGGCTCCAGCGTGCGGCGCGTCTACCACCTGCCCGCCGACGAGCTGTGATGGGGGAGCGGCGGAGAGCGAGCCGGATATACCAGATCATCCGGTCATATAGGGTTTACCGGCCGTACGAGCCGGAACAGGAACACCAGGGGGAACAGCCGTCATGGCGGTGATCAACGCGCGGCCGGGCGCTGCCCGCACCGGAACGGCCGCCGCGCCCCCCGGCAAGCTCCCCGGACTGGCCATGGCCGTCCTCGGCGTCGCCCTGGCCTGGACGGTCCACCGGCTCGTCCCCGCCGTCCCCATGCTCACCGCGGCCGTGGTGCTCGGCATCGCCGCCGCCCACCTGCCGGGCGTCAAGGCCCGGGTGCGGGGCGTCGGACGGCCGGGGCTGACGCTCGCCGGAAAGCGGCTGATGCGCGTCGGCGTCGTCCTCCTCGGGCTGAAGCTGAGCATCGGCGACGTGCTCGGGGTCGGCTGGGCGACGGTGGCGATGGTGCTCGTCGTCGTCACGGCCACCTTTTTCGGCACGCTCTGGCTCGGCCGCCGGCTCGGGCTGCGCGGCGACCAGCCGCTGCTGATCGCGACCGGCTACTCGATCTGCGGTGCCTCCGCGATCGGCGCGGTCAGCGAGGTCTCCGGCAGTGACGAGGAGGACGTCGCCACGTCCGTCGCCCTCGTCACGCTGTGCGGGACGCTCGCGATCGCCGTGCTGCCGCTGCTGCACCACCCGCTCGGGCTCGACGACTCGCAGTTCGGGCGCTGGGTCGGCGCGGGCGTGCACGACGTCGGCCAGGTGGTGGCGACCGCGCAGACGGCCGGGCCGACGGCGCTCGGCGAGGCCGTCCTGGTGAAGCTGATGCGCGTGGCGCTGCTGGCACCCCTGGTGGCGGCCGTCGCCGTGTCCGTGAGCCGGCGGCGGGCCCACGCCCGGGCGGCACTCGCCGATGAGGGGCCGGCCGACCAGCAGAAGCGGCCCCCGCTCGTCCCCCTCTTCGTCCTCGGCTTCCTCGCCATGGTCGCCGTGCGCAGCACCGGACTCGTGCCGGGCGGTGTGCTCGACGGCGCCCAGCACGTCCAGGAACTGCTGCTCGCCGCCGCCCTGTTCGGGCTCGGCAGCGCGGTCCACCTGCCCTCGCTGGTACGGACCGGGGGGCGGGTCGCGGCGCTGGGGCTGTGCTCGTGGGTGGTCATCGCGGGGGTGTCCTACGCGGGCGTGCTGCTGACGACGTGACCATCCTCGGATGACGGCGTGACGATGCGCGGATCGCGGGGCTCGTGTGACTCCGGAGGTAGGGCGAAGGGATGAGGCCGAAACGGTTCCGGAGCCAGAGGCGGTCCGCACGGCCCCTCCCTACGCTGCATCGCATGAGCACCGCCGACTCCATAACCCCGCCGCCGGACCCCGTCTCCGTCACCCCGTCCCCGTCTCCGGCCGCGTCCGCCACCGCGTCCCCGCCGGACGACGAAGGCGGTGTGCTCGGCCGCCGCTACCGCGGGCTCACCTTCGGCATCATCTCCGTGATCTCGCTCATCGCCTTCGAGGCCAGCGCGGTGAGCACGGCCATGCCGATCGCCGCCCGCGCGCTCGACGGCATCGGCCTCTACGCCTTCGCGTTCTCCGCCTACTTCACGGCGAGCCTGTTCTCCATGGCGCTCTCGGGGGAGTGGAGCGACCGCTCCGGCCCGCTCGGGCCGCTGTTCACCGGCATCGCCGCGTTCGGCGCCGGACTGGTCCTGGCGGGCTGCTCGCAGGACATGTGGATGTTCGTGGGCTCCCGCTTCGTCCAGGGGCTGGGCGGCGGCATGGTGGTCGTCTCGCTGTACGTGGTCGTGGGCCGCGCCTACCCCGAGCGGCTGCGGGCGAAGATCCTCGCCGCGTTCTCGGCGGCCTGGGTGGTCCCGGTCCTGGTGGGCCCCGTGGTCGCGGGGTCGGTCGCCGAACGGCTGAGCTGGCGCTGGGTCTTCCTGGCGATCCCGGTCCTCGTCCTGCTGCCGCTGCTGATCATGCTGCCGGCCCTGCGGAAGCTGCCGCGCACCGACCGCGGCGGCAGCGTGGACCGGCGGCGCGTGCTGCTCGCGCTGGCCGTCGCCGGCGGTGCCGGGCTGCTCCAGTACGCCGGGCAGGACCGTACCTGGCTCGCCCTGGTCCCGGCCGCCGCCGGGCTCGCTCTGCTCGCGCCGTCCATCGTCAGGCTGGTGCCGAAGGGCACGTTCCGGGCCGCGCGCGGGCTGCCGTCCGTGGTGCTGCTGCGCGGCGTCGCGGCCGGCGCCTTCCTCGGCGCGGAGAGCTTCATCCCGCTGATGCTGGTCAGCGAGCGCGGCCTGTCCGCCACCGCCGCCGGCCTCTCCCTGACCGGCGGCGGCCTCGCCTGGGCCCTCGGCTCGTTCACCCAGAGCCGCTCCGGCCTGGAGCGGCACCGGAACCGGCTGATGGGCCTGGGCATGGTGCTCGTCGCGGTGTCCGTCGCGCTGGTGCCGCTGGTGCTGATCGACGGGGTGCCGGTCTGGCTGGTGGCCGTCGCGTGGATCATCGGCGGCTACGGCATCGGACTGACGATCTCCAGCAGCGGCATCCTCGTCCTCTCCCTGTCCCGCCCCGGCGAGGAGGGGGTCAACTCGGCCGCCCTCCAGCTCTCCGACGCGCTCGGCAACATCGTCCTCGTCGGCGCGGGCGGCGTCCTCTTCGGCGCCTTCGGCGGCGGGACCGTGGCCACGGACGGCGACGCGGCCGACGCGGCGGCTCCGCCGGCCGCCTTCGTCTCCGTCTATGTGACGCTGGCGGCGGTGGCCCTGGCCGGCGCCTGGATCACGACCCGGCTGCGGCCGGCGGCGGAGGGAACGGCCGTCCGGGAGGACGGCGGTTCGGCGAGCGGCGTCGAGCGGAAAACCGGTACCGCCCCCGCCCGTTGACGCCCTAGCGTTCGCACATGTCCCTGAACCTCCGCCTCGACGACGACCGTACGGCGGCGCTGTGCGAGCGCGCCCGCCGGGAAGGCATCACTCCGCGGGCCGCCGCCCTGCGCGCGGTGGACGAGTACCTGTCCGCGACCGACCGCCGCGCCCGCGTCCGGCGGACGGCCGGCCGGCAGGCGGAGGTCTGGCGCGAGCTCCTGGACCGGCTCAAATGACCACCGCCAGGGCCGACTGCCTGACCCCCGAGGACGCCCTCGTCGTCGCCGGCTGCGCCTGTGCCGGGGACACCGAGGTCGTCGTCCGCGACGCCGGCGGGCTGGCGTCCGCCCTGCACCGCCCGGCGGCGGAGATGTACGGGCACGAGGTGCACCCGGAGCTGATCGGCAAGGCCGCGGCGCTGCTCCAGGGCCTGGCGATCAACCACCCGCTGGTCGACGGGAACAAGCGCACCGCCTGGCTGGCCTGCGTCACGTTCCTGGCCCTGCACGGCGTGGAGCTCCGGCGGGACGTCGACGCCGCCGAGCGGCTCGTCCTCGACGTCACGACGGGCCGGGTGCGGGACGTGGCGGAAGTCTCACGGCGGCTCGGGGAGCTGCTCGCGGGCTGACGGGAGGTGGCCGTCGGCCGTGCCCGCCAGGGCCTGTCCGAAATGATCCGGAACCGGCCGGAACCGGTCGGGACCGTCTGAGTGCTCGCGCGGGCGGACGGTCCCCGGCCCGGCCCCGGTAGGCTGACGCGGTTGTCGTTTACCGATTTCTCAAGGCCCCGATCCAGCCGACGGAGACCGTGACTACCACCACAGCCAACCACCATCTCTCGCCCGCCTTCCCCGGCCGGGCCCCCTGGGGTACCGCGAACAAGCTGCGCGCCTGGCAGGAGGGCGCGATGGGGAAGTACATCCAGGAGCAGCCGCGCGACTTCCTCGCCGTCGCCACCCCCGGCGCCGGCAAGACCACCTTCGCGCTCACCCTCGCGTCCTGGCTGCTGCACCACCACGTCGTCCAGCAGGTGACCGTCGTCGCCCCGACCGAGCACCTGAAGAAGCAGTGGGCGGAGGCCGCCGCCCGCATAGGCATCAAGCTCGACCCGGAGTACAGCGCGGGTCCGCTGGGCCGCGAGTACCACGGCGTCGCCGTGACGTACGCGGGTGTCGGCGTACGTCCGATGCTGCACCGCAACCGCTGCGAACAGCGCAAGACGCTCGTCATCCTCGATGAGATCCACCACGCCGGCGACTCCAAGTCCTGGGGCGAGGCGTGCCTGGAGGCGTTCGAGCCGGCCACCCGCCGGCTCGCCCTCACCGGCACGCCGTTCCGCTCCGACACCAACCCGATCCCGTTCGTCACCTACGAGGAGGGCAACGACGGAATCCGGCGGTCCGCCGCCGACTACACCTACGGCTACGGCAACGCCCTCAACGACGGCGTCGTCCGCCCGGTGATCTTCCTCTCCTACAGCGGCAACATGCGCTGGCGCACCAAGGCCGGCGACGAGCTGGAGGCCCGGCTCGGCGAGCCGATGACCAAGGACGCGATCAGCCAGGCGTGGCGCACCGCGCTCGACCCGCGCGGCGACTGGATGCCCAATGTGCTGCGCGCCGCGGACCGCCGGCTCACCGAGGTCCGCAAGAGCATCCCGGACGCGGGCGCCCTCGTCATCGCCTCCGACCAGGACTCGGCCCGCGCCTACGCCAAGCTCCTCCGCGAGATCACCGGCGAGGGCCCGACGGTCGTCCTCTCCGACGACTCGGGGGCGTCGCAGCGCATCGACGACTTCGCGGCGGGCGACTCCCGGTGGATGGTCGCCGTCCGCATGGTGTCCGAGGGCGTGGACGTGCCCCGGCTCGCGGTCGGCGTCTACGCGACGACGATCTCGACGCCGCTGTTCTTCGCGCAGGCGGTCGGCCGCTTCGTGCGGTCACGGCGGCGCGGCGAGACGGCGTCGGTCTTCCTGCCGACCATCCCCATGCTGCTCGGCTTCGCCAACGAGATGGAGGTGGAGCGCGACCACGTCCTCGACAAGCCCAAGAAGGAGGGCGAGGAGGACCCCTACGCCGAGTCCGAGAAGGAAATGGCGGAGGCGGAGAAGCAGCAGGACGAGGACACCGGCGAGCAGGACATGCTGCCGTTCGAGGCCCTGGAGTCGGACGCGGTCTTCGACCGGGTGCTGTACAACAGCGCCGAGTTCGGCATGCAGGCCCACCCCGGCAGCGAGGAGGAGCAGGACTACCTCGGCATCCCCGGGCTGCTGGAGCCGGAGCAGGTGCAACTGCTGCTGCAGAAGCGGCAGGCGCGGCAGATCGCGCACAGCAGGCGGAAGCCCGACGAGGAGGCCGACCTGCTGGAGATGCCGGCCGAGCGCCGGCCCGTGGTCACGCACAAGGAGCTGCTGGAGCTCCGCAAGCGGCTGAACTCCCTGGTCGGCGCCTACGCGCACCAGAGCGGCAAGCCGCACGGCGTGATCCACACCGAGCTGCGCCGCACCTGCGGCGGGCCGCCGAGCGCCGAGGCCACGGCCGGGCAGCTGAACGAGCGCATCAAGAAGGTGCGCGAGTGGGCCACGCGCATGAAGTGACGTGAGCGGCTCGCGGTCCGGGCGCCCGCGGTGAAACGGTTCGTTGATCGTCCGTTTCTCAAATACTCTGCGGGGCGCCCGGATTGTGGGCAGACTCTTCCGGAGAGCGGACCGGCTCGCTACCGTGCCGGTCACGTACACGCCCCGTGGCAGCGCCGCCGCGGAGCGCGGCCGGTGGTATGCGTCAAGGAACGTATGCGTCAAGCGACCCGGCGGCCTCTCCTCGCGCGCTGCCGGACGGGACCGGAAGCGCAACCCCACCGCGATGGGAGCCCGCCTTTCATCGGAGGAGGGGGCGTCGTGACCGCGGAGACTTCGCAGACGCTCGACAGAGGACTGCGTGTCCTGAAACTGCTCGCCGAGACCGATCACGGGCTGACCGTCACCGAGCTGGCCAGCCGGCTCGGCGTCAACCGCACGGTCGTCTACCGGCTGCTCGCCACGCTGGAGCAGCACGAACTCGTCCGCCGGGACATCGGCGGCCGGGCCCGCGTCGGGCTCGGCGTCCTACGGCTCGGACGCCAGGTCCACCCACTGGTCAGGGAGGCCGCGCTGCCCGCGCTGCGGGCGCTCGCCGAGGACGTCGGGGCGACGGCCCACCTCACGCTCGTCGACGGCGCGGAGGCGCTGGCCGTCGCCGTCGTCGAGCCGACCTGGACCGACTACCACGTCGCCTATCGCGCCGGGTTCCGCCACCCCCTGGACCGCGGCGCGGCCGGCCGGGCGATACTCGCCGCCCGGGCCGGCGAGGTCGACAACCCCGGATACGCCCTGACCCACGGCGAACTGGAGACGGGCGCCAGCGGCGCCGCCGCCCCCCTGCTCGGGGTGAGCGGCATCGAGGGCAGCGTCGGGGTGGTCATGCTCACCGACGCCGTACCGCACCGGGTCGGGCCGCGGGTGATGGAGGCGGCGAAGGAGGTGGCCGACGCGCTCCGGTGAGGGCGCTCCGGTGAGGGCGCGGCTCCCGGTGGTGCGGTGGTGAACTAGATTCGCGGTATGCCACTTTCGTCTCCGTCCGCGTGGTCCCGCCGCACCCGGACCCTCGCCGTCTGCGCCGTGCCGGTCCTGGCGCTGCTCGTGACCGCCGCGTTCGCGCCGCTGCCGTTCACGATCGCGAGACCCGGCTGGACGGTGAACGTCCTCGGCGACCACCAGGGCAAGCCGGTGATCACGGTCAGCGGCGCCGAGGCCCGGCGCACCAGCGGTCAGCTCCGCATGGTCTCGATCATCGCGACCGGGCCGGACGCGGAGATCACGCTGCCCGAGGTCGCGTCGGACTGGTTCCGCACGGACCGGACGGTGATGCCGCACGACTCCGTGTTCCCGCCCGGGAAGTCGGACAAGGAGACGGAGGAACGGAACGTCGAGGAGATGAAGAAGTCGCAGGACTCGGCGGTGCGGGCCGCTCTGCGGCATCTTCACCGGTCGCCGTCCGATGTGAAGGTCAGTCTGAGCCTGGGCGACATCGGGGGGCCCAGCGCGGGGCTGATGTTCACCCTCGGGATCATCGACAAGCTCGACGGGGACGGGCGGGGTGGTGACCTCACCGGGGGGCGGACGATCGCGGGGACCGGGACGATCGATCCTGATGGGTCGGTGGGGCCGGTGGGTGGTGTGGGGCTGAAGGTGCAGGCCGCCGGGCGGGACGGGGCCGGGGTGTTCCTGGTGCCGAAGGCGCAGTGTGCGGAGGCTTCGGCGGGGGCGCCTTCTGGCTTGCGCCTTGTTCCGGTACGGAAGCTTGGGGATGCGGTGGAGTCGTTGCGGGCGTTGGCGTCCGGGGGGTCGGTGCCGCGTTGTTGACGCGGTGGGGTGTGCCCCGGTCCCGCCCCTTCGCCGTTTCCTGGGGCTGCGCCCCAGACCCCCTTTTCGCGGCTTCGCCGCTCGTCCTCAAACGCCGGACGGGCTGATATAGCCCGTCCGGCGTTTGAGGACAACCGCGCGGAGCGCGGTTTCAGGGGGTCCGGGGGCTTGCCCCCGGGAATCGGCGAAGGGGCGGGACCGGGGCACACCTCACCCCCCGGCAGCCTGCCGCACCAGCGGAATGATCCGCAGCGGCACCGCATCCTCCATCACGATCGCCGTCGAGGCCCGCACGATCCCCTCGATCCCCACCACCTTGTCGATCACCCGCTGCAAATCCGCGTTCGACCGTGCGACGAGCCGGCAGAGCATGTCCCCGTGCCCGGTGATGGTGTGCAGCTCCAGCACCTCGGGCACCCCGGCGAGGTGGGACCGCACGTCCGGCCCTTCGCCCTGCTTGATCTCCAGGGTCGCGAACGCCGTCACGGGATAGCCGAGCGCGGCCGGGTCCACGTCCGGGCCGAAGCCGCGGATGACGCCCTGGGAGAGCAGCCGGTCCAGCCGGGCCTGGGCCGTCCCCCGGGCCACCCCCAGGCGGCGGGACGCCTCCAGGACGCCGATGCGCGGTTCCTGTGCCAGCAGCTCGATCAGCCTGCCGTCCAAACGATCGATCGCCACAGCCGACCCCTCGTGGTCACCATGTACAGAACGTCCGGCGGTCCCGGGCGTTCACTGTGCAGGTTGCCCAGCGAAAACAGAAACTATTGCGCACCTTGTGGATCGGCGAGACGCTGCGCGTATGACGCAGACCACAGAACACGCCTTTGACACCGCTCGGCAGGCCGACCCCTTCCCGGTCAAGGGGATGGACGCGGTGGTCTTCGCCGTCGGGAACGCCAAGCAGGCCGCGCACTACTACGCCTCGGCCTTCGGCATGAAGCTGGTCGCCTACTCCGGACCGGAGAACGGCAGCCGGGAGACGGCGAGTTACGTCCTGGAGTCGGGCGGTGCCCGGTTCGTGTTCACCACCGTCATCAAGGCGGCCACCGACCGCGGCCGCTTCCTCGCGGAGCACGTGGCCGAGCACGGCGACGGCGTCGTGGACCTGGCGATCGAGGTGCCGGACGCCCGTGCCGCCTACGCCTACGCCGTCGAGCACGGCGCGCGGGGCCTGGAGGAGCCGTACGAGCTGAAGGACGAGCACGGGACCGTCGTCCTCGCCGCCATCGCCACCTACGGCCAGACCCGCCACACCCTGGTGGACCGCTCCGGCTACAGCGGCCCGTACCTGCCCGGCTTCGCCGCCGCCACCCCGGTCGTGGCGCCGCCCGCCAAGCGCAACTTCCAGGCCATCGACCACTGCGTCGGCAACGTCGAACTCGGCCGGATGGACGAGTGGGTGGAGTTCTACCACCGGGTCATGGGCTTCACGAACATGAAGGAGTTCGTCGGCGACGACATCGCCACCGAGTACTCCGCGCTGATGTCCAAGGTCGTCGCGGACGGCACCCGGAAGGTGAAGTTCCCGCTCAACGAGCCCGCGATCGCCAAGAAGAAGTCGCAGATCGACGAGTACCTGGAGTTCTACGGCGGTCCCGGCCTCCAGCACATCGCGCTCGCCACCAACGACATCGTCACCACCGTGCGGCAGATGAAGGCGGCCGGCGTCGAGTTCCTGGACACCCCGGACAGCTACTACGACACCCTCGGCGAGTGGGCCGGCGAGACCCGGGTGCCCGTGGAGACGCTGCGCGAGCTGAAGATCCTGGTGGACCGCGACGAGGACGGCTACCTGCTGCAGATCTTCACCAAGCCGGTCCAGGACCGCCCGACCGTCTTCTTCGAGATGATCGAGCGCCATGGCTCCATGGGCTTCGGCAAGGGCAACTTCAAGGCCCTCTTCGAGGCCATCGAGCGCGAGCAGGAGAAGCGCGGCAATCTCTGAGCCGGCCCGGAGCCTCTCCCGGAGCCCCTTGAGGCCCACCCCCCACCCGGCGCGGTCCCGCCCTTCCCGGCGGGGCCGCGCCGCGCCACGCGATCTCCCCCGGGCCGCCGGGGGGTGGGAAGGTGAACGCATGGGCGATCTGATCAGTCTCCTGCGCGAAGGACTCCCCGAGAGCGCGGTCCTCACCGACCCCGACGTCACCGCCTCCTACGCCAACGACATGGCGGGCTTCTGCCCGGCCGGCGCCCCCGCCGTCGTCGTCCTGCCGCGGACCGTGGACCAGGTGCGGCACGTGATGCGCACGGCGACCGCGCTCCGCGTCCCCGTCGTGCCACAGGGCGCCCGCACCGGCCTGTCGGGCGCGGCGAACGCCGTCGACGGCTGCGTGGTGCTGTCGCTGGTCAAGATGGACCGGATCCTGGAGATCGACCCGGTCGAGCGCATCGCCGTCGTCGAACCGGGCGTCGTCAACGCCGTGCTCTCCCGCGCCGTCCTGGAACACGGGCTGTACTACCCGCCGGATCCGTCCAGCTGGGAGCAGTGCACCATCGGCGGCAACATCGGCACCGGGTCCGGCGGCCTGTGCTGCGTCAAGTACGGCGTCACCGCCGAGTACGTGCTCGGTCTGGACGTCGTCCTCGCCGACGGCCGGCTGCTCACCACCGGCCGCCGCACCGCCAAGGGCGTGGCCGGCCTCGACCTGACCCGGCTGTTCGTCGGCTCCGAGGGCGGCCTCGGCGTCGTCGTCCGGGCCGTGCTCGCGCTCCGCCCGGCCCCGCCCGCGCAGCTCGCGCTGGCCGCCGAGTTCCCGTCCACCGCCACGGCCTGCGAGGCGGTCCGCCGGATCATGGCGCGCGGGCACGCGCCGTCGCTGCTGGAGCTGATGGACCGCACCACCATCCGGGCCGTCAACTCGCTGACCGGCATGGGCCTCCCGGAGTCCACGGAGGCCCTGCTCCTCGCCGCCTTCGACACCCCCGACCCCGGCCCCGACCTCGCGGCCGTCGCCGAGGTGTGCACCGCCGCGGGGGCCACCGAGGTCGTGCCCGCCGACGACCCGGCCGAGTCCGAACTCCTGCTCCACGCCCGGCGCGTGGCGCTGCCGGCCCTGGAGGCGCTGAGCCCGGCCACCATGATCGACGACGTGTGCGTACCGCGCGGGCGCCTCGCCGCGTTCGTCGACGCCACCAGCGTCATCGCCGAGCGGCACGGCCTCACCATCGGCGTCTGCGCCCACGCCGGCGACGGCAACACCCACCCCGTCGTCTGCTTCGACCCCGCCGACGAGGACGAGACGCGCCGCGCCCGCGAGTCGTTCGACGAGATCATGGCGCTCGGGCTGGCGCTCGGCGGCACGATCACCGGGGAGCACGGGGTGGGGCTGCTGAAGAAGGAGTGGCTGGCGCGGGAGGCCGGGCCGGTGGCGATGGAGATGCAGCGGGGGATCAAGGCGGTGTTCGATCCGCTGGGGATCCTCAACCCGGGCAAGGTGTTCTGAGGGGTGCCCAGGTGCTCCGGGGGTACGGGGACCGGGCCCGGCCCCCGTACCCCCGCTCCCCTCAGGTCCCCTGCGCCAGCAACTCCCGCAGCCCCTCGTCCAGTCCGAGCCGCTCCCGTTCCGCCCCCAGCGGCACCAGCCGCAGGGTGCCGGCCAGCCAGCCCGCCACCTCCTCGGCCGGCGCCTGGAGCAGCGCCTCCCCGTCCGGCGAGGTCAGCCCCACGCACACCACCGACCGTCCCCCGCTCCGCGCCGGCCACACACGGACGTCCCCCGTACCGCTGGCCCGCCGCAGCCCCTCCGTCAACAGCTCGCGCCCGAACGTCCAGTTGACCGGCTCGTCCGACGTCACATGGAAGGAGATCCGTACGGCGTACGGATCCTCCGCCCGGTAGTGCAGCCGCGCCGGCACCGGAACGCGGTGCCCCGGCGACAGCACCAGGTCGATCTCCAGGTCTCGCTCCACCACGGAATACATGAAGTGCGCCCTCTCGCTCCGTTCCACTGCCCGGTGCGCGGTCTCTCGCGAACCGGGTCCGCACAGAACAGAGCGGACCGGCCCCGGGTCATGACGCGACTTCGCACCGCCTCCTCGCCTGCTCGCGCGTCTCACCCTCCACACCACCCGCGTGCGGCATCGCGTGGTGCTCCCGGTCGCACGTGTGAGTGGTTCCGTCGGCAACGCATCCCACGGAGGAATGCCGTCTGGTAGACCTGTTGGCCGCGCCCCGGGTTGTCTTTTGCGCATAGATGTCACAGGGAAACGCGTCCGCGGTCGCGGGCACGGGCACCGGAGCGGTACACAGGACACCACGCCAGTGCGGCAGACTTCCTGACATCCCAGCACGGCCGAACAGATACGGGACACCGGAGACCATGAGCGCACCCATCCCGGGATCCGCCGGCAGCAGCCCCGGCGCCGGCTTCTACCCGGACCCGTCCATCCCCGGCTACATCCGCTACTGGAGCGGCACCGCCTGGGTCCCCGGGACGAGCCGGCCCGCGCCCGCCGACGGCGAGCCGCTGCCGGCGCCGCCGCCCGGTCTGCCCGTGCCGCCGCCGGCCGTTCCGCAGGGCCCGACGCCGCCCGCGCGGCAGGGCCCGGGACCGTCCACGCCACGGCGGACCGGCGCCGCCTCGTCGAACGAGACGGGGCCGGTGTTCCTGGACGAGGAGCCGGTGGCGGGAGCCGTCGACGGTGTCCGTGACGCACGTGATGCCCATGGCGCTCGTGACCCCTGGGGCGCCGGGAGCGGCCGGGCGGACGGGCGCGTCGGCGGGAACGGCTATGGGGACGGGTACGAACGGGGGTACGGCGGTGGGGCCGTCCCGGGGGCTCCGGCGGCCTCGCCGTCCGGAGTGTCCGCAGTACCCGGGGCGCCCGGAGCGTCCGGGGTGCCCGGTGGCTGGGGCGGGGTCGGGCCCGTGGCGGAGCGTTCCGTCCCGGGCGGCCGTGATCCGCGGCTGCCGGACGCCGCGGGGCCGCGGGGCGGCCAGGGGACCGTCGACCTCGGCGGACGGCCCGCCCCTGCGGCGCCGGGCGGCGGGGAGGCGTGGCACCGGGAGCCGGACGCGACGCCCCGGCCGGTGACGGCGCGGCCGCTTCCGCAGCAGGCCCAGGACCCCGCCCGGGGCCGGCCTCCGGCTCCGGCCGGGCAGCACGGGCAAGCGCAGGCACACGGGCAGGCGCAGGGCGTTCCGGGACAGTCGCCCTACGGCGGCTGGACATCGCAGCAGCCTCAGCAGTCCCAGCAGCCTCTGCATCAGCCGCAGTCTCAGTTCGCCCCCCAGCACCAACCGCAATCGCAGCAACCTCAGCAATCGCAGCAACCGCACCAGGCCCAGCAGCCGCAGCAGGCCGCCCACCAGGCGCCCCCGAAGCCACAGCCGCAGCCGCAATCACCACCGCAGGCGCAGCCGCAACCGCGGCCACAGGCCCAGTCCCTGCCCGTGCAGCAGTCGGCCGCCGCCGCCCCGCCCCCGGCGTCCGCGCGGCAGACGGCTCCCGCCGCTCCCCAGCCCGCACCCGCCTCCCCGCCGGCGTCCCCCGCGCAGCCCCTCCCCGTCCAGCAGGCCGCGCCCGCCCCGCAGGCGGCCCCCGCGCCGTGGAAGCCGCCGGCGGAGAACCCGTTCCTGCTCGCCGCCCGACAGGAGGGCCGTCCGGCGGGGCTCGGGCGGCGCCTCGCGGCCCGGCTGATCGACACGGTCGTGCTCGGCGGAGCCGTCGCCGCCGTCGCGGTGCCGCTCTGGGCCAGGGCCGTGAGCCACATCGACGAGAAGGTGGACCGGGCCAAGCGCTCCGGCGAGACCGTCACCGTCTGGCTGCTCGACGGCACCACCGGCACGTACCTCGCGATCGTCCTCGCCGCCCTGCTGCTCGGCGGCGTGCTCTACGAGGTCCTGCCGACCGCCACCTGGGGCCGCACACCGGGCAAGAAGCTCTGCGGGGTGCGGGTCCTGGGCATCGCGTCGCACGACACCCCGTCGTTCGCCGCCGCGCTGCGCCGCTGGCTGGTGTACAGCCTGCTGGGCGTGGTGGCCGTCGGGGTGCTCAACGCGGTGTGGTGCCTGTTCGACCGCCCCTGGCGGCAGTGCTGGCACGACAAGGCGGCCCGCACCTTCGTCGCGTCGGGCCGCGGCTGATCGTCAGGCCGGGGCAACTCGAACGGCATACGGTCGGATGCGGCGGCCCGTCCTCCGGGGTGTACTCGGGCCATGAGCACGGACCAGCCGCAGGACGACGACCCGTTCGGCAAGAAGCCGCCGGAGGACCTCCCGCCGTACGGGGGAGCGCCCGGCGGCGGCCCGCCCGCCGGCGGCCCCCACGGGGGCGGCCAGTACGGTCCCGGCCCGGGTCCCGGCCCCGGTCCCGGCGGCCCCTACGGCGCCGGGGGACCGCCCCCGCACGGCGGTCCGGGCAACCCCTACGGGGACGGGTTCGGCGCGGCGGACCCGCTGGCGGGCATGCCGCCGCTCGCGAGCCGCTTCAAACGGCTGCTCGCCCGGATCATCGACTTCCTGATCGTCTTCGTCCCGGTCAGCCTGATCTACTCGGCGTTCGTCTGGGACCACTGGGACCCGTCCCAGGACAACACCAAGAACACCGGCCTCAGCGTCCTCGTGGCGATCGTCTACTTCCTCTACGAGGGCCTGATGCTGACGGCCCGTGGGCAGACGGTCGGCAAGATGGCGATGGGCATCCGCGTGGCGATGCTGGAGAACGGCGCCGTGCCCCGGAACGCGCCGGGCTGGATCCGCGCCGCCGTCTACTGCCTGCCGTGGGTCGTGCCCTGCTGCGGACCGCTGTTCTGGCTGGTCAACGTCCTCTGGTGTGCCTGGGACAAGCCGTATCAGCAGTGCATCCACGACAAGGCGGCCAAGACCGTGGTGGTCTCAGCCGTGCAGTGAGTGCTCGCTCACCCGGTCGCTCACCCGGCCGCCCAGCCGCTCGCCCACGCGCGCGCCCGCCGGCCGCGCCCGGGCGGGCCGGCGCACGGGGGGCTGCACCGCCTCCGCCCGTGGGCTCCGGCGCGCGCCGGGCACCAGCGCGGCCACGAGCAGGCCGAGCGCCAGCGCGCCCAGGGCGACGACGGCGGTCCCGGCGCCCGAACTCGTCCGTGACAGCAGCAGCATGAGGAGGGTCGAGAGAACAACGGTGGCCGAGCCGTAAACGATCTGTGCTGACGTCGGACGCGGCATGACGGAATCCGTCCTCGGGGGGGATGGTGGGGTGCAGAGCCGACAGGTACGTACCGCAAAAAGACTCTACGGTCCTGTCTGCCCTAGGGGAACGGCCGGTAAGCACGCCCTTGCCCACCGTCCCGAGGCGTGAGAGGCGCGGGGCGTGGCCGATCCGCCCGGGTGGTGGGCCGGACGCGCCCGCGTAACCGCTCGCGGCAGGCGCCCCCACTACTGACAGCCGCCTCCCGGCCGGCCGGAGGAGGCGCCGGGCGGTGGTCGGCCCGGAGCCGCAAGATCATTCGCGCTGCGGATAAAGCGCCAGGTCAGAGCCGTTTTTCCGGATTTCCCTGGCGGGTCGCCGTCGATGGGGGTTGGATGCGGTGGTGACGGTCCCTTGTTGACACGGGGACCGACCCGGAGGCTCCACGGAGGGTGATGCGGATGGCCGGCGGCGGATTCGTCAAGCTCCCGGACGGCAGTGTGGTCGTCGCCCTGTCCCTGCCCAGCCCGCCCGGCGGCGAGGCGCGGCCGGGGACGCGGGTACGGGTCCTGGTGCACGCCGCGAACCGTCAGCGGGCGCTCACCCGGGTACGGAATCTCGGCCTCCGGGCGGTCTTCCTCCGCGGGAACAGCGAACCGCCGAGCCCGGACGAGGTGAGCGCCGCGCTGCACCATCCGGACGGGCTGGTGTGGCGGTCGGCGCCGGAGGACGAGACGGAGTGGTGGCATCCGATAGCGCGGCTGCTCCGCCGCCCGGCGGGAGCCGCCTGAGCCCCGGGGGCCGGCCCGTCAGCCCACCACGGGCTTGCCCATCAGCTCCACGCCCGCCCCGCGCAGCTCCTCCAGGGCGGTGTCGACGGTCTCCCGGGCCACGCCCGCCGTCAGGTCCAGCAGGACGGTCGTGGCGAATCCCTGCCGGCGGGCGTCCAGCGCGGTCGCCCGGACGCAGTGGTCGGTGGCGATGCCGACCACGTCGACCTCCGCCACGTCCCGGGCGTGCAGCCAGTCGGCGAGGCCGGTCCCGTTCTCGTCCGCGCCCTGGAAGGCGCTGTAGCCGGCCGCGTAGGCGCCCTTGTCGAACACCGCGCCGATCGCGCCCGAGGCGATGGCGGGCGCCAGGTTGGGGTGGAAGCCGCTGCCCTCGGTGCCGGCCACGCAGTGGACGGGCCACGAGTCGACGTAGTCCGGGTGCTCGGAGAAGTGGTCTCCGGGGTCGATGTGCATGTCGCGGGAGGCGACGATGTGGGCGTAACCGGCGGTGGCCTCGCCCACCAGGTCGGTTATCGCCGCCGCCACGTCGGCGCCGCCGGCCACCGCGAGGGCGCCGCCCTCGCAGAAGTCGTTCTGCACGTCGACGATGATCAGTGCACGGTTCATGGCGCTTGATCCTTTACGGAAGGGCCCTCGGCCGACGGTGCGGAAGACGTTACGGAGCCGGCTGCTTCGCTCCGGCCGCGACCCGGGACCGCGGCGGCCGCGACGCTGTTCGACTCTCTGTGACCGAGGGTAGTGAGTCCCCTGGGACGGGGGGAGGGGCACAGGGGGCGGTCGGAGGTACGCCGACGGTGCGTCGGCGACGGACCGGCCCCCGAGGAGCGGTCAGAGGTACTCCGTGGGCAGCACCGGCTCGCCCTTCGACAGCTGCGTGGCGGACAGCGGCAGTCCGCCGCGGGCGGCGGTGTGCCGCTCCCGGGCCGCGTCCAGCGGCTCCCGGGCGACGACCTCGCCGCCCCGGACGAGCTCGACGAGCAGCTGCCGCCCCGCCAGCTCGTCCGGCACCGGCCCGGTGCCGACGACCTCGGCCTCCGCGACCCCGTCCGCGTCGGTGCGCCGGGCGGCCCACTTGCGGCCGCCGAGGGACATCTTCCCGCCCATCGACTTCTTGGCGACCGGCCGCAGCGGGGCGTCCGGGTCCGCCGAGTCCGCGCGGGCGACCAGCTTGTAGACCATCGAGCAGGTGGGGTGGCCGCTTCCGGTCACCAGCTGGGTGCCGACGCCGTAGGCGTCCACGGGGGCGGCGGCCAGCGAGGCGATGGCGTACTCGTCCAGGTCGCTGGTCACGACGATCTTCGTCTTGTGGGCGCCCAGGTCGTCGAGCTGCTGGCGCACCCGGTGGGCGAGCAGCAGCAGGTCGCCGGAGTCGATGCGGACGGCGCCGAGCTCCGGCCCGGCGATCTCGACGGCCATCCGGACCGCCTCCGTCACGTCGTAGGTGTCGACGAGCAGCGTGGTGCCGCCGCCCAGCGAGTCGACCTGCGCGCGGAAGGCGTCGCGCTCGTTGTCGTGCAGCAGGGTGAACGCGTGCGCGCTGGTGCCGACGGTCGGGATGTTGTAGCGGAAGCCGGCGGCGAGGTCGGAGGTGGTGGCGAAACCGCCCACGTAGGCCGCGCGGGCCGCGGCGACGGCGGCCAGTTCGTGGGTGCGCCGGGCGCCCATCTCGATCAGCGGCCGGCCGCCCGCCGCGACGGCCATCCGGGAGGCCGCGGCGGCCACCGCGGAGTCGTGGTTGAGGATCGAGAGGATCACCGTCTCCAGCAGCACGCACTCGGCGAAGCTGCCCTCCACCCGCATGACCGGCGAGCCGGGGAAGTAGACCTCGCCCTCGGGGTAGCCCCAGATATCGCCGCGGAAGCGGTAGCCGGACAGCCACTCCAGGGTCGGGGCGTCCACGATGCCGCGGTCGGCGAGGAACTCCAGGACGCCGGGGTCGAAGCGGAAGTTCTCGACGGCGTCCAGGACCCGGCCGGTGCCCGCGACCACGCCGTACCGGCGGCCCTCGGGCAGCCGCCGGGTGAAGACCTCGAACACCGAGCGCCGGCCGGCCGTCCCGGCGCGCAGCGCGGCCTGCAGCATCGTGAGTTCGTACCGGTCGGTGAAGAGCGCCGTCGACGGCACAGCCACCGGCAGCCCCAGGTCCGCAGCGTTCACTTGGCCCTACCTCGCATTCCCGTTCTGGCTTCGACCGGATGCTACCGCGAATACTCGTCAGAGTGACGATTTCGGGGGGCCGTTTGTGCGCCCGGGGCCGTGAAGTGGCAGCATGGGAAGTGCGTATGGACCGCCGTGTCCCGACGGAGAAGCGAGGCGTGGAGCGGGCGTGAGTGTGGCACCTGTCGAGATCGAACGTCCGGAGACGGGCGAATCCCCCTTCGCCGTGGCCGAACCCGACGTTCCCTGGGTCACCCTCGTCCACAACGACCCCGTGAACCTCATGAGCTATGTCACCTACGTCTTCCAGGCGTACTTCGGTTACTCCAAGGACAAGGCCCGCAAACTGATGCTCGACGTCCATCACAAGGGCCGCGCCACGGTGTCCAGCGGATCGCGCGAGGAGATGGAGCGCGACGTGCAGGCGATGCACGGCTACGGCCTGTGGGCGACCCTCTCGCAGGAC
Organism: Streptomyces sp. NPDC021100; assembly: GCF_044333095.1. Classification (NCBI taxonomy): domain Bacteria; kingdom Bacillati; phylum Actinomycetota; class Actinomycetes; order Kitasatosporales; family Streptomycetaceae; genus Streptomyces; species Streptomyces sp. NPDC021100. The sequence continues at coordinate 104,802 of NZ_JBIRQH010000017.1, forward strand.
CGCTGATGGCCGGGCACTTCGAGCCGCTGCCCGGCGGCGGGGCGGCCATCGCCCTGGACGAGATCGAGGTCTCCATCCTCCGCAACCTCACCGTGCAGCTCCTGGAGCTGATCGGCCCCGACGACGGGCCCGCGGACGGCGCGGACGAGGACCCGCTGGCCCGCCTCTTCGCCGAGGGCCCCAGCGAGCCGCCCGCCGACCCGGCGCTGGCCCGCCTCTTCCCGGACGCCTACGGCACCCCCGGCGCCGAGCAGGACGAGCAGGCCCGCGCGTACGCCGCCGAGTTCCGCCGCTACACCGAGAACGACCTGCGTGCCCGCAAGCGCGACGACGGCCTGGCGGTCGTCCGCTCGCTGGACGGACTGTCCGCGGCGGACGGGCCCGGGGGCGGCGCGGCCGTGCTCCGGCTCTCCCCGGAGGGCTCCCGGCAGTGGCTGGGCACCCTCAACGACCTCCGGCTGACGATCGCCGCCCGGCTGGAGATCACCGACGAGGACGAGAGCGACGCCCTCTTCCGGCTGCCGGACGACGATCCCCGCAAGCCGATGGTGATGGCCTACCTGTGGCTGGGCGGGCTTCAGGAGACACTGGTCGAGACGCTGGGCCAGCGCTAGCCGGCACTCGCCCCCGGCCGGGCTCGGTGCGGCCCTTTGCCCCTCTTTTCCGATCTTTGCGGACGATCTACGTCCGCTTTTCGGGTAATGGTGTCCGCATAACGATCGCGTCACCGCGGTGGCGGCGAAAGCCCATCTTTGCGGGGTTTGCCCCACTCTGCCTGTGGCTTGGCGCACATTCGAACTGGCGATCTACGTATTACCCGTGATAAATCTTCACGACCTGCATCCACCGACGCCACCCATGTCGTGGAGCGGGAGCGCTATGGCCGACCGACCGTCGGCTCGTGCAGGACTCCATCCGGGGGGATCGGAACCCGATCCGGACGATCCGGATCGGTATGGAGAAAGGCGTTCCACCATGACCTCTGAGCAGGTCGCGGACCGCGTCGCAGGCGAGGCCGGCGAGCGGGACGGAAGCGGTGAGGCTTCCGAGGGTTACCAGCGGGGGCTGGGCAACCGACAGATCCAGATGATCGCCATTGGTGGCGCCATCGGCACCGGACTTTTCCTCGGCGCCGGCACGGCCATATCCAAGGCCGGACCGAGTCTCATCCTCGCGTACGCGATAGCGGGACTCGTTATTTTCTTCATCATGCGGGCGCTCGGCGAGCTCCTCATGTACCGCCCGGTCTCGGGCTCCTTCTCGGACTACGCCCGTGAGTTCCTCGGGCCGTTCTGGGGCTATGTGACCGGCTGGACCTACTGGCTGTTCTGGGTCGTCACCGGCATCACCGAGGTGACCGCGGCGGCCAAGTACGTCCAGTACTGGGACAAGTCGATCCCGCAGTGGGCCTCGGCCCTGGTCTTCACGGCCGTCCTCTACCTGGCCAACCTGATCTCCGTGAAGCTCTTCGGCGAGCTGGAGTTCTGGTTCTCCATGGTCAAGGTCACCGCCATCATCGGCATGATCCTGATCGGTATCGGCGTCATCACCCTCGGGTTCTCCGACGCCGGTGACACCGCGTCCTTCTCGCAGCTCTGGTCCCACGGCGGGTTCTTCCCCAAGGGCATCGGCGGCACGCTGATGACGCTGCAGATCGTCATGTTCGCCTTCCTCGCCGTCGAGCTCGTCGGCGTCACCGCGGGCGAGGCGGCCGACCCCAAGAAGACGCTGCCCAAGGCCATCAACACCGTGCCGTGGCGCATCGCCGTCTTCTACCTGGGCGCGCTGATCATCATCCTGTCCGTGGTCAGCTGGACCGTCTTCGAGCCGGGCGTCAGCCCGTTCGTCGAGGCGTTCGCCAAGATCGGCCTGCCGGCCGGTGCCGGAATCGTCAACTTCGTGGTCCTCACCGCGGCGCTGTCCTCCTGCAACTCCGGCATGTACTCCACCGGCCGCATGCTGCGCGACCTGTCCCTCAACGGCCAGGGCCCGAAGTTCTTCGCCGTCCTGACCAAGCGCGGCCTGCCGCTGCGCGGCACCACGGTCTCCGCCGCGTGCATGCTCGTCGGCGTGTGGATCAACTACCAGTGGCCGGGCAAGGCGTTCGAGTACGTCGTCTCCTTCGCCACCATCTCCGGTATGTGGGCCTGGATCATGATCCTGATGGCCCAGCTCCGCTACCGCCGCAAGGCCGACCGCGGCGAGCTGCCGCAGTCGGAGTTCAAGGCCCCCGGAGCGCCCTGGACCAGCCTTTTCGCCCTCGCCTTCATCGGCATGGTGATCGTGCTCATGGGCATCGACAAGGATGCGCGGATCTCGCTGTACTGCGCGCCCGTCTGGGCCGGGATCATGGTCGTGTCGTACTTCGCGCTGAAGGCCCGCAACCCGCAGGCGTTCGAGCGCAAGGACTACTCGGCCGCCGCCCGGGAAAGCGTCGACCAGGCCGCCTGACGCCGGCACCACGCCGGGCCATCGGGCCCGCCCGCACCCTCCCCCCCCGGTGCGCGGCGGGCCCGTCGCGTATCCGGAAGTGCCCGGCGGGTGGCGTCCGTCACGGCCCCAGCGGGGCCCCGCGCACCCCGACCTATGCTGGCCCGCATGCTGACCATCACCCAGGCCCTGCACGACCGGATCGTCGAGCACGCCCGCGCCGACCACCCCGACGAGGCGTGCGGCGTGGTCGCCGGCCCGGCCGGCAGCGACCGCCCCGAGCGGTTCGTCCCCATGCTCAACGCCGCCCGCTCGCCCACGTTCTACGAGTTCGACTCCACCGATCTCCTCACGCTGTACCGCGAGATGGACGACCGCGACGAGGAGCCGGTGGTCATCTACCACTCGCACACCGCCACCGAGGCGTACCCGTCCCGTACGGACGTCTCGTACGCCAACGAACCCGGCGCCCACTACGTGCTGGTCTCCACCGCGGACACGGACGGCTCGGGCCCCTTCCAGTTCCGCTCCTTCCGCATCGTGGACGGCGGGATCACCGAGGAAGAGGTCCGGATCGTCGCGGCCTATTGACGGTCCCACCAGGCGGGACCTCGCGTCCCGCCCACCGGGACGGCCATGGGGGAGCGGGGCGGGGAATCGATAGCATGCGCCCACGGTTGTCCCGGGAGAACACCCGTTCCGTTCCCCGCGCCCCAGCCGTTCCGCACGCCTCTCCGCACCCACGCACTCCGACGAGGAGCACCACCATGGCCATCGAGGTACGCATCCCGACCATCCTCCGCACCCACACCGGCGGCGAGAAGTCCGTCGAGGGCGCCGGGGCCACGATCGACGAGCTCTTCAAGGACCTGGACGCCCGCCACCCGGGCATCCGCGAGCGGCTGGTGGACGAGGGCGGCGCGCTGCGCCGGTTCGTCAACGTCTACCTGAACGACGAGGACGTCCGCTTCCTGGCCGGCCTGGGCACCGAACTCGCCGACGGCGACAGCGTCACCATCCTCCCGGCCGTCGCCGGCGGGGCTCGCTAGGCATGCGGTACGACAGCCCGCTGGCCGCGGTCGGCGACACCCCGCTGGTCCGCCTGCCCCGGCTGTCCCCCTCCGGGGACGTCCGGATCTGGGCGAAGCTGGAGGACCGCAACCCCACCGGCTCCGTCAAGGACCGCCCCGCGCTGCACATGATCGAGCAGGCGGAGAAGGCCGGCCGGCTGACCCCCGGGTGCACCATCCTGGAGCCGACCTCCGGCAACACCGGCATCTCCCTGGCCATGGCCGCCCGCCTCAAGGGCTACCGCATCGTCTGCGTGATGCCGGAGAACACCAGCGAGGAGCGCCGGCAGCTGCTCGCCATGTGGGGCGCCGAGATCGTCTCCTCGCCCGCGGCCGGGGGGTCGAACACGGCCGTCCGCGTGGCCAAGGAACTGGCCGCGGAGCACCCCGACTGGGTGATGCTCTACCAGTACGGCAACCCCGACAACGCGGGCGCCCACTACGGCACCACCGGCCCCGAGATCCTCGCCGACCTCCCCGGGATCACCCACTTCGTGGCCGGCCTCGGCACCACGGGAACCCTGATGGGCGTCGGCCGCTACCTGCGCGAACACGTCCCGGACGTACGGATCGTCGCCGCCGAACCGCGCTACGACGACGTCGTCTACGGCCTGCGCAACCTCGACGAGGGCTTCGTGCCCGAGCTCTACGACGAGACGGTCCTCACCACCCGCTACTCCGTCGGCTCCGAGGACGCAGTCCGTCGCACCCGCGAACTTCTCGCCGAGGAGGGCATCTTCGCGGGCGTCTCCACCGGAGCCGTCCTGCACGCCGCGCTGGGCGTCGCCCGCAAGGCCCAACGCGCCGGGGAGCGCGCGGACATCGTCTTCATCGTGGCCGACGGCGGCTGGAAGTACCTGTCCACCGGCCTCTACACCGCGCTCACCACCGAGGCCGCGGTGGCCGCGCTGCACGGGCAGCTCTGGGCCTGAGCACCCGCCCGGGAGCGGGCCGGGGCCGCCGGAGAGACTGCCCCTACCGATGTTGGCGACCGGCTGACATCATCCCGTAGGAGACGCACATGAACTGTCCCGCATGTGGATCTTCGGACATGAGGCAACTCAACAATGGAAACTGGCAGTGCGGAAACTGCGGCGCAGTCACGGCTGGATCGGGCGGCCTGGGATGCGCTCGCCCCTGAGACGCGTGAACGGCTGGCGGCCGTGATGTCGCCGGAGGAGTTCACGGTGACGGCCGGCAGCGAGGAGTCCGCCGAGCGCTTCCGGCGCTTCATGGACACCCTCGACCGGGCGGAGCGGGTCCGGCCGCTCTAGCGGCCCGCCGCCGCTTTCACCGCACTGCGGACCCGTCCGCCGCCCCCAGGGGGCGCGGGCGGGTTTTCGCGCGCTCCGGCGCCCGGCGCCGTCCGTCCTGGTGATTCCAGCCACAGACCCGGCCCACGATGGAGCGGCCGCTCGGTTCCCGCCTTACCCTCGGACGCACCGCACGGTCACCGGCCCCCCGTCACCGGCCCACGGAGGTTCAGGCCCGCATGAAGCTCACCGTCGTCGGATGCGCGGGCTCGTTCCCGTCCACGGAATCCGCCTGTTCGAGCTATCTGGTGGAAGCCGACGGCTACCGGCTGCTCCTCGACATGGGCAACGGCGCCTTGGGCGAGCTCCAGCGCCACATCGGCCTCTACGACCTCGACGCGGTGCTGCTGTCCCATCTCCACCCCGACCACTGCATCGACATGTGCGGCTACTTCGTCGCCCGCTACTACCGGCACGACGGCGGCCGGGCCGGCGCCATCCCGGTGCACGGCCCGGAGGGCACCGAACAGCGGCTGCTCGCCGCCTACGGCGACGTACCGGACCCCGCCTGCATGCGCGAGGTCTTCGACTTCCGCACCCTGGAACCCGGCAGCTTCTCCGTCGGCCCGTTCACCGTCTTCACCGACCGCGTCAACCACCCCGTCGAGGCGTTCGCCTTCCGGGTGGAACACGGCGGTTCCGCCCTCGTCTACTCCGGCGACACCGGTCCCTGCGAGGCGCTCAACTCCCTCGCCAAGGACGCCGACCTGCTGCTCTGCGAAGCCTCCTTCACCCACGGCAAGGAGGACATCCCCGACCTCCACCTCAACGGCCTGGAGGCCGGCCACCTCGCCGCCTCCGCCCGCGCCGGGCGCCTCGTCCTCACCCACATCCCGCCGTGGACGGACCCGCTGCGCAATCTGCGCGATGCGCGGTCTTTGTACGACGGGCCCGCGGAGCTGGCCCACGCGGGGGCGGTGTACGAGTTCTAGGGTGCCCCGGTCCCGCCCCTTCGCCGTTTCCCGGGGGCCAGTCCCCCGAACCCCCGGCATCGCGGCTTCGCCGCGAGGTCCTCAAACGCCGGACGGGCTGATATAGCCCGTCCGGCGTTTGAGGACAACCGCGCGAAGCGCGGTTTCGGGGGCGCGGGGGCGCAGTCCCCGCAAGAAACGGAGAAAGGGCGGGACCGGGGCAAGGCAAAGCCCCCGGGACCGCCCACGGTCCCAGGGGCTCGGCAGAGCTCAAGCAAAGATCAGCGCTTGGCCTTGGAAGCAGGCTTCCGCTTCCTCTGGGCAGGCGCCTTCTTGGCCCCACCCTTGGCGGAGACCGGCTTCGCAGCCGGCTTCGCGTCAGCCTTGGCCACAGACACCGGCTCCGGCTTCCGCTCCGGCGCCGGCGCCGAAGCCGGCTCCGCCTCCGCGAACTCCGGATCCGCCTCCCGCCCAGGCGTCGGCAGATTGAACTTGACGATCGCGAAGCGGAACAGCACGTAGTAGATCGCGCCGAAGACCAGGCCGATCGGAATGATCAGCCACGGCTTCGTGGCGTGCGTCCAGTTCAGGGCGTAGTCGATGAATCCGGCCGAGAAATTGAAGCCGGCGTGGACACCGAGGGCCCAGGTGACGGCCATCGAGAGAGCGGTGAGGAGCGCGTGGATCACGTACAGCACCGGCGCGAGGAACATGAACGTGAACTCGATCGGCTCGGTGACACCGGTGACGAACGAGGTCAGCGCCAGCGAGACCATCATGCCCAGTACGACCTTGCGGTTCTCGGGGCGGGCCGTGTGCGCGATGGCGAGGGCGGCGGCCGGGAGGCCGAACATCATGATCGGGAAGAAGCCGGCCTGGAACATACCGGCGCTCGGGTCGCCCGCCAGGAAGCGGGTGATGTCGCCGTGGACGACCTCGCCGGCCGAGTTGGTGAAGTCACCGAGCTGGAACCAGGCGACGGTGTTGACGAACTGGTGCATGCCGATCGGGATCAGCCCGCGGTTCACACCGCCGAAGAGGGCCGCGCCACCGGCGCCGAGGCCGGTCATCCACTCGCCGAAGTCGGTGATGGCGTCACCGATCGGCTCCCAGACGAGGCCGAAGAAGACGCCGACGACCAGGCCGACGAAGGCCATGATGATCGGCACGAGGCGACGGCCGTTGAAGAAGCCGAGCCAGTCGACCAGCTTGGTGCGGTGGAACCGCTGCCACAGCACGGCCGCGAGCAGACCCATGATGATGCCGCCGAGGACGCCCGGGTCGTTGTACTTGGCTTCGACGATCTTGCCGTTGGCGATGTGCTGTTCGACGATCGGGAAGGCCTGGAGGACCTTGCTGTAGACGAGGAAGCCGACGACGGCCGCGAGCGCGGTGGAGCCGTCCGCCTTCTTGGCGAAGCCGATGGCGACACCGAGGCAGAACAGCAGCGGCAGGGCGCCGGTGATCGCGCCGCCCGCGTTGCCGAACACGGCGGAGACCTTGTCCCAGCCGAGCCCGTCCTTGCCGAAGACATCGGGCTGACCGAGGCGGACCATGATGCCCGCGGCCGGCAGAACGGCGATCGGCAGCTGAAGGCTGCGACCCACCTTCTGCAGGCCCTGCAACACGCCCTGCCTCCGCTTCTTTGCGGGGGCCTTTACGGGGGCCGCCTTCGCGGTGGCCGTACTCATCGGATTCCTCCAGGTGAGGCGGGCACTCGGGGGTGTGGGACGGCCCGCTTTATGGTCTAAACCACCAAGTGGTTTAGACCTGTTGTAGCACGTGAGTCCGGCATAAAGGAATCCGCGACTTCCGAGTGTGCCAGGACACAGGAACACGGCCTCCGGTGGTGTGCCCAGGGGCCGTGCGGCGGTGACGCGGGGGCGGCCTAGTCCTTGACGGTCCCCTCCCGCATCTCCTTCGCCGTCTCCTCCGGCTCCCGCCCCGGCGTGGGCAGGTCGAACCGCGTGATCGCGAAGCGGAACACCGCGTAATAGACGACGGCGAACGCGAAGCCGATCGGGATGATCAGCCACGGCCTGGTCGCCAGCCCCCAGTTGATCACGTAGTCGATCAGTCCGGCCGAGAAGCTGAAGCCGTCGTGCACGCCGAGCGCCCACGACACGGCCATCGAGACACCCGTGAGCAGCACATGTGCCGCGTACAGCAGTGGCGCGATGAAGAGGAACGAGTACTCGATGGGCTCCGTCACGCCCGTCACGAACGACGTCAGGGCCACCGACAGCATCATGCCGCCGACCATCTTCCGGTTCTCCGGCCGGGCCGTGTGGGTGATCGCCAGGGCCGCCGCCGGCAGGGCGAACATCATGATGGGGAAGAAGCCGGTGGTGAACTGGCCGGCCGACGGGTCGCCGGCCAGGAAGCGGTTGATGTCGCCGTGCACCACCGTTCCGTCCGGCTTGGTGAAGTCGCCGAACTGGAACCACATGAAGGTGTTCAGGAACTGGTGCAGCCCCACCACCAGCAGCGCCCGGTTCGCCACCCCGAAAACGCCCGAGCCCGTCTCGCCCAGGTCCGACAGCCACTGGCTGAAGCTCGTCAGGGCGTGGCCGACCGGCGGCCAGACCCAGAGGCAGACCACGGCGAAGAGCAGCGCGACGAAGGACATCATGATCGGGACCAGCCGCCGCCCGTTGAAGAAGCCCAGCCAGTCCACCAGCCGCACCCGGTGGAAGCGGACCCAGAACCAGGCGCTCATCAGGCCGATCACGATGCCGCCGAAGACCCCGGGGTTCTGGTAGCCGGCGAGCGTCGCCGCCCCCGACCCCGAGACGCAGACGCCGCTCCACAGCCCCGCCCCCGCGAACTTCGCCGTCTGCGGGCAGTCCTCGGGGAACTGGTGCAGGACGGAGAAGTAGACGAGGAAGGCCACGACCGCCGCCAGCGCCGTCGAACCGTCCGCCTTCTTCGCCATGCCGATGGCGACGCCGACGCAGAAAAGCAGCGGCAGTCCGAGCGCCGAGTCGAGCAGCGCGCCGCCCGCCCCGGCGAAGACCTTGGCGACGTCCGTCCAGCCCAGGCCGTCGGCGCCGAAGACGTCGGGCTGGCCCAGCCGGTTGAGGATGCCGGCGGCCGGGAGCACCGCGATCGGCAGCTGGAGGCTGCGGCCCATCTTCTGCAGCCCGCCCAGCAGGCCCTGCCACCGCTTGCGCCGCGGCGGGCTCGCGGCCTCCGCACTCATCTGCGTCCTCCCGGGGCTGGCATACTGGTGTAGACCACTTGGGGTACGTTTTCGGTCCTCCGGAACGCGGGGCCCGGTGGCCGCCATCCTTCGCCAGATGACGGACATACGCCCGCATAGTTGCTCTGAACGTGGTTTACCGTGGGAAAGCCGGTCGGCGGTACCGCCGAGGGCCGAGACAACAGGAGTGCACATGGCCAGCAAGGCAGAGAAGATCGTCGCCGGTCTCGGCGGGCTCGACAACATCGAGGAGATCGAGGGCTGCATCACCCGTCTCCGCACCGAGGTCGCCGACCCCGAGCTGGTCGACGAGGCCGCCCTCAAGGCCGCCGGCGCGCACGGCGTCGTGAAGATGGGCACCGCCATCCAGGTCGTCATCGGCACCGACGCCGACCCGATCGCCGCGGAGATCGAGGACATGATGTGAGCCGCTGAGCTCCCGTGAAGGGCCCTGTTCCGGCCAGTGACGCGTGATCGCGCACGAACCGGAACAGGGCCCTTCGTGATCCCGATAGGCTCATCACCATGTCTCGCATCGACGGCCGCACACCCGACCAGCTCCGCCCCGTGACCATCCAGCGTGGCTGGAGCAAGCACGCCGAGGGCTCCGTCCTCGTCTCCTTCGGCGACACCAAGGTCCTCTGCACCGCCAGCGTCACCGAGGGCGTCCCGCGCTGGCGCAAGGGCAGCGGCGAGGGGTGGGTCACCGCCGAGTACGCGATGCTGCCCCGCGCCACCAACACCCGCGGCGACCGCGAGTCCGTCCGCGGCAAGATCGGCGGGCGCACCCACGAGATCTCCCGCCTCATCGGCCGCTCCCTGCGCGCCGTCATCGACTACAAGGCGCTCGGCGAGAACACCATCGTCCTCGACTGCGACGTCCTCCAGGCCGACGGCGGCACCCGCACCGCCGCCATCACCGGCGCCTACGTCGCGCTGGCCGACGCCGTCGCCTGGGCCCAGCGGAAGAAGCTGGTCAAGCACGGCCGCCACCCCCTCACCGGCACGGTCTCCGCGGTCAGCGTCGGCATCGTCGACGGCGTCCCGCTGCTCGACCTCCGCTACGAGGAGGACGTCCGCGCCGAGACCGACATGAACGTCGTCTGCACCGGCGACGGCCGTTTCGTCGAGGTCCAGGGCACCGCCGAGGCCCAGCCCTTCGCCCGCGCCGAGCTCGACGCCCTCCTCGACCTCGCGGTCAAGGGCTGCGCCGACCTCGACGCCGCCCAGCGCGCCGCCCTCGAGCAGACGTTGTAGCTACCATGCTGGAGGGTGCGGCGAGGGGTCCGTGCCCCCGTGACCACCGGGCAGCACGCCCACCGGAGGGGAACCGTCGCATGGCCTCGCGCCACCACCGTCCGCGCCGCACCACCGCCGTCGCGGCCCTCGCCGCGGCGGCCCTCGCGCTGCCCGCCGTGACCTCCTGCTCCCAGGCGCGGGCGGCGGCGGACTGCGGCGCCCTTGCCAAGGACGTCCAGCGCGACGTCCAGGACCTGCGGCGGACCATCGCCGACGACTCCAAGGACCCGCAGAGCGGCCAGGAGTTCATCGACAAGATCAACCGGGATCTCGGCGAACTGACCCGCAGGACCGGGGCCGACACCGACAGCGACGGCGAGTCCCCGGTGAAGGACGCCATCGGCGCGCTCACCGCGGCCGTGGACGACATCCAGGACAGCGTCGGCGACGGCGAGCGCCCCGACGTGACCGCCCTCACCAAGGCGGCCGGTTCGCTGACCGCGGCGTGCATCAAGGGCTGACGCCGTCCGCGGTGCGCGGCGGGGCCGACGCCGTCCGGCGGCCGAGGGCGGAACGGGACGTACCGCGTCCGGCGTGAATAATCGGGCCCCATGAAGCGCCTGATCCTCGCCACCCGCAACGCCCACAAGGTCACCGAACTGCGCTCGATCCTCACCGGGTCCGGCCTCGACGTCGAACTCGTGGGCGCCGACGCCTACCCCGAGATCCCCGACGTCAAGGAGACCGGCGTCACCTTCGCCGAGAACGCCCTCCTCAAGGCGCACGCTCTGGCCCGGGCCACCGGGCTGCCCGCCGTGGCCGACGACTCCGGCCTCTGCGTGGACGTCCTGAACGGCGCCCCCGGCATCTTCTCCGCCCGCTGGGCGGGCCGGCACGGCGACGACAAGGCCAATCTGGACCTCCTCCTCGCCCAGCTCTCCGACATCGCCGCCCCGCACCGCGCCGCGCACTTCGCCTGCGCCGCCGCGCTGGCCCTGCCGGACGGCACCGAGCGGGTGGTCGAGGGACGGCTGCGCGGCACCCTCCGCACCGAGCCCGCCGGCAGCGGCGGCTTCGGCTATGACCCGATCCTCCAGCCCGACGGCGAGACCCGCACCTGTGCCGAGCTGACCGCCGAGGAGAAGAACGCCATCAGCCACCGCGGCCAGGCCTTCCGCGCGCTGGTGCCGGTGGTGCGGGAGCTGCTGGGCTGACGCCCGCGACTCTCCCGGACGTGCCGACGGCCCGGCCCGCAGTCGACTGCGGGCCGGGCCGTCGGCCTGGGTGCGCCCGGTCGGATTCGAACCGACAAACACGACCACCTAAAGATCGCCGCTCAGCCCTTGGCGTACGGGCGCCGGTGCCGTGCCTACTGTACTGGGCCGGGCCGCGCGCGGGAGAGGAGAGTCCGGCCACGTCCGGGAACCGTCCGGGGGCCGGTGCGGGGCCCGGTGACGGAGCGTCGGCGGCGCCCGGTCCCGCGTGCGCCGCGGAACGTTTCGCCTCCGACGCGTCGTACGCGCGTGCGGCGCGTCACACGCCCACGTACCCGCGCGAACCGGTCCCTCCGGAAGGGAACGCGGCCCCCGATTTACCCGTCCCTCACACCGGGGGAGAGACGGGCCCGCCGCGCCGCGGACCGGCCGCCCGCCACCCGGCCGCTCCCGCCGTTCACGACTGTCCCGGTGCGGCCGCCTCCGACCGCCCGGCCGCCCGACCGAGGAAGAGAGTCCGATGACCGACCGTGCCGTGCCCCGTCGGCGGGTCCGCGCGCGCACCCTCCTGGGGATATCCGGCGCGGCGGCGGTACTGGCCCTCGGGGGCTTCTGGCTGGGGCAGGGGGCGGACCGGGCGAACGCCGTGTCCGACGCGCCGCAGACGGCGCGGGCCAAGAAGGAGCAGCAGGGGCAGCGGGACCGGGCGTCGGCCTCGGCCCAGTTCGGCGCCGCCCAGGAACTGCCGGGCGTCCGTGACTGCGGGTACGGCGAGCTGCTGCTGGAGCCGAAGATCATCACCCTGAGCTGCGCCAACGGCGGCGCGGTGGCGAGCGACATCGAGTGGGACACGTACGCCACGGACAAGGCCGAGGGCGACGGCGTGGTGCTGGTCTCCAGCGGCGCGAACGGCTCGGCACGCACCTCGTTCCCGGCGCGGCTGACGCTCTCCCGGCCGCGGAAGGTCGACGGGATGCTGGCGTTCACCTCGGTGGAGGTCGTCTACACGGGGCTCACCCCGGCCGGGAAGACGACCGAGACGTACTCGATCACGTGATGGGCATCCGTGGCCGGATCGCGCTGGCGATCTCCTCCGTCACCGCGCTGGCGGTCGTCCTGCTCGGCGTGGCCGTGCACCACGTCTCCGGGCTGGAGCGGGACCGCCAGGCGCGGGCCCAGCAGGACCGGCTGCTGAGCTCCGCCCTCCAGCTCTACCAGCGGGAGGGCCAGGTGACGCTGAACGCCCAGCTCGACGACGCGGCGCTGCCGGCGCCGCTGGCCAAGGCGGTGGCGCAGGGGCGCTCGGGCACGTACATCAGCGGCGGTGAGGACCCCCGGGTGTGGGCGGCGACGGGCGTGGGCTCCGGCAAGGTGCTGTCGGTCTCGGCGTCCTTCCCCAAGCGGGACGCGTTCCAGCGCGCCCTGGACTGGGCGCTCCTGCTGGCGGGCGCGGTGACCGTGGTGCTGATGGCGGTGGTGGGCTGGTTCGTGGCGCAGGGGCTGTCCCGGCGGCTGCGGCTGAGCGCGGCCGAGGCGCGCCGGATCGCGGCGGGCGAGGCGCCCGTGGCGGGCGGGACCGGGCCCGTGGGCCGGGACGAGGTGGCGGAGCTGGAGCGCTCGGTGCGGGCGATGGCGACGGCGCTGGCGGCCCGGGTGGAGGCGGAGCGCGAGTTCACGGCCGACGTGGCGCACGAGCTGCGCACACCGGTCGCGGGCCTGGTGGCCTCCGCCGAACTGCTGCCGCACCCGCGCGCCGTGGAGATGGTGCAGGAGCGGGCGCAGACGCTGCGGGCGCTGGTGGAGGACCTGCTGGAGGTCTCCCGGCTGGACGCGGGGGTGGAGAGCGCCCAACTGGACGCGGTGGAGCTGCCGTCGCTGGTCCGGGGCGTGGTGAAGCGGGCGCGGGGCCAGCGCGGGGTGGACGACGTGGCGGTCGAGGTGGTCGGCGAGGGCCGCATCGTGGCGACGGACGCCCGCCGGGTGGAGCGGATCCTGGTGAACATCCTGGCCAACGCGGCCAAGCACGGGAAGCCGCCGATCGAGGTCCGGGTGGAGGGCACCCGGATCGTCGTCCGGGACCACGGCGGCGGCTACCCGCCGGAGCTGGTCAGCCAGGGGCCGCGGCGGTTCCGTACGGCCGCCCCGGAGCGGGGCACCGGGCACGGTCTGGGCCTGACGATCGCCGTGGGCCAGGCGGCGGTGCTGGGCGCCCGGCTGGAGTTCGGCTCGGCGGAGGGCGGCGGCGCCCAGGCCGTCCTCGACCTGCCGGAGGCCGAGGACGAGCCGGAGGACCGTCCCGTGCTGCGCGGGGAGGGGGTGTACGGGCGGTGAGCGCCTCAGGGCCCGGGGGCCCTCAGAGCCCCAGATCCTTGATGATCTTCGCGACGTGGCCGGTGGCCTTGACGTTGTACAGCGCGCGCTCGACCTTCCCCTCCTCGTCGACGATCACGGTGGAGCGGATCACGCCGGTCACGGTCTTGCCGTAGAGCTTCTTCTCGCCGAAGGCGCCATACGCCTCCAGCACCTTCTTGTCGGGGTCGCCGACGAGGGTGACCCGCAGCTCCTCCTTCTCGCGGAACTTCGCGAGCTTCTCCGGCTTGTCGGGCGAGACGCCGATGACGTCGTAGCCGTGGCCCGCGAGGAACTCCAGGTTGTCCGTGAAGTCGCACGCCTGCTTGGTGCAGCCGGGGGTGAGGGCGGCGGGGTAGAAGTAGACGATGACCTTGCGGCCCTTGTGGTCGGCGAGGGAGACGGGCCGGCCGTCGGCGTCGGGCAGGGTGAAGGCGGGGGCGGTGTCGCCGGGCTGGAGTCGCTCGCTCATGGTTCTCCTGTGCTTCGGGGCGGTGGGCGGGTCTGCCGGGGACCGAGCCTAACGAGCCCCGACGACCACGGTCGGGCCCACCGGGGGTGCCATGGGGCGGGGCGCCGAGCGAACTGACAGACTGTTGTCATCACTCGTCATCACTCTTATGAGACTACGGAGGCAGCGCGGTGCCGGAAGCCAGGACCCCTGCGCAGATCGAGGCGGACATCGCCCGCAGGCGCAGTGAGCTCGCCGTGACGCTCGACGAGATCGGTGTGCGGATGCACCCCAGCACGATCATCGGCGACGCGAAGGCGAAGGCGGCCTCGAAGGTGGACCACACCCTCGGGCGGGCCTGTGCGATCGCGAACCGGGTGGTCTCGGACGTGCGGGCGCAGTTCGTGACGGACGAGGGCGTGCCGCGCCTGGAGCGGATCGTTCCGGCGGCGATGCTGGCCGTCGGCGTGCTCGGGCTGCTGACGGCGTCGTCGCGCCGCGGCAAGGACAAGAAGTAGCGTTTCCGGTCCGTCAGAGGCGGCGACCCGACGGGTCCGTACGGCGGCCGTCCGCGCACGGTCCCGTACGGCGCCCGCCGGTAGCGGCGTGTGACGGGCGGGACGCGGGGCGTGGCGGGCCGGCCTTCCGGCCCGGAACCCGTGGGCCGGCCTCTCCCGTTGTGGTCCCGCTCTGGTCTCACGGGCCCGCCCGGCCGGGTACGGTCGTGCCGTGCGTACGAACACGACCCACGACAAGCTGCCCATCCGGATGCTCCACGACCGCGTGCTGGTCCGGACCGACATCCCCGAGGGCGAGCGCCGCTCCAGCGGCGGCATCGTCATCCCCGCGACGGCGGCGGTGGGCCGCCGGCTGGCCTGGGCCGAGGTCGTGGCCGTCGGGCAGAGCGTGCGCACGGTGGAGCCCGGCGACCGGGTGCTCTACGACCCCGAGGACCGCGCCGAGGTCGAGGTCCGCGGCGTGGCCTACGTCCTGATGCGCGAGCGCGACCTGCACGCGGTGGCGGCGGAGCGGCTGGAGGGGTCGGACGACTCCACCGGGCTGTACCTGTGAGCGGCCTGCACCTGTAGACCGGCCGCTACCTGTAGCGGTACTCCGCGCGGGCCGGCCGTTTGCTACCGTCGGAAGGACCCCGACGAGACGCGCCGTACCGGGTCAGGACAAGACGACGCACCCCTGGAGAAGCGATTCCACGGAGGTGCCGTCATGGCATGGATCCTGCTCGTCGTCGCCGGCCTGCTGGAGGTCGGCTGGTCCGTCGGCATGAAGTACACCGACGGCTTCACCCGGCTCTGGCCGAGCGTCTTCACCATCGCGGGGATCGTGGCCAGCATGCTGCTGCTGTCGCGGGCAGCCCGGACGCTGCCCATCGGCACGGCCTACGGCGTGTGGGTCGGCATCGGAGCGGCGGGCGCCGCCGTGCTCGGCATGACGGTGCTGGGCGAGCCGGCCGGCGCGGCCCGGATCTCCTTCGTCGTGCTGCTGCTGGTGGCCGTGATCGGCCTCAAGATGACGTCGGGACACTGAGCTCCCCCGCGAACGGGCGATGCCCCGGCCCTTCCGGGACCGGGGCATCGCGGCACTGCGGCACCGCGACGGCTCAGTAGTCGTACCCCAGCAGATCGTGGTCGCCCGTCCGCGCCTCGCGGCCCGGATTGGGCCCGAGCGTGATGATCGGCAGCGAGGGCGGCCCGGTCGGCTCCGGCGGCTCGGTCGGGAACGAGGGGCGCACCGGACGCGACGGGGGCGCGGTCGTCGTGGGCCTGCGCGGGGGCGCGGAGGTGGGCGGGGGCGGACTGGAGGGCGCCGGGGGCGCGGAGGTGGCGGTCGGCTCCGGGGGCGGGCTCTCGGCGCCCTGCTGGATCTCCAGGTCGAAGTCCCGGGCGGGGGTGCCCTGCAGCGCGTCGGCGGTGTACGCGGCCCAGATCTGCGCCGGATAGCCGCCGCCGTTGATGCGGGGCAGCCCGGTGGCGCCGTACAGCGGCTTCTGTTCGCCGCTCTCGGAGTCCTGGCCCATGACGGCGACGACGGTGGCCAGGTCGGGGGTGTACCCCGCGAACCAGGCGGCCTTGTCCTCCTCCGCGGTGCCCGTCTTGCCGGCCGCCGGCCGCCCGGAGGCGCGCGCGGCGGCGCCCGTACCGCCCGGGCTCTCGACCACGCTCCGCAGGACGGAGGTGGTGGTGTCGGCGGCCTCCCGGGGGACGGTCTGTTTCCGCTCCTGCCGGTCGGGCAGGTGGAGGGTCTCGCCGCCCTTGGTGGCCTTCTCCACCAGCGTGTACGGGCCGTGCCGCCCGTGGTTGGCGAGGGTGGCGTACGCCTGCGCCATGTCCAGGACGCTGGCGGTGGCCGGGCCGAGCGCGATGGAGGGGGAGGCGGTCAGGTCGGGCGTCTTCTCGGGGACGCCGAGGGAGACGGCGGTCGCCTTCACCCGCGACGGGCCGACGTCCTCGGCCATCTGCGCGTAGACGGCGTTCACCGACAGGTCGGTGGCCTTGGTGACGGTGATCGGGCCGTAGCTGCGGTCGTCCTCGTTGGCGGGGGCGTAGCCCACGGGCCCGTCGGGCCCCTGCACCGGCCGCTTGTTGGTGCCGTCGTACACCGTGTACGGGGTGATGGGCCGGCCCTGCTGTGTGCTGGAGCCGTTCTGCACGGCCGAGGTGAAGACGAACGGCTTGAAGGTGGAGCCGACCTGGTAGTCGCGGCGGGTGGCGTTGTTGACGTACTGCCGGGTGTAGTCGATGCCGCCGTAGAGGGCGACGATCCGGCCGGTGCCCGGGTCGATGGAGGCGCCGCCCGCGCGGACGTAGGAGTCGGTCTTGCGGGAGTCGCTGAGCTGGTCCATCAGCTCGGACTGCACCGCGTCGGCGAACGCCTTCTGCTTCTTGCGGTCGATGGTGGTGGTGATGCGGTAGCCGCCGGCGGCCAGCGTCTGCTCATCGACGATCTTGTTGCCGGTGAGGTAGTCCTTGACCGCCTCCACGAGGTAGCCGCGCTGGCCGGACATGCCGAGCCGCGGCTTGCTCTTGCCGGGCGCGGGGAACTTCACCGCGGCCCGCTGCTCGCGGGTCAGCCACTTCTTCTTGACCATGCCGTCGAGGACGTAGTTCCAGCGGGCCACGGCCCGCGGCTTGTTCTCGGGGTGGGCGCCGACGTCGTACGCGCTCGGCGCGTTGAGCAGGGTGGCGAGGTAGGCGCCCTGCGCGACGTCCAGCTTGTCGGAGTCCTTGCCGTAGTACGCCTGGGCGGCTGCCTGGATGCCGTAGGCGTTGCGTCCGAAGTAGCTGGTGTTGAGGTAGCCCTCCAGGATGTCGTCCTTGCCGGACTCGCGGTCCAGCTTGATGGCGATGAAGAACTCCTTCACCTTGCGGCTGATGGTCTGCTCCTGGCCCAGGTAGTAGTTCTTCACGTACTGCTGGGTGATCGTGGAGCCCGACTGCTTGCCCTTGCCGGTGACGGTGTTCCACGCCGCGCGGACCATCGCCTCGGGGTTGACGGCGGACTCCCCGTAGAAGTCGCGGTCCTCGGCGGCGAGCACCGCGTGCTGGACGGCCTTGGGGATGCGGCTGAGCGGGACGCTCTCCCGGTTGACCTCCCCGTCGCGCGCGAGCTGGGTGCCGTCCGCGTAGAGGAAGACGTTGCTCTCCGCGGTCGCCGCCTTGTTGGCGGCCGGGATGTCGACCAGCGTGTACCCGGCGATCAGGCCGCCCGCGAGGAGGAGGACGACCAGCAGGAACCCGCCGAGCACCATGCGCCACGTGGGCAGCAGACGTCGCCAGCCGGTGCGCTTGCGGGAGCGGGCGGCGTCGCCTCGCGGTGCCCAGCCCGGCGGGTCATCCCCCCTGGCACGGATGCGGTGCTGTGACTGCTCGTCGCTCATCTTTCCCGGAACTCCTCGGCCCGCCGCCGGGGTTGCGGCCACGGCGGACGGTGTCGGTCAGGCGGTGCCGCACGACCCGGCAGCGCTGCCGTGCTTCCCGGAAGCACTGTCGCACCACCGGTCCCGGCCGGGGGCATCCAGCGCCCCCGTACGGCGCGGTCAGGTCCGTTCGGCGGCGGGCGACCACTCCGAGGGGTGAATAATCCCTGGCACGGGACTGAGGGGTACGGCTACGCTCCTGCGCTTCGGGTTCGGCCCTGCCGGTCGGCGGACTGACAAGGTTCAACGAGACGAGGGGGCGTGGGATGCGGCTGTACGCCGCCGTCGCGGTGAGCGGCTTCCGGCGCCACGCCACGTACCGGATGGCCACCGCGGCCGGGGTGTTCACCAATACGGTCTTCGGATTCATCCTCGCCTACACCTTCATCGCCCTCTGGGACGAGCGCCCGCACCTGGGCGGCTACGACCGGGGGCAGGCCCTCACCTTCGTCTGGGTCGGCCAGGCCCTGCTGGCGGCGGTCTCACTGCTCGGCGGCGGATTCGAGCAGGAGTTGCAGGCGCGCATCCGCAACGGCGACATCGCGATCGACCTCTACCGGCCCGCCGACCTCCAGCTGTGGTGGCTCGCCGCCGACCTGGGCCGGGCCGCCTTCCAGCTGCTGGGCCGCGGGGTGGTGCCCCTGACGGCGGGCGCCCTCTGCTTCGAACTCACGCTCCCCCGCGACCCGTTGCGCTGGCTGCTGTTCCTGTGCGCCGTCACCCTGGCCGTCGTCGTCGGCTTCGCGCTGCGCTTCCTGCTGGCGCTCTGCGCCTTCTGGCTCCTCGACGGCGACGGCGTCATCATGATCGGCCAACTGCTGTGCCTCTTCTTCTCCGGCACACTGCTGCCGCTCACCGTCTTCCCCGGCGCCTTCGCCGATGTGGCACAGGCCCTGCCGTGGTCCGCCGTCTTCCAGGTGCCGGTGGACGTGCTGATCGGCCGGTACGCCGGGACGGGCCTGGCGGGCGCGCTCGGCTTCCAGGCCGGCTGGGCCGCGGTGCTGCTGGCCCTGGGCCGGCTGACCCAGGCGCGGGCCACCCGGAAGGCGGTGGTCCAGGGTGGCTGAGCGCATGGCCCTCTGGGCGCACGGCGTCCGCGCGTACCTGCTGATCGCCGGGATGTGGGTGCGCTCGACGATGACGTACCGCGCGTCGTTCGTCCTCATGACGATCGGCAACTGCGTGGCGGGCGGCCTGGACTTCGTCGCCATCCTGCTGATGTTCTCGCACATCGACGCCCTGGGCGGCTTCACCCTCCCCGAGGTCGCGCTGCTCTACGGCGCCACCTGCACCTCGTTCGGCCTCGCCGACCTGATCCTGGGCAACGCGGAACGCGTGGGGCAGCGGGTGCGCGACGGCACGTTCGACACCCTGCTGGTGCGCCCGGTGCCCGTCCTGGCCCAGGTGGCCGCCGACCGCTTCGCGCTGCGCCGGCTGGGCCGGACGAGCCAGGGGCTGGCGGTGCTGGGCTGGGGCGTCGCCTCGGCCGACGTGGCCTGGACGCCGCTCAAGGCGCTGTTCCTGCTGGTGACCGTGGTCGCCGGGGCGGCGATCTTCTGCGCCGTGTTCCTGGCCGGCGCGGCGTTCCAATTCTGGGCGTCCGACGCCTCCGAGGTGGCGAACTCCTTCACGTACGGCGGCGTCACGCTGCTCCAGTACCCGCCGACGGTCTTCGCCCGCGACCTGGTGCGCGGGGTGACGTTCGTCGTCCCGCTCGCCTTCGTCAACTGGCTTCCCGTACTGCGGCTGCTGGGCCGGGACGACCCGTTGCACCTGCCCGGGTGGGTGTCGCTCTGCGGACCGCTGGTGGCGGTGGCGCTGCTCGCGCTCACGGGACTGGTGTGGCGGGCGGGGCTGAGAAGCTACAGGAGCACGGGAAGTTGAGAGTGAACGAGCGGGAAGAACGCGATGAGGAGCTCGATGAGGCGTTCATCGAACTGGACGGCGTGGAGAAGGTCTTCCACGTCCGCAGGCGCGCCGGCCTGCTGCGCCGGGAGCGCCGCGAGGTCCGGGCCGTCGACGGCCTCTCCTTCCGTGTGCCGCGCGGCGAGATCGTCGGCTACATCGGCCCCAACGGCGCCGGCAAGTCCACGACGATCAAGATGCTCACCGGCATCCTGATGCCCAGCGGCGGCCGGCTGCGCGTCGCCGGCATCGACCCGGCCCGCGACCGCACCCGGCTGGCCCGCCGGATCGGCGTCGTCTTCGGGCAGCGCACCACCCTGTGGTGGGACCTGCCGCTGCGCGACTCCTACGGCCTGGTGCGCCGCATGTACCGCATCCCCGACGCCCGTTACCGCGCCAACATGGAACGCTGCGTCGACCTCCTCGACCTGGGCGACCTCCTCGACGTCCCCGTCCGGCAGCTCTCCCTCGGCCAGCGGATGCGCGGCGACATCGCGGCGGCCCTGCTGCACGACCCCGACGTGCTCTACCTGGACGAGCCGACGATCGGTCTCGACGTGGTCAGCAAGGCGAAGGTGCGCGGTTTCCTCCGCGACCTCAACGCCGAGCGCGGCACCACCGTCCTGCTCACCACCCACGATCTGACCGACATCGAGCAGCTGTGCGGCCGGGTGATGGTCATCGACCACGGCCGGCTGGTCTACGACGGCGGGCTGGACGGCCTGCACACCGTGGGGGAGAGCGAACGGATGCTCGTCGTCGACCTCGAACGCGAACTGCCGCCGATCGACGACGTCCCCGGCACCCGCGTGGACCGGGTGGAAGGCCCCCGCCAGTGGCTGGCCTTCCCGGCGGCCCGCAGCGCCGCCCCCATCGTGGCGGCCGTCGCCGAGCGCTACCCCCTGGTCGATCTCTCGGTGCGCGAACCGGACATCGAGCAGGTCATCGCCCGCCTCTACGCCGATCGGCCGAGTCGGTGACGCCGTCAGGCCCTACCCTGTGGTCATGACAAGCGAACGTCCTGAGATGCGGGCCTCCGACGCCGAGCGCGAGCGCGTCGCCGAGGCGCTGCGTACGGCCGTCGCCGAGGGGCGGCTGGACATGGAGGAGTTCGGGGAGCGCCTGGACGCGGCCTACAAGGCCCGGACCCACGCCGACCTCGCCCCCCTCGTCCGTGACCTGCCGGCCGCCGGGACCGAACTCGCCGTCCCCGCCGCGGTGGCCCCCGCCGCCACCGACGAGAGCTGGGAGGGCCGCATCGGCGGAACCCCCTCCTCCAAGGGCGCCGTCGCCGTCATGGGCGGCTTCCGCCGGCACGGCCGCTGGACCGTGCCCCGCGTCTTCACCGCCTTCGCCTTCTGGGGCGGCGGCCAGATCGACCTGCGTCAGGCGCACTTCGAGGGCCGCGAGGTGACGATCCGCTGCATCGCCGTGATGGGCGGCATGGAGATCGTCGTCCCTCCGGATCTGGACGTACAGGTCAACGGCCTGGGCCTGATGGGCGACTTCGACACGAAGGGCACGGGCTCGGGCTCCCCGGGCTCGCCGCGCGTGCGGATCACGGGGTTCGCGTTCTGGGGCGGGGTGGGTGTGACGCGGAAGGAGCGCAGGGAACAGCGGGCACGGATGTCCCTGGAAAAGGGCGAATAGCCTGTCCGGGGTTCGAGGACACGCGCGGAGCGCTTACCCACTCACCCCCTCCAGCCCGTCCGGCGTTTGAGGACGCGTGCCGTAGGTGCGCTCGGGGGTGCGGGGGGCAGAGCCCCCGCAAGAAACGGCGAAAGGGCGGGACAGGGGCACCCCTCCGCCCTCCGGGCGGCTAGAGCGCCGCGTCCACCGGCCGCCCGACAAGCGCACCGAGATCGACGGCCTCGGCCATCCGCTGATACCCCAGATCATTCGGATGCAGCCGATCCCCACTGTCATAAGCGGGCAGCAACCGCTGCGGAGCGGCCGGATCCCGCAACACCCGATCGAAATCCACCACGGAGTCGAACACCCGCCCCGCCCGAATCTCCGCGTTGACGGCCAGCCGCACAGGCTCCTGCCGCGCCGGAACCACCCCCGGATGCCCGCCGAACGGCGTCAGCGTGGAGCCGACGACCACCAGCCCCCGCGCGTGCGCCCGCGCCACCAGCCGCCGCAGCCCGTCGACGATGCGCCGGGCGTCGAGCTGCTGCGGCCGCCGCAGGATGTCGTTCACCCCCAGCTCGACGACGACGGCCCGTACGCCCGTCCGTCCGAGCACGTCCCGGTCGAACCGGTCGAGCGCGCTGGGATTGTTGGGCCGTTCCCGGCCGCCGCGGTTGCTGAGCAGGATGCGGTTGCCGCTGATGCCTTCATTGAGCACGCCGTAGCGCGGAGCGCCCGGCTCGGAACGCAGCCGCGCGGCCAGGAAATCGGTCCAGCGGTGATTGGCACTCATCGTCGAGTTGACGCCGTCGGTGATGGAGTCGCCGATGGCGACGGCCGAGCCCGCCGCCTGCGTCCCCCAGACGTCGAGTCCGGTGACGTACCGCCAGTAGGGCGTCCGGACGGTGTACGGCGTACCGCCCGTGTCCTCCGTCCGGTCGCCGCGCGCGAGCCACGACACCTGCCGGGCGTGCGGATGCAGCGTCACCGGCCCGGACGGGGCGGCCGCGTAGAGGGTGACGAGCAGGTCGGACGCGGGGGCGACGGTGAGCGGCACGGGGTCGCTGACGGCGTCCCCGCCGGCGGGCACGCTCACCGCGCCCCGGCCGCCGAACGACAGCCGCCGCATCGTCCCGGGCACCGCGGCGGCCGTGCCCGGCCCGGCGGAGACGGCGAGCGAGGCGTGGGTGAGGAGCAGCGGCCGGTTGCCGAAGAGATTCGAGAGGTGGATGCGGGCGCCGGTGCCGCCGACGCTGGTGTGGATCACGTTGCGGATGGTCGTCCCGGGGAGCCCGGCCGGTGCCCGCGGGTCCGCGGCGGCGGGCGCGGCGGCCCAGGAACCGGTCCAGCCGCTGACCGCGGCGGGCGCGGCGTCCGGCCGCCGGCGCTGCGGTTCCCCGCCGCCCGTGGTGCCGCCCGCGGTCCCCAGGAAGATCGCCGCGGAGACCAGGGTGACGACGGCCACCAGCGCGGCGAGCAGGGCACCGGCGGTACCGCGGGACAGAGGGGGCCTGGTCATGCGGGAAGTCTCCTGAACGGCGGGCGGACGGAGCGGGATCCAAGCGAGCCGTCGGGGAAGGCGCCCGTGCGGGTGCCGCCGCGGCCCGGTCGCCGGGTCCATGATCCCACGCGGGTCGCGGGGGCTCCGGGCGGCCGGACCACCGGTGCGGACCGGCCGCGACGTGTCAGACGGTGGGAACTACCGGGCCGTTCCCCGAGTCGAGCGGGTAGAGAGAAAAGAGCTTTCCCGAGTGGGACGGGGAAACTTCCGAGAGAACGCGGACGGGTGGTACGGATGAATCGGTCCCGAGAGGACGCGGCGGCGGGCGCCGACGACGGCGGGAAGCCGTCCGGAGGCGGACGGTCCGGTGCGGGGGCGGCGGGGGAGACCGCTGAGACCTCTAAGGCCTCTGAGACGTCTGAGGCCCCTGAGACGTCTGGGGTTCCTGAGGGGGCACCTGGAGACACACCTGAGGAGACGTTCCGGAAGACGCCCGGCGGGGCACCCGGGAAAACGCCCGAAGAGCGGTCCTCCGAGGGAGTGATGCCCGGAGAACCCCGGCCCGGAACGGACCGGCAGACGGGGGCGCCGCCGGGCGGGGGTGGGCCGACGGGCCCGGCCCCGGCCTCGGCCCCAGGCCCGGCCCCGGGCTCATCCTCGTCGAGAGGGACGAGGACACATGGCGGGGCTCCGTTCGCGGGGGCACCCGCCCCCACCCCGCCCGTCGGCTTCACCTACAGCGAGGCCGACGAGCGCAAGCGCCGCGGCGTCCGCCGGATGAAGGCGTTCGCGACCGGTCTGCTGCTCGGCGTCGCCCTCGTCTACGCCCTCGCCACCTGGGCGAAGTCCTCGGGCGCGGGCCCCTGGGCGGGCTATGTGGCCGCCGCCGCGGAGGCGGGCATGGTGGGCGCGCTCGCCGACTGGTTCGCCGTCACCGCGCTGTTCCGCCGCCCGATGGGCCTGCCGATCCCGCACACCGCGATCATTCCGACCAAGAAGGACCAGCTCGGACAGAGCCTCGGCGAGTTCGTCGGCGAGAACTTCCTCTCCGGCGACGTCGTCCGCCGCCGGCTGCGCGCCGTCGGCATCGGTTCCCGCCTCGCCGCCTGGCTCGCCGCCCCCGAACACGCCGACCGGGTGACCGCCGAACTGTCCACCGCCCTGCGCGGCGCCCTGCGCGTCCTCCGCGACGCGGACGTACAGGCGGTGGTCGGCGAGGCCGTCACCCGCCGGGCGGACGCCCAGGAGATCGCCCCGGGCGTCGGCCGGATGCTGGAGCGGATCATCGCCGACGGCGGCCACCACAAGGCCGTCGACCTGGTGTGCGCCCGCGCCCACGACTGGCTGGTCGCACACGGGGACTCGGTGATGCACGCCGTCGCCGGCGGCGCGCCCGGCTGGACGCCGCGCTTCGTCGACCGCAAGGTGGGCGAGCGGGTCTACAAGGAGCTGCTGCGCTTCGTCACCGAGATGCGCGACATGCCCGAACACCCGGCGCGCGGCGCGGTCGACCGCTTCCTCGCCGACTTCGCGCACGACCTCCAGTCCGACCCGGACACCCGGGCGCGGGTGGAGCGGCTGAAGTCGGAGGTCCTGGGCCGCAGTGAGGTGCAGGACCTGATCGCGTCGGCCTGGAGCTCCGTCCGGGCGATGGTGGTGGCCGCCGCCGAGGACGAACGCAGCGAACTGCGGCTCCGCACCCGCACGGCGATCCTCTCCCTGGGCGCCCGGATGACCGCCGACGAACGGCTGCGCGCCAAGGTCGACGGCTGGCTGGAGGACGCGGCCGTGTACGTGGTGACGACGTACCGGGACGAGATCACGTCGTTGATCACGGAGACCGTGGCGGGCTGGGACGCGGAGCAGACGTCCCGCAAGATCGAGGCGCACATCGGACGGGATCTGCAGTTCATCCGCATCAACGGCACGGTGGTGGGCGCGCTGGCGGGGCTGCTCATCTACTCGGCGTCGCGGCTGCTGGGGGCGTGAGGTCCGGATGAGGCGCCCGTCCCGGCTTCAGGCCCGCACTTCTGCCTCCCAGTCGACGCGGAACCGGTGCAGGTGCCCGAACATCCGCTCGGGGTCGGGGAGGCTGAAGGAGCCGGCGTCGGCACCGGTGCCGGCCTTGGCCCGGTTCGTCGCGGCGGCGGCCTGGCCGACGGCCTCCACGCGGGGCCGGCGCAGCCGCTCGTAGGCGGCGAACGCGTCGGGTACGGGCAGGTCCCGCAGGCAGCGGGCGAGTTCGAGGGCGCTCTCGACAGCGAGGGAGGCGCCCTGCCCCGAGCTGGAGGACGGCGCGTGGACGGCGTCGCCGACCAGCACCATCGGCCCGTGGTGCCAGCGCGGCACGGACGGCATGCGCTCCATCGGACCGGTGGCCATCAGGTCCTCCGGCCGCGTCCGGGAGATCAGCGCCTCGCCGGGCACGTGCCCCGCGTACAGCTCGCGCAGCCGGGCCAGCCAGTCGGCGGCGGGGACTCGGGCGACCTCGGCGGTGGTGAGGGGCTCGGTGTGGGGGAGCGCGGCGAACCAGCACACGCGTCCGTCGGGCAGCCGCCAGTGGCCCAGGAAGACCCGCCCGAAGCCGAAGTGCATCACGCCCGGCTCGACCGGGGTGTCCGGTTCCTCGTCGAGGACGCCGCCGAAGCCCAGCACCCCGCCGTACTCGGGCCCGGGCGCGCCCGGGGCGATGAGCGAGCGGACGGTGGACCGGATGCCGTCGGTACCGATCAGCACGTCGGCCTCGGCGGTGCCGCCGTCCGCGAAGAAGGCGGTGACGCCGTGCGGCGTCCGCTCGGCGCCGACGAGCCGGCTGCCGTGGACGACGTGGATGCCACGGGCCACCGCGTGGTCGGACAGCGCCCGGAACAGGTCCGCGCGGCGCATCGCCAGCGTGGGCGGCAGCCCGGGGAAACCGTCGAAGCGGGACAGCCGGCCGCCCCGGCCGTCCTCCAGCGCGACGGAGGGCACCGGGTGCCCCACCGCCTCGACGGCCCGGTGCGCTCCGATGGTCCGCAGCGCCTCCAGCCCGTTGGGAGCGATGGTCAACATCGCCCCGATGCCGTCGGCGGCCGCCGGGCGGGCCTCGTGGACGGTGGCCCGTATACCGGCCTCGGCCAGGGCCAGGGCCGTCACGGGCCCGGCGATGCCCCCGCCGATGACCAGGGCGGTGCGCGCCTTGTGCATGTGCTTCTCCTCGCTGGTGATCGCTGCCTGATTCGATAGTTGCAGTGAAACTAGTATCCAGTCAACTAGTTGCTGGAGTGGAGATACGATCCCCTCATGACGACCCCCGTCCGCGACTCCCCGCTCGCCCTGACCGTGCTGGCACTGCTGCACCAGCAGCCGCTGCACCCGTACGGGATCCAGCGGCTGCTGAGGCAGTGGGGGAAGGACAAGGTCGTCAACGTCGGCCAGCGCGCGAGCCTGTACCGGACGATCGAACGCCTCTGCCAGGCAGGCCTGGTCACCGTCCAGGAGACAGGCCGCGACCAGGCGTACCCCGAGCGCACCGTCTACGCCCTCTCCGACGAGGGCCGCCGGGTCGCACGGGAATGGCTGGACGAGATGCTGGCCGTCCCCCGACAGGAGTTCCCCCGCTTCCCGGCGGCGCTCTCCAACCTGATGATGGCGGCCCCGGACGAGGTGGCGGCGGCGCTCCGACGACGGGCGGACACACTGACCCGCACCCTCAAGGAACTGGACGCCGAACTGGCCGACCAGACCGACGCCTTCCCCCGGGTCACGGCCCTGGAGGCCGAGTACCTGCGCGCGGTGACGGAGGCGGAGGAGCGGTGGATCCGCTCCATCCTGAACGACCTCCGGACGGGCCAGCTGACCTGGACACCGGCTCCCGGCTCGCCCGGTGCCGGCCCGTCCGGCGCTTGAGGACGCGGGCCCCCATCAGCCCCTCCGACGTTTGAGGGCCGCCAGCCCCTCCAGCTGTCCGGCGCGCGAGGACGGTGCAGCCAGCACCGACCCACCCACCCCCGCCGCGCACCCCCCCCAGCCTGTCCGGCGTTTGAGGACAGCGCGTGCAGCGCGCTGCGGGGGTGTGGGGGTGTGGGGGCTTGCCCCGCAAGAAACGGTGAAAGGGCGGGACCGGGGCACCCCAAAAACCACCACGCGACCGCAACGCCTCCCCACGGCCGAAGCCCCCGCACCCCCTCCCGGGCCGACGGACGCCGTCCCGAGCGCCCAAGGCCGGCTCCCCCGCCGCCCGGGCGAACCGCCCGCCGGGCGAAACCGCCCCCACCGCCCGGGGCGATCCCACCGCCCGGGACGAACCCACCGCACGAGGCGGGGCGAAACCGCCACACAAGCAAGACCACCTAGGGTCAACGCCGTGTTGAAGAAACGTCCCACCCTCCTCTGGCTCCTAGCCCCCTACGCGCTCTACCTGGCCACCCTCCCCCTGACGAACCGCGTCCACCCCACCATCCTCGGCCTCCCCTTCCTCTTCTTCTGGCTGCTCCTGGCAACCCTCCTCACCCCAGCCGCCGTCTGGCTCGCCTGGCGCGGCGACCGCAAGCGAGGCCGAGCGTGAACTCCACCAACGCCACCACCGCGACGACCGTCTTCGGCGTCTTCATGGTCCTCACGGTCGCCCTGGGCCTTCTGGCCGTCCGGGGCAGGGGCGGGGGCGGCGGCATCGCCGAGTGGTCGGTCGGCGGCCGCAGCCTCGGCACGGTGATGATCTGGGTGCTGATGGCCGGCGAGGGCTACACCAGCTTCAGCTATCTGGGCGCCGCCGGGTGGGGCTACAACTTCGGCTCGCCCGTCCTCTACGTCATCGCCTACCTGTCCTGCGGGTACGCGATCGGCTACGTCGTCGGCCCGACCCTCTGGTCGTACGCCCGCCGGCACGGCCTCGTCTCGATCACCGACATGGTCGCCCACCGCTACGGCCGCCCCTGGCTCGGAGCCCTGGTCGCGGTACTGGCGACCGTCTGCCTCCTGCCCTACATCCAGCTCCAGATCACGGGCATGGGCGTCGTCGTCTCGACCATCTCCTACGGCGCCATCAGCCTGAACTGGGCCTACTTCATCGCCTTCGCCGTCACCACCGCCTTCGTCGTGGTCAGCGGACTGCGCGGCAGCGCATGGGTCTCGGTACTGAAGGACGTCCTCGTCATCGGCACCCTCGCCTTCCTCGCGATCTACGTCCCGCTGCACCACTTCGACGGCTACGGCCCGTTCCTCGACCGGCTGGTGGCCGAGAAACCGCAGTGGCTCACCCTCAGCGGACACGGCGGCAGCGGACTCGGCGCGACCTGGTTCGCGACCACCAGCTTCCTCAACTCCCTCACCGTCGTCATCTTCCCCACCACGGTGGCCGGTTACCTGGGCGCGCGGAGCGCCGACGCCCTGCGGCGCAACGCCGTCCTGCTGCCGTTCTACAACGTGCTGCTCTTCGTCCCCATGCTGCTGGGCATGGCCGCGATCTTCGTCGTGCCCGGACTGACCGGGGCGGGCTCCAACCTGGCCCTGTTCAAGCTGGTCGTCGACTCGCTGCCGGCCTGGCTGGTCGGGGTGATCGGAGTGGCGGCGGCCCTGTCGTCGATCGTGCCGATGGCGGTGTTCATGCTGGTCATCGGGACGATGTGGGGCCGGAGCGTACTGGGCACCGTGCCCGCCCTCGTGGACCGGCCGCGGCGGCAGCGGTTCGCGGCGCAGACCGTGGTGGTCGTGGCGGGGGCGGCGGCGCTGATCCTGACGTACGCCGCGCCCAACACGCTCGTCAGGCTCTCACTGATCTCGTACGAGGGCATGGCCCAGCTCGTCCCCATGATCCTGCTGGGTCTGGTGTGGCGAAGGATGACGCTGTGGGGTGCGCTGAGCGGACTGGCCGTGGGCGGCGCCCTGGTCTGCGCGCTCGTCTTCACCGAACACGACCCGGTGGGCGGGGTGAACGCGGGGGCGCTGGCGCTCGGCGTGAACCTCGTGGTCGCGCTCGTGGTCTCGTGGCTGGGACCGAAACCGGCGGACGACCGGCCGGACGCCGAGGTACTGGCCTCGGACCCGGGACCCGAGGAGTCCGGGTCGGCCGGGACCGGACGAGTGCCTGCGGCGGAGGGGGCCTGAACGAAACGTGAGTAAGGTCCAAGCGGCTCTGAACAGGGCGGACGATCCCGGCGGCGCCGTTGTCAGTGGGGCCGTCTACTATCGGAACGACTGAAGGACCGACCGGATCGGACCGAGGGGGGAGCATGATGAAGCGCGTCATCCGCACACACATCGCCATGTTCCTCATCCTGTGCGCCGAACTCCTGCTCGCGCAGTGCGGACTGCTGAGCATCCTGATGAGCGCGGTCGCCGTCGCCTCGACGACCGCCGTCGCGGCGGCCCTGACGGTACGCGCCGTCCTCGTGGCGGCGGCCGTCCGCACGGGCCCGCTGACCCCGACCCGAATACGCACCGCGATCCGGGACAGGGAACTGCGTACGGCCTTCCTCGCCCAACGCGACCCCGACGCCAGGGGCCGCCGGCGCCCGAGGGCGCCCGGACGTCTCGTCCTGACGGCCGCGTAGCCGCTCCCCGCCGCTCCGGCGCGGGGCCTCACCGCCCCCTGCCGCGTGCGCGCACCGCCTCCGAAACAGCGGTGCGGCACGGGCGACACACGACGCGCCCTCCCGGCCGAGCCGCTTGACGGCTCGGAGGATGGCCCGTCCCCCGCCGAGCACCGCACGTCGACACCGGCCCCCTCACCCGCCAGGGGCCAGGCCGACGGCGAGGAGCAGCGCGGCTCGTCACGCCGAATCCGGCGGACCGGTGGCTGTGTCGGCTACGACGCCGACTACGACGCAAGGACGACACCACCGGCCCGCCGTACCGAACTCCGGCACGACGAGACCCCCGTGGAGGGCTCCACCATGTCCTTTTTCGCGCCCCTGGGTGCACTCCTGTCCCATGTCGCCGACGCGCTCGAACCCGCCTTCGGGGCCTCGGCGACGGCCGTCACCATCGTCCTGCTCACCCTGTGCGTACGGCTCTGCCTGCACCCCCTGTCCCGGTCCGCCGCCCGCGGCGAACGGGCCAAGGCGGCCCTGGCCCCGCGGCTGGCGGAGCTGAAGCGCAAGCACGGCAAGGACCCGGAACGGCTGCGGCACGCGACGGCGGAGCTGTACGCGGAGACCGGGGTGTCCCCGCTGGCGGGCTGCCTGCCCATGCTCGTCCAACTGCCCGTCTTCTACGTCATGTACCACCTGTTCTCGACCGGATCCGGAGGTGACCTCCTCGACCACACCCTGTTCGGTGCCCCGCTCGGCGGCCGGTGGACGAACGCCCTCGCCGACGGCGGCCCGCTGGGCTCGCACGGCCTCGTCTACCTGGCCCTGTTCGCCGTGGTGGCCGCCGTCGCCACCTGGACGTTCCGTCGCGCCCGCCGGACGGCCGCCACGACGCCGCTCCCCGCCACCACCGACGACTCCGTCCCGGGCGCGGAGGCGGTCGCCCTGGTGGCGCGGATCTCGCCGTTCCTGTCCTTCGCCACTCTGATCACCGTGGCGGTCGTACCGCTCGCCGCGGCCCTGTACGTGGTGACGACGACGCTGTGGACGGCGGCGGAACGGGCGTACCTCCACCGGGGCGGGACCGGTCCGGCGGCCGGTCCGGCGACCGCTCCGGCGGCCGCTCCGGCAGCTGCCGAAGCCGCACCGGCCCCCCGCCGCCCCCGTCCCGCGACCGGGTGAACGGACGGACGGCGACGGCCGTCCGAAGGCCGGTCGTCGCCGTCCACAGGCCGAAACGCCACTTGCCGACCGCCCCCCGGATCTTGGACGATCGACCGGTCGTGTAGGACGCACCGAGCGCAGTGGGCGCACCAAGCGCACCGAGTGCGTCGATCGCGCCGAGCCCGCGCATCACGCACCGAGTTCGCCGAGGCACCGGAGGGTTGGACCGATGAAGCTGCTCCGGGTCGGCCCGGCGGGGGCGGAGCGCCCCGCGCTGCTGGACGAGGAGGGCACGCTGCGCGACCTGTCCGCGCTCGTCCCGGACGTGGACGGCGCGCTGCTCGGCGACCGGCCGCTGCTCGCCCACATCCGGGCGGCCGTCGGCGCGCGCGTGCTCGCGGCCCTGGACCCGGCGGGCCTGCGGATCGGCCCGCCGGTGGCCCGGATCGGCAAGATCGTCTGCGTGGGACTCAACTACCGCGCCCACGTCGCGGAGATCGGCGCCCGTACGCCCGCCGAGCCCGTCCTCTTCCTCAAGGCCCCGGACACCGTCGTCGGCCCGGACGACCCCGTGCTCGTCCCGCCCGGCAGCCTCAAGACCGACTGGGAGGCCGAACTCGCCGTCGTCATCGGTCGCACGGCCCGCCGGCTGACCACGGACGAGGAGGCGCTGGCCGCCGTCGCCGGCTACACCATCAGCAACGACGTGTCCGAACGCGCCTACCAGCTCGAACGTGGTGGCCAGTGGGACAAGGGCAAGAACTGCGAGACGTTCAACCCGCTGGGCCCCTGGCTCGTCACCGCCGACGAGGTGCCCGACCCCCAGGAACTGGTGATCCGAGCCTGGGTCAACGGCGCGCTGATGCAGGAGGGGAGCACGGCGGACCAGATCTTCCCCGTGGCTCATCTCGTGCGCTATATCAGTCAGTTCATGACGCTCTACCCTGGTGACGTCATCAACACCGGCACCCCGGCGGGCGTCGCCCTGGGCCGACCCGAGCCCAAGCCGTACCTCCGCTCCGGAGACGTCGTCGAACTCGCGATCGACGGTCTGGGGCGGCAGCGGCAGCACCTCGAGGACGGGTAGGCGCGGAGGTCTCCCGGCGGCGGGGCGGGGTGCGTTCGGGGGAACGGGCGCGTGTGCTGCCCGAGGGGGTCGGTCGCGGTGTGCTTATTTTCGGATATGCGGCACAGTCTTCGCCGGGCCCGCCTCCGGGTCCGTCCCACCGCCCGGGCCACGGTCGCCGCGACGGCGACGGTCATGGCGACGACGATCAGCGGCGCCCTGCTGCTCTGCGCCTTCACGGCCCCCGGCACCACCGACCCCGACGCCGCGGCCCGCTGCGCGGCGGGCGCCCCGGGCGCCTGCGTCGGCGGCGCCCCCCTCACCGGCGCCGACCGGCTCGAAACCGAGGCGGGCCAGGACGACGATCAGGACGCCCCGCCCTGGCCCCTCGGCTCCGCGGCCCCCACCGCCCTCCCCACCGACCCCGCCCTCCGCGCCCGCCTCCCCATCACCGTCGCCCCCTTGTCCGCCGCCCGCCCCGCCGCCGACGGCCGGGAACAGGGCCACCGCGGGCCGCCGATGAGCGGCGACATGGCCCTCGGCGGCTCCCTGGTCCTCCTGGGTTCGGGCCTGGCCCTGGCCGTCCTCTACCGCTCACGGACAGAAGACGACATGTGACCCACGTCACTCCGCAATCTGTCACGTCCGCACCTCGCCGCCCGTCCAGACACCGACCGGCCCCGCAGTCGACCGGCTCGCAGCCGGCCGGCCCGGTCTGGAGAGAGGACGAGACATGGAAACCGTGACGGTACGACGCGTCATCGCGGCCCCGATCGCCGACGTCTTCGAGTGGTGCGCCACGACCACCAACTACACCCGCTCCCCGTTCGTCCTCAAGGCCCGCCTGGCCCGTCCGGGCGCGGGCGCGCCGTACGGGGTGGGCGCCGTCCGGCTGCACACCTGGCTGATCGGCTGGTTCCGCGAACGCATCACGGCCTACAACCCGCCCTACGACTTCGCCTACGACGTCGACCGCAGCTACCCGCCGGCCCGCCACGAACTGGGCCGCATGACGTTCACCGAAGTCCCGGAAGGCACCCTCGTCACCTGGACGACCACCTTCGGCCTCCCCTTCCCGGGCGGCACCCGCCTCGCCCGTCACTTCGCCAAGCCCATCATCGCCCGCGTCTTCGCCGGCATCCTGACCGCCGCCGACAGGTCCCTCACCGCGACGACGGCCCGGACCTGACAGACCCGAAGCGATTCCGGCCCGCGACCGACCCGGAACGTCCCGTATCGCGCGTCCGCCCCACCGCCATTCCACGGCGCCCATGAGAAGATCCGTGCCCTGCCCGCCGGTTCCGACCCGTGGAGAACGACGTGTACGCGATACCCCTCGACGACAACGGCGGCGAGCTGGGCCCCCTCGAACCCTGGCACGCCGAGGAGTTCCTGGCCTGCGTCATCCGGGGCCGGGACTTCGTCGGACGGTACCTCCCCGTCCCGAACAAGATCACCGACCTGGAGTCGAGCCGCGCCTACCTCCGCTCGTACATGGAGAAGGCCGCCACCGACACCGGCCGGCTGTACGGCATCAGGCTGGACGGCACGCTGGTCGGCGTCGTTCTGTTCCGCGTCATAGACGTCGAACAGGGCACGGCGGAGGTCGGCTGCTGGCTCGAACCGGCGGCCGCCGGCAGGGGCCTGGTCACCCGGGCCGCCCGGCACATCATCGACTGGGCCGTCGAGGAACGGGGCCTCCACCGCATCGAGTGGCGCGCCGCGACCGACAATCAGCCCAGCATCGCCGTCGCCCGCCGCCTCGGCATGACGAAGGAGGGCGTCCTGCGCGGGTACTTCCTCCACGCGGGCAAGCGCCACGACTTCGAGGTCTGGTCGGTCCTCGCTCCGGAGTGGCTAGCGGCGAAAACCGACGTCTCCGCGCGGACTTCCTGACGCACGCGATACCCGGCAGCCGGATGCCCGGGCCCCAGGCGACCGGTCGACCGTGAAACTGATGGCCGGATAAGGCGGTCGCGCCTCGGCCACCATGGGAACTGCGGTACGAATCAAACGTGCGTCTATATCGTCTTCTCCTGGCCGAAGTGCGGGTGTACCCCGCACGCGTGCTCGGCGCGGCGTTCGCCTGCGCGGCGACGGCCGCCGCGGTAGGGGCCTGCCTGCTGCTGTCCCGTGAATCCGTGCTGGCGCACACCGGACGCGCCGGCCGACCGGATCTTCCTCACCGGTGACGGCAGCGGGTGGCCGACTGCTCCCGGGCAGCGGGTGCGGGCACACGACGACTACCTCTCGCGACCTCAACCGCGCAACCCGGCTGATCCCTGCGCCACTTACCTGATCGTGGCCGTCGTCACCGGCTACGCTTTGCTGTCCGCGGCCAACACCTGCGCCCTGGCCCAAAGGGACCGGAACTCCGAGAGGGCCCGCCTCCGCGCCATGGGCCTGAGCCGGCCACAACTCTTCCGGTTGGTCGCCCTGGAAACACTGGCCGCGACGGCCGTGGGTGCTGTCCTGGCCTTCTTCGTCTCTCCCGTCTGCCACGCGCCCCTGGTACGTCAGTTGGGGCTGGGCCTGCGGCCGGTCTTCAACTGGTCATGGCTGATGGGTGTTACCGCGGCGACACTCGTACTGACCACCGGCGTGTCCGTATGCGCCGCGCACCCCGCGCGCCGAATCGGCAGGCAGTACGCCGAGGCATCGGCGTAAGAACGCCGTCGACTCGTTGTCGCTGTACCTGCCACGCTCACTTCAAGCCATCCTGCTCCCGCACCGCCGCGATGAACGCCGCCCAGGCGCCCGGCTCGAAAGTGCAGGTCCCTCGGGGCCGCGCCTTGCTGTCACGGACGGCTATGCGGCGGTCGGGGGTGCGTCGGTATTCGACGCACTGCTCGTCTCCGTCGGGGCAGTACGAGGACTTCCGCCAGCGGCTTTCCGGGGGGTGGGGGTGTTGGCGTATCACTGTTCACCCCTTGTGTGTTGTTCGAGCTCAAGCACGATGGACTCCATCAGCTCGGTGGACTGCGCTGTCGACAGAGCGACCGACTGCAGACGGGTGATCACCCTCCAGGATTTCCTGACCACTTCATCATCCTCCAGGTACAGACTGCCGTCGAGGTACGGGATATGTACGACATCCAGGTCAAGGGGTGTGGGGTACGAGAACACGGTGAAAGGTCCCTGGACGCCGGCCCACACGTGTTGGCGAAAGGGGACGACCCGGATCGTCAGCTCGGGTTCCCGATTCACGGCGAGGAGATGCCGAAGCTGGTCGGCCAGGACGGTCGGGCCGCCGACCTGCTGGCGGAGCGCACCTTCCTGGAGCAGGGCCAGGTATCGAGGCGGATTGTCCCGTCGGAGGATTTGCTGCCGCGCTAGGCGGAGACCGACGAAGAAGTCGACTTCCGCTTTGGTGAGGTGGGATGACCCATTGCGGATGACCGCTGTTGCGTAATCCCGAGTCTGCAATAGGCCTGGGATGAGTTGGGGCTGGAACGCGGTGATGCGCGCGGCATCCGACTCATGGGTCAGCAATTCCTTGAAGTCGGCGTTGAGCCTGCTGCTGTGGCCCCGCCACCACGTGCGCTGGTTTCCTTCGGCGGCGAGCGCGATCAGCCATTCGCGCGTCTTCTCGTCGGCGATCTCGTACAGCGCGAAGAGCGTCTCGAGTTCCAGGCGGGTCACGCGGTGGCGACCCGTCTCGATCCGGCTGATCTTGGTGTTGTCGGTGTGGATCGCCTGGGCCGCGTCGGTGGCGGTGATGCCCGCAGCCTCGCGGGCCTCCCTGAGGATGGTGCCGAGCCTGCGGCGGCGGGCGGTACGGCGGGACGCGTGTGCCATGTGCTGCTTCTCCCCTTAAGCGTTCGGGTCCAGCGTGCTGCGTGGGAGGGGCGCGTCGCCTCAATGTGCAGGTTGACCACCCGGAAGGGTGATTCTTCCAATTTGGAAGGCTATTCCTTGCCGGATGGGCGCAGACTGATGGAGCAAGGTCACAACAAGCAACCTGCACAGGCGCGTTGCTGTTCACCATCGGGGGGCGGGGCTCATGACGTACAGAACCGGCACCTACGTCGTCGACGTGCGGGAGAACCGGCTGGTCCAGGTGATCGGCGCCGCCGAGGACCGCGTGCAGGTCCGCAGGCCGGGCGGCGGCCTGGAGTGGGAAGTGCCGCCGTCCGCCCTGCGGTTGGCGACGCGCGAGGAACGCAACGCGGCGGGGTTGCGGCCTTACCAGACCGGTTGCGGCCGGTGCGCGGAGCTGGAGACGGCGAGGTGGGCCGCCGCGGGCGGGGGTGACGCGGCGATGTCGGGGGACGCGACGGCGGCGGCGCTGACCCACTGGGTGACCGAGCACTGTGGGCGCGGAGACGAGGAGCGACGATGAGGGCGGGAACGGCGAAGACGCACACCACCACCGGCCGCCTCGTGCGGCACTGCAAGCACACGGAGGGTTGGGAATCACGCGGCGGGGCGGACCGCTGCCGGGCCTGCGGGACGTGCCGGTTCACGGAATACCGAGCGGTACGGCCGCCCGGTCCACTGCCGCCGGGGCCGCCACCGCCCGAGGGTGCGCCGACACGGCAGGGGAGGGGGTGACCGCCGTGCGGACGACGGAGGTTCAGGGGCCGGCGGGGGAGCGCCTCCGCCTCACTCGTCCCCGCTTGCCGCCGTGCGATCGAGCAGCATCACCGCGTGGACGCCGTTGCTCCAGGGATCGACCTCGGCGATCGTCCGGTAGCCCCACGAGCGGTACGCGGCCCGGGCGGGGGCCGCGGCGTGGTGGACGGTGAGGAGGATCCTGTCCGCGTCGGTCGTGCGGAGCAGGGCGTCATGCAGCCGGCGGGCGAGACCGAGCCGCCGGTGGGCGGCGCGGACGGCGAGTTCCAGCAGGCAGAAGGTCCGGTGCCGGTCGGCGGGGGCGACGTACGGGTCCCACCAGCCGGACCGCCGGTCGAGGGCGGTGCCCAGCGCCATGCCGGCGGGTTCGCCCGCCGACGTACGGGCTAGGGCCGCGCGAAAGGCGGGGTGCGCGGCCTCCCCGCGGAAACGGTCGAAGGTCAGGGTGACGTCCGCTTCCGTCTCGCCGTACGGGGGTTCGGCGAACGTCTCGGCGTAGACGAGGCGGAAGGCGTCCATGACCCGGACCGCCGCCGAGCCCTCCATGGTCTCCACGGCGGGGAGATCGGCTGCGGCGCGGAAGGCGAAGTGCGTCATGCCGTCATTGCAGCACCCGGTGCCGGGCGAAGCCCGGGCGAGGCGAGGAGAACGGAGGTGATCTACAGGTGCGAAGACCGACGTGGCAGGTAGGGAACCCCCTGCTCATTCTGGAGGGCATGAACATCACTCACGCCAAGCTCGTCACCCTCCCGGTCACCGACCAGGAGCGAGCCAAGGACTTCTACGTCGGCACTCTCGGCTTCGGGGCGCTGGCGAACGTCAGGCGGGCCCCGTGCGCCGGCTCCAGGTGGGACCGGCCGGTGCGCAGACCGGCTTCATGTCGGCCACCGCCGAGCAGGGCTTCGCCCCGGGGAGCGTGCGCGGGGTGATGCTGGAGACGTCGGACCTGGGCGCCGACCGCGCTCGACCGGCGGCGGGGGCCGCGTCTGGTGTGCCGTCACGGAGCCGGAGTTCCTGGCCTGGTGGATGATGCCGGGCGACTTCCGGCTCGCCCTCGGCCACCGCTGCGCGGTGCCGGGCATGGCCATGCCCGGCACCGGGTTTTCCGGCGCGATCCGGGCCGAGGTTCTGGCCTTAGAGCCGGATCGGATGCTCAGGGTCGGGTGGCGGACGCCGGCTCCCGGTCCGGCGCCGACCGGACGATCACTTGGACCCTGGAGGGGAGGGCCAGGGCACGCGTCTCTTCCTCGTCCACGAGGGCTTCGACCCGGACAACGCCTTCCGGATGCACGCCCCTTCGATCATGGACAGTGGCCGGCGGTCCGGCATGCTGCGCGGCCTCAGGGCGGCCCTCGACCGCAAATGACGGCCGGACCGCGGGGAGCGGGGAGCGGGGGCCGTCCCGCAGGGCGGGACGGCGGTGGTCAGAGGGTGACCGTGCGGCCCTCCGTCGCCGACACCCTCGCCGCCTCCAGGACGCGCAGCGCCGCCGCCGCCTCCGCCGCGGTGACCGGCGGCCGGCCGCCGGTGCGCAGGGCCTCGACGGTGGCCGCGTAGTAGGCGGGGTAGTCGCCGGGGAGGGTCGGCACGGGCTCGCCGCCGCCGGTCAGCGGGGACTCGCCCTCGCCGAGCCGGCCCCACAGGGACTGCGGCTCGACACCCCAGGGCGTGCCGTCGTCCGGGCGCAGGCCCTCGCGAAGGGCGGCTTCCTGTGGGTCGAGGCCGTACTTGACGTAGCCCCCGTCGCTGCCCAGCACCCGGAAGCGGGGGCCGAGTTGGGCCGTGGTGGCGCTCATCCAGAGGTGGGAGCGGACGCCGTCGGCGTGGCGGAGGGCGATGAAGGTGTCGTCGTCCGCCTCGGCGCCCGGGCGGCGGACGTCCGCCTCGGCGTAGACGCTGACGACGGGGCCGAAGAGGGTCAGCGCCTGGTCGACCAGGTGGCTGCCGAGATCGTAGAGGAGGCCGCCCAGTTCGGCGGGGTCGCCGGACTCGCGCCAGCCGCCCTTGGGGCGCGGGCGCCACCGCTCGAAACGGGACTCGAAGCGCAGCACACGCCCGAGGCTGCCGTCGCCGACCAGGGAGCGGACGGTACGGAAGTCGTTGTCCCAGCGCCGGTTCTGGAAGACGCTGAGCAGCAGCCCGCGCCGCTCGGCCAGCGCGCCCAGTTCCTCCGCCTCGGCGGCGGTGGCGGCGAGGGGCTTGTCGACGACGACCGGCAGCCCGGCCTCCAGGGCGCGGCGGGCCAGCGGCACATGGGTGCGGTTGGGGGAGGCGACGACGATCAGATCGAGGTCGCCGGCGCGGGCGAAGAGCTCGTCGGGGTCGGCGGCGGTCCGGGCCCCGGGGTGTTCGGTGGCGACCTGCCGCTGTCGCTCCGGGTTGGCGGTGACGACCGTGTCGAGGACCAGGCCCTCGGTGGCGGCGATCAGCGGGGCGTGGAAGAACGACCCCGCGACGCCGTAACCGATCAGGCCGACGCGGAGGGGGGTGTCGGAGATGCCGTCCATGCCCGCCACTTTGGCAACAGTGTTGCAAAAGCGCAAGCGCCCACGACAATGGTTCCGTGAACAGGACCGATCCCGGAGCCAACCTGGCCGCGCTGCGCGACCACAACACCGCCGTCGTCCTCGGGCTGCTCCGCTGCGCCGGCCCGGCCGGTGCCAGCCGGGCGGAGCTGGCCGCCGGGGCGGGGCTCACCCCGCAGGCCGTCAGCAAGATCACGGGCCGGCTGCGGGACACGGGGCTGGCCGCCGAAGCGGGCCGCCGCGCCTCCACCGGCGGCAAACCGGCGACGGCCCTGCGCCTGGTCCCCGGCGCCGCCCACGCCGTGGGCGTGCACCTCGACCGGGACGCGCTCACCGTCACCCTCGTCGACCTCACCGGCACCGAGACCGCCACCCGTACCGCGCCGCTCGACTTCGGGGCCGGGGCGGAGGCCGTGCTGGACGCGGTGGCCGACGCGGTGAGCGCGTTGCTCGCCGACCACGCCACCGGCGACGTGCTCGGCGCCGGCGTCGCCGTCCCCGGCCCCCTCGACCACCGCAGCGGCGTCCTGCACCGGGTCACCGGCTTCCCCCGGTGGGACGGCTTCCCGCTCCGCGACGCGCTGGGCGAACGGCTCGGGCTGCCCGTCGTCGTCGACAAGGACACCAACGCCGCCGCCCTCGGCCTCGCCCTCCGCGCCCCCCGCGCCACCGGCTCCTTCGCCTATCTGCACCTGGGCACCGGCCTCGGCGCCGGGCTCGTCCTCGACGGCGGCGTCCACCGCGGGCCCCGCACGGGCGCGGGGGAGTTCGGGCACCAGGTCGTCATGGTCGACGGCCCCCTGTGCGCCTGCGGGGACCGCGGCTGCCTCGAAGCGCTCTGCCTCGCCGCCGTCGCCGAGGGCGACACCGCACGCGCCGCGCGGCTGCTCGGTGTCGGCGCGCTCAACCTCGTACGCCTCCTGGACGTCGACGGCGTCCTGCTGGGCGGCGGTGTGGTGCTCGCGCGGCCCGCGGCCTTCGTGGGCGGGGTCCGGGACGCGCTCGGCGGCGCGGTGCCGGTCGATGTCGCTCCCGAAGGGGCGCGGGTGGTCGTCGGGGGCGCGGCGGAGCTGGTGCTCGCGCCGCTGTTCGGGGTCTGACCCCCGCCCTGTTCGGGGTCTGGCTCCCGCCCTGGTCCGGGATCCGAAGGGTGGCCGGACGCCCCGGCCG
The DNA here is from genome assembly GCF_044333095.1 of Streptomyces sp. NPDC021100. Classification (NCBI taxonomy): domain Bacteria; kingdom Bacillati; phylum Actinomycetota; class Actinomycetes; order Kitasatosporales; family Streptomycetaceae; genus Streptomyces; species Streptomyces sp. NPDC021100. Next base: position 144,962 of record NZ_JBIRQH010000017.1, read on the forward strand.
CCCGGTGCCCATCACCCCTCCGGGGGAACGAAATGCACCCTTACCAACCAACCGCGTTGTTCCTCATGCGATGTCCGCTTTCCGATCCGCCACCCGGAAGGGAACCCCCATGAGAACCGCCGCCCTCCTCCCCGCCCTCGCCGCCGCCCTGTTGCTCACTGCCGCGGTCCCCGCCACCGCCGCGCCGCACGGGATCAGCCGGACGTACCAGGACCCGGCCGGCAAGGCCGCCACCCACACCCTCCTCTGCCCGGGGCGCGAACACGCGCACAGCGGAGGGGCGCAGGTGGAGCCGCACAACTACGTGGCGAGCTCCGCGCCGACGGACGACCGCCGCGGCTGGACGATCACGACCGAGCCGCTCCCCGGCAACACCCGGGGCCGCAAGGTGATCCTCTACGTCCTCTGCGCCTGACCGGACGGCCCTCTCGGGGCAGCGCTCCGGCCGCCGGCCCGCCCCCGTCCGGGTGAGCCGCCCCTCGTCCCAACGGGCGGAAGTCCGCCGCCGGTCGGGGGACATGCCCGTCGTGTCCTTCGCCATCCGGCGCTCGGCGGGGATGTTTCCGCCACCGGGAGTCATCAAAGTCACCAGAGTTCCCGGAGCCCCCAGCAGTAAAGGTTCCCCGATGCCGTTGTCCCGCGCGCTGCCGACCCCCGTATCCGCCGCGCACGCCCTCCCGGCGCGCGCGGCGGCGCTCGCCCTGCCGCTTCTCGCCTCGCCGCTCCTCGCCCTGGCGGTGCTCGTCCTCGGCCCCGGCGCATCAGCACCAGCCGCCGCCTCCGTCCCAACCGCCTCCGTCCCAACCGCCGCCTCCATCGCGCCCGCGACACCGCCCGCGACACCGGCCCCGTCCACCACCGCCCACCGCGGCGACCGGCCGGGATGCGGGGACGCCGGCCGCACCGAGTTCCCGATCGCCTCCCGGCTCACCGGCGGCCCCGACGTCTACGAGCGCGGCGCGGACGCCCCCGCCTGGGAGCTGGAACTCCGCAACGTCACGGGCCAGGAGTGCCGGGATGTGCACCCCGTCGCCGTCCTGGCCGACGGCAAGCGGGCGCTCCGGCCCGAGCACATCCACCTGGAGTTCTACGACAAGGAGGGCGCGCGCTGGCGGCCGGTGCGGTTCGAACGCACGGAGGAGGCGGAGAACGTCGGCGTCTTCGACGGCGGTTCGTCCGGCTTCCACGGCTTCTCCGTCCCCGCCCGCCGGACCGTCGTCGTCCCCCTGCGGCTCGGTTTCACCGACGCCGCCCCCGACGGGCCCGTCACCGCGAACGTCACCGCCGTCCAGCGGCGCGGCGCGGACGGCGCCTGGGTCGGGGAGTCCGGCGACTACACCTTCACCGTCGCCCCCGCCCCGACCGTCCCTGCCCCGACCGCCTCCGCCCCCGCCCCCGTCAGGCCGGGCCCCACGCCGCACGCCGTCCCCGTGCCGGGCCGCGATCCCGGACCGCCGGTCCTCGCCGCGACCGGCGGATCGCACACCGTTCCCGTGCTCGGCGCCGTCGCCTGCGTCTGCCTCGCCGGCGGGGCGGGGCTGCTGCTGTGGGCCCGCCGGATGCGGCGCTGAACCGGCCCCGGCGCTGAACCGGCCCCGTCGGGGAAGCCCTCGGCGGGAGAAGCCTCCGTCGGGGAAGCCCCCGGCGGGGAAGCCGTCCGGAAGGCCGCCACCGCGGGCTGACTAGGCTGGGAGGTGCCGGCCGGCGGGCGAGCCCCGCCGGTCCGGTTCGTCCCCGATCCGGCGAGGGGCCCCCGGGCCCGGCGGCGGGCCGCCCAGCATGGCAGGAGTTCCGCAGTGGCAGAGCGCAAGCCCATCGAGTCCTGGCTCACCGACATGGACGGTGTGCTGATGCACGAAGGCGTCCCGGTGCCGGGGGCGGACACCTTCATCTCCCGCCTCCGGGACTCCGGGAAACCCTTCCTGGTGCTCACCAACAACTCCATCTACACCCCGCGCGACCTGCACGCCCGCCTCCAGCGGATCGGCCTCGACGTGCCCGTCGGCAACATCTGGACCTCGGCCCTGGCCACCGCCCAGTTCCTGGACGACCAGCGGCCGGGCGGCACGGCGTACGTCATCGGCGAGGCCGGGCTGACCACCGCGCTGCACGACATCGGCTACGTCCTCACCGACGCGGACCCCGATTACGTCGTTCTGGGCGAAACGCGGACGTACTCCTTCGAAGCGCTCACCAAGGCGATCCGGCTGATCAACGCGGGCGCCCGGTTCATCGCCACCAACCCCGACGAGACCGGCCCCTCCGCGGAGGGTGCCCTGCCCGCCACCGGTTCCGTCGCCGCGCTGATCACCAAGGCGACCGGCCGGGAGCCCTACTTCGTCGGCAAGCCCAACCCGCTGATGATGCGGGCCGGTCTGAACGTCATCGGCGCCCACTCGGAGACCAGCGCGATGATCGGCGACCGGATGGACACCGACGTCCTCGCCGGGCTGGAGGCCGGCATGGAGACGTTCCTGGTGCTCACCGGGCTGACCCGGCCCGACGAGATCGACCGCTACCCCTTCCGGCCGTCCCGCGTCGTCGACTCGATCGCAGATCTCACCGAACTGATCTGAAACGGGCACACGCGGATAGGAACGCCGCCCCGGATGGCGGACACCCCTGCCCGCCGTCCGGGCGGTACGGACATCCGGTTCGTCACCGGTTGGAGTAACGGGAGCACGGAGCGGATGCGCGGCCGCTCCCGGGCAGGTGAACTTCTGAGGTATCAGGAGGTTCATCATGGTTTCAGTCCGCTCCGCACTCTGTGGTGCGCTGGCGGCGGTCGCCGTCGGTGCCGCTCCCGCCCATGCCCTCGATGACCCCGTGACCACCCGGACCACGACGGTCGACATCGTCCCCCTCACCGCGAAGCCCGGCGCCGACGTCCGCGTCCGCGTCTCCGGGTGCACCGGCGAACGCGCCACGGCCGTCTCGGAGGCGTTCGTGACCGATGCCAAGCTCACCCGCGACACCACCGGGCACCTCGCCGACGCCACGGTCCGCTCCACCACCGCGGCCGGCACCTACCCGGTGCGGATCAGCTGCGACGGGCGGGACGGCGTCGCCGAAGGCCAGTTGATCGTCCTTCCGGAGGCCGGCGCCGCCTCCCTGGTCGACGGCCACGACGGCCACGACGGCCGGGGCCCCGCCGCGGGCGGCCACGACGGGCACGACGGCTTCGTCGCCCAGGAGCGCGCTCCGGAGCACGACCACGGTGTCCCCGTCGCGCCGGTCCCGGCCGGCGGCGGTGGCACCGCCCCCGTCGCCGCCTCGGGTACGCCCTCCACCCCCGGCCTGGTCGTCGGCGGCGTCGGCGTCCTGATCGCCGGCGGTCTGATCTGGTACCGCCGACGTACCGAGGCGGGCAGACGGTGAACGGAAGCGACCGGGTGCCATGTCGGAACCACGCGCCAGCGGCCACGGCCGCCTCCTGACGGGCCTGGCCTGGGCCGCCCTGCTGGTCGCCCTGTGGCTGTGGGGGCGGCAGGCCACCGAGGTGCCCATGGGCTCCTGGCCGGCCACCGGCGACGTGGCCGCCGCCGGCCGGCCGCCCGCCCGGGAACTGCCGCCGCCCCTCGCCCCGCTGCCCGGCGCCGAGCCGGAGCGGCTGGCCGTCCGGGCCATGGGACTGCGCGCCCCGATCGAGGGCCACGGCCTCACGCCGCAGGGGGCGGTGGAGCCGCCGCCGTACGAGCGGCCGGACGCCGTCGCCTGGTACCGGGGCGGCCCGCAGCCGGGCAGCCTCGGCGCGGCCGTGCTCGTCGGGCACGTCGACACCGAGCGGGCGCCCGCCGTCTTCGCCGACCTGGGCAAGCTCAAGCGCGGCGAGACCGTCACCGTCACCCGGGTCGACGGCTCCACCGCCGACTTCACCGTCGAGGACGTCACGGTCTTCGCCAAGGACCGGTTCGACGCCGCCAAGGTCTACGGACCGCACGACGCCGGCCGGGCCGAGCTCCGGCTGATCACCTGCGGCGGCGACTACGATCGCGCCCGCCGCGAGTACAGCGCCAATGTGGTCGTCTCCGCCTATCTGACCGGAAGCGGACGGGCCTGAACCGTACAAGAAGCGGCAATTGTGCTCCGAGAGAGCGATCTGCCGTCATGTCATGAGATGACTGCCCACGCTCATGGGCACGCTGTGCCAGCATGGGGGCGACCGGTTCATTGTCCCGAGGGGACCCGAGACGTCTCCCGGAAGTACACCCAAGGGGGAGTGGATGTACGGCAGTCACACCGGCCACACCCGCCCAGCCTGTTCGGCTCACACGGTTCTGACCCGTACCGGCTCCGCGATGGCCGCCCTGGCCGCGCTCGCCGGACTCGCCGGGCTCACCGGCTGCTCCTCCTCCGACGACGAAGCCGCGGGCCCCGGCCCGCAGCCCTCCGCCGCCTCCCCGTCCCAGCTCCCCCGGGACCACTCCCCGTTCTGGGTGAACCCCAATGGCAACGCCGCCCGGCAGGCGGCCCGGCTCCTCGGCTCCGGCAAGGAGCAGGAGGCCCGGCTGATCGCGAAGATCGCCCAGCAGCCGGTCGCCGAGTGGATCGGCGTCGACGACCCCGAGAGCCAGACCCGTGGCTTCACCGAGGCGGCGGCCAGGGCCGACCGCGACGCCCTCCTCGTCCTCTACAACATCCCGCACCGCGACTGCGGCCAGTACTCCCAGGGCGGCGCCGCCGACGGTGACTCCTACCGCGCCTGGCTGGACCGCGCGGCGAGCGGCATCGGCGACCGCAGGGCCACCGTGATCCTGGAGCCCGACGCGCTGCCGCACATGGAGGACGGCTGTACGCCCCAGCAGTTCCACGAGGAGCGGTACGCGCTGCTCAAGGAGGCCGTCCGCAGGCTGAAGGCGCTGCCGCGCACCAAGGTCTACCTGGACGCCGGCAACCCCAGCTGGGTCACCCCGGCCGACCGGATGGCCGAGCCGCTGCGCCGCGCGGGCATCGACCGGGCGGACGGCTTCGCGCTCAACGTCTCCAACTTCCAGACCACACAGGCCAGCAAGGAGTACGGGCACACCCTCTCGGCGCTGGTGGGCTACAAGCACTTCGTCATCGACACCAGCCGCAACGGGAACGGGCCGCTCTCCGACGGCGATCACGAGAAGGCCTGGTGCAACCCCTCCGGGCGGGCGCTCGGCGAGCCGCCCACCACCCGTACCGGCGACCGGCTGGTCGACGCCTACCTGTGGGTCAAGCGGCCCGGCGAGTCGGACGGGGCCTGCAAGGGCGGCCCCGACGCGGGGGAGTGGTGGGAGACCTACGCCCTGGAGCTGGCCCGGAACGCCCGCTCCTGAGCGGGCCACGGCCCCCTCGCCCAAGGGTGCTCAGTCCTTTTTCTCCTCCTTCTCCTCTTCCTTCTCGTCCTTCTTCTCCGCCGTCGGCACCTTCACCCAGACCGCCTTCGACGGCGTGCCCTTCTCGTCCACCACCATGACCATGTACCACCCGGGCGGCACCAGGGACGGGTCCTTCGGGAGGGTCACGGTGAAACGGTCGGTCCCCTCCTTCTTGAGGTCCAGTGCGATCGACCGCTGTTCGATGTTGGTGACGTGGGTGAACGAACCCGGCCGGATCAGGCGGGCCTTGGCGACTCCCTGCGCGGAGGTGATCCGGTAGGTGGTCTTGTCGCCGAGCTTCACGATCCGCCGGTCGGTGTCCCTGATCTCCGGACGGTCGCCCTTGTGGAAGAGGTACGGCGGGGTGTACAGGTCGATCTGCTGCTGGAAGACACCGGGTTGGGTGTTGTCCTTGTCCCGGAAGAGGGAGTCCGAGCCGAAGGTCATCACCCGTCCGTCGGGCAGGAGCAGCGCGCCGGAGTGGTAGTTGCGGCCCACCAGCGGGTCGGCGACCCGGTGGGCGGCGTTGGCCTTGGGGTCGTAGATCTCGGCCTTGAGGACGTTGGAGGCGCTGCGGCCGCGGTAGTCGCCCGAGCCGTTGGTGGTGAGGACCGTGTCGTCCGGCAGGATGACGCTGCTGGGGTAGCGGGCCTTGGCGTAGAGGTCCGGGCCGTCGTGGAAGCGGGGGCGCTCGGTGTGCAGGTCGACGATGCGCGTCTTCGCCGTCGACTTCTTGTCCTCGCCGACGCCGCCGCCGCCGAGCACCATGTACCGCTGGTCCTGGGCGGGCGGCAGCAGCACGGACATCGAGGTCTCCAGGGCGTCCGGGTCGCTGATGCCGGGGACCGGGATGAACGAGTTGTTCCCCAGGTCCCACACGCCCGGGTCGCGGCCCTTGTCGGCCGGGCCGTAGCCCGCGTTGGAGCCGGTGTAGAAGATCTTCCCCTTGTCGGTGAGGAAGAGGGCCGGGTAGGTGGGGAAGAACCGCTCCTGCGGGAGGTAGGTCCACTTCTTGGTCTTGGGGTCGTAGACCTCGTTCTTGCCCGGGACCACCTGGCCGATCTCGTCCAGGCCGGAGACGGAGAGGACCTTGCCGTCCTGGAGGGTGGTCAGCGTGGGGTACCAGCGGGCCTCGTTCATCGGGTCGACGGTGACGTAGCGCTCCGCGACCGGGTCGAACTCGAAGGCGTCCTTGATGCCCTGGAAGTCCTTCTTGTCGAACGACAGCTTGTTGGCGATGCCGTAGAAGTTGCGGCCGTCGTCGCCCGTGAGGCCGTCGATGCGGTAGTTGTCGGTGAGGCCGGTGGCGTGCTCCTGGCCCTGCTCCAGCGCCTCCACATAGACCCGGGCGGTGCTGACGGTGACCTTGACCTTGCCGTCCTTGCCCTGTTCTTTCTTGGCGCGCGGCACCAGGACGGCGTCCTTCGACTCGAAGGTCTTGCCGGACTGCTTGCCGGTGAACCGGGTGCCGGCCGGGAAGGTCATCGGCTTGTCCGGGTTCTCGTTGTGGACGATCATCAGCCCGCCGGCCCGGGTGACATCGCCCTCCAGCTTCTCGTAGCGCTGGGTGCCGCCCGCGACCAGCAGCTTTCCGTCCGGCAGCTGGGTGTGGCCGGAGCAGAAGAGGTCCTTGGGGGTGGGGATGTCCTTGAAGGTGTTCTTCTCGGGGTCCCACAGGACCGTCCGGAACGTCTTCGCCGCGAAGTTGGCGGCGTTGTTGCCCGAGCCCGCGACCAGCAGCACCTTGCCCGTCTGCAGCAGTGCCGCGTGGATCGTGTTGATCCGGTACTCGTCCGGGACGTCCACGACGTCCCAGTGGCCGTTCGCCGCCTTGTACTCCGGCTTGTTGATCTTGTACTCGTGGTATTGGTCCGAGGCGTAGCCCCAGATCGCCGGCCCGTTCATGCCCGCCAGGACGAGGGCCACCGCCGCGCCCACCGCCGTCCGGCGGGTGCGGCGGCCGATGACGGGCCCGGAACGGCGGTCGGTCAGGTGCCGGAGTCTCATGGCTGGGCTCCCTCGGGCTGCTTGCCGTGGCGCGCGGTCCACCACCAGGCGACGATCGGCGCGACCGTGATGACGACGGCCAGGGCCGCCCAGATGCGCATCGCCGCATGGCTGTGGCCGAGGAAGAACGAGGCCACCAGCGAGCCGCCGAAGATCAGTAGGAAGAAGAGGTGGATGCGGAAGGTGCCGAAGAGGGTGTCCGGGCTGGCGGAGTCGCCCTTGGGGGTGACCACGAAGCGGCTCTTGCGGCGCAGGACGGCGTCGAGCAGCGAGCGGGCGTAGATGGGCGCGGAGAGTGCGGACATCACCATCCCGGCGACCCCGCCGGAGCCCTCGGGCTCGTGGGGGGAGACGTTGTGCCGGCGGTTCCAGATGTAGAGGCCGATCTGGAGGGCGGCGGCGTCGCTGTAGAGCATCATCCAGATCTGTGAGTCGATCTGGATGCCGGCCGCGCCCAGGCCCAGGAAGAGGGTGCAACTGAGGGCCCCCAGCATCCAGTTGACCGCGGTCATCGGGTAGTAGATGACCATCAGCGTGTAGTTGAGGAAGGGCCCGGGCGCGAGGGTGAAGGGGCCCTTCCAGTACTGCTTGATGATCGTCTCGTAGGTGCCCCGGGACCAGCGCAGCTGCTGGGTGAAGAAGTCCGTCCAGGCGTTGGGACCCTCCCCGACGGCGAGGACGTCGGGCGTGTAGACGGAGCGCCAGCGGCGGCCGGTGGCCGGGTTGCGGTGGCGGTGGAGCTCGAAGCCGGTGGCCATGTCCTCGGTGATCGAGTCGTAGAGTCCGCCGACGCTCTTGAGGGCGCTGACCCGCACCGCGTTGTTGGTGCCGACGAACATGGGGGCGCCGTAGCGGTTGCCCGCGCGCTGGATGAGGGCATGGAAGAGGAACTGCTGGCTCTCGGCGGCCTTGGTGACCGTCGCGTCGTAGTTCCCGTACACCTGAGGTCCAACGACAAAGGCGACATTGGGGTCACGGAAGTAACCGAGCATGCGCTCCAGGAAGTTGGGCAGCGGCACGTGGTCGGTGTCCACGGAGGCGAAGAAGTCGTAGTCGTCGCCGTGCGCGTCCAGCCAGGCGTTGTAGTTGCCGTGCTTGGTCCGCGCCCGGTGCGGGCCCTTGGGGCGGTTCCATTTTTCGATCCCCTTGCGGGTGAAGTGGCGCACCCCCAGCCGGGCGCACACCGCCTTGACCTCGGGATCGTCGCCCTCGTCCAGGAGCCAGACGTCCACCGGGCCGCGGTGGCGGACCCGCACGGCGGCCTCCAGGGTGCGGGTGACCATCGCGATCGGCTCCTTGCCGGGCACGAACGAGGTGAGGAACGCGACCCGGGTGCCGGCCTCGGGGATGACGGGTATCGGGTCGCGGGCGACCAGCGTGGCGTGGGCGTTGGAGACGACGTTCAGCGTCCGGAAGAGCTCGATCAGCCCGATGGAGACCAGCATGACCAGGTCGAGGACGCGCATCAGCGGTCCGGCGTGGTCGCGCTGCACCCAGTGGGCGGGCTGGAGCAGCCAGAGGAGGAGGACGACGGAGACGACGGGGGCCGCGCCCAGCAGGAGCGCGGCCCGGACCCGGTGCGGCTCGTCGGCCAGCAGGCTGCGGTAGCGGACGGTGTAGGGGCCGTCCCCCGGACGGGTGAGCGGGCCGGCGAGCCGGCTGTAGTGCTCGTAGTCGTAGCGGGGATGGAAGGGTCTGGGGGCACGCGGGCGGGCCGAGCGCGGGGGAGTGGCTCTGCGCCGCGCGTCGTCCGGCACCGGAGGCGCGGGGATGCGCGGCCGGGTGGCGACCGACGGGTCGCGGGGCGGATCGTACGGGATCTGCCGCCGCGCGTCGGCAGGCGTGGACGTCATCAGTCATTCCCCCCACACGCGGGAACCCCGCGTGGTACGCCGGTACATGAACCCCGGCCGGCTCCCCCTCGGCCGGCGCGGGCGCCTGGACACCGGCTCCCTCCGGTGTCTCCCGGCTCACTGTGTGCATGGTGAGACGGGGATCACAGCCGCCGTTCAGGATCTCTGACGCCTCTTCATGATCGCAAGGGTGAAACGAGCGGTTTACCGGGCAAAGCGGTAGTCCAGTCGGAGACGTGTACGAATGTCGCAGAAATGGTCACGGATGGCCTCTTCCGTTCGTTCCGCGTCACCCGTTCGAACCGCCGCGACGATGGCCCGGTGCCGGGCGCAGACCGTCCCCGGGTCGGCCGGCGCGGAGGGCGGGCCGGAGCGCACCCGGTGGAGGGCGGTCCAGTACGCCTCCGGAACCGTGTCGAGCAGGGGGTTGTCCAGCCCCCTGCGGAGGGCGGCGTGGAAGGCCCGGTCGGTCTCCGCGCGGACCGGGCCGGCCAGGGCCTCGTCCGCCATCCGGGCGACGATCGCGTCCAGCTCGGCCAGATCGGCCGCGGGTACCCGCCCCGCGAGCCGCCGGGCCAGCCCAGCCTCCACCGCCTCCCTCAGCTCCAGCAGCTGGAGCAGGCTGTCCTCGCCGCGCCCGTGGCCCGCGACGGTGCGGAACGCGAGGGCCTCGACCACGGGTTCCAAGGTCATCGGGCCCACATAGGTGCCGAAGCCGTGCCGGATCTCCACGATGCCCATCGCCTGGAGCGCCTTCAGCGCCTCGCGCACCCCCGTGCGGCCCGTTCCCAGCAGCTCCGTCAGCTCGCGCTCGGTGGGCAGCGGCGCCCCCGGCGGCAGCCGGCGGTCGACGATGAGCCTCTTGATCCGCTCCGGATGGTCACTGGCCATTGGGAGACTGTGCCCCGGTGTCATCCGCTTGGCCAGCACACGAAAGCTGGGGGCAGAACCGTACGGGTGACGGTGGAAACGCCGAGAGGCCCCTCACGGTGAGTGAGGGGCCTCTCGGCTGTCTGTGCGCCGCCAGGGACTCGAACCCCGGACCCGCTGATTAAGAGTCAGCTGCTCTAACCAACTGAGCTAGCGGCGCCTGCTGACAGAGAAAACTGTACCTCACTCCTGAGGGTGCCGATGACCACCCTGGCGGAGTACGGACCCGCGCCGGGTGGACCGCTGTCCGGGTCCGCGCTGGTGGGAGGCCCGGCGGGGCCGGTGGACCGCCGTGAGGTGCGGGGCGTGCGGACCGTTGAGAAGCTGGCGGAGCGGTGCCTGAGGCAATCGATCGCACGCCTGTGGGCGACCGCGGACCGAGGGCGGAAGGCGGTGGAACGGTGCGGACGACAGCCGGTGGACCGATACCGGACGGCCGTGTGCGCCCCCGGCGCGACACGACGTCCGCCCCGCCCGGCGCGGGCGGAGGCGCTGCGGAGAGTGACGACGACGCCGGGTACCGGCGGTGCGCCGTCCGGGGCGCCATCGTGGCGGCCGTGGGCGCGGCCGTCATAGCCGGCTCGGGCACGGCCGCGGCCGCGCCGGGCGACCCGCCGGATCCGGTGGCCGCGCCCGCCGCCGCTCCCGCCGCGCCGGAGGCCCCGGCGGAGGCGTCCACGGACGCCGACGCCGGCGCGGACGAGGACGGGGTGGCAGAGGAGGCGTCCGGTGCCGGGGGCGAGGAAGAGGGTGGTGCGCTCCCTGCGAAGCCTGAGACGCCCGCGTCGCCCGGGGCGGGGGAAGGGGGGCTGCCGGAGTCGGACGGGACGAGAGCCGACTCGGGCGGCCCGGGAGACACGGCCGTACCCGCCGAACCGGCCGCGCTGCCCGCACCGGAGGCCGAGACACCGGCCGCCGGCGCGGACGCCATGGCCGCCATGGACTCAGCCGCCGTGGCCAAGGGGCTGGAAGCGGCCGTCGCGTACGCGCTGGCGCACATCGGCGACGCGTACGCGCTGGGCGGCACGGGCCCGCACCGCTGGGACTGCTCCGGGCTGGTACAGGTGGCGTACCGGCGGGTGGGCGTCCGGCTGCCGCGCATCGCCGCGGATCAGTACCGGGCCACGGCACGGATTCCGCGTACGTCCCTGCGCCGTGGGGACCTGGTGTTCTGGTCGCGGAACGGGCGGGCGTCCGGTGTCCACCACGTGGCGATCTACCTCGGCGGCAGCCGGTACCTGGAGGCGGCCCGGCCGGGCACCAAGGTGCGGATCTCGACGTTCGCCCGGTACAAGCCGAATCTCTACGGGCGGGTGCGGCTGCCCTGAGCCCTTGCCGCTCCTGACAGGGGCCTCGCCGCTCTCCTGAGGGACCCCTCGCCGTTCCCGCGTGAGGGTCCTCGCCGTTCCCGTCAGGGGGACGTCACCGCTTCCGGAACGCCACCCTCGCCAGCACCCCCGCCACCACCAGTGCCACGACCGCCAGCACCACGAGGTCCGGGACGGCGTTGCCGAGGCGGGAAGCGGTCTCCTCCAGGCTCGTCTCCTGGTCGGCGTCGAGGAGGCCGGGGAGCCCGGTGGTCCCGTCGTACCGGAGGAAGAGGACGCCGATGGCGATGAAGAAGAGGCCGGAGAGGAGGGAGGTGGTGTGGAGGCGGAGGCGGCCCATCCGGATCTCTCGCCCTCTGAGCCAGCCGCGGGTGCCCAGCCGGAAGCGGTCCCAGAACAGGGCGAGGACGAACAGCGGGAGGGCCATGCCCAGGGCGTAGACGGCGAGCATGGCGGCCCCCTGGAGCGCCTCGCCGCGCATCGCCGTCATGGCCAGGACCGAACCGAGGATCGGCCCCGCGCAGAAACCGGCCAGCCCGTACACACAGCCCAGCAGGTAGGTGGAGGCCGCCGTGCGCGGGGTGATCCGGCCGGCCGCGGCCTGGGCCCGGCGCGAGGCGAAGCCCAGGCCGAGGATCTGGGCGGCGCCCAGGGCGATGACGATCCACCCCCCGGCCGTCACGAGCGCCTCGCGGTGGCCGTTGAACAGCCGGCTGGCCGCGCTGGAGGCCGCGCCCAGCGGGACCAGCGTGGTGGCGAGCCCGAGGTAGAAGACGCCGGTCCGGGCCAGCAGCCGGCCCGGGCTCGCGAGCGAGTAGGCGAAGAACGCGGGCAGCAGCAGGGCGCTGCACGGGCTGACCAGGGCGAGGACGCCGCCGAGGAACGCGGCGAGGTAGCCGATGTCGGTCATGCGCCCGGCCCGCCCTTCGGCTTCCCGGAGTTCTCGCTGTTCCGCGGGGTCCTGGCGGCCTTGACCAGCCGGGCCTGCTCGACGGCCGCCTCGAACTCCTTCATCGGCTGGGCCCCGGCGAGCGGCCGGCCGCCGACGAGGAAGGACGGGGTGCTGCTGACGCCGAGGCGGTAGCCCTCCTGCTGGTCCTTCTTCACGGCCTCCTCGGAGGCGTCGCTCTTCATGTCGGCGCGGAAGCGGTCGAGGTCGCCGACCCCGGCGGTGCGGGCCATGTCGACGAGCTTGTGCTCGGCCAGGGCGTCGCCCTTGCGGGTCTTGGCGTAGAGCTCGTCGTGGAACTGCCAGAAGCGGCCCTGCCGGCCGGCCGCCCAGGAGGCGCGGGCCGCGCGCTGCGAGGGATCACCGAAGATCGGGAAGTTGCGGAACTCGATCCGCAGGACGCCCTCGTCCACATACTTCTTGATCAGTTCCGGCTGGCTCTCGCGGGTGAAACGGCCGCAGAACGAACACTGGTAGTCGGCGTACTCCACCAGCACCACGGGCGCGTCCGGCTTGCCGAGGGCGAGCGGGTCGCCCTTCTCGCGGCGGCTGGTCATCCGCTCGGCCTCGTCGAAGAGGGACTGCCGGGGGTCGGCGGAGGCGGTGGCGGCGGGCCTGGCGCGGTCGTCCGAGCCGCCGGAACCGCCGGAACTCTTGGCGATCGCCAGGCCCGCGGCGACGACCGCCACGACCAGGGCGGCGCCCGCGCCCACGGCGGCGAGCCGGCGGCCGGTGGTGGAGGAGGCGGCCGGGGTCTTCTTGTCGGACCGCGCTTTCTGCCCGTTCTTCGGGGTGCGCGCGTTGTTCTTGTTGGAAGGGGACATAGCGGGCGGAGCTCCCAAGGTCTCTGCGGAATCCAGGCATGCCGGAGTACGGCCCGGCGCGGGCCGTACGGGCGGGTCTAGATCCGCAGGACGGGGAGGAGTTCGGCGCTGCCGACGAGCGCCGCGGGCGGCGCCCGGGGGACGCGGGCCTGCGGTGCCGGGGCCTGGGGGAGCGGCGTGCGCGCGGTGGCGGACGCGGTCAGGGGGTCGGTGGGGGCGTGCGGGACGACGACCTCGGTGCCCTTCGGCGGCACGTCGAGCGGCCGGCAGCTCCCGCCGCCGGTGTCCTGCCCGTTCCGGGCGGAGACGACCGCCGCGCCGGTCGGGGACGGCGCCTCCGGCCGCGCCGCGGTGAGCGGACGGGCGGTGGCGGCGGCCGGCGCCGGGCCGGACGGGCTGGAGAGGGCCGGACCGAAGAGAGTGGGGCCGGCGGAGGCCGGGCCGAGGACGGCCAGCAGGAGCAGCAGCAACAGGCCGGCTGCCGAGGGGCGACGCCGCTGGGGCACGTGGCTGCTCCTTTCCGCCGACTTTCCCGACGTCCGCTGGTCTCCGCTACGCAGAAGGCCCCTCACCGGAGTGAGGGGCCTTCTGCTGTCTGTGCGCCGCCAGGGACTCGAACCCCGGACCCGCTGATTAAGAGTCAGCTGCTCTAACCAACTGAGCTAGCGGCGCCTGCTGACGAGATAAATACTACCTGGTCCCGAGGGGTGCTTCGCACCACCTGCCGCTCGCGGGCCACTCCGGCCTCACCGGAGGGGGCGGGCCTCACCGGAGGGCCAGGGAGAGCAGCATCGGGGCGGCGTGCCGGTTGAGCGCGTCCGCCGCCTGGCGGAGCCGGTGGGCGTGGGCGAGCGGCAGCGAGAGGGCGAGGCAGCCGACCCGCTTGCCCGCCGTGACGGGGACGGCGGCGCAGACCGTGCCCACCGCGTACTCCTGCAGGTCGAGGACGGGGACGCTGGCGGGCTGCGCGGCGAGCCGGGTGAGCAGCGTCTTCTCGTCGGTGATCGTCCGGGAGGTGAGCCGGGCGGTCCGGTGCCGGGAGAAGTGGTCGCGCCGGTCGTCGTGGTCGAGCTGGGTGAGCAGGCACTTGCCCAGCGCGCTGGCGTGGGCGGAGGTGCGGAAGTCGACCCACTCGTGCACGCGGGGCGTGCCCGGCCCGTCCGCGTACTGGGTGATCCGGACTTCCCCGTCGACGTACCCGCTGAGGTAGACGGCCGCGCCGACGGTGTCGCGCAGCCGGACGAGCGCCCGCTGGAGCCGGTCGGCCAGGGCGGCGTCGCGGTCGCCGCCCACGGTCAGCAGGGCGAGCGCGGGGCCCGCGGCGTAGGCGTCCTCCCCGACTCGGGTCACGTACCGCTCGCGGCGGAGCATCGCCAGCAGGTGGGCGAGGCGCCCGGCGGGCAGGCCGGACTCCCGGGCGAGCTGGGCCTCGCTCACGCCGCCGGAGTACTTGGTGACCGTCTCCAGGACGCGTAGGGCGTGCTGCACCGAGTGGAACGGTGTGATCGGCTCGGGCTTGAGCGCCACGGTCTCCCCTTGGCTGGTCGCGCGGGTGTTCCGCTTCTCACGATAGGGCGAAGCGGGCCCCGCGGAGAGGGTGTTGCGCGAGAAGGGGAGGCTCCGGAACGCTCCGGGCTGTGGGGCCGGTCGGGGGCATATGCCGTCGGTATGTCGGGGTGGGCGGCCGAAGCGGTGTCCGGCAGCGGGGAATAAAACGGAGAGAGGCTCCGGTTCTCTTCCGGCAGGACCGGTGGAAGGACGTCCCCGCGGCGCTCTCAGGGGTAGCCGCGGCACGCCCGCCGGACCCACGACAGAGCAGCGCGCACCGCGCGACGGCGAGCAGGGAGGCGGGCCACCGTGGCCGACGAGCACGACGAGATCATCCGGGCGACCCCTCGCGGACGCGCCCCCGTCCCGCTGTCCGTACTGGACCTGGCCACCGTGGGCGCCGGCCGTACGGCGCGGCAGGCGCTGGAGATCACCGTCGAACTGGCCCGGCTGACCGAGCGGCGCGGCTACCACCGCTACTGGGTCGCCGAACACCACTCGATGCCCGGCGTCGCCAGCTCCTCGCCCGCCGTGATCCTGGCCCACCTCGCGGCCCGGACGGACCGGATCCGGCTGGGTTCCGGCGGGGTGATGCTGCCCAACCACGCGCCGCTGGTGATCGCCGAGCAGTTCGGCACCCTGGAGGCGTTCGCGCCGGGGCGGATCGATCTGGGCCTCGGGCGCGCACCGGGCACGGACGGCGCCACCGCCGCCGCCCTGCGCCGGGCGGACCGGCTCGCGGAGGGGGCGGACGAGTTCCCGCAGCAGCTCTCGGAGTTGATCCGCTTCCTCGACGACGACTTCCCGGACGGTCACCCCTACGCCCGGATCCACGCCGTGCCCGGACCCGTCCAGGGCCGGGTGCCCGGCGGCGTGCAGCGGGCCGACCGGCCGTCCGTCTGGCTGCTGGGCTCCTCCGGGTTCAGCGCCCGGCTGGCCGGGGCGCTGGGGCTGCCCTTCTCCTTCGCCCACCACTTCTCGGCGGCCAACACCGTCCCCGCCCTCGACCTCTACCGCGCGTCCTTCCGCCCGTCGGCCGTCCTCGACCGCCCCTACGCCAAGATCGGCGTCCAGGCGCTGGCGGCGGACGACCCGAAGGAGGCGCGCCGCCAGGTGCTCACCGGGGCGCTGTCCATGCTCCGGCTGCGCCGGGGACGGCCGGGGCTGGTGCCGACTCCCGAGGAGGCCGAGGCGTACGAATACGGCGAGGCGGAACGGGACTTCGTCGACGACTGGCTGCGGAACGTGGTCTACGGCACCCCGGACGAAGTACGGGAGGGGCTGGACGCGCTGGTGCGGCGGACGGGCGTCGACGAGCTGATGATCACGGCCAATGTGCATGGCGCGGACGCCCGGTTGCGCAGCTATGAGCTGATCGCGGACGCCTATGAGATGCCGGGCGCCTTCGGCGTGTAGGGGGCTCGGGCGCGGGGGTGCGGCCGGCCTGCGTGGCCCGACTGGCCCACTCTGCCCGATCGGAGTGACCAGCACACTCGGCCCGACCGGAGTGACCGGCGTCGCCGGCGGGGTCGACGCCGTGCGGCCGGGGCGCCGGGTGCACGGCCGGCCAGCCCCGGGCACCTGCCCGGCCGGACATACGGACATACGGACATACCGGGCCGCCGGGCGGGTGGCCGGTCACATCCGGGCGCGGCCCGGCCGGCCGGGCGCACCGAGGAGCCGTGGGGGCGGCCGGTCTGCCGGGGTGCCGGAGGCGGCCGGTTGTGCTGGGGCACCGAAGAAGGCGCGGCGCGCCCGGGGCGCCCCGGGTGTGCGGAGGGCCGGCGTGTGCGGCCCGCCGCGTGCGGTGTGCCCGGCCGGGACGGGCGTGTCGCAGTCCGTGCCGCGTCGGCGCGCGCGGGCCTGTGGCTCGGCCGTCACTTGCGCCCTGCCCGGGAAGCGCGCCTGGGGGCCCTGGATACAGGCAGAGTCGGCGTGTGCGGCCCGCCGTATTCGGCGTGCCCGGCCGCAGATGGGCGCGCGGCGTCGGTCGCGTACCGCGTCGGCGCACGCGGGCGCGCGGCCCGGCCGCCATTCGCGCCCTGCTCGGGGCGCGCCCGCTCAGACCGCCGCTCGCGCCCCCACCCCCAGCAGCGCGGAGATCCGCTCCGCGCCCACCGGGCGGGAGTAGAACCAGCCCTGCCCGGTGTCGCAGCCGATCCGCCCCAGCCGTTCCGCCTGTTCCGCGTTCTCCACGCACTCCGCCGTCACCGTCAGCCCCAGCCGGTGCGCCAGTTGCACCAGGGCCTCGACGATCGTCTCGTCCGCCGGGTTCGGCGGTTCGTCGGTGCGGAAGCCGTGGACGAACGAGCCGTCCAGCTTCAGCGTGGAGACCGGGAGCCTGCTGAGGTAGGAGAGGTTGGAGTAGCCGGTGCCGAAGTCATCGATGGCGATGGCGACGCCCATGTCGCTCAGCCGGCGCAGCTGCTGGAGCGGCCGGCCCGCCGAGCCCATCACCGCCGATTCCGTCAGCTCCAGTTGGAGGAGGCGCGGCGGCAGCCCCGTCTCGGCGAGGATCGCCGCGACGTCCGCGACGAGGTCCGAGTCCCAGACCTGACGTACCGCCACATTGACGCTGACGACGAGCGGTTCGTCCGGCCGCTCCAGCTGCCAGCGGCGGGCCTGGCGGCAGGCGGTCTCCAGCACCCAGCGGCCGAGCGGCACGATGGCGCCGGTCTCCTCGGCCAGCCCGATGAACCGATTCGGCGCGAGCGTGCCGAACTGCGGGTGGTGCCAGCGCACCAGGGCCTCCACCCCGCGGACGACTCCGTCGCCCAGGCCGACCAGCGGCTGGTACTGGAGGACGAACTCGCCGCGGTCGACGGCCGGTCGGAGGGTGCTGGAGAGGGCCTGCCGGGTCATCCGGTGGGCGTTGCGCTCCGGATCGAAGAGGGCCCAGCGCGCCTTGCCGTCCGCCTTCGCCCAGTACAGCGTGGTGTCCGCGGCCTGCATCAGCTCGGTCGCGTGCGTCCCGGCCGCCGGGCGCTCGACGACGCCGATGCTCGCCGACACCGACAGCCGCTGCCCGCCCACCTCGAACGGCCGCTGGAGCGCGGCCAGTACGGCGGTGGCGAGCGCGACGAGCTGCTCGGTGCCGGCCGACTCCTCCACCAGCAGGGCGAACTCGTCGCCGCCCAGCCGGGCGACCAGGTGGCCGCCCTCCGCGGCGCAGTCGCGCAGCCGGCGGGCCACCGCGCAGAGCAGCCGGTCGCCGGCGCGGTGGCCGAGGGTGTCGTTGACGGCCTTGAAGCCGTCGAGGTCCAGGTAGCACAGGCCGATCCGGGCGTCCCCGTCCCCCTCCGCCGTGGCCAGCGCGGTGGCCAGCCGCTCGAAGAACAGGCTGCGGTTGGGCAGCCGGGTCACCGGGTCGTGCATCCGCAGGTGCCGCAGCCGGGCGCGCAGGTCCCGGCGCTCGCTGATGTCCGCGACCGACAGCAGGGCGTCGCGGCCGCCCGGCAGCGGGGTGACGGCGACCTCGGCCCACACCGCCCGTCCGCCGGGACGCCGCAGCCGGCGCGTGCAGTGGAGCCGGGCCCGGCGGCCGAGCAGCACGTCCCGGTACGCGTTCCAGGTCCGGGAGTCCTCGCGCAGCCCGGTGAACTCGGCCGCGGGACAGCCTTCCAGTCGGGCGGGGTCGGTGCCCAGCAGCGCCCCGAGGGCGTCGTTGGCGACGCGCACCAGGCCGTCGGCCCCGACGACGGCCATCCCGAGGTGCGCGGCCCGGAAGGCAGCGCGGAAATCGTCCGCGTTGACGTGACGTTGTGTGACGACGGGCGCTGCCGCGCCCGGCGCGCCGCCCTGGCCGTCGAGGGTTCCGCTCACCGCTCGCTCCCGCGTGGCAATCGTTCCGCACCGTCTGGTGCGGCTTTCATGAGTCTCGTACGCGTGGTCGAATTGACGGCATTCGGCCGCCGGTTGGGGTAATCCATGCTGCAAATGTGGCGATCATAGGGCTCGTGCGGGGCCCGTTCCAGCGGCCGGGTCTCGATCAGGGGAGCCGCGACCCTGGATTCGACCGTTTCTGTACGTCCATGCCCGCTCGGGGCCGAGGCTGCATGGGCGTGCATCTCGATGACATCTCGATTGACCGTCCGTGACTGAGTGTGATGTACCCAGAAGTCGGCCCAGTCACTCGACCGGGGGACCGGAACAGGGCATAACCCCACAAACCACCCGAGGGTGGGAGAGGTGTCCCGATTCCGTCCCGGGAGGTCGACGTGGTGCGTCCGCAGACACCCAGGGGGGTGGAACGGTCCGGGCTGCGCCGGCTGTGGGCGGTGCTGACCTGCCTGTGCGCCATCGCGGCGACCCTGGTGGCGGCCCCCGCCCGGGCCGTCGGGCCGGGCGGCCCCTGCGCGCTGCCCCGCAGCGACGCCCACCACTCCGAGGGGCTGGACACCTGGAACCCGTCCTACCCGCGTGCCCTCGGCAGGCTGGACGCCGTCATGGTCTTCCTCTCCTTCCCGGACTCCCGGCCGGTCGCCACCCCCGCCCAGCTCATGGCGGACCACTTCCCCGGCACCTCCCGGTTCTTCGAACGGGCCTCGTACGGCCGGTTCTCCGTCCGCGCCCACCCCGTGGACCGGTGGTTCCGGATGCCCCGGCCCTCCACCGCGTACCGGATACAGCGCGACTGGGACGGCGAGCTGCGCACCGCCTATCTGAGGGACGCCATCACCGCCGCGCGCGGCGCCGTGGACTTCGGCCGCTACGGGCTGGTCTACCTGGTCGCCGACCCGGACGCGCCCGGGGTGGACTCCGACGCCACCAAGGTCGTCAACCTGGAGCGGCCGCTGGAGGTCGACGGCGCCCAGTTGCGCCGGGTCGTCACCGTCTTCGAGCACCACCCACCCGACCGGAACGTCCTCGCCCATGAGACCGGGCACGTCCTGGACCTGCCCGACCTCTACCACCGGCCCTCCGAGGGCAAGGGCGACTGGGACACCCACGTCGGCGACTGGGACCTCATGGGCAGCCAGTTCGGGCTGGCCGCCGATCCCTTCGGCTGGCACAAGTGGAAGCTGGGCTGGCTCGACGCCCGGCAGGTGGACTGCGTCCTCGGCCGGGGCGGCGCCGTGCACACCGTCCAGCCGCTGGAGGCCCCGATGCCGCCGGGGGACACCCGGACCCGGCTGGTGGTGGCCAGGACCGGGGTCAGCAGCGCCGTCGTGGTCGAGGTCCGGACCGCGACCGGCAACGACGCCGCCACCTGCACCGAGGGTGTGCTGGTCTACCGGGTGGACAGCGAGACGCCGTCCGGCGGCGGGCCCGTGCAGGTGGTGGACGGCCATCCCGGCACCCTGGCCTGCCCGGGGGAGGCCGTCTACCCGCCGCTGGCCGACGCCCCGCTCGGGGTGGGCGAGTCCCTGACCGTCGCGGAGGGCGGGGTGCGGGTGGCGGTACGGGGGCGGGCGGCGGACGGGGCGTGGACGGTCCGGGTCAGCCGGGAGTGATCCACGGGACTCCCGGCACGAAAAAGCCCCTCCACCGAAGTGGAGGGGCTTCCTCTGTCTGTGCGCCGCCAGGGACTCGAACCCCGGACCCGCTGATTAAGAGTCAGCTGCTCTAACCAACTGAGCTAGCGGCGCCTGCTGACAGAGAAGACTCTAGCACCCTGATCCGGTGGAAAGAAAATCCGTATGTTTGAGACCGGCGCGGGCGGTGCGGACGCAGGACCAGAGCAGGACGTCGGGCCCCGGCAGCCACGGGTGCCGGACGTCCGGGGCGACCACCCAGCGCGAGGCGGGCGGCACCGGCTCCGTCCCGTCCGGCGGGTACGGCGGGGGGACCGTCACCGCGTCGCCCGTGCCTAGGCACAGCAGCGGCGGGACGGCCCGGGCCCACTCCTCCCAGCGCAGCAGCGCCGGCAGCCGCTGGGCCGTGCCCGGCGCCGCGAACAGCAGCAGCCGGCCCTGCTGGGCGGCGACCGGCCCGGAGCCGGGCCCGTCCGACCACAGCCGGTCCAGCATCCGGCGGCCGAACAGCGACGGGACGCCGATCACGTCGAAGGCCCGTCCGCACGGCAGCAGCAGCGGTGTCCGCGGGTCGGCCGCCCACAGGGCCAGCACGCTGCGGGGGAGCGGACCGGCCGAGGCCAGCCACTCGGCACCGGCGGGACGGACCGGCTCGCGGACGGCGGCCGGCTGCGGGAGGCGGGCGGGGTGCGGAACGCGCGGGCTGGAGTCCATGCCCTCATGGTCGGCTCGCGGCCGGGGGCGGGTGGCGGCAGTTCCGTGAATTCGGGACAGCGCGGGGCGGGGTGCGCTAGGTTGTGCGCCGCATATGCCAACGGCCCATGAGACGGGTCATGGGCCGGGAGCGCGGCGAGGGGCCGCCTGGGCGGGCTCAGTCGGCCGTTCTGCCACTGCGCAGCAGCTCACGGCCGAACTCCACCATCTTCTCGGCGTAGTCCTCGCTCCACTCGGCGCGCTCCGCGATCACTGCGGTGGGCAGCCGGTCGAACCGCCGGGGGTCGGCGAGCTGGGCCGCCGCCACGGCCTGGAACTCGATCGCGCGGTCGGCCGCCGCGCGGAAGGCCAGGGCCAGCTCCGTCGAGCGGGCCAGCAGTTCGCGCGGGTCCTCGATCGACTCGAGGTCGAAGAAGTGCTCGGCCTCCGAGACGGCCTCGGGCGGCTCGAAGAGCAGCGGCGCGGGCCTGCGGCGGGGAGCCGCGCCACCGCCCGGACCGGGAGCCTGTTTCGGCTCGCACTCGCACATGTACATACCTCCAGGATCGTCTGCGCCGCCATCCATTGTCGCGCCGCGCGCAAGGGGGCCCGCTCTCGCCGGGGGCCGGCCGGTCAGGGCCGCCACCGGACCCGGTGTTCGTTTCAGGTGCGTCAGGACCGCGAAGTTCGCCTCCCACCCGTCAGGGCTGTGTTCTTCGGCCGCCTCCGGCGGTGTGCCGGACGCCGTCCGGCGGGCGGGTGCCGGGGGCCGGCGGTCAGGGTTTCCATCGCACCCGGTGTTCGTTCAGATGCGTGAGGACCGCGAAGTTCGCCTCCCACCCATCAGGGAACTTCACCGCCACCCCCAGCCGCACCGGCTCCGTCGACGGGTGCTCGTCCAGCAGCCGGTCCACGCCCGCGCGGCACACCACCACGCAGGCGTGCCGGTGGCGTGAGGCCAGGACGCAGAGGCGGCCGGTCTCCAGGTGGAAGGCGGTGGCGTCGGGGCGGCCCGAGAGGGGGTGCAGGACGACGGTGACGTCGAACTCGCGGCCCTGGAGCCGGTTGGCCGTGTCCACCGTCACGCCGGTCACCCCGTGCTCCGCCAGCGCCGCGCGGACGGCCGCCGCCTGGTCCCGGTGGGCGGTGCCCACCGCGATCCGGGCGGCGGTGAGCGGGACGGGATCGGGGGCGCGCTCGCTGGTCACGGCCGCGCCGCGGTCGAGCATCCGGCGCACCACCAGGGCCACCGCCTCGACGGCTTCCGGGTCCGTGCGCGGCACGTGCCGCTCGGGCAGCTCCAGCAGCCCCCAGCCGGACGCGGCGGCCTCGTCCAGCACCCGGTCCACCGCCGACCCGTCCTGCCGGACGCCGAAGGACATCAGCCGGTCGCCCTGGTCCGTGCCGCTGCGGAAGCGGGTGTACGGGTAGAACGCGTCCGACACCAGGCGCGCGGCGGACGCCGGCAGCCGCCAGGACACCGGGAGCCGGTGCTGCGGCAGCCCGGGGTTGTGGGCGAGGAGCGTGCTCACCGCGCTCACCGACGGGTCGTACGACAGGCCGGCCCACTGCGCCGTCCCCTCGGCGCCCACCACGCTGAACGGGTCCAGCTGGCCCGGGTCGCCGACGAACAGGGCCCGGTCGAACAGGCCGGCCACGGCCAGCAGCGCGTCCGAGCGCATCTGGTACGCCTCGTCGACGATCGCCTGGCCCCAGGGCTCGGTCACCTTGGTGTGCGCCCACTTCGCGGCGGTGGAGACGACCACGTCAAGACCGGCGAGGTCCGCGGCCTTCGTCGACGTGACGACCTGGTCGAGCCCGTCCAGCGCCGGGTCGTACGGCCGCGGGTCGCTGCTGTGCAGCCGGCCGACCGGCAGGTCCGCGTCCTCCTCGGCCAGCCGCAGCACCAGGTCGTCCACCTGGGCGTTGGTCTGCGCGACGACCATCAGCGGCCGGCCCGCCCGGGCCAGCTCCAGGGCGGCGCGGACGACCAGCGTCGACTTGCCGGCGCCGGGCGGCGAATCGACGACGACGCCGCGGTGCCGGCCGTCCAGCGTGTCGCGCAGGATGGCTCGCGTGGCCGCGGCGGCGGCCGCGGACGGGTCGAAGACGCGGGGCTCCCGCACCGCCCCGGCGGGGGCCGGAATCGCTTCCTGGGTCACAGCAGACTCCTGGGTCACAGCAGGTCCTCCCCGGTCACCGGATCGGGCTCCTCCGCCACCGTGCCGGGCGGACCGCCGTGGGTCCAGGGCGTGCGCTCGGGCTCGGGCAGCTCGGGGCCGCCCCTGGGCGCGTGCTCGAACAGCGTCCAGCACACCCGGTCACCGGGCGCGGGCACCGTCCCCTCGTCGGGAACCTTGCCGCGGCCCATGCCACCGGTCAGCCGGACCGTCAGCCCGGCCGGGCCGGCGGCCACGAACTCGGCGGGCTGCGAGCGGCCGTCGGCGAGTACCCGGTGCACCCGCGCGCCCTCCTCCAGCAGCGGTGCGTCGTCCGTACGGACGGTGACCAGCGGCCGCGGGCGCGGCACCTTCGCCTCCGAGAGGACCATGACCACCTCGGTGACCTCCCCGGCGAACGCCTCGCCGGCCAGCCGCCGCCCGGCCATGACCAGCGGATCGTCCAGCGCCTCCTGGGCGTCCAGCCGGGCCTGCGCGGTCTCCCGGGCGGCGAGCTTCCGCGCGGCGGTGACCGCGTCGTCCCGGCGCGGCTGCGGCGGCTCGCCGGCCCGCAGCCGGTCCCGGTGCCCGGTGTACGACCAGCGGTCGCGCTTCCAGCGCTCGGCGACCGAGGCGCCCTCGGGAAGGGGGCGCAGCAGGTCGACGCCGCGCCAGACGGCGTTCCAGGTGGGCCGCAGCTGCGAGAGGAGCAGCGTGCGTATGGCGGCGTCGGCGGCCCGCAGCCCGGCGTGGCCCCGGCCGGTCTCCAGGACCGCCGTGCGGGCCCGGTCGTAGCGGGCGATGGCGGGGGCCAGCAGCTTGTTGTCGAAGGCGGGGTCGGTGGCCGGGCCGGCGGGCGGGTGGAGCAGCAGGCCGTCGGCGTCGCGTGCCAGCTCGGCGCGGCGGGCCGCCTCCGGCCCGGTGCTTCCGTCGGGCGGGTCGATCCAGGCGAGCAGCGCGCCCAGGTGCTGGTCCTCCAGGTGGCTCTGGCCGGTGGCCCAGTGGCGGGAGAGCAGCTCGGTCATCGGGAGCAGGAGGGCGCTGCCGGGGAGGCGGGCCCGTTCCCCGTAGTGGGTGAGCCAGCGGCCGAGCAGCGGGACGCGGGGCGGCGCCGGCCAGTCGACCGCCGGATCCTCCTCGGCGGTGCGCCGGAAGCGCATGGACCGGCCGAGCAGCCGGACGTACTCGACCGCGGCCGGGCCGGGCACCAGGAGCTGAGGGGCGTCCGCGCACAGCTCGGCCTCGACGGCCGTCCGGCGGCCGGTCGCCGGGTCGGTCTCCTTGCGCTCCTCGGTGACCGTGTCGTCCGCGTATCCCTCGACGTAGGGCAGGACGGCCTCGGCGAGCTCGGCCAGGAAGGCGAACCGCAGGGCCCGATCGCGCGGCTGAGGGACCGTCAGCAGGCGGGGCGCGTCGCGGTCGGTGCCGACCAGGGCGCCGAGGGGCGCGCCCGTCTCACCGGCGGTGGTGAGCGGGACGAGCACGAGCGGGCGGTCCGACAGGTGCCGGTGGCGGACGGTGGCCAGGGGGCGGGCGCGGCCGGCGTGCAACGCCTCCAGGCGGGCGAGGGAGGTGATCAGCGACATCCGGTCGGCCCTCCCGGCTGCCCGGCGGCGGCCAGGGCCTCGGCGCGCAGGGCGGCGGCGCGGCGGAGGGCGGCGACGGCGGGATCGTCCTCGGACCCGTGGCACGGGCGCTCGCCCCGGGCCGCCGTGAGGACCTCCTCGACCGTGGTCAGCCCGCCGAGCCCGGAGCGGACGTTCCGCCCCAGGTGCCGGACGTCGCCCTCGGCGCGCGCCCGGTCGCGGCAGTGGAAGGCCAGCTCGCAGGCGGCGAGGCAGTCCGGCGCGTACGCCGCGTCGACCGCCTCGACGGCGGCGGTCAGCTCCGCCGCCGGCCGGTCCGGGGCGAAGGTGGTGCCGGGCGGGAGGGCGGCGGCGATCTCCTCGACCCGGGTGAGCCGGCCGAGCTGCCGGCGGGTGGTGGCGCGCTGCTTGCGGAGGTCGAGGAGGGCGGCGGCCGGCAGGTTGGAGAAGTCCTTGGGGCAGACCAGCAGCGCTTCGTGGCGCACCCGGCCGTTCTCGGGGGCCGGCCCGGGAAGCCGCTCGGCCACCGTCTCCAGGGCGAGCGCGTACACCGCGGCCTGCCGGGCGGCGGCCCCGGCCTTGGCGGCGTCGGCCGCGCCGTCGATCATGGCGAAGGACTTGATCTCGACCACCGTCCAGGTGCCGTCCGGGTGCACGACGACGGCGTCCGGCTCCAGGTAGGCGGGGGTGCCGGCCACGGTGAGCGCCAGCATGGGGTGGTCGAGGAGCGCCCACCGGCCGGCGGCGGTGGCCTCCCTCAGGGCCAGGGCGGTGCGGGCCGTGCGGCCCTCGGGGCCGGCGGCGGAGAGGTCGGGCGCGTCCACGGCGTCCGGGGGCTCCGGAGCCTCTCCGGCGGGGAGCGCGGCGTGCAGCAGCCGGACGAGCTCCGTGCCGCCGTCGGCCTTCACCCGGGCCTCGAAGGCGTTGCCGCGCGCTATGGCGAACTGCGACTGCCCGAACGCCGCGGGCGTGCCGAGCGCCCGCGCGAGGGCCGCCTTGTCGACCCCGGCGCCGTCGAGCAGGGCGCGGCGGCGGCAGCCGGGGTTGGCGGCGAGGGCCGCTAGGGCGCGGGCGTCCAGCGGGCGCGGCGGGACGTCCGGCCCGCGCAGCTCAGCGAGCCGCGGCCGGAGCGCCGTCGGGCCGGCTGCCGCCGGCTCCGCCGCGGGACTGCCGGGGGATGTCCGAAGGGATCGAAGGGATGTGCTCACTGCCGTCCGCCTCGCGCTGTCTCTCCGGCGCGCCCGCCCGGCCGCCGCCGGCGGGCATGCCGGACGCGGCCGTGCGCGGGTGCGCAGTACGAGCCGAAGTCTCGCACCCGGCACTGACAATCGCCGGGCTCTCCGGCATTCCCGCAGGTCCGGCCGGGTCGAGCGAGGGCAGGGAGCGGGGTGCCCGGGCGCGGATCCGCTCGCCGAGGCGCAGCGCGGGACGGGTCAGCAGCAGGCCGACGCCCATGACGGCGGCACCGGCGACGGCGTCCAGGAAGTAGTGGTTGGCCGTGCCCATGACCACGAGCGTGATGGTCAGGGGGTAGCCGACGCCGAGGACCTTCGCCCAGGTGCCGCGCCCGTGGCGCCACAGCATGACGCCGCACCACAGCGCCCAGCCCACGTGCAGGCTCGGCATGGCCGCGTACTGGTTGGTGAGCCCGCCGAGACCGCGCGGCGCGCTGGCGTCACCGCCCCACCAGCCGTACGACGAGTACTGGTGCATGGTGTCGACGAAGCCGTAGCCGTCCGGCAGGAGGCGGGGCGGGCAGGTGGGCAGCAGGGTGAAGCCCACCAGGCCGATGAGGGTGGAGAGCATCAGCCAGGTCCGGCCGCGGCGGTAGTGCTCGGAGTGGCGCCGGAAGACCCACACCAGGATGGCCGGGGTGACCACGTAGTGCAGCGAGGCGTACACGAAGTCCGCGGGCACGCCGAGGATGGCGTGGTCCGTGAACAGCCGGTTGAGGGGATGTTCGAAATTTATTCGAAACTGCTTTTCGATGTCGAGTATCGACACACCGTGATCGACCGCCGACTGCACATCGCCGCGGACCAGCAGGCGGCCCGCCGAGTACAGCGCGTAGACGACGGCGATCAGTGGCAGTTCGGTCCACCAGCGCGGCCGCTTCCCGAGTGGTGCGGTGCGGTACATCCGGACGCTCTCCATGTGTTCAGGCGGCCAACAAGCGCGCATGCAACCGTACGGCGTACGCCGCATCCGCCGCACACCGCCCCGTCGGGCCACGGAAACACCGGGGTCATCCGGTGTTCGGTTCCTGGGCGCGGCGCATGAGGAGGAAGACGATCGAATATGGCCTCGGGTTGCCTGTGGCGCAAGTGAGTGATGATAGTTCCGACGGGTCTAAGGCATCCGTACCGCACATCACGTTTGTGGCAGCTCCCGCCATTTTGTGGGGGAAGTCACCGAGATCCCGAGGGAGCCCGCTCCATGGCACCGCGCATCCTGCTGGCCCGGCACGGACAGACCGAGTGGTCGCTGTCCGGAAGGCACACCGGCCGCACGGACATCCCCCTCCTCGACGAGGGACGGCGCGGGGCGAAGTTCCTCGGCGAGCGCCTGCACCGCGCCCCCTGGGACGGCCTGCCCGGCGTCGAGGTCCGTACGAGTCCGTTGCTCCGGGCGAGTGAGACCTGCGACCTCGCCGGCTTCGGCGGGCGGGCCACCGCGTGGGACGCCCTGATGGAGTTCGACTACGGCGCCTACGAGGGCATGACCCCGGCCGAGATCAAGGCCCAGCGGCCCGGCTGGCTGATCTGGCGCGACGGCGTCCCCGGCGGCGAGACCCTGGACCAGGTCGCGGCCCGCGCCGACGAGGTCGTCCACTGGGCGCGCTCCGCAGCCGACCGGGACGTGCTCGTCTTCGCCCACGGCCACATCCTGCGCGTCATCGCCGCCCGCTGGCTCGGCTTCGAGGCGTCCTTCGCCGCGCGCATCCGGCTGGAGCCGACGTCGCTGTCGATCCTCGGCTGGGCCTACGGCGAGCCGGCGATCGAGCGCTGGAACGACACCGGCCACCTGGGCTGAGCGGGCCGGCCGTCAGGGTCATCCGGACTGAGCCGGGCCGGCCGTCAGGTCCGCCCGAGCCGGCCGGGCCGGCCGTCAGGGCCGCCTCAGGCCGCCCGCCGCGCCAGGAACGACTCCACCGCAGGGTCCTCCGTGAACCGGCGCAGCGTCCGGGACGTGCCGTCGAGCATCCCGCGGATGCGGGCGGACCGGACCTGGCCGAGCAGGTCCAGGACGCGTTCCCCGGCCGCCGCCGCCGCGTCCGGGGAGCCGGAGTGCGCCAGGTCGTCCGCGAGCTGCGCCGTATAGAGCGCGATATTGCGGGCGAAGTGGGGGTCGGCCAGCGCCACGGCCCGTTCGCCGTGCTCCGCCGCGCGGGACCGGTCGCCCAGGGCGGACCAGCACTGCGCCTCCAGCCCCTCCAGCTCGGCCTCGCCGAAGAACGTCATCCACTCGGGATCCGCCTCGCACGCCCCCTGCCCGAAGAGGGACCGGGCCCGCAGCAGGGCGCCCGCGCAGGCCACCCGGTCGCCCAGCCGGGCCCAGCCGCCGGCCTCGCGCAGCGCCAGCAGCGACATCAGCCGGGCCGAGCCCAGCCGCCGGCCCGCGTGCTGCGCGGCCTGGGCGGCGCGGACGGCCTCCCGCGGGCGGTCGGCGTCCCGGGCCAGGAACGCGGTGTTGCAGAACGCGTGCGCCTCCAGCGCCGCGTCCCCGGCGACCCGCGCGGTGGCCAGCGCCTCCGCGTAGTGCGAGCGGGCGTCGGCGAACCGGCCGGAGTCGTGCGCCAACCACCCGACGGAGATCGCCAGTTCACCGGCGCCGGTGTGCAGCCGGTCGGCCACCGACTGCCGCCGGGCCTCCGCGTCCAGCAGGTCGTACGCCGCCCGCAGCGGCCGGGTGGCGCGCCGGTAGAGGCCGTCGGCGCCGTGCCGGTCGTCGAGCAGCCGGATCCGGCGGACGGCCTCCTCCACCGCCAGGGCCTCCGCCTCACCGGCGTGGCGCCGGGGGCGGGCGCCCGCGGCGGCGCCCAGGGAGACGACGGCCACCGCGGCCGTGCCATGGGTCATGAACGCGCGACGCAACACGTCGCTCTCCTCGTCACTGGTACCGCCGGTGCCGGGAGCGCCGGCGTCCCGGAGGCCCGGTGCGCCGGGAGCCGTCGCGTCACCGTCGTCGGCGGGGCTTTCGATGTGAGCGGGCGGCGCACCGCCCTTGTTTCGCGCCCCCCGTCCGCGTACGGTCTCGCGGGGGAGGAAGCCCATGTCCGCCGGCTCGCGACCGGGGAACATATGGCGGAACACCCGCTCGTAGGCGTAGTTGGGGCAGCGGATCTCGCCGGATTCGACGCGCCCGATGTACCGCGCGTCACACGAGACCTGTTCCCCGATCTCCCGGGCCGCACGCCGCACCGCCGCCGCGAATTCCGCAGGTGACCGCGGTCCGCGCAACGCGCGGAAGACGGTGTTCGGACGGGGGGCGCGAGGTGACGGGGACGCGTGGGGCGACGCCATGGCCGGACCCTCTCCTGGCGAGTGCCGCCCCTCCGGCGACCGGGGCGGACGGTGGTGCTGCCGTACGGCGTGATGACCGTACCGGCTGCCGGGAATCCCGTACGTCCGCTTTGGCTACAAAAGGGATATCCCACTCGCGATCCGCCATGAACTGCCATCCTTTACGGCGGCGCGGCGCCGTAGCCGTTGACGGCTCAAGGGAGTTGAACAGTACGAGCAGGTGCCTGCCGTCCGTGCCGCGGCCCCGGCGGGCGGGCGTGGAACGGCGGCGACGGGTTCAGCGAAACGTGCGGAGGAGGCGTTCCCCTTGGCGGAAGCCGGAGTGAACATCGGCGGCTCGCGGACGGCGGCCCTTCACCAGGCGCGCCCCGGACACGGCCAGGCCGCGCGCCCGGCCCGGGCGCAGGGTGAGGGCGTCCCCTGTGACCTGGTCACGGTGCCCGCCCGGCAGGGCCTGGAGGCGGTGGACATCCTCCGGCTCCGCGACGGGGTCGGACCCGTCCTGCACGACGGCGAGTGCCACACCCTCGGATTCCTCGTCCCGGCCGGCACCGCGGCGGCCTGGGACGTCCCCGGCAGCGCCTGCACCCAGGCGTACGGGCGCGGGGCGCGCACGGGCCGCCACGAGCCGCCCGTCACGGGCAGCGACTGGCTGGTGGCCCCCGAGGCGGCGCTCTCCGAGGCGACCGACCCGGCCGTGCTGCGGGCGGCGCTCGGGGAGGCGGCCCGCACCATCGAGGCCGTCGACCGCTGCCGCTGATCCGTCCGCCGGCCGTCCCGTACGGGTGCCCGGACGAACCGGGCGATACTTGACGGATGGCTAAAGGCAGGCGGGCGGCCGGGGACACAGGCCGGAGCGGACGGCGGGCGGGGCGCGGGCGCGCCGCGGAGCCCGTCACCGAGCAGGTGGCGGGCGGCCTCGCGGAGCTCGAACCGGACCCCGACCGCCCGCGGGCCCGGACGCTGCTGATCGACGGCGCGCCGCAGTCCCATGTGGACCCGGACGACCCGGCCCGCCTGGAGTTCTCCTACCAGCGGCGGCTCGGCCACGTCGCCGACCTCGCCGCGCCGCCCGGGCGCCCGGTCCAGGCCCTCCACCTCGGCGGCGGCGCCTTCACCCTGGCCCGCTACGTCGCCGCGACCCGGCCGCGCTCCACCCAGCAGGTCGTCGAGATCGACGCGCCGCTGGTCGCCTTCGTCCGGCGCGAGCTGCCGCTCGATCCCGCGTGGCGGATCCGGGTGCGCTCCGGTGACGCGCGCGAGGTGCTGGCCAAGGTGGCGGACGGGTGGGCGGACCTGATCATCGCGGATGTGTTCGCCGGGGCGCGGACGCCGGCTCATCTGACCAGTGGGGAGTTCGTGGCCGACGTGCGGCGGGTGCTGCGGCCCGGTGGCCTGTACGCGGCGAACCTGGCGGACGGTCCGCCCTCCCTCGGTTTCGTCAAGTCCCAGATCGCGACCGTGGAGACGGTTTTTCCCGAGGTGTGTTTGGTGGCGGAGCCGGCGGTGTTGCGCGGGCGGCGGTTCGGTAACGCGATTCTTGTTGCGTCGGATGTGGCTGTGCCGGTGGGGGAGTTGAGGCGGCGTTGTGCGACGGATGCGGCGCAGGCGCGGGTGGAGGCCGGTGCTGATCTCGTCGCCTTCGCGGGCGGGGCGGCGGCGGTCCGCGATGCCGACGCGAAACCGTCGCCGGAGCCGCCGCCGTCGGTCTTCCGGTGAGGGTGCCCCGGTCCCGCCCTTTCACCGTTTCTTGCGGGGGCCGGCCCCCGCACCCGCTGAAGCGCGCTGCGCGCGCTGTCCTCAAACGCCGGACGGGCTGAATAGCCCGTCCGGCGTTTGAGGACGAGCGGCGAAGCCGCGAAAGGGGGTCTGGGGCGCAGCCCCAGGAAGCGGCGAAAGGGCGGGACCGGGGCAACTCACCCCACTCGCCCACCCCGGATCACCCCCCGGTACCACTCCCCACTCCCCTTCACCGTCCGCGACAACGTCGCGTAATCGACGTACACGATCCCAAACCGCTTGCTGTACCCGTACGCCCACTCGAAGTTGTCGAGCAGCGACCACACGAAGAACCCCCACACGTCCGCCCCGTCCCCCAACGCCCGCAGCACCGCGTCGAAGTGCCCGCGCAGATAGGCGATCCGGTCGGGATCGTGCACGGCTCCCCGGCCGTCCGGCTTGTCGTCGTACGCGGCGCCGTTCTCGGAGACGGCGAGGGGGAGGCCGGGGGCCTCGCGCGTGAAGCGCAGGAGGAGGTCGTACAGGCCGCTCGGATCGACGGTCCAGTCCATGGCCGTCCGGGGGCCCGGAGGCTGGTGGAAGGCGACGCCCTGGGCCCCGGGATAAGGCGAAGGCGCAGGTGAGGGGCGGTTGTCAGTGGCGGCTGATACAACGGACGGCGTGTAGTAGTTGATGCCCAGCCAGTCCAGGGGGTGTTTGATGACGGAGGTGTCGCCGTCGCGGACGAACGACCAGTCCGTGATCCCGGCCGTGTCGTCGATCAGGTCGGCGGGGTACGCGCCGTGGAGCATGGGCCCGGTGAAGATACGGGTGGAGAGCGCGTCGATACGCCGCTGAGCGTCCAGGTCGGCGGGTGACGTGGTGCGGGCCCGGACGGCGTTGGGGTTGAGGACGACCGCGACGCGCGACCGGCGCGGCAGGGTGGCGCGCAGCGCCTGGGCGCCCAGCCCATGGGCGAGGTTGAGGTGGTGCGCGGCGCGCAGGGCCGCGGCGTCGTCGGTGCGCCCGGGGGCGTGCACCCCTGAGGCGTAGCCCAGGAACGCGCTGCACCAGGGCTCGTTGAGGGTGGCCCAGCACTCGACCCGGTCGCCCAGCGCCCGGGCGACGAGCTCGGCGTAGTCGGCGAAGCGGTACGCGGTCTCGCGGGCCGGCCAGCCGCCCGCCGTCTCCAGCTCCTGCGGCAGGTCCCAGTGGTAGAGGGTCAGGACGGGCTTGATGCCGTGGGCGAGGAGCTCGTCGGCGAGCCGGCGGTAGAAGTCGAGGCCCTTGGGGGAGGCGGGTCCGCTGCCGGTGGGCTGGACGCGGGGCCAGGAGACGGAGAAGCGGTAGGCGCCCAGTCCGAGGCCGGCCATCAGGCGGACGTCCTCGGCGTACCGGTGGTAGTGGTCGGTGGCCGTGTCGCCGGTGTCGCCGTTCAGCACCTTGCCGGGCGTGTGGCTGAAGGTGTCCCAGATGGAAGGGGTGCGGCCGTCCTCGTGGACCGCGCCTTCCACCTGGTACGCGGCGGTCGCGGCGCCCCAGACGAAGCCGGGAGGGAAGGTCGTGGGCATGAACACGCTCCGGAGGAGAGGGAAGCGGGGGACGGGCGAGATGACGGAGCCGGCACG
This sequence comes from Streptomyces sp. NPDC021100, assembly GCF_044333095.1. Lineage (NCBI taxonomy): Bacteria > Bacillati > Actinomycetota > Actinomycetes > Kitasatosporales > Streptomycetaceae > Streptomyces > Streptomyces sp. NPDC021100. The sequence continues at coordinate 177,528 of NZ_JBIRQH010000017.1, forward strand.
GGCGTCAGCCCTTGACCGCGCCGCGCATGATGCCGCCGACGATGTGCCGTCCGAAGAGGGCGAGCACGAGCAGCAGCGGCAGCGTGCCGAGCAGCGCCCCGGCCATCACGACGGCCTGGTCGGGGACGTAGCCGCGGCCGAGGCCGGTGAGGGCCACCTGGACGGTCGGGTTGTCCTGGGTCAGCGCGATCACCGGCCAGAAGAAGTCGTTCCAGGACTGCACGAAGGAGAGCATCCCGAGCACCGCCATCGCGGGCCGGGCGACGGGGAGGACGACGTGCCGTACGACGCGCAGGCTGCCGGCGCCGTCGACCCGGGCGGCCTCGATCAGTTCGGTGGGCAGCGCCTCTACGAGGTACTGCCGCATGAAGAACACGCCGAACGCGCTGACCAGGGTGGGCAGGACGACCGTCTGCAGCCGGTCGGTCCAGCCCAGTTCCGCGACGAGTGCGAACAGGGGGACCACCGAGAGCTGTGGGGGCACCATCATCGTGCCCACCACCACCGCCAGCAGGGCGTTCCGCCCCCGGAACCGCAGCTTGGCGAAGGCGAAGCCGGCGAGGGTGCAGAAGAGGACGGTGCCCAGGGCGACGCAGCCGGCGACCAGCGTGGTGTTCAGCAGGGCCAGGCCCAGGTTGGCGTCGCTCCACGCGATGCGCAGGTTGTGTGGCAGATTGCCGCCGAACCAGAGGGGCGGCGGGGTGTGCGCCAGCCGGGTGTTGTCGTGCGAGGCGGCCACGGCCGTCCACAGCAGGGGCAGCACCGAGCCCGCGGTGAAGAGGACGAGCACGGCGTATCCGAGCAGTCCGGTGCGGGGCCGCCCGCCGGCGGGCGCGCGGGTGGCGCGGGTGTTGGGGGTGGCGGGGGTGGGGACGGACACGGCGGCTCCTCAGCGGTCCGCGCGCAGCCGGCGGGCGAGCAGCCCGCCCACGGTGGCGACCAGCAGCAGGATCAGGAACATGGCCCAGGCCACGGCGGAGGCACGGCCGAGGTGGAAGCCGAACCACCCCTGCTCGTACAGATAGAGGCCCAGGGTCTGGAACTGGTGCGAGGCCCCGCCCTTCTGCCCGGCCGCCCCGCCGAACAGCAGGGGCTCGCCGAACAGCTGGGTCGCCCCGATCGTCGAGACGACGACGGTGAACAGGATCGTCGGCCGCAGCGAGGGCACGGTGACGTGCCGGAACTGCCGCACCCGCGAGGCGCCGTCCAGCGCCGCCGACTCGTACAGCTCGTCGGGGATCGCCTGCATGGCGGCCAGGTAGATCAGCGCGTTGTAGCCCGTCCACCGCCAGACGACGATCGAGGAGACGGCGATCCGGGAGCTCCAGGTGCCGTTCTGCCAGTCGACCGGGTCGGCACCCGCCAGCCCCAGCGCCCAGTTGATCAGGCCGTAGTCCCGCCCGTAGAGGAGGACGAACACCAGGGTGGCCGCGGCGACCGACGTGGCGTACGGGGTGAGGAGGGCGACGCGCCAGAAGGTGGCGGCCCGCAGCCGCTGGTGCAGCAGATGCGCCAGACAGAGGGCCGTCAGCAGTTGGGGGACGGTCGAGAGCACGCCGATGGTGAAGGTGTTGCCCAGGGCGTTCCAGAAGAACTCGTCATGCAGCAGCCGGAGGTAGTTGCGCGCCCCGGCCCACTCCATCCGGCTCATGTCCGTGAGTTCGAGCCGGTGGAGTGAGGCCCAGCCGGTCCAGAGGAGGGGGAAGAGACCGAATGCGGAGAAGAACAGGAAGAACGGCGCCACGAACGCGTACGGGCTCCAGCGCACGTCCCACCGGTGACGGCGGGTGCGCCAGGCGGCGCGGCGGTCCCGGCCGGGGGCGGGCAGGGGGTGCGACGGGCCCGGGGCCGGCTCCGCGCCGGGGTCCTCGACGGTGGTGGGCGGCGCCGAGGTCATTCGTCCACCGCGTTGTGGATCTCCTTCTGGGCTGCCGTCCAGGCCGCCCGCGGGTCCCTGCCCTGCTGCTCGACCTGCGGGATGCCGACGTCCGTGAAGGCGGTGCCGATCTGCTGCTCGTGCGGCCCGATCACCAGCGTGGGCGCTCCCCGGGCGGCCCGGGCGAAGATCCGCGCGACCGGGGCCCCGCCGAAGTAGGGGTTCCGCGCGTCCCGCAGCTCCGGCATGCCGTACGAGGCGGGGGTGGAGGGGAAGCTCGACTGCCGGGCGAAGAGCCTGGCCTGCTGCGCGGGCGCGGTCAGCCAGGCGGCGAGCGCCACGGCCTGCGCCCGGTGCCGGGCGGCCTTCGGGACGGTGAGGAACGAGCCGCCCCAGCTGGCCGGCCGGGGCGCCGGTGCCACGTCCCACAGGCCCCGGCCCGCGTCGCCCGACTTCTCCTTGATGTAGCCGAGCATCCAGGGCGGGCAGGCGACGGTGGCGAAGCGGCCGTTCGCGTACGCCTGGTCCCAGGGTTTCTCGAACTGTCTCAGCCGCGCGGTCAGCCCCTCGCGGGCCGCCCGTACCGCCAGGTCCCAGGCCGCCCGGACGGCCGGGCCGCCGGTGTACAGGGGGCGGCCGGAGCGGTCGTAGTAGCGCTCCGGATAGCCGTGGATGGCGGCGTTGTAGACGCCCGCCGCCGAGTCGGTGAAGACCGTGCCCGCCGGGGCCCGCTTCCGGTAGGCGAGGCCGGCGTCGAGGTACTTCCGCCAGTCGCCGGCCCACAGCCGGCCGACGGCCTCCCGGTCGGTGGGCAGCCCGGCCCGGTGGAAGAGGTCCTTGCGGTAGCAGACGGCGATCGGCCCGATGTCCGTGCCGAGCCCGACCGTGCGGCCGTCGGGGTCGGTGGCCTGGGCCCATTTCCACCCGAGCCAGTCGGCCCGGCGCACGCCCGGCGCCCGGGACAGGTCCTCCAGCCGGCGGCCCTGGCCCGCCGCCAGGTCGTGCAGGGTGCCGACCTCGACCGCCTGGACGTCCGCCAGCCCGCTGCCGGTCACCAGGTGCGTCAGGAACTGAGGGAAGTAGGTGTCGCTCCGCTCGATCACGTTCTCCTTGATCCGGATCTCCGGGTGCAGCCGCTCGTACTCGGTGTACAGCCCGGCCTGGCGGTAGCCGAAGACCCCGAAGGTGCCGACGGAGAGCGTGGTCCGCCCGTCGCCGTCGGCCGCGCAGCCGGTGAGCGCCGCGGCCAGGAGCAGCCCGGCCGCCAGTGCCGCCAGTGCCGCCGGTGCCGCCCGTGCCCGTAGGGCCCGGGGGCGCCGTCCCTGGGTGCCGCCGCGCATGCCTCCTCCTGGTGCCGTGCCCGCCCCGCCGGCCCACCGGAGGGCGGCCCGCCAAGGGGCGTGCCGCACCGGAGCGTTGGGGGTTCCGGGACTGCCCCGAGACTCGCCGCAACCTGGCGTAGTGTCAAGGACGCGCTGCGTGACGTGGCCTGAGGGGTGAAAGAGGCGCGGGGAGAGCTTCCGGCGTGTCGTGGTGGTGGGGCGGCGGGAGGCCCGGCAAGGGCTGAGGCCATTCGGACGCGCGGACACGAACACAGGTCGCGGCCGGGAAACGCCGAAGGCCCCGACCTGGTTTCCCAGATCAGGGCCTTCGGCTCTGAGGGTGAGTAACGGGACTCGAACCCGCGACATCCTGGACCACAACCAGGTGCTCTACCAGCTGAGCTATACCCACCACGACTGGCGTTCGTTTCCGTGTTTCCCACCGGCCGAGAAGAAGTCTACAGGGTCCGGAGGGGTGCTCGCTCCCGGCTTTCGCCGTGCCGGGAGCGAGCTGCGTCACTCCGCCGGAATCCCCGTGGAAACCCCACGGGGATCAGGCCGGACTACGACTGAACAGGAAGGACGTGCTTGGCCGCGATCGTCTTCGCCGTGTCGGAGTCCGGACCGGGCTGCGGCACGAAGATCGCCTCGCGGTAGTAGCGGAGCTCGGCGATCGACTCGCGGATGTCGGCGAGGGCCCGGTGGTTGCCGGCTTTCTTCGGACTGGCGAAGTAGGCGCGGGGGAACCAGCGCCGGGACAGCTCCTTCACCGACGAGACGTCGACGATGCGGTAGTGCAGGTGCTTCTCCAGCTCCGGCATGTCCCGCAGCAGGAAGCCGCGGTCGGTGCCGACCGAGTTTCCGCACAGCGGGGCCTTGCCAGGCTCCGGGACGTACTCGCGGATGTACGCCAGGACCTGCCGCTCCGCTTCCTCGAGCGTCGTCCCGCCGTCCAGCTCGTCGAGCAGCCCGGAGGCCGTGTGCATCTGGCGCACCACCTCGGGCATGGTGGTCAGGGCCTCGGCGGGCGGGCGGATGACGATGTCCACACCGTCGCCGAGGATGTTCAGCTCCGAGTCGGTCACCAGGGCGGCCACCTCGATGAGCGCGTCGGTCGACAGCGAGAGCCCGGTCATCTCGCAGTCGATCCACACCATGCGATCGTTCATGGAACTCACCCTACGGGGCGTTCCCGCTGGCCGGGCAGGTGCGGGCTGTACAGGTCGGACTCCGGCTTGCCCGGTTCGACGGCACCCGGACCGTGTCCCGGTCCATGGCCGAACCCCGGGTTCGCCGGCCCGTGCCCCAGAGGCACCCCGTGTCCGGGATGCCCGCTGTGTCCGCCGTGTCCACCGCCGTGCGGCGGACCGCCGAGCGGACCGGCCGCGGCGTGCGCGGCGGCCAGGGCCGTCCGTCTCAGCCCGACGACCGCCGGCTCCCCGGACCGGGGCTCCAGCGGATCCGGCCCGCCGAAGCGGTCACCCCGGCCGTCCCGGTCCGGCCGCTCGGGGCGGTCCGGCCGGCCGTCGGGGCCGCCCTGGGGCCGCCGCGCCCGGTAGGCCGCCCGGTAGGCCGCGGGGGAGGACCCCAGCTGCCGCCGGAAGTGGCCGCGCAGGGCGACGGGGGAACGGAAACCGCAGCGCCCGGCGACCTCGTCCACGGAGTAGTCGGACGTCTCCAGCAGCCGCTGCGCCTGGAGCACCCGCTGGGTGATCAGCCACTGGAGCGGCGCGCTGCCGGTGAGCGAACGGAACCGGCGGTCGAAGGTGCGGCGGCTCATATAGGCGCGGGCGGCCAGGGTCTCCACGTCGAACTGCTCGTGGAGGTGCTCCAGCGCCCAGGCGACGACCTCGGCGAGCGGATCGGCGCCGATCTCCTCCGGTAAAGACCGGTCGAGATAGCGCTCCTGGCCGCCGCTGCGGCGCGGCGGTACGACGAGGCGTCGGGCGAGCGCCCCGGCGGCGTCCGCGCCGTGGTCGGTGCGGACGATGTGCAGGCACAGATCGATGCCGGCGGCGGTGCCCGCGGAGGTCAGGACGTCACCGTCGTCCACGAAGAGCTCCCGTGGGTCCACATGGACCGAGGGGTAGCGCTTGGCGAGCGTCGGCGCGTACATCCAGTGGGTGGTGGCGGGTCTGCCGTCGAGCAGTCCCGCGGCGGCCAGTACGAAGGCCCCGGTGCACAGCCCGACGATGCGGGCGCCTTCCTCGTGGGCGCGGCGCAGTGCGTCGAGGGCGGCGGGTGGCGGTGGCTGGGTGATGGACCGCCAGGCCGGTACGACGACGGTGCCGGCCCTGGAGAGCGCCTCCAGGCCGTACGGCGCGGTCAATTCCAGACCGCCGGTCGTTCGCAATGGCACATCTTCGCCCGCGCAGACGAGCAGGCGATAACGGGGAACCCCGGCATCCTGCCGGTCGATCCCGAATACGGAGAGCGGAATGGAGCTTTCGAAGATCGGGCCGCCGCTGAAAAGCAAAACGGCGACGATCTCCCGGCGGCGGCGTCCGGAGAGCTTGCGCACGGTCTCCGGTACGGTCGTGGAGTCCTGGCTCATGGCGCTAAGAGCGTGTCCTATGTGGTGAGGCGGATGAGTCGCTTGTAGCAGCAGATCGCGGCGGCAAGTCCGAGAAAAGCCAGGTAGTTGCGGGGATCG
>NZ_JBIRQH010000018.1:0-177490 GCF_044333095.1 Streptomyces sp. NPDC021100
CCCGCGCCGTGGGTGTTTGGGGGCGGGGGGGGGGTGGCCCCCCCCCCCCCCGGCCCCCCCCACCGGCGGGGTCAACGCCCCCCGGCCGGGGGGGGGGGGGGGCGGGGGGCCCCGCCGCCCCGCCCGCCCCCTCCCGCTCACCGCCCGTCAGAGCGCCGACAACTCCGCCACCAGGTCGTCCAGCCCCAGCGAGCCCTGCGACAGCGCCGCCATGTGCCACGCCTTCGCGTCGAACGCGTCACCGTGCCGCTTCCGCGCCGCCTCGCGGCCCAGCAGCCAGGCGCGCTCGCCGAGCTTGTAGCCGATCGCCTGGCCCGGCATGCCCAGATAGCGGACGAGTTCGCTCTCCACGAAGTCCGCCGGGCGGCTGCTGTGCAGCCCGAAGAACTCCTGGGCCAGCTCCGGCGTCCAGCGCTCGCCCGGGTGGTACGGGGAGTCGGCCGGGATCTCCAGCTCCAGGTGCATGCCGATGTCGACGATGACGCGGGCGGCGCGCATCATCTGGGCGTCCAAGTAGCCCAGCCGCCGCTCGGCGTCGGTGAGGAAGCCCAGTTCGTCCATCAGCCGCTCCGCGTACAGCGCCCAGCCCTCGGCGTTGGCGCTGACCTGGCCGAGGGTGACCTGGTAACGGGAGAGGCGGTCGGCCACGTGCGTCCACTGGGCGAGCTGGAGGTGGTGGCCCGGCACGCCCTCGTGGTACCAGGTGGACACCAGGTCGTACACCGGGAAGCGGGTCAGGCCCATGGTCGGCAGCCACGTCCGGCCGGGGCGGGAGAAGTCCTCCGACGGGGCCGTGTAGTACGGGGCCGCCGCGCCGCCGGGCGGCGCGATCCGCGACTCGACGCGCTTGACCCGCTCGGCCAGGTCGAAGTGGGTGCCGTCCAGCGCCTCGATGGCCTCGTCCATCACGCCCTGGAGCCACTCCCTGACCTCCTCGACGCCCTCGATGTGGGTGCCGTGCTCGTCGAGGTGGGCCAGCGCCTCCCAGGGCGTCCGCGCCCCCGGCAGGATCTTCTCGGCCTCGGTCCGCATCTCCGCCAGCAGGCGGTGGAACTCGGACCAGCCGTAGGCGTACGCCTCGTCCAGGTCCAGGTCGGTGCCGTTCCAGTAGCGCGACCACCGGGCGTAGCGCTCGCGGCCCACCACGTCAGGGGCGCCCTCGACGGCGGGGGCGTAGACGTCCCGCAGCCAGTCGCGGATGTCGGCGAGGGCGCCCGTCGCGGCCTCCGCCGCGCCGTCCATCTCCGCCCGGAGCTCCTCGGGGCCGGGTGCCGTGAAGTCGCCGAACCAGCCCTTGCCGTCGGTGCCGATCCACTCGGCCAGCTGCTCCAGCACCGTGGCCACCTGCCGCGGCCCGCCCGGCAGGCCGCGCTTCAACCCCTCGGCCAGCGACGCCCGGTAGCCCTCCAGCGCGGCCGGCACGGCCCGCAGCCGGGCCGCGACCGCCGACCAGTCCTCGGCGCTGTCCACCGGCATCAGCGTGAAGACCTCGCGCACCGAGTGCAGCGGCGAGTGGATATTGCTCACGGCGCGCAGCGGCTCGCCCGCGTCGTGCACCGCGAGTTCGGCCGTCAGCCGCTCGCGCAGCAGCCGGGCGCAGCGCCGCTCGGCGTCGTCGTCCGCGCCGGGCAGCCGCTCGGCCTCCGCCAGCCGGTCCAGCGTCTCCCGCGCCAACGCGGCCACGGCTTCCTGCCCCTCGGGCGAGAAGTCGGGCAGCCGGCGGGCGCTGGACGCCACGCCGAGGTAGGTACCGGTGATCGGGTCGAGCTCGAGGTACGCGTCGACGTAGGCGTCGGCGACCTGGCGGGGCAGCTGAGTGCTGGTGGTGTTCGGCATGCGCCCATCCTCGTACGGCGGGGGCCGCCGCGTCACGCGGGATTCGCCGTACCCGGGACGCGCGGCCGGCGGTCCGGATCCGAGGCCGTCAGCCGGGATCCGCGGCCGGCGGCCGGGACGCGCGGAGGTACGGCGGGGGGTGCACGGCCGTCCGGCGGGATTCACGGCCGTCCGGCGGCCAGGCGCCGGACGGCGGCCGGGGCGACGCGGGCGGTGATCACCAGCGTGCCCTCCTCCACCTGGTAGTCCAGCGGCAGGCCCAGTCCGCGCATCGCCGCCACCATGCCGGTGTTGGACGCCCGGGTCACCGCGTAGACGCTCTCGCAGCCCGCCTCGGCCGCCATCACCACCAGCCGGCGCAGCAGTTCGGCGCCGACGCCGCGCCGCTGCCACGCGTCCTCGACGAGCAGCGCCACCTCGGTCTCCTCGCCGTCCCAGAGCAGGTGGCCGAGGGCGACCAGCCGGCCGGACGGCTCGTACGCGGCGAGCGTCCGGCCGAACCGCGGGCCGAGCAGGTGGCCGAGGTAGCGGTCGGCGGCGGCGACGTCCCGGACCGGACCGTGGTAACGCAGGGCGAGCGTCGCGGGGGAGCAGCGCTCGTGCATCGCCTTGGCCGCCGCGAGGTCGCCGGTGTCCGCCCGGCGGACCGTCACCTCGTCCCCGGCGGGCAGCGTCAGCACGTCGTCGCGGCGCGGGAACCGCGGTCCCAGCCGCGCGTCCAGCTCGACGAGCGCCCGGGCGCGGGCGAACTCCGCAGGGGTGAACGGGAGATGGGGTCGCTCGATGGTGATCGTGCCGCCGGAGGGATCGCGCAGCCGCAGGACGGTGTCCCGCCACTCGCCCTCGGCCGGGACCTCCGCCGCTCCCGCCGGTGCCGAGCGGATCGCGCACCGGCCGAGCAGCCGGCGCAGCGCGAGCGGCAGTTCGGCGGAGTCCAGGGCGGTGCGGGTGGCGAGGTCCAGCACCCGGGTGGGGGCGTCCACCAGGTCGTGGGCGTCCGCCCGCTCCAGCCAGGTCGCGCGGCCCCCGCCCGCCTCGGCGGCCCGGGCCAGCGCGTCGGCCGTGAGCCCGCCCGGCGCGCGCAGCAGCAGCTCGTCGACCGTCCCTTCGGCCAGCGGGTGCGTCTGGAGGGCGAGGATGTCGACGCCCCGGCCGGCCAGGGCCAGGCAGAGGGCCGCCAGGCTGCCCGGCTCGTCGCGGACGGTCGTCCGCATCCGCCACAGCGTGCTGCCGACGGCCTCCTCGGGGAGGCCGGGGGCGGGAGTCTCGGACCGCGCCCGGCGCCGCCGGTGCCACCAGGTGTGGAACCCGGCCGTGGCCAGCAGCGCGGCGGCCGACCCGGCCAGCAGGGCCGGCCCGTCGGGACCGTGCGCCACGGTGTCGGCCACGCAGTCGGCGGCGGCCACGGCGGTGAACAGGGCGGCGAGTTCCGCCAGGTCACGCCGCCAGTGGTGCGCGCGGCCGGGGGCGTCCGCGGGGGTCGCGTCGGTGTCGGTCATGGTGTCCACCCTGACGAAGCGGTGTTGCCCGATCACGAACACCTCGTGTCCTCCGGGTAAAGGACATCCGCGGCACGTTACGGGCGGGGTCGCTCCGCCGGTCCCCGGCGGCCGCTCCCACCTGCGGCGACGGCCCCCGCCCGGGAACCGTCCCCGGTCGGCGGCCGGACCCGGCGGCATGGATACTGGCGGGCATGCGCGTTGACATCGACATCGAAACCGCCGGCCGGGCCGCCGTCTACCGGCTCCTCACCTCGGTGGTCGTGCCCCGGCCGATCGCCTGGGTGTCCACGGTCTCCGAGGACGGGACGACGGCCAACCTCGCCCCCCACTCGTTCTTCACCATCGCCTGCGTGGAACCGCCGATCGTGCAGTTCACCTCGGTGGGCCGCAAGGACACCCTGCGCAACGTCGAGGCGACCGGCGAGTTCGTCGTCAGCCTCGCCCCCGAGGGGCTCGAACGGCAGATCAACGAGACCGGTGCCGACTTCCCGCCGGGCGTCGACGAGTTCGACGCCGTCGGCCTCGCCAAGGAGCCCTCGCTCATGGTGAAGGCGCCCCGGGTCGCGGACTCTCCCGTCGCCCTCGAATGCCGGCTGCACGGCACGCTCCGCCTCGGCGACTCCACGATCGTCCTCGGCCGGGTGGTGCACGCCGCGGTCGGCGAGTCCGTCCTGGACGGCGACCACCCGGAGATCACCCGCATGCGCCCGCTCAGCCGCCTCGGGAGGGACGAGTGGGGGACGGTCGGCGGGGTCCGCTCCATCCCGCGCGTCGCGTACGCGGACTGGCGGCAGGCCGACGGCGCGAACTGACGCGCCTTGGAGGGCCGTTCGCCCGGGCCGACCTCCCGGTGGCCCCTCCGCGGCGACCCCGCCCGGCCGCCGCGTCGGCTTGTACGCCCCGGCTTGTACGCCCCGCCCGGGCCCGAACCGGTCGTCCGCGACCCGGAGCCGGCGTCCGCCGCGTACGCCGCCCGGCACCCGGACGACGCCGAAGCCGCTGTCTTCGCGGTCGGCGCGGGCCCCGGCGGCGGCAACGAGCGAGAAAGCCGCGACGGCGGTAGGGCGCAGGCCGCCTCCCCGGCCCAGCCGGCCGCCTCCCCGCGCGCCCCGGCCCGCTACCCTCTCGAGACCAGATCCCGCAGCGCGTCCTCCACCCCCCGGTGGAAGGTCGGATACGCGTAGATCATGTGCCGCAGCGTCTCCACCGGCACCTCCGCCTGGACCGCCACGGCCACCCCGTACAGCATCTCGCCGCCCGCCGGGCCGGCCGTCGTCGCTCCGACGAGGATCCCGCGGTCCGCGTCCTCGACCAGCTTGATCAGGCCCTGGTTGCCGGCCTTGTGGATCCAGCCGCGGGCCGAGGACGGCACCCGCGCCAGGCCGGTGCGTACCCGGAGGCCCCGGTCGCGGGCCTGACGCTCCGTCAGGCCCACGGCGCCGATCTCCGGGTCGGTGAAGGTGACGCGGGGCAGCGCCCGGTAGTCGGCCCCGGGCCCCGGCTCGCCCAGCACCTCGCGGGCGACGATCTCCGCCTCGTACATGGCCACGTGCGTGAACGCCCCGTGGCCCGTCACGTCCCCCGCCGCCCACAGCCCGTCCGCGGCCCGCATCCGGCCGTCCGTGCGCACGGAGCGGGCCTCCGGGTCGAGGCCGACGGTCTCCAGTCCGAGGTCCCGCAGGTCCGCCCGGCGGCCGGTCGCCACCAGCAGCCGGTCGGCGGTCAGCTCCTCGCCGCCGTCCAGGACGAGGGTGAACGCATCGCCGTCATGGCGGGCGGCGGTCGCCCGGGCGCCCGTCCGGACGGTCAGCCCCTCGGCCGCCAGCACCTCGGCGAGGAGGGCGGCGGCCTCCGGTTCCTCCGCCGGGACGAGGGTGTCCGTCGCCTCCACCACGGTGACGCGGGTGCCGAACCGGGCGTAGACCTGGGCGAGTTCGACGCCGATCGAGCCGCCGCCCAGCACCAGCAGCGACCCCGGGGGCTCGGTCGCGGCGATGGCGTGCCGGTTCGTCCAGTACGGGACGGCGTCCAGCCCCGGCACCGGCGGGATCTGCGGCTTCGTCCCGGTGGCGAGCACCACCCCGCGCGCGGCCTCGAAGACGCCGCCCTCCGGACCGTCCACGGTCACCGTGCGGGGGCCGGTGAGCCGTCCCCGGCCGCGGGCCAGCCGGCCGCCCTTGTCGCGGAACCGGTCGGCGGCCACCTGATCGTTCCAGTCGTCGGTGGCCTCGTCGCGGATCCGCGACGCGACCGGCGACCAGTCCGGCTCCACCCGCGCCGCGCCGGCCATCCCGGGGATCCGGCGGGCCTCGGCCAGCAGGCTGCCGGCCCGGATCATCATCTTGCTGGGCACACAGCCCCAGTACGGGCACTCGCCGCCGACGAGCTCCGCCTCCACCCCCACCACCCGCAGCCCGGCCTCCGCCAGCCGCCCCGCGACGTGCTCGCCGCCCGGGCCCATTCCGATGACGACGACGTCCACCTGCTCGGCCATGCCACCGCACTCCGCTCCGTTGTGGGTTTCCTCCCGGACCCGTTCACCCTGCCAGCACCGGGGGCCGCCGGTCACGGCCGACGCGCGCCGGGGGATGACACATGCCTGTCCGGTTCTGCCCTTGGGGGTTTTGTGAAGGACGTGCAGAATTCACCACCGTACCGCCATGCGTCTCGCGTCACGTCGGTTCACGCCTGTGAGGAGAAGTCATGCGCTCGGTGACCCCACGCTCGAAGAAGACGGTGCTCGCTCTCGGCGCCGCGGCCCTCGCCGCGGCCGGTGCGCTCACGACCCCCGCTGCGGCGGCGCCGCCCGCCCCCGACTCCAACGGCAAGGCCATGACCTGGACCCTGCTCGCCGACGGGCCCAGTGGCACGGTCCAGGTCGGCGGCGGCCCCCTGAGCAACCCCTACCAGGGCGACACCGCCACGACCACGGCGCTGCCGCTGCTCTGCCTCAAGGTCGACGGCCGCCCCGTCCCCGCGGGCATCACCCCCGGCTTCTACGCCGGCTGGGCGCGCGGCACGGTCGCCGCCACCGCCCCGATCCGCGGCAACCGGTTGTCGAGCCGTGCCGTCGCCGACGGCGTCTGCGCCAACAACTTCGGGGCCGGCTGGCGCATGGCCGAGTTCCACGACGGCAGATACGGGACCAACCTGGAGAGTTCTGGCGGCTGGAGCTTCTGGGCCGACGGCGACGTGCCCGCCGGCACCCGCTTCTGGACGGCGATCAACGACCAGCCGGCCAACCCCTGGAACTGACCGGCCCGAGGGCGGCCGCGTTCAGCGGGCGCGGCCGCCGGATCAGCGGCAGGACGGCGGCGCCGCGGCGGCGGGCTGGTGGGTGCTGCGACGCCGGGGCCGGGGGGCACTCGGGGGAACGGGCCAACGAGCCCGCGCCCCCGGCGCGTTCAGTCCCCTCCCGGGCGCGTCTCGCACCGCCGGTCCGGCGCGTACCGGTCCGCCGGTCCGGCGCGTACCGGTCCGCCGGTCCGGCGCGTACCGGTCCGCCGGTACGGTCAGGCCGCCGGGAAGACGAAGACGCCCTTGTCGACGGAGACCGCGCCGTGCCCGTCGGCGCCGAAGACCGGCACCTGGTCGTTGTCGAGCTTCTTCGCCAGGACCTTCTTCGTCTTCACGTCGACGGCGATCGGGTCCCAATACCCCTGCGTTCCCGGGTTGGTGTAGCCGTAGACGACGCCGTTGCCGGCGGTCAGCGGCGAGAAGTCGTTCTCGTCCGGCCCCTGCGCCCAGAGCCGCTTCCCGCTCTTGAGGTCCCAGGCGGTGGCCAGCCAGGGCTTCCCCATGCCGGGCCGGCCGGAGGTGACGAGGGCGCCGGTCGACGCGTCGTACGTGACCTGGAAGGTGGGGTTGGTGAGCGGGTTCCCGAAGTCGGTCCGGGAGCCGGGCGCCTCCGCCTCGACGACCGGGCCGGTGGCCAGCAGCCGGCCGGTGTCGACGTCGTTCACCGACATCACCCAGGGCTCGGTCTCGGCATGCTCGTCCCCCTTGGTCTGCCAGGCCAGGACGATCCGGTCGCCGACCACCGTCACCGGCACGACGTTGACGGCGTGGGACTTGTCCTCCGGGAGGGCCTGCGACGGCCGGCCGGCCTCGCTGGTCGTCCACGCCTTCTTGCCGGTCGCCAGGTCGGTGGCCACCAGGCGCTCGGGGTGGTTGAACATGCCGCGCTCCACCTCCTCGTACGAGAAGGCGTGGTCCCCCGCGAACGTCCGCTCCTCCGGCGAGTACCGGTACAAGTCCTGGGAGCGGACGGGGACGTGCATCCCCTGGAGGTCGCCGGACTTCTCCAGCTTGTTCGCCGCCCCGCCCCCGGCTCGCGCGACGGTGCCGTCCTTGGCGAACCAGCCGTCCGAGAAGTGGGTCGCGTTCTCCTGCGCGGCGCTGCCGAGCTTGCCGCCCCGGCCGTCGTAGACCTCTTCCACGGAGGTGCTCTTGTCGGAGGTCATGCCGTCGGACGGGGTTGTGCTCGTCACGCGCACGCGCAGCGCCGGGGCGCCGTGCCAGGTGTCGGCCGTCACCTTGGCGTCGCCGAACTTCAGGGTCTTGCGGACGGCGCCGTCGCGCGCGTCGCGGAACTCGACGGTCTTGGGGCCCTCCCGCAGCGCGGGCCCCTTGTCGTTCGCCGTCTTCTCCGCGCCGGGCGCGGTGACCACGGCGAAGGCGTCGCCGACCGCGAACACCGCCGTGCCGCCGGGCGCCGCCGGCACGGTCCAGGCCGGCTTCGCCGCCAGGCCCGGCAGCGCGGCGCCCTGCCAGGAGAGATGTGCCGACTGCGCCGTCTTCTTCGCCGGGCCGTCGTCCTTCCCCGAACCGGAACCGGAGTCCGAGACGCAGGCGGTGAGCCCGGCGAGGAGCGCCACGGCCACGGCGGCCGGGACGAGGACGGTGCGCGCGGTGGAAGCCACTGCGAATCCCCCAAGGTCGTGCTGTCTGATCGGGAGATCCTATGACGCGGCGGATCATGCTTCCCTCATGCACCTTCCGTCACACCAGTAACTTCCATCCCAGTGGACTCAGCGCGCGGTGTCCAGAATTACCCGGGCCACGAGGGCCGGATCGTCGTTCATCGGCACGTGCCCGCAGCCCGGCAGCCGGACCAGCCGGGCGCCGGGGATCACCTGCGCGGCGCGTACCCCCTGCCGGCGCAGCAGCACCCGGTCGCGGGTGCCCCAGGCGATGGTGGCCGGCAGGTCCGGCAGTTCGTGGGCGAACAGGACCGAGCGCCCGGCGGCGAGGGTGGCCTCGAAGCCCACCGCGTCCCGCAGCGCGCTCGCCTCCGCGACCACCGCGTCGACCGGGCGCCGGCCGGGGCGGGCGTAGACCAGGCTGACCAGCGCGGCCCGGCCGGCGGGGGTGGCGGCCAGCCCGGCCAGCCGCTCGGGCGGCAGCCGGCGGGCGCCGTTGCGCAGGCCGCGCAGGACGGTGAAGGCGTAGCGGCGCTCGGACTCCGTCCAGAACCCGGCGGGGGAGAGGGCGGTGACGGTCCGTACGAGCTTCTCGTGGCCCAGTTGCAGGGCGATCAGACCGCCCAGGGAGTTGCCCGCCACGTGCGGTCGGTCCAGGCCGAGTTCCTCGAAGAACGCGCGGAGGACGGCGGCCGTGCTCGGCAGGTCGTACGGCACCGCCGCCGGCAGGGCGGGGGAGCGGCCGAAGCCGGGCAGGTCCACGGCGACGACGTCGTGTTCCGCGGCGAGTATGTCGAACACCGGGTCCCACGCCTGGAGATGGTGGCCGATGCCGTGCAGCAGGACGAGCGGGTCGCCTTCGCCGGCCCGCCGGTAGACCACCTCGGCCGGGTGCGGCCCGGAGGGGGTGTCGAGGGAGAACGTCGCGGTCTGCAAGGTGGCACCCATGAGTCGGCTCCTGCTGATCCTCGGGGGGTCTTGTAGACAGGATGTCAGCAATGGTTACCGCCGGGTAGACCCGTGACGTGACCCTTTGTCCACGCGGCTCTCCGGGACCGGCCGGCCCGGCGCTCGCGACTCCCGGCGTGCGCCTCCGTGCGCCGCTCACCCCGCTTCTTTCGGGGCGCCGGCGACGGTTGGTGACCGTGCCCCTGCGCGTGAGGGGACGGGCGGGTGCCGACGGTCACCGAGGGTGCCGAAAAGTCCGTACCACCTCGATGGGTGCCGCGCATTGGTCTTGACCAAGTGCGCACACCGTCCTATGGTCACAGGCATACTGCAACAACCTTTAATAAAGAAGCGCGCGAAAAGCCTTTGCGGAGGATGAGGGTGGGGACGACGCAGCTGGAGACGGCGCCCGAGCCGAAGTACTGGCATCTGAAAACGGTGTTGAGCGACGCGCTCGACTCGGAGTTCGCGGTGGGGGAGATCCTGCCCAACGAGCGTGAACTCGCCGCCCGTTTCGGGGTCGCGCGCGCCACGCTCCGCCAGGCGCTCGAACAACTGGAGCTGGAGGGCCGCCTCCAGCGCCGCCGCGGCGTCGGCACCACGGTCGCCCCGCCGCGCGTGGGCGTCGCCGTCGCCGACGCCGAACACGCCTGGCCCGGCACCACCGAGGACGACTGGCAGCCGGTCGACAGCGTCGAGGCCGCCGCACCTGCCGCCGTCGCGCTGCTGCTGGGCACCGGCCGCGACGAGACCGTGCACACCGTCCGCCGCACCCGCAGCAGCCACGGGCGGCCCGTCGCCACGGAGCTCCTCTACGTGCCGGCCCCCGGGGTGTCCGGGCTCGCCATCCCCGAGACCGCTCCCGGGCCGGCTCGTGCGCGTGCCGTCCTGCGCGCGCTGCATCGGCTGCCGCTGGAAGGTCAGGACCGGGCTGTGGAGCTCGGGTCCGCTCGCGCGGATGACGCGAAGCAGCTTGATCGGCTGCCGGGTGCGCCTGTTCTGCTCGTCACGACGCGGTACTTCGCGGAGGGGCGTACCGCGGCCGTGGCGGTGGCCACGTATCGGGCCGATACGTGCCGGCTTACGTTCGGCGACGGTGAGCCGGTCGGGTTGCTCGCGAGCTGAAGCTCGCGGTGGGGGTGCCCCGGCCCCTCCCCCAGAGGGGGCAGGGGCGAACTCACCGCGCCGCGACCGGCCGTTCCACCGCGAAGAGTTCGCCCTCCAGGTGGTCCAGCGCCAGCCGCAGCGCCCCCGTCGCCACCGCCGAATCCCCCAGCAGCGACAACGCCACCCGCGGCGGCCGCAGGCAGTAGCGCGCCAGCTCGGTGCGGAGCGGATCGAGGATGCCGCCGATGCCGGCGGCCCAGCCGCCGACCACGACCAGCTCCGGGTCGAGGGCCAGCACCAGCGCGGCCACGTCGTGGACCAGGCGGCGCAGATAGCGGTCGACGGCGGCCCGCGCCCGTTCGTCGCCCTCCCGCGCAAGGGCGAACACCCGGACCACCTGGGCCTCGTCCAGCGGGTGGAGCGGTTCGTCCGTCGGTGACAGGACCTCCTCCGGGGTCGCCTCGCGGCCCAGCAGGTGAAGGGCGCCGATCTCGCCGGCCGCGCCCCCGAATCCGCGGTGCAGCCGTCCGCCGATCAGCGAGCCGGCGCCGGGGCTCAGGCCGGCCAGGACGAAGACGACGTCGTCGACCTCGCGCGCCGCGCCCTTCCAGTGCTCGGCGACGGCAGCGGCGTTGGCGTCGTTCTCGACGAGGACCGGGCAGCGGAACGACCGCCGCAGCCGCTCCCCGAGCGGGAGTCCCGTCCACTCCGGCAGTGCCGTGCCCAGCCGGACCGTCCCGTCGGCCTCCACGATGCCCGGGCTGGCCACGCCCACCGCCCGTAGCGCGCCGCGCGGTACGTCCGCGCGCCGCAGCAGGTCGGCGACGGTCGCCCGGACGCGTTCCAGCCGTTCGTCCGCCGACGCGGTCTCCGTCACCTCGGCCGCCGCCGAGCCGGCCACCCGGCCGCTCAGGTCGGACAGCAGGGCCGCCACCCGGTGCGGTCCGATCTCGACGCCGAGCAGGTGTCCGGCCTCCGCCCGGAAGCGGAACCGCCGCGCGGGCCGCCCCTGGCGGCGCGCCACGCCCTCCTCGGCGGACGCCTCCGCGACCAGCCCGG
Source organism: Streptomyces sp. NPDC021100 (assembly GCF_044333095.1). Classification (NCBI taxonomy): domain Bacteria; kingdom Bacillati; phylum Actinomycetota; class Actinomycetes; order Kitasatosporales; family Streptomycetaceae; genus Streptomyces; species Streptomyces sp. NPDC021100. The sequence goes on from NZ_JBIRQH010000018.1 coordinate 11,375, forward strand.
AGTCGATCAGCCCCTCGACCACGCCCTCGACGGTCGGCCGGGACAGCCCGGTGGCCTTGACCAGGTCGGTGAGGGTGGGGGGCGAGGACGGCGCGGCGGCCCGGAGCGCGTGCAGGACCACGGCCGAATTGATCCGCCGCAGCAGGGACGGGTCCCCACCGGTGAGCCGCCCCAACGTCGCCGCCTCCCTGCCCTCGCGTCTTTTGCGTCCTCTTTGCCGCCACCGGATCGTAGCCGGTGCGCCCGGGGGCGGCGAGGGCCGGTGCGTCCGGCCGTGCTCCACCCGGGCAGCTTTGACGGCGGTTCACGAGGGCGTACGGCCACCCGCCCCGGACCGCGCCCGCACAGTGGAGGCACCCTCAAGACACAGGAGGCCCCGCCCGTGAGCGATGTGCTGCGAGAGAAGTACGAACACCGGTTCCGCCAGCTCGACGTGGACGGCGACGGGTTCGTCAGCCAGGACGACGTCCGGGGCCGGGCCCGGCAGCTGGCCGACGCGCTCGGTGTCCCGGCGCACGATCCGCTGACCCGGGCCGCCGAGGACGCGGCCGACGTCTACTGGAAGGGCGTCGTCTCGCACACGCCCGACGGCGGCGCCCGCCGGGTGGACCTCCCGGCGTTCGTCGCCGCGCTGGAGGCCGCGCGAGAGGACGGGACGCTGCGGTCGATGGTGAAGCCGACGGTCCGCGCGCACCTGGCCGTCGCCGACCAGGACGGCGACGGCGTCGTCGACGCCGGGGAGTTCGCCGCCGCCCAGCAGGCGCTGGGCATCCCCGAGGACCGGGCGCGGGAGGCGTTCACGGTGCTGGACGTGGACGGCGACGGGCGGCTGACGCTCGCCGAGTGGGAGAACGCCGTCTGGGACTTCTACACCGGCACCGATCCCGACGGGCCCGGCGGGCGGGTCCTCGGGCACGTGTGACGCCGCCCGTCAGGGGCCTACGGCCGCCTCCCGCAGCCGTCCGAACTCCTCCGCCATCGTCGCGAGCGACCAGTGGGCGTTGAGGCCGCTGGGGTTGGGCAGTGCCCAGACACGGGTGGTGCCTATGGTGCGCTCCTGCGGGCCTATCCGGGCCTTCTTGTCGCCGAAGGCCGTCCGGTAGGCCGTCACCCCGGCGACCGCCAGCCAGCGCGGCCGCAGCCGCTCGACCTTCTCGACGAGCAGCCGGCCGCCCTCGCGGAACTCCTCGTCGCCCAGCTCGTCCGCCCGGGCCGTGGCCCGCGCCACCACGTTGGTGATGCCCAGCCCGTACTGCGGCAGCAGGTGCTGCTCGGACGGGTGGAGGCGGCGCGGGGTGAAGCCGGAGGCGTACAGCACGGGCCAGAACCGGTTGCCGGGGCGGGCGAAGTGGTGGCCGGTGGCGGCGGACATCAGCCCGGGGTTGATGCCGCAGAACAGGACGTTGAGGCCGTCCGCGACCACGTCGGGGACGAGGAGGTCGCGGGCGGCTTCGAGTTCCTCAGGAGTGGGTCGGGCCATGCGTCACAGGATGGCACCCGGCGCGTACGCCGCGGCCTCCGGGCGGGCCTTGACGATCTCCTCCACGCGGGCGGCCACGGAGGCGACCTGGTCGGCGGCGGCGCCGGAGAAGGAGAGCTTGTCCGCCATCAGCGCGTCCAGCGCGGCCCGGTCCAGCGGGATCCGCTCGTCGGCCGCCAGCTTGTCCAGCAGCTCGTTGCGCTCGGCGCCCTGCTCGCGCATGGCCAGCGCGGAGGCGACCGCGTGCTCCTTGATGGCCTCGTGCGCGACCTCGCGCCCGACACCGGCCCGGACCGCGCCCATCAGCACCTTGGTGGTGGCCAGGAACGGCAGGTAGCGGTCCAGCTCGCGGGCGACGACGGCCGGGAAGGCGCCGAACTCGTCGAGGACGGTGAGGAAGGTCTCCAGCAGGCCGTCGAGCGCGAAGAACGCGTCCGGCAGAGCGACGCGGCGCACCACCGAGCAGGAGACGTCGCCCTCGTTCCACTGGTCGCCCGCCAGCTCGCCGGTCATCGAGGCGTAGCCGCGCAGGATGACCATCAGGCCGTTGACGCGCTCGCAGGAGCGGGTGTTCATCTTGTGCGGCATGGCGGACGAGCCGACCTGGCCGGGCTTGAAGCCCTCGGTGACCAGCTCGTGCCCGGCCATCAGCCGGATCGTCTTGGCGAGCGAGGACGGCGCGGCGGCGAGCTGCACCAGCGCGGTGACCACGTCGTAGTCCAGCGACCGCGGGTAGACCTGGCCGACGGAGGTGAAGGCGGTGCCGAAGCCGAGGTGCGCGGCGATCCGCTCCTCCAGCTCGGCCAGCTTGGCGGCGTCGCCGCCGAGCAGGTCCAGCATGTCCTGCGCGGTGCCGACCGGGCCCTTGATCCCGCGCAGCGGGTAGCGGGCCAGCAGGTCCTCGACCCGGCCGTACGCGACGAGCAGCTCGTCGGCGGCGGTCGCGAAGCGCTTGCCGAGGGTGGTGGCCTGGGCGGCGACGTTGTGCGAGCGGCCCGCCATGACCAGCTCGGCGTGGTCGGCGGCCAGCTTGGCCAGCCGGGCCAGGACGGCGACCGTGCGGTCGCGGACCAGCTCCAGCGAGAGCCGGATCTGCAGCTGCTCGACGTTCTCGGTGAGGTCGCGCGAGGTCATGCCCTTGTGGACGTGCTCGTGGCCGGCGAGGGCGTTGAACTCCTCGATGCGGGCCTTGACGTCGTGCCGGGTGACCTTCTCGCGCTCGGCGATCGACGCGAGGTCGACCTGCTCCAGCACCCGCTCGTAGTCGGCGAGCGCGGCGTCCGGCACCTCGATCCCCAGGTCCTTCTGGGCGCGGAGCACGGCGAGCCACAGCCGGCGCTCCAGGGTCACCTTGTACTCGGGGGACCACAGGACGGCGAGCTCGGCGGAGGCGTAGCGGCCGGCGAGCACGTTGGGGATGCGGGGCTTCGAAGACACAGGAGCAGTCACGTGACGTAAGTCTACTGGCGGAACGCGCAGACCCGTACGGTGGCCCGGGTGGTGCGTTCCTACGAGGGCCGGACGGAATCAGAGCTTCCGTCCGCTGCCGGAGCCTTCTCCCAGCGTCGCCAGCCGGTGACGCAGCCCGGCGGATCGGCCGCGGGCGTCACGAAGTACGCCTCCCCGAGCGCGGTGCTGAAGTGCGCGCCCGCCCGGCCGTCGCCCGAGGAGCGCCCGGTGAGCCGACGGCCTATCCAGGGGCCCAGGTGCTCACGGGCGAAACGGAGGTCGGAACTCCGCCGGGTGGTCCAGCCGGGGCGGACGGCCGGCGGCAGGGGCCGCCGCCAGTCCGACTCCGCCGGCAGGCCGAGCGCCTGCCAGACCGCCTCGGCGACCCGGCGGTGCCCCTCGGCGTTCAGGTGCAGCCGGTCCTCGGCCCACAGCCGGGAGTCGCCCAGCACCTCGGCGCCGAACAGGTCGACGACCAGGGCGCCGTGCCGCTCGGCGAGCTCGTCGATGAAGTCGAACAGCCGCTCCATCCGGGGGCGGAACCGCTCCAGGACCGGGCCGCGCCGGCCCGGGCTGCGCATCAGCACCAGCTGCCGGCAGCCCGGCGCCAGCCGCTCCACCGCCTCGGCCAGCCGGTCGCAGACCAGGCCGACGTCGCACTTGGGCCGCAGCACGTCGTTGAGCCCGCCGACCAGCGTCACCAGGTCGGCGCCCAGCGCGGCGGCGGGCGCCGCCTGCTCGTCGGCGATCTGCCCGATGAGCTTGCCGCGCACCGCCAGGTTCGCGTACCGGAAGCCGGGGGTCCGGGCGGCGAGGCGGGTGGCGAGCAGGTCGGCCCAGCCGCGGTAGGAGCCGTCCGGCAGCAGGTCGGACATGCCCTCGGTGAAGGAGTCGCCGACCGCGACGAAGCTGGTGAACACGGGGGCGTCAGCCTGCTGGGCCGGCGGGGCGTTCTCGGGGTTCCCGGTGGGGGAGGCATTCATCCGCATGGCGCGGCGATCCTACTCCCGTCCTTTCTTGTGCCCCTCCGGCCCCTCCCGCCCCGCTCGGCTCACACCCTTCGTCCCCGCCGTCTCACCGCTCTCACACCTTCCGTCCGACCAGCTGCCGGAGCACATCCTCCAGCGTGACCATCCCGGCCAGCCGGTCGTCGGTGCCGAGCACCGCCGCGAGGTGGGCGCCGGTGCCGCTCATCGCGGTGATGACGTCGTCCAGCGGAGTGTCGGCCCGCACCTGGGCGATGGTGCGTATCCGGCGCAGCGGGAACGGGACGTCGCGGGGCGTCGCGTCCAGGGCGTCCTTGACGTGCAGATAGCCCAGGATCCGGCCGTGGTCGTCGATCACCGGGAAGCGGGAGTAGCCGGACCGGGCGGACAGCGCCTCCAGCTCCTCCGGGGTGACCCCGAAGCGGGCCGCGACCACCCGCTCCACCGGCAGCACCACGTCGGCCACCGGGCGTTTGCCCAGCTCCAGGGCGTCCCGCAGCCGGGCCGTCGACCGCTCGTCCAGCAGCCCGGCGGCGCTGGCGTCCGCCACCATGCGGGCCAGCTGGTCGTCCGAGAAGGCCGCCGCCACCTCGTCCTTGGGCTCCACGCGCAACAGCTTCAGGGCGCCGTTGGCGAGCTGGTTGATGGCGAACACCACCGGGCGCAGCCCGCGCGAGAGGGTTACCAGCGGCGGGCCGAGGAACAGGGCGGTGCGCACCGGTTCGGCGAGGGCGATGTTCTTGGGCACCATCTCGCCGAAGAGCATGTGCAGATAGGTCGAGACGGCCAGGGCGATGGCGAACGACACCGCGTGGATGCCCCCGGGCGGCAGTCCGGCCGCGTGGAGCACCGGCTCCAGCAGGGTGGCGATGGCCGGTTCGGCGACCACACCGAGCACCAGGGTGCAGAGTGTGATGCCGAGCTGTGCCGCCGCCATCAGGGCCGAGATGTGCTCCAGGCCCCAGAGGACCCGGCGGGCCCGCCGGTCGCCCTGGTCGGCGTACGGCTCGACCTGGCCGCGGCGCACGGAGATCAGCGCGAACTCGGCGCCGACGAAGAAGGCGTTGGCGACCAGCGTCGCCAGCCCGATGAGCAGTTGCACGGCGGTCATCGGCCGGCCTCCCCCGGGCCGCCCGCCGCGTCGTCGGACGCGTCGGGGCCGCGGTCGGGGGCCGTGAGCCGGACGCGGGCGGCGCGCCGGCCGGACGCGTCCGTCACCTCGATCCGCCAGCCGGCCACCTCCAGGGTGTCCCCGGCGGCCGGGATCCGGCCGAGGTCGGTGGCGATCAGGCCGGCCAGCGTCTCGTACGGGCCCTCGGGGACCCGAAGGCCGATGGCGTCGAGCTGGTCGGTGCGGGTCGCGCCGTCGGCGTCGTACCGCTGCCGGCCCTCGGGGCCGGTGCCGGCGGGGGCCAGGTCGGGCCGTTCGACGGGGTCATGCTCGTCGCGGACCTCGCCCACGACCTCCTCGACGATGTCCTCCAGCGTGACCACGCCGGCCGTGCCGCCGTACTCGTCGATGACGACGGCCATGCTGCGCTTGGCCGAGAGCCGGTCCAGCAGCCGGTCGACGGTCAGGGACGCGGGGACGAGCAGCGGTTCGCGGAGCAGGCTGGTCACCGGGCGCAGGCGGCGCTGGTCGGCGGGGACGGCGAGGACGTCCTTGATGTGGGCGATGCCGACGACGGAGTCGAGACTGCCCCGGTAGACGGGGAAGCGGGAGAGGCCGGTCGCGCGGGTGGCGTTGGCCACGTCCTCGACGGTGGCCCGCTCGTCCAGCGCGGTGACCTGCACGCGGGGGGTCATCACGTTCTCCGCCGTCAGTTCGGCGAGGTTGAGGGTGCGGACGAACAGCTCGGCGGTGTCCGGCTCCAGCGCGCCCTCGCGGGCCGAGTGCCGGGCCAGGGCGGCCAGTTCGCGGGGGCCGCGCGCGGTGGCCAGCTCCTCGGCGGGCTCCACGCCCATCCGGTGCAGGACGCGGTTGGCGGAGTTGTTGAGGTGCCGGATCAGCGGCCGGAAGAAGGCGGAGAAGGCGCGCTGCGGCCCGGCCACGGTCCGGGCCACCGGCAGCGGCCGGGAGATCGCCCAGTTCTTGGGGATCAGCTCGCCGACGACCATGAGCACCACGGTCGACAGCACGGTCCCCAGCGCCAGCGCCACCGACGACGCCACGCCCCGGGACAGCCCGAGGGCCTGCACCGGGCCGGTCAGCAGGGTGGCCAGGGACGGCTTGGAGAGCATGCCGATGACCAGGCCGGTGACGGTGATGCCGAGCTGGGCGCCGGAGAGCTGGAAGGTGAGGCCGCGGACGGCCCGCAGCGCGCCCTGCGCGCGGCGGTCGCCGGACTCCGCGGCCCGCTCCAGCTCGCCGCGCTCCACCGTGGTGAGCGAGAACTCGGCGGCGACGAAGAGGGCGCACGCGAGCGTCAGCACCAGGGTGAGCGCCAGCAGGAGCACTTCGGTCATCGGGTCACCTCCGTCCCATGATCGGGCACGGGCCGGAGGGGCGCGCGATGTCGGACGCCTGGACTGCTGGGAGGTTCGCCCATGGGAGGACGCTCACACCTTTCGTTCGCACGGGAGGACGGTTCGCCGGGACTCACAGGGAGACGGATGCCCAGGGAACCGTGACCACCCATGGTAAAGGAAAGGCAAAGCGGCGGTGGGGCGGCTCAGCCCAGCCGGGGCGGCGTCCATCTGGCGTGGCGCAGGACCGCCTGGACCGCCATGCCGGACGGGGCCAGTCGGAACGCCGTGTTCCGGAGGGTGATCGCGAGCGGCCGGTCCAGTCGCGGGCCCATGCGTCCGGCCTGCCGGGCGGCGCGGGCGACGGCCTGGCTGCGGGGGCGCCGCTCGGCGTCGTAACGGGCCAGCCCGGACGCGACCGACGGCTCGGCGGCCAGGGCGGCGGCCAGGGTGACCGCGTCCTCCAGTGCCTGGCAGGCGCCCTGGCCCAGGAACGGGGTCATCGCGTGGGCGGCGTCGCCAAGGACGGCCACTCGGCCGGCGACGAACGAGGGGAGCGGGGTCGCCAGCTCGTGGATGTCGTGGTGCAGGACGTCCTCAGGGCGGGTGGCGGCCAGCAGCTCCGGGATCGGGGCGTGCCAGTCGCCGAAGCGGCGGCGGAGCGCGCCCAGCGGATCGGCGGGGCGGAGCCCGAGCGGCGCGTTGAGGACCGCGTGCCACTCGGCGCGGCCGTCGGCGAACGCGATGTGCCCGAACTCCGCGCCCCGCCCCCATGTCAGTTCGAAGTCGGTGCGGAGGTCCAGCGGGCGCTCGGTGATCGCCCGCAGTACCGTCGAGCCGCTGTACGCGGGGCCCGGGTGGGAGGGGAACAGCGCGCGGCGCAGCCGGCTGCCGACGCCGTCGGCGGCCACGACCACGTCCGCCGTACGCTCCTCGTCGCCCCAGCGGACCCGGGCGCCGGACGGGTCCGACCGGTCTACCTCCGTCACCTCCGCCCCCGTCACCAGCGCCCCCGGCGGGAGCGCGGCGCGCAGGATCCCGTGCAGCGTGGACCGGGGGATGCCGACGATCGGCGTGCCCAGCTCCCGCTCCAGGGCCGCGCCGTCCATCCGGGCCAGCCAGCGGCCGTCGGGGGTGCGCGTCCCGCCCGTGTACTGGAAGCGGGACGCGGCGCGGAGCGCCTCGCCGACGCCGAGTTCGTCGAGGGCGCGGACGCCGTTGGCGCCCAGGGAGATGCCCGCGCCCGCGTCGCCCAGGACGGGGGCGCGTTCGACGACTGTCACCTCCCAGCCGATCCGGCGCAGCCCCAGGGCGGCCGCCAGGCCCCCGATGCCCCCGCCGACGATCACCGCGCTGCTGCCCATGCCAGGCCCCTTCCCACGTCGCGCTCACACCGGGTCTTCTACACCTGTAGAACATCCCTGTGCCGGGATCATAGGCCAGAGCCTCACCTGCGATAGAAAGGGGGGTGTGGCCACCGAACGACGCACCCTCATCGCCGACGCCGCCCTCGACGTCCTGGCCGACGAGGGCATGCGCGGGCTCACCCATCGCGCCGTCGACCGGGCGGCGGACCTCCCGCCCGGCACCACCTCCGCGTACTTCCGCACCCGCCGGTCCCTGCTCGACGCCCTCGTCCGGCGGCTCGTCGACGTCGACCAGACCGAGCTGCGGACGCTCGGCGCGGCCTTCCCGGTGCCCCGGGACGCCGACGAACTGACCTCCGGCCTCGTCGCGTTCACCGAACTCCGCCTCACCGGTCCCGGCCGCCGGCGAACCCTGGCCCGCTACGCCTGCGCTGTCGAAAGCGTGCGCGACCCCGCACTGCGGGAAGTCCTCGCGCCCCGGGAGAACCCGGCCCGGGACGCCGTACGGGACTTCCTGGTGGCCCGCGGCGTCCCGGACCCCGAGGAGCGCACCGTCACCCTGCTCGCCTGTGTCGACGGCCTGGTCTTCGACCGGCTGGTCGCGGGCGGCGAGGTGCCGCGCGCGCACGTCAGGGGCCTGGTGGAGGCGGCGTTGCGCGGGCCCGACGGCGGCTGACGGCCGCTCAGTCCGGGCGGACCGCGACTCCCGTGACGCACGAGGACGACGGCAGCCGCAGCCCCGTCGCCGGCACCCGCACCCGCCGCGGGGAGCGGACGGCGAACCCGGCCGCGGCGAGGGCGCGCAGCGGATCCCGGCTCGTCCGGCAGCCGCCGAACAGCCGGGGCCACAGGGTGCGGTCGGCCACGCGCTGGACGGCGGCGAACGTCCGTTCCTCCGCGCGCCCGTGCTCGAAGAAGCGGACCTCGGCGCCCGGGCGCAGCACCCGCCGCAGCTCGCCGAGCGCCCTCGGCACGTCCCGCACCGAGCACAGCACCAGGCAGACCACGGCCGCGTCGAACGCCTCGCTCTTCACCGGCAGCGCCTCCGCCGCCGCCGGGACGACGTCCACCGGCACCCCGGCCCGCACCGCCGCCTCCACCGCCGCCCGCCGCAACCGCTGCTCCGGCTCGACCGCCACCACCTCCGACACGGCGTCCGGGTAGTAAGAGAAGTTCAGCCCCGGCCCGGCCCCGATCTCGATCACCCGCCCGGCCAGCCCGGCCAGCAACTCCCGCCGGTGCGCGGCCATTCCGCTCCGCACCTCCAGCGCGGGGGCGGTGCGCGCGTAGAAACGGGCGAAGAGGGGGTGGTGGACGGGGCCGGGGTCGCGCGGTGACCTGGAACGGTGAAGCGGCGGCATGGCACACCCCTTTCCGGGGACACGTCGGCTAACGCGATTGTTCCCCGTACGGGGGGTGGTGAGCCCGGGCCCCGCCCTTTCTCCCCCAGCTACCGCTGGGAGGTGCCCCCAGTTTCCTGGGGCTGCCACCCCAGACCCCGCTTTTCGCAGCTTCGCCGCTCGTCCTCAAACGCCGGACGGGCTATATAGCCGTCCGGCGTTTGAGGACAACCGCGCGGAGCGCGGTTTCGGGGGTGCGGGGGCAGCGCCCCCGCAAGAAACGGTGAAAGGGCGGGACCGGGGCCAACTCACCCCAGCGCCCCCGGCGACCACGTCCCGGAAAGCTCCGGCCCCAGCCAACCTCCCGCGCGGGCGCGGAAATCGGCCGGCGCGAGGGCCCCCGCCCCGGCGGGCAGGGCGCCGACCAGGGGCGCGCCCGCCGACTCCGGGAAGTCGGTGACGTTGCAGCGCATCGCCAGGTCCGGCTCCGCCGGCCAGCTGCCGATGACGACGCCCGCGCAGGTCAGGCCGCGCGAGCGCAGGGCCTCCGCCGTGAGCGCGGTGACGTTCAGCGTGCCGAGGCCGGGCGCGGCCACCACCAGGACGGGGGCCCGGAGCAGCCGGGCCGCGTCGGCGAGGGTGCCGGCCTCGTCGTCCAGGCGGACGAGGAGGCCGCCCGCGCCCTCGACGAGGACCAGGTCGTGGTCGGCGGCGAGCTTCTCCGCCGCCGTGGCGACGTCCGCCGGGCGGACGGGGGGCAGGCCGGCGCGGCGGGCCGCCGTCGCGGGGGCCAACGGCTCGGGGTAGCGGGCCAGTTCGAGGCCGGTGACCGGGCCGGCGAGGCGGCGGACCTCGGCCACGTCGCCCGGTTCGTCCGCCGCGACGCCCGTCTGGGCGGGCTTGAGGACGGCCACCGAGCGGCCCTCCGCCAGGGCGACCGCGGCGATCGCCGCCGTCGTCATGGTCTTGCCGAGCTCGGTGCCCGTGCCCGAGACGATCAGTATCGTCATGTCCGCTTCCCTTCCGCCGTGGCCGTGGCCGTCGCCGCCGCCGCCGCGTGTACCGCGCGGCAGATCCGGGCCAGGTCCTCGTCACCGGTGACGAACGGCGGCATCGTGTAGACGAGGTCGCCGAACGGCCGCAGCCAGACGCCCGCGCGTACCGCCGCCTCCGTCGCCGCCGCCATCCCCGCCGCGTCGAGCGGCGCGTCCAGTTGGACGACGCCGATGGCGCCCAGGACGCGGACGTCCCGTACCCCCGGCACCTCGGCGGCCTCGGCCAGGCCGTTCCGCAGGCCGGTCTCGACGCGTTTGACCTCCGCCTGCCAGTCCTGGCCCAGCAGCAGGTCGACCGACGCGCAGGCGACGGCCGCCGCCAGCGGGTTGCCCATGAACGTGGGGCCGTGGGCGAGCACCGGCACCTCGCCCCGCGAGATCCCGTCGGCCACCCGCGGGGTGCACAGCGCCGCCGCCATCGTCAGATAGCCGCCCGTCAGCGCCTTGCCCAGACAGAGCACGTCGGGGGTGACGCCCGCGTGGTCCGCCGCGAACAGCGCGCCCGTGCGGCCGAAACCGGTGGCGATCTCGTCGAAGACCAGCAGCACGTCGTGCTCGTCGCAGAGCCGGCGCAGCAGCCGCAGATAGGCGGGGGAGTGGAAGCGCATCCCGCCCGCGTTCTGCACCACCGGCTCGACGATCACCGCGGCCACCTCGTGCGCGTGCCGCTCCACCAGCTCCCGCAGATGCGCCTCGTACGCCGGGTCGGGTTCGGCGTCGAAGCCGGGCGGCGGCGCGTCCGCGAACACCTGCTCCGGCAGCACGCCGGACCAGAGGCTGTGCATGCCGCCGTCCGGGTCGCAGACGGACATCGGCGTCCAGGTGTCGCCGTGGTAGCCGCCGCGCCAGGTGAGCAGCCGCCGCTTCTCCGGGCGGCCGGACGAACGCCAGTACTGCAGGCACATCTTGACGGCCACCTCGACCGACACCGAACCCGAGTCGGCGAGGAAGACGTGCTCCAGGCCCTCCGGCGTGATCTCCACCAGCCGGGCGGCCAGCCGGACGGCGGGCTCGTGGGTGAGCCCGCCGAACATCACATGGCTCATCCGGTCCAGCTGCGCCCGCGCGGCCTCGTTGAGCACCGGGTGGTTGTAGCCGTGCAGCGCCGACCACCAGGACGACATGCCGTCCACCAGCTCGGACACGCCGTGCGCCGGCTCCGCCAGCCGCAGCCGGACGCCCGACGCCGACGCGACGACCAGAGGGTCCCGGCGGCCGGGCATCGGGGCGTACGGATGCCAGACGTGCTGCCGGTCCAGTTCCAGGAGGCGGCGCGGAGTGAGGGGTTCCGTCCCGGGGCGGAGGAGCGGTTCAGGCATTGGGCGGCAGGTCCGTTCCCGCACCCCGGCGGCGTACCGCGACCAGGTCCGTACGGGCCGCGCCCGGCTCGTCGGTCGCGGATTCGGCCGGCTCGGCGGCCTCCGCGGTCCCGGAGTCCCCGCACGGCCCGCAACTTCCGCCGCCGCACCCCTCCTTCCGCGCCCGGTGCGCGGGCAGCGTCGTCGTGCCCATGCCCTCCACCTCGAAGCCCGCGTCCGCGATCATGTCGAGGTCGGCCTTGCCCTCCTGGCCCTCACTCGTCAGGTAGTCGCCCAGGAAGATGGAGTTGACCAGGTGCAGGGCCAGCGGCTGGAGGCTGCGCAGGTGGATCTCGCGGCCGCCGGCCAGCCGCACCTCCGCGTCCGGGTGGACGAAACGGACCATCGCCAGGATGCGCAGCGCCCGCTGCGGCGTGAGGTTCCACTCCTCGGCCAGCGGGGTGCCCTCGAACGGGATGAGGAAGTTGACCGGCACCGAGTCCACGTCCATCGCGCGCAGCGCGAACACGACGTCCACCAGGTCCTCGTCGCGCTCGCCCATGCCCGCGATCAGCCCCGAGCAGGCCGACAGGCCGGCGCCCTGCGCCAGCCGCACGGTCTCCTCGCGGTCCGCGTAGGTGTGGGTGGTGGTGATGTCGCCGTACGTGGCCTCGGAGGTGTTGAGGTTGTGGTTGTAGGCGTTGACGCCCGCCGCGCGGAGCCGCTCCGCCTGGCCCTCGGAGAGCAGCCCGAGGCAGGCGCACACCTCGACCTGCTCGTTCTCCTCCTTGATCGCCTCGATGGTCCGCGAGACCCGGTCGATGTCCCGGTCCGTCGGACCGCGCCCGCTGGCCACCAGGCAGACGCGCTTGGCGCCGCCCGCGACGCCCGCCGACGCCGCCTTCGACGCCTCCTCGGGCTTCAGCCAGGTGTACTTGAGGATCCCGGCCTCCGAGCCCAGCCGCTGGGAGCAGTACGAGCAGTCCTCGGGGCACAGTCCGGACTTCAGGTTGACGAGGTAGTTGAGCTTCACCCGCCGCCCGAACCACTTCCGGCGCACCCGGCCCGCCCCGGCCACCACGTCCAGCAACTCGTCGTCGGAGGTCGCCAGCACGGCCAGCGCCTCGTCGCGGGTCGGCGACTCGCGCCGCAGCCCCTTCTCCACCAAGGTGTCGATCAGGTCCATGGCCAGTGATCCTGTCCCACCGGAGCACTCCGGGCCAAGGTAGGGATCTCACAACACCGCGTCTCCAAGCTGGGTGGATCACGACATGCTGATCATGCGCGGAAAAGGCTAGTTTGAGGATCGGCCGTACTCGGCCCGGGTCATGGATTCCCTGAGGATTTATGTGAACCCCACAGAATCCCCTGCGGAATCCCCTGTAGATCCCCTACGGATCCCCCTGTGGATCCCCTTAGGCGGCACCCGGACCGGCGCGGTGCGCACACCCGTAGCAGACACCCCCAACCAGGGACCGCACAGGAGCCGGGACGGCCGATGCCCCACGACAGCGCCCACAGCCCCGACAGCGTCTTCAGTGTTTTCGAGTGGATCGACGAACAGCACCGGGCGCGCCGCGACGCGGGCCTCGTCCGCACCCTGCGCCCCCGTCCCGCCCGTCCCTCGGGCGACACCTCCACCACCGACCTCGCCGGCAACGACTACCTGGGCCTGTGCCGCCATCCGCGCGTCACCCGGGCCGCCGCCGCGGCGGCCCACCGCTGGGGCGCCGGCGCCACCGGCTCCCGCCTGGTCAGCGGCAGCACCGAGCTGCACGCCGAACTCGAACGGAGCCTCGCCGAGTTCTGCGGCTTCGAGGCAGCGCTCGTCCTCTCCTCCGGGTACGCCGCCAACCTGGCCGCCGTCACCGCCCTCGCCGCGCCCCCGGACCCGGCGGGCACCCCGTCGCTGCTGGTCTCCGACGAGGGCAACCACGCCTCGCTGATCGACGGCTGCCGGCTCGCCCGCGCCCGGAAGGCCGTCGTCCCGCACGCCGACCCGGCCGCCGTCCGCAAGGCCCTGACCGCCCACCCGGGCCGGGCCCTGGTGGTCACCGACTCCGTGTTCTCCGTCGACGGCGACGCCGCGCCGCTCGCCGGCCTGGCACGGGTGTGCCGGGAGCGCGGCGCGGGGCTGCTGGTGGACGACGCGCACGGGCTCGGCGTCCTGGGGGAGGGGGGCCGCGGCGCGCCGTACGCCGCCGGACTGGCCGGGGCCGCGGACGTGGTGGCCACCGTCACCCTCTCCAAGTCGCTGGGCGCCCAGGGTGGCGCGGTGCTCGGCCCCGCGCGCGTCATCACCCACCTCGTCAACACCGCCCGCACCTTCGTCTTCGACACCGGGCTCGCGCCCGCCGCCGCCGGGGCGGCCCTGGCGGCCCTGGACGTACTGCGCCGGGAGCCGGACCGGGTGACCCGGGTCCGCGCGGTGGCCGGCGGGCTGCACCGGCGGCTGACGGAGGCCGGGTTCACCGCCGTACGCCCTGACGCGGCCGTGGTCTCGGTCCGCGCCCCCACACCGGAGGCGGCCGTGCGCTGGCAGGCCGCCTGCCGGGCGGAGGGGCTCGCGGTGGGCTGCTTCCGCCCGCCCTCCGTGCCGGACGGCGTCTCCCGGCTGCGGCTGACCGCCCGCGCCGACCTCTCGGACCACGAGGTCGAACGGGCGGTCGCGACGATCGTCCGGACCGCCCCGGCGGCAGCACGCGGGCTCCGGCCGGAGCGGGGGCTTTAACGGGGCTTCAACGGGACTCTAAAGGGACTCTAAGGGGAGGGGCACGGGAGGGACCGGCCGCAGCGCGCCTCACCCGCCGGCGTGCGCAGCAGTGTGACGAACGGCCTCCAGGCGGCGGCCCCGACCGTCATCCACGGCCCCGCCGGCCGCTTGGAGTCGCGCACGGCGAGGCCGCCGCCGGCCAGGACGGCGGCCTCGACGCAGTTGTTCATCCCGGTGCTGTGGCTGCTGTGCCGCCACTCGGCCGCACGCGGAACCGGACGAGAAGGTACGTACCGCGACGGTGCGGACATGGCGCCTCCCTGCGCGTCCTCGTGTGGTCGGGCACCCCGTGGGTCCGGGGCGGATCACCGTGTGCGGTCGCGGCCCGCCGCGACCTCGGCGATGTACTCCAGGGACTCTTCGTGCGAGAGGGCGTGCGCCCGGAGCGTGGTGAACGCGGCGCCGTACGCCCTGAGGTCTTCTTTCCGCTCCAGATAGAGGCTACTCGTCAAATGGTCGAGAACCACCACGTCCAGATCGGCGATGCGCGGAAAGGAGAAGATAACGAAAGGCCCGGTGATACCGATGTGGTTGCCCCGGGTGAACGGGAGGACGTGCAGCCGCACATGAGGCAGGAGACCCGTCTCCAGCAAGTGCCCCAACTGCCCCGCCATCACCTCGGGACCGCCCACCTCGTGCCGCAGCACCGCCTCGTCCAGGATCGCGCACAGCTCCAGCGGCCGGGCCCGGCGCAGCACCGACTGCCGTGCCATGCGCACCCGGACGAGCTCATCGACCTGCCGCTCGGGCGGGTCGCCCAGCGCGGCCCGGGTCACCGCCCGGGCGTACGCCGGGGTCTGGAGCAGGCCGGGCACCACGGTGGTCTCCAGGGTGCGCGAGCGCGAGGCCTCCGACTCCAGGCTGATGAAGTCCAGGTAGGCGGAAGGCAGCAGATCGCGGTACGCGTACCACCAGCCGCGCCGCGACCCGGAACCGCCGTCGCCCGGGCCCGTGGAGTCCGCGCCGCACAAGGCACCGAGCAGGGCCCGGAGTTCGGGGTCCGAGACCCGGTAGGCGTCCAGCAGCCGGGTGACGTCGGCCGGCTTGGCGCCGCTGCTGCCGGTCTCGATGCGGCTCACCTTCGACTGGTGCCAGCCGACCGCGTCGGCGGCCTGCCGGCTGGTCATGCCGGTCAGTTCGCGCTGGCGGCGCAGTTCGGCACCGAGTTTGCGGCGGCGTACCGCCGGTCCGTACCGCAACGGCCGTCCCTCCCCTCGTGCGTCGTACGGGCGGGCGTGCCGTACGTCCTCGCCTGCGTACCCCTGAGTCGGCGCGTGCTCCTGAGGCCAGGCGTACCCCTGGGGCTGCGCGTCCCTCTGAGTCAATAGACCATCGATCCGCTCACCTACGGTCTGCCGGCGCAGAGTTCACCGCTTTGAGCGACAGATATATGCACATCTCGGTGGATCGCACCCATCACGGGCGTTATCAGTGGCACTCTGACGTGAAGAGCCGCCCGTGGGCCTCTCCCGACCGGTCCTGTTCACCCCGCGTGCCCGCACGCACCGCCCCGGGAGCCCGCCCTGGTGGGACCGGGTGGAACCGGATGAAACCCGGCGGAAAGGGTCAGTGACATGGCAGATCTCCAGGAAGCGTCCGTCACTCTGCCGAGCGCCCCCGCCTCGGTGTCCACGGCCCGCCGCTATGTCGCGTCCGTCCTGGCGGGATGGGGTCTGCCGGACGGTACGGAGATCGCAGAGGCGGTGCGGCTGATCGTCTCCGAGCTGGCCACCAACGCCGTGCAGCACACCCGCGGCCAGTCCCCCACCTTCACCGTGGATGTGCTGCTCGAACGGGACGAAGAGCTGCGTATCGGGGTCACCGACAGCCATCCCCGTCACCCCCGCCGGCTGCCCGCCGCGGTCCAGCAGGACAACGGGCGGGGGTTGGTGATCGTCCGCTGGCTCGCCGCCGAGCGCGGCGGCCGGTTCTGTGTGACACCGACCGCCGAGGGCGGCAAGACGGTGTGGATCCGCCTTCCGTGGACCGTGCCGGTGCGGTGACGGCGGGGGTCCCCCGCCCGACCGGCGGTCTCGGGTCGCTCGGCTCGGGACGCCCGGGCCGGATCACCCGGCTCAGGTCACCCGGCCGTACCAGACGCTGTTCGTCCAGATCCGCTCCAGGCGGACGACGGAACCGGTCTTGGGGGCGTGCCACATCTTGCCGCCCCCGGCGTATATCCCGACGTGGTAGACGCCCCGCCCGGAGTGGAAGAAGACCAGGTCGCCCTCTTCACGGGCGGACCGGGGGATGTGGCGGGTGCGGTTGTACTGGGCAGCGGCGGTGCGGGGCAGCTGCTTGCCGGCCCGCTTGAAGGAGTAGAGGGTCAGCCCCGAGCAGTCGAAGCGGTATGGGCCCGTGGCGCCCCACTGGTAGGGCGAGCCCTGCTTGGATGCGGCGATCTGCAGTGCCCTGACCGAGACGGATGCCGCCTCCGCCTTGGAGGTGCCGCCCGGCGTCAGGAACGAGACGCCGACGGCGGCCAGGGTCAGGGCCGATGCGGCCTTGGCTTTGGACAGCCTTGCGGGACGTTTGTGCGCGCCCATGCGCATACCCTTCGTCAGCCGCCTGTGAAGGATTGCCTGTCGGGTTCGGGCAGGCGAAGAATGCCCGGCCGCCTGGGCGGCTTCACCCCAAGGGGCGGCTCCGGGGAGCCGTCCCGCCGTGCTCGGGTCCTCCATCCCTGCCGATGCACTCCTCGTCGACCCGCCCCGGCGGCGGCAGGGTTCGGCGTCCGCCGGGACCGCCCCGCCGTGTGGCGGGGGCTTGTCGTCCCGAGGATCTTGGCGCAGGGGCGGCCGGCTTTCCGAGCGGAACCCCGGTTATGTGAGCCTCGTCACCTGTGGGCAATTCAGGTGGACGCAGGGCGGTTTGACCCTCATGGGAAGGCCGTGCTGAGGCCGCCACCTGCGCCGGTTACGGATCACTCGAGCGCGGAGTGCGCGCGCCGCTGAGAGTGATCACCGCAGCGCGTCTACGATCGCGTCCGCTGTCTGGAGGAATCCTGTTGAAAAGCGTTTCCGCTTCTCAACTCGCGGATGGCGGCGGCAACATCACCCGGCGCGCACGGCGCTCTCCGTCGAGGGCGCGCAACGCGCGTGCCATTGTCCCCGTGTACACCTCCCGTTCACCGCGTTCGAACATGACCGTGAGGGCGTCCCGCAGTCCCGTACTCGCGACCACCAGAGCCTGCGCGGCTCGTAGCCCTCCGTACGTGCCCTGTACCCGCGCGGGATTGATCCTGCCGAGGAGATCCAGTACTTCGAGGTACCGGTCCACCACCTCGCCCTCGGCGCGGGTCAGGGCGGGCAGTGGCGGCCAGTCGGGCCAGATGCCGCGCGCCTCGTTCGTCCCGTCCGCTCCGTCTTTCACCTCCGTCACCGCCCGGCCGGCTGCGTCGGCCAGGCGGCGCGGTTCTCGACGACCCGGTCGGCCAGGCCGTAGGCCACCGCCGCCGGGGCGTCGAAGACCGTGTCCCGGTCGGTGTCGGCCAGAATCCGCTCGACGTCCCGTCCGGTGTACCGAGCCAGCAACTCCGCCTGCGTGGACCGCCGGCGCAGCAGCTCCTCGGCGTGGATCACCAGGTCGGAGGGGGTGCCGCGGACCGGCTCCGGCAGGGAGGGCGGGCCGATGAGCACCCGGGCGTGCGGCAGCACCGCCCGCTTGCCCGGGGTGCCGGCGGCGAGCAGCAGGGCGGCGGCCGGACCGGCCTGGCCCAGGCAGACGGTCTCGATGTCGCAGGCGATGTAGCGCAGGGTGTCGTGCACGGCGCACAGGGCGGCGAAGGAGCCGCCGGGGGAGTTGATGTAGAGCGAGACGTCCCGGTCGGGCGCCGCGTGCTCCAGGTGCATCAGCTGGGCGATCACGTCCGTGGCGGCGGTGTCGTCGACCTCCGTGCCCAGCATGACGATCCGCTCCGACAGGAGTTTCGCGTAGGGATCGAGCGTGCGGCGGCCGTCGGTGGTGCGCTCGGTGAACTCCGGCAGGACGTGGCGGGACGTGTACGGGATCACGGCTGGCCTCCAGGGCGTGGTCGACGCGGGCGTGCTGCGGTGGACGGCCCGCCGGTCCTGATCGCGACGCCGTCTGTAAAAAATGTACAGGACGTACGTACCGATAGAATGGGGTCATGGCCTACGAGATTCCTGTGACGCAAGCCCGAGCCGAGCTGGCGGAGCTGATCAACCGCGTCGTCTACGGCGGCGAGCGGGTCGTCGTGACGCGCCACGGGAAGCCCCTGGTCGCCCTGGTGTCCGCCGCCGACCTGGAGCGGCTGGAGCGGCGCGAGGCGGAAGCGGAGGCGGAGGCGGACGAGCGGGCCGCGGACGAGCCGGTGATCAGCACCGTCTCGACGGTGCGGAACCTTCCGTCCGCTCCCGGCGAACCCGGCCGGTTCGGGATCGCGGCCGAGTACCGCGACCCGGGGAGTGGCTCCCGGCGCTGAGGGGCAGCCCGGCGCCCCGGTGGCGGTCGTACTCGGATCAGCCGAAAAACGTGCCGGCGAGCAGCACATGGACGAGGGTGCCGGCGAGGACGGACAGCGGGACGCCGCGCGTTCGGCACGCCCGACTACTACCTGCGGGTGCTGGTCGCCGACTACGCCGCCTACGAGGCGTTCCAGACGAAGAAGATCATCGGCATTCCCGGCGTCGCCCGGGTCATCTCCCAGCCGACCATGAAGAAGATCAAGGTGATCGACTGAGTCCGGGTGCTGACCGACTCCTTTCGTCATGGCGCCGCAAAGCGTCGGTTAACACGGTGGAAAAGCTTGCGCAGTAAGTTGCAATCACCGGCCCCCGGGCGGGTTCGCGCCCGTCGGCACCGTGCTGAACTGGGGTAACGTCCCGCTGCGTTCGGACGACAGTGAGGTGGGACCTGTGCGACTGACCCCGCACGAGCAGGAGCGGCTGCTGATCCATGTGGCCGCCGACGTGGCCGAGAAGCGCCGGGCCCGCGGACTGCTCCTCAACCACCCCGAGGCCGTCGCCCTCATCACCGCGCACGTCCTGGAGGGCGCCCGCGACGGCCGGACGGTGGCCGAACTCATGGCGTCCGGACGGAAGGTGCTCACCCGGGACGAGGTCATGCCCGGCATCCCCGAGATGATCCCCGACGTCCAGGTCGAGGCCACCTTCCCGGACGGGACCAAGCTCGTCACCGTCCACGAGCCCATAGCCTGACGAGGGGGAACCCCATGACCGTCGACGCCCTGATACCCGGTCAGGTCTTCCACGCGGACGAGCCCGTCCGCCTCAACGAAGGCCTGCACCGCACCCGGATCACCGTGCTCAACGCCGCCGACCGGCCCGTGCAGGTGGGCTCGCACTACCACTTCGCCGAGGCCAACCCGGGCCTGGACTTCGACCGGGCCGCCGCCCACGGCAAACGGCTCGACATCCCGGCCGGCACCGCCGTCCGCTTCGAACCGGGCATCCCGGTGGAGGTGGACCTCGTCCCCCTGGCCGGCAAGCGGATCGTCCCGGGGCTGCGCGGCGCCTGCGGGGGCCAGCTCGATGGCTGATGCGACGGTCCCCGGACCGCCCCGGCTCGACCGGGCCGCGTACGCCGCCCTCTACGGTCCCACCACCGGCGACCGCATCCGCCTCGCCGACACCAGCCTCCTGATCGAGGTGGAGGAGGACCGCTGCGGCGGGCCCGGACGGGCGGGCGACGAGGCGGTGTTCGGCGGCGGCAAGGTCATCCGCGAGTCCATGGGCCAGTCCCGGGCGACCCGGGCCGAGGGTGCCCCCGACACCGTCATCACGGGTGCGGTGGTCCTCGACCACTGGGGCGTCGTCAAGGCCGACGTGGGGATCCGCGACGGCCGGATCACCGGCGTCGGCAAGGCGGGCAACCCCGACACCATGGACGGCGTCCACCCCGACCTGGTGATCGGCCCCGAGACCGAGATCATCTCGGGCAACGGGCGCATCCTCACCGCCGGAGCCGTCGACGCCCACGTCCACTTCATCTGCCCGCAGGCCGCCGAGACCGCCCTCGCCACCGGGGTCACCACCCTCGTCGGCGGCGGCACCGGCCCGGCGGAGGGCAGCAAGGCCACCACCGTCACCCCCGGCGCCTGGCACCTCGCCCGGATGTTCGAGGCGATGGAGGCGTACCCCGTCAACATCGGGCTGCTGGGCAAGGGCAACACCGTCTCGTACGACGCCATGCGCGCCCAACTGCGCGGCGGGGCCGTCGGATTCAAGATCCACGAGGACTGGGGGGCGACCCCCGCCGTCATCGACGCCTGCCTCTCCGTGTGCGAGGAGAGCGGCGCCCAGCTCGCCATCCACACCGACACCCTCAACGAGGCCGGGTTCGTCGGCGATACCCTCGCCGCCATCGCCGGGCGCTCCATCCACGCCTACCACACCGAGGGTGCGGGCGGCGGACACGCGCCCGACATCATCACCGTCGTCTCCGAACCCAACGTCCTGCCCAGCTCCACCAACCCCACCCGGCCGCACACCGTCAACACCGTCGAGGAACACCTCGACATGCTGATGGTCTGTCACCACCTCAACCCCGCCGTCCCCGAGGACCTGGCCTTCGCCGAGTCCCGCATCCGCCCCGGCACCATCGCCGCCGAGGACGTCCTCCACGACCTCGGCGCCATCTCCATCGTCTCCTCCGACTCCCAGGCCATGGGCCGGATCGGGGAGACCGTGCTGCGCACCTGGCAGACGGCTCACGTGATGAAGGCCCGGCGCGGCCCGCTGCCCGGCGACGGCCCGGCCGACAACCGGCGGGCCCGCCGCTACGTCGCCAAGTACACGATCAACCCGGCCGTGGCCCAGGGCCTCGACCACGAGATCGGCTCGGTCGAGGAGGGCAAACTCGCCGACCTGGTGCTGTGGGAACCGGCGTTCTTCGGCGTCCGGCCGCTGCTCGTCCTCAAGGGCGGGCAGATCGCCTGGGCGCAGATGGGTGACGCCAACGCCTCCATCCCCACGCCGCAACCGGTGCTGCCCCGGCCGATGTTCGGGGCGGTGGGCCGCGCCCCCGCCGCCACCTCCCTCAACTTCGTCACCCAGTGGGCCCTCGACGACGGCCTCCCCGAACGCCTCGGCCTCGGCAAGCGCTTCCTGCCCATCCGCGACACCCGGGGCGTCACCAAGGCGGACATGCGCGAGAACGACGCCCGGCCGCGTGTCGAGGTCGACCCGGACACCTTCACCGTCACCGTCGACGGCGATCCGGTGGAGCCGAGCCCGGTGGCGGAACTCCCGATGGCCCAGCGCTACTTCCTCTTCTGATGACGGGCTTCGACACCACCGCCCTCGGCCCGCTGCTCGTCCTCGCCGACGGGCGGTTCCCCGCGGGCGGCCACGCGCACTCCGGCGGAGCGGAGGCGGCCGTCGCGGCGGGCCGCATCCGGGACGCGGCCGACCTGGAGGAGTTCTGCCGCGGCCGGCTGCACACCGCCGGGCTGACCGCCGCCGCCCTGGCCGCCGCGGCCGCCGCGGGTGCGGACCCGCTCGCGCTCGACGAGGCCGCCGACGCGCGGACGCCGTCCCCGGCCCTGCGCGCCACCGTCCGCCGCCTCGGCCGGCAGCTGATGCGCGCCGCGCGGGCGGCCTGGCCCTCGCCCGCCCTCGACGCCCTCGCCGCGGCCCGGCCGCGCGGCGCCCACCAGCCCGTCGTCCTCGGCGTCACCGCTCGTGCGGCGGGGCTGGGGGCGGGGGCCGCCGCGTATGCGGCCGGGTACGAGGCGATCGGTGGGCCCGCCACGGCTGTTGTGCGCCTCCTCGGCCTCGACCCGTTTGACGCGACGGCCGTCCTGGCGCGGCTGGCGCCGGAGCTTGACGCTGTCGCGGCGGGGGCCGCGGCGGTGGGGGTGCGGGTCTTGGAGGAGGGGGCGGATGTGTTGCCGGCTGCTTCGGCGCCGCTGCTGGATGTGATGGCGGAGGTGCATGCGGGGTGGCCGGTGCGGCTGTTCGCTTCGTAGGGGGTGCCCCGGTCCCGCCCTTTCGCCGTTTCCTGGGGGCCAAGCCCCCAGACCCCCGAATACCGCGCTCCGCGCGGTTGTCCTCAAACGCCGGACGGGCTGAAGAGCCCGTCCCGGGGGTGCGGGGCGGAGCCCCCGCAAGAAGCGGTGAATGGGGGCGCCCCCTCTGGAGGAGGGGCCGGGGCACCCCAAAAGACCGTAACCACCCACCTAAGGGAGACCCCACATGCACCTCGACCACCCCACCACCCCCTACCCCCACCGCCACACCTACTCAACCCAACCCGCCCTCCGCGCGGACGGCTCGCGCCGAGCGCTTCGCATCGGCCTCGGCGGTCCCGTAGGCACCGGCAAGACGGCAACCGTCGCCGCCCTCTGCCGAGCCCTCCGTGACGAACTCTCGATCGCGGTCGTGACCAACGACATCTACACCCGCGAGGACGCCGAGTTCCTCCTCCGCAACGCCGTCCTGCCGCCGGAGCGCATCACGGCCGTGGAGACGGGCGCCTGCCCGCACACCGCGATCCGGGACGACATCTCGGCCAACCTCGAGGCCATCGAGGACCTCGAGGACACCGTCGAAGGTCCCCTCGACCTCGTCCTCGTCGAGTCGGGCGGCGACAACCTCACCGCCACCTTCTCCAAGGGCCTCGTGGACGCGCAGATCTTCGTGATCGACGTGGCGGGCGGCGACGACATCCCCCGCAAGGGCGGCCCGGGCATCACCGGCGCGGATCTCCTCGTCGTCAACAAGACGGACCTCGCGCCGTACGTCGGCGTCGACCTCGACGGCATGGCGCGCGACGCCAAGGCCCAACGCGGGGACCTGCCGGTGGCGTTCACGTCGCTCGCCACCGAGGGCGGCGTCGCGCCGGTGCGGGACTGGGTGCGCGAGCGGCTCGCCGCATGGCGCCGGGCATGACCACCGCCCAAGTCGCCGGGCCGCGGCCGCCGGCGGCCGCCGTCCGGGCCGCCGCCCGCTTCGTCGCGGCCCCGGACGGCCGCGGTGGCACGGCGCTCCCCGTCCTGGCCGGCGAGGCGCCGTTCGCGCTCCGCAGGACCGGCCGGCGCGGCCCGGTGGCGCACGTCGCGCTGGTCGGCGCGATGAGCGCGCCGCTCGGCGGCGACCGGCTGACGCTGACCGCGGCCGTCGAGCCCGGCGCCGCGCTCCGCTTCACCACCACGGCCGCCACCCTCGCCCTGCCCGGCCGGACGGGCGCCCCGGCCGCGTACGACATCCGGATCACCGTCGGGGACGGTGCGACGCTGCACTGGCTCCCCGAGCCGCTGATCTCCGCCGCGGGCAGCCACCTGCGGACGACGACCCGCGTCGAACTCGCCCCCACGGCCCGGCTGCTGTTCCGCGAGGAGCAGGTGCTCGGCCGCGCGGGCGAGCCGGCCGGCCGGCTCACCACCCGGCTGACGGTCCACCGCGCCGGCCGCCCGCTCTACGACCAGGAGCTGGCCTACGGGCCGGGGGCGCCCGGCTGGGACGGCGGCGCGGTCCTCGGCGGTCACCGGGCGGTGGGGCAGCTCCTCGCCGTCGACCCGGCCTTCGGTGACGCGCCGCCGCCGGTGACGCCGCCGCACACGGCCGAGGGGGCCGTGGCCGCGACCATGCCGCTCGCCGGCCCGGCCGTCGTGGTGAGCGCCGTGGCGTCGGACGCCCTCCGGCTGCGCGCGCTCCTGCGCACGGCGGAAAGGGCGCTGACGCACGAGGGTGACGAAGGACGCCTCAGGAGGCATCCGGCATGACGTCATCCTTACGGATTAGTAAAGATTCACCCGAACAACCTGTCCATCTTGGTACGGGAGACGGAATCATCCCTGGTGCAGCTCTGTGATCATCGCCGTCCCGATCCGAGGACGGCGTTCCCAGCAGGGGGATTCCCACGTGAGACCTAAAGCGATACTCGGCGCGGCCACCGGCACCGTGATGACCGGCGCCCTCGTCGCGGGCTTCCTGGCCGCTCCGTCGGCCGGCGCCACCGAGCGCGTGCCCGGCGGCGCCGCCGAGGCCAAGGGCGTGCAGGCCGCCGCCGCGAAGGCGGCGAAGACGGGCATCAAGTGGCAGGACTGTCCCGCCACCTGGGGCCTGGAGAAGCCCATCCAGTGCGGTTGGGTGACCGTTCCGGTCGACTACGCCAAGCCGAACGGCCCGACGATCAAGATCGCCGTGGACCGCGTCCACTCCACCGGCACCGCCAAGGAGCGCCAGGGCTCGCTGGTCTACAACCCGGGCGGCCCGGGCGGTTCCGGCCTGAAGTTCCCGCGCAAGGTCACGACGAAGAACCCCATCTACACCAAGGTCGCCAAGGCCTACGACTTCGTCGGCTTCGACCCGCGCGGTGTGGGCAAGTCCGCCCCGATCTCCTGCGTCGACCCCAAGCAGTTCGTCGCCGCCCCCAAGGCCGACCCGGTGCCGGGCAGCGAGGCGGACAAGCTGGCGCAGCGCAAGCTCGCCAAGCAGTACGCGGACGGCTGCGCCAAGCGCAGCGGCAAGATGCTGCCGTACATGACGACGATGAACACCGCCCGCGACCTCGACGTCGTGCGCGCCGCCCTGGGCGAGAAGAAGCTCAACTACCTGGGCGTCTCCTACGGCACCTACCTCGGCGCCGTCTACGGCACGCTGTTCCCGGGCCACGTCCGCCGCATGATCGTGGACAGCGTCGTCAACCCGGACACCAGCAACATCTGGTACGACGCCAACCTCGAGCAGGACGTCGCCTTCGAGGGCCGCTTCAAGGACTGGGAGCAGTGGGTCGCCAAGTACGACTCCGTCTTCCACATCGGCAACAGCCAGGCCAAGGTGCACGCCCAGTGGCTGAAGCTGCGCGCCGAGGCGAAGAAGAAGCCGATCGGCGGGGTCGTCGGCCCGGCCGAGCTCATCAACTTCTTCCAGAGCGCCGCGTACTACGACTCCTCGTGGATCCCGGTCGCCGACACCTGGGCCAAGTACCGCGCCGGTGACACCAAGGCCCTCGTCGAGGCCGCCGGTCCGGACCTCGCCGGTGCCGTCTCCGCCGAGAACGGCAACGCCGTCTACACGGCCGTCGAGTGCGCCGACGCCAAGTGGCCCACCAGCTGGAAGAAGTGGGACCGCGACAACACCCGCATCCACCGCCAGGCCCCCTTCATGACCTGGGCCAACGCCTGGATGAACCTCCCCTGCGCCACCTGGAAGGGCCCGCAGGGCACGCCCCTCGAGGTCAAGACCTACAAGGGCCTGCCGCAGACCCTCATCGTGCAGTCCACCCGCGACGCCGCCACCCCCTACGTCGGCGCGGTCGAGCTGCACAAGCGCTTCCAGGGCTCCCGTCTGATCACGGAGAAGGGCGCCGGCTCGCACGGCGTCACCGGGCTCGTCAACCCCTGCATCAACAACCGGGTCGACACCTACCTGCTCACCGGCAAGGTCGACGCCAAGGACGTCACGTGCACCCCGCACGCCGTCCCGGCGCCGAAGGCCGCCGCCGCCAAGTAACAGGCCGACGGACCCACCACCTCCGCACCCCGGGCCGGACCACGGCCCGGGGTGCGGTCTTTTCCGAGCCCGCCCATAAAACGTAGGACAGGCACTCATGA
This sequence comes from Streptomyces sp. NPDC021100, assembly GCF_044333095.1. Classification (NCBI taxonomy): domain Bacteria; kingdom Bacillati; phylum Actinomycetota; class Actinomycetes; order Kitasatosporales; family Streptomycetaceae; genus Streptomyces; species Streptomyces sp. NPDC021100. Next base: position 37,128 of record NZ_JBIRQH010000018.1, read on the forward strand.
CAGCCCCCACGACAGTTCCCCCGACAGCCCCCACGACGGCGGCAGCCACCGTCGTCGCCCTGGCGTCCTACCCGGTCAAGGGCTGCGCCGGGACCGTCCTCGGGCAGGCGGTCCTGACACCCGCGGGGCTCGCGCACGACCGGACGTTCATGGTCGTCGACGACGAGGGGGTGTTCCGCAGCCAGCGCAAGGACCCGCTCCTCGCGACCGTCCGCCCCGAGGTCGGCGCCGACGGCGCGCTGCTCACCCTGTGGGCGCCCGGCGCCGGCGAGGTCGTCGTCGAGGTGGACACCACCGGGCCCCGGTGCGGCGTCGAGATGTTCGGCCTGCCCTACCGGGCCGTCGACCAGGGGCCGGAGGCCGCCGCCTGGCTGAGCGACGTGCTCGGCGCGCCCAGCCGGCTGGTCAGGGTGCCACCGGAACACGACCGCGTCACCGACGGGCTCACCCCGGGCACCTCCGGCTGGGCCGACAGCTCCGCCGTCCACCTGCTCTCCCGCTCCAGCCTCGCCCTGCTCGACGCGAAGCTGGCCGAGCGCGGCGCGGAGCCGCTCCCCGTGAACCGCTTCCGCCCCAACATCGTCGTCGACGGCTGGGACGAGCCGCACACCGAGGACCGGCTGCGCCGCTTCGCCATCGGCGACGCCGAACTGGCCTACACCAAGCTCGCCGTGCGCTGCGCGGTCACCATGGTCGCCCAGGAGAGCGGGACGAAGGCCGGCCCGGAACCCCTCCGCACCCTCGCCGGCTACCGCCGGGCGGCGGCGGGCGGCGTCGTGTTCGGCGCCAAGTTCTCCGTCCTCCGGCCCGGAACGCTGTCCGTCGGCGACGAGTTGAGCGTCGGGGAGTGGGGCGATCCGGAGGCGTGAGGGCCCGATCCCGTGCTACGCGGTCCGGCAGGCGCAGCCCGCGCCCGCGCAGGACGACGGGACCAGGGCACAGCGGGCCACCGCCGCGGTCCGCGCGATGACCGCGCTGTCACCGGTCTCCGTGCTGCCGACGCGCGTCGTGTAGACCGCGACGACCAGTGGGGCGCGGCCGGGCGGCCGGACGACCGCGATGTCGTTGGCGGCGCCGCGCCGGCCCGTGCCGGTCTTGTCCCCGACCCGCCAGCCGGCCGGCATGGCCTTGCGGATGCGTTCGTCCCCGGTCCGGCAGCCCTCCAGCCAGCGGTTCAGCTGCTCCCGGTCGGGCGCCGCGAGGGCCGTGCCCACGGTGAGGGCGTACACGTCACGGGCCATGGCCGCCGGAGTCGTGGTGTCGCGGGGGTCGCCGGGGAGGTTGGTGTTGAGCGTGGGCTCGGTGCGGTCCAGCCGGGTGCGGCGGTCGCCGAGCGTCCGGGCGAACGCGCCGATCGCCCGCGGGCCGCCCAACTGCTCCAGCAGCAGGTTGCCCGCCGTGTTGTCGCTCCAGGTGATGGTCGCGTCGCACAGCTCGCGTACGGTCATGAAGCCCCTGGGCAGGTTCTTCTCGGTGGTGTCGGAGCCGTCGATGACCTCGGTGTAGTACACGGGACGGTCCAGCAGCCCGGGGTCGCCCCGGCGCGCCTTGTCCAGGATCGCGGCGGCGGCCAGGAACTTGAACGTCGAGCAGATCGCGAAGCGTTCGTGCGCCCGGTACGTCACCGACCGCCCGGAGCCGGTGTCGAACGCCGCCAGGCCGATCCGGCCGCGGTACGCCTCCTCCAAGGCGCGCAGCCGTTCCGCCACTCCGTTTCCGGCGGCGTGCGCGGCCGGGGCGGCCAGGGCGGCCGCCAGCGGTACGGCGGCCGTCGCGGTCAGCAGTCCTCTGCGGGATATCCCTGTCTCCATGATCGGCACACTAGCCGCGCCCTCCGAACACGGCGGAGAACGCGGCCCGTGTCGGCGAGTCCGCCCTCCGGTCCAGCACCGCGAAGACCACGCGCCCGAAGTGCCCGGTGAACCGGCCCGTACCGGTGAGGTGGGCGGCGAACGCGGCGGCCACGTGCGCCGGTTCGTTGCGGAAGACGCCGCATCCCCAGGCGCCGAGCACCAGTTGCCCGTACCCGTGCGCCGCCGCCACCTCCAGCACCCGCCCGGATCGCGAGACCAGCGCGGCGGGGATCCGGCCGGCCCGCTCCGGCGTCCGCTGCGCGATCACGCCCGCGTTGGGGGCCGCCGAGGTCAGGAAGCCCGCGCGGAACGGGGATTCGAGCAGTGCGGACCGGTCGTCGCGGAAGACCGGCACGCCGGGGGAGTGGATGACCCGGTCGCTGTAGAACGGGCTGGGGTCGGCCCGGTGTTCCGCGTAGAACCCGGGCACCTCGCGCAGGCAGGTGTACAGCGCCGAGCCGCGGCACACCGCTTCCTCCTGCGCCTGCGCGCCGTTGAGGTAACCGCCGCCCGGGTTGCGGGCGGAGGCGAAGTTCAGCACCGCGACCTCGCCGGCGGCCCCGTCGGCCGTCAGCCGGCGGGCCGCCGCCAGGCTGTCCTCCCCGGTCACCTCGAACACCGTTGCCGCTCCGGTGGTGCCTTGTTCGGGGACGGCCACCGGGCCCGGCCCGTACAGCCGCGTTCCCGCGCGGGCCGCCGCGACCGCGTCGGCGATGTCCACCACCCGCCCGCCGGGCGCCGTGTACCGGCCCTCGGCGACGATCCGTTCCGTCTCCCGCGCGATCCCGCGCAGCCGTGCGCTCATCTGTCACTCCTTGTCACGCCGGTGACCCTAGGCGCACGCATACGCCGGCGACCACGGGATTTCCGCCCGCCGCCGGGGCCACACGCGGACGTCAGACGCCGACCGCGGCGGTCAGGGTTCCCAGCACCTCCCGCAGCCGGTCGTGCACCCCCGGATCGCCGATGAGGCCGTCCGCCCCGAGCATGTCCCGCCCCACCGGCACGCGGACGCAGGCCGCCTCGACGATGTGCGCCCCGGTGTACACCAGCACCGTCCGCAAGGTGGCCTCCGCGCCCTGCCCCCGCCCGGGCGCCGCCGCGTTCACCCAGGCCGTGGGCTTGTCGCAGATCTCGGTCCCGCCCACCGTCCAGTCGAGGAGGTTCTTGAACGAACCCGGCAGCGTCCCCGCGTACTCCGGCGTGCAGACCAGCACCGCCGAAGCGGCGTCGATCGCCGCACGCAGCTCCACCACCGGAGCGGGCAGCGGGTCGGTGTCGTCGTCGGGGTTGAAGTGCGGCAGCGTCGCCAGCCCGCTGTACCGGACGGTGCGTATGCCCTCGGGCGCGATGGCGTGGGCGGTGCGCAGCACGGCCTCGTTCGAGGAGTCGCCCCGCAGGCTTCCGGACAGGAGCAGGACGGTCGGTGTCTGTGGCATCCGCACAACCTACCGCCGCCGGGCGGAAATCCCGATGCACGCCCACCCTGCCCCTTGGTACCGTCGCCGGCATGTGCTTCCCCGCCGTCCAGGGCTGGTTCGTCAGGCCCCGCAGCGCCGCCTAGCGGCAGGCTGCGACCAGCGTCCGTCAGCCTCGCCGCACTCCGGTTCCCCGCCGGTGCGGTGCTTCGCGCTGCCCGGCTCCGACGATGACGACGCGACACACCGTGGAGCACTTCTCATGACCGATCACCATCACGACCACACTTCCGGCGATCTGCGCGACCTCCTTCCCGACGCCGAGCCGACCCTGACGGCCGCTCCCGCGGGGCTGGTGCGCTGGGTGGCCGGGAACGCCGCCCGGCTGGCGCCGCTCGGCCCGGGCGCGGACCCGGATAGCCCGCTCGACGACCTGGAGCCGCTGCGCGACCTCGTCGGCGACGCCCGCGTCGTCGCCCTGGGCGAAAGCTCGCACCAGATAAGGGAGTTCGGCCTCCAGCGCCACCGCGTCCTGCGGTTCCTCGCCGGGGAACCCGGCTTCACCGCCCACGCGATGGAGTACGGCGCCGCCGAGGGCCGCGCCGTGGACGCCTGGGTCCAGGGCGGATCCGGTGACCTCGACGGCCTCCTGGCCCCCGGCGGCACGGCGTCCGGCGTCCACCGCCTGGGGCTGCCGGCCGAGGTCCGGGAAACCCTGCGGTGGCAGCGCCGCCACAACGCCGGCGCCGCGCGCCCGATGCGCTTCCTCGGCTGCGACATCCCCATGGCGGGCGGCTCGCTCGCGCCCGTCCTCGACCCCGTCGCCGCGTACCTCACCGACGTCGACCCCGGTGCCCTGCGCTACCTGGACGCCGCCCGGGAGATCGCCGGGCCCGTCGCGGGAGGGACGGTGATGGTGCCCGCCTACGCCCGCCTCGGCCTGGCCGCGGCGGAACAGGACCGCCTCACCACCGCCCTCTCCCGGCTGCTCGGCCGCTTCACCGACCTGCGGGAGGTCTACACCGACCGCTCCGGCCGCGCGGCGTACGACACCGCGCTGTCCGACGTCCGCGCGGCCGTCACCACCGACCGGGCCCAGCGGGCGATGGCCGAGGCGCTCGCGGGCGCGCCCGACGCGGCCGGGTTCGCCGCCCGGGAACGGTATCTGGCCGACACCCTGCTGGAGTTCCTGGACCGGTCCGGCCCCGGCACCCGCGTCGTCCTCGTCGGGCACAACGCCCACATCCAGCGCTCCGCCGGCCCGCTCGGGGTGCCTCCCATGGGGAATCTGCTCGCCCGGGCGCTCGGCGCGGACTACGTACCCGTCGCCCTGACCGGCAACGGCGGCGAGACGGTCGAGAACGTGCCCGACCCCGACCACCCGGCCGGGATGCGCTGGGGCCGGGCCGCCGTGCCGGACACCGTACCGGACAGCGTCGAGGCGCTGTTCGCGGACGTACGCGACCGGCCCGCGCTGGTGGACGCGCGGGCGCTGCGCGCGTACGCCCGCCGGCGCGGGCTGCCCGAGCCGGTCCGCACCCGGCTGGACACCGCTTTCCTGGAGGTCCCCGCCCTGGAGGCGTTCGACGGGATCCTCTGCGTGCCGGACACCACGCTCAGCGCCGATCTGCCGGAGTGACCGACAGCCGGTTCCGCTTTGCCCCGAAAGGGGGGTGAAAGTGGCGGTCCGGGCGGTGGGTGTGCGAGCATCCGGGCCCCACTCCTCGGAAGGCACAGCGATGTCCGCCACCAGCACCCTCGCCGCCGCCGCGGCGGCCGTCGCGCTCGTCCTGCCGGCCGCCCCGGCGTCCGCCGGGGAACCCGGGCCGGAGCAGGGCGAGTTGCTCCTCACCCTCTCCGGCGCCGACCACACCTGGATCCGCGGCGTCCGGCTGACCTGCCCGGACGCCGGCGGCCGGCACCCGCACGCGGCCGAGGCGTGCGCGCGCCTCGCCGAGGCGCACGGCCGGCCGGACGCCCTCAGGCGCGAGGACCGGCCGTGCGGCACCGAGCGGGATCCCGTCACCGCGACGGCCGACGGCCGCTGGGGAACGGCCGACCTGCACTGGAAGGGCACCTACTCCGGCCCGTGCGCCCTCGACGCGGCGACCGGGCCGGTGTTCCGCTTCTGAAGCGGCGGAGGCGCGGGGGCGCGGGGCGGAGGCCGGGGCGTCCTACGCCACAGGGTGGCCGCCGTGCCGCCCCCGGCGGCCAGGCGGCCCGAGGTTGTCAGGTGGACCGAGGCCACCGGGTGGACCGAGGCCACCGGGTGGACCGAGGCCACCGGGTGGACCGAGGCCACCGGGTGGACCGAGGCCGCGAGGCGGCTCGCGGCCGCCGGACGGCCGGGAGCCCTCGGGTCACCTACCGCCGACGGGCTGCCGGTTGTCCGCCGGTCCGCCGGACCCGGAGTCGGCAGGACCTCGATCCGCCGGACCCGGGTCCGCCGTCCGGCATCGACCCCACTCCCCGTCGGCGACCGGCGGCGCCGACCACCCGCCGGCCATCCACCGCCGCCGACCGGCGGCCCCTCACGTCCCCCGCGCCACCAGCGCCCCTATCGTGGTCAGCCCCAGCACGACCCAGGCGAACCAGAGCCAGCCGTTGCCCCCCAACGTCACCGTGTAAGCGGTCACGGCCACCAGACCGCCCACGGTGAGCCATGCCATCGTCTTCGTCGATCCGGGCACCCCGCACCTCCTCACGGCGGCCCCGCGCACATATGAGGCGCACATATGCGCGAGCCGCGGCCGGAGACCATCGTCTCCGGCCGCGGCCGTCAATGCCACAGCGCTGAAGGTGCTCGTCGCTCAGCGGCGTCCGAGCCGGTTCATCTGCCGCGCGCCTGGAGCGAAGCGAGGTACGCGTTGTAGGCCGCCAGCTCCTGGTCGCCGTCCCGGTCCGCCTGCCGGTCGCTGCGCCGGGCCTGCCGCTGCTCGGAGCGGTACCACTGGAAGGCCAGCGCCAGCAGCACGACCACCGACGGGATCTCGCTGAAGGCCCAGGCGATGCCGCCGCCCGCGTGCTGGTCGTCCAGGGCGTCGATGCCCAGCGAGGCCATCGGGTGCCTGTACGTCCCGATCATGGGCTCGGACGACATCATCAGCGCGATGCCGAAGAACGCGTGGAACGGCATGCCCGCGAACAGCTCCAGCATCCGCATCACATAGCCCGGCCGGTGCGGGCCCGGGTCCACGCCCATGATCGGCCAGAAGAACACCAGGCCGACCGCCAGGAAGTGGATCATCATGGCGATGTGGCCGGTCCGGCTCTCCATGAGGAAGTCGAAGAGCGGGGTGAAGTAGAGGCCGTAGAGGCTCGCGATGAACATGGGGATCGTGAACGCCGGGTGCGTGATGATCCGCATATAGCGGCTGTGCAGCAGCATCACGAGCCACTCCCGCGGGCCCTTGCGCCCCCGGCCCGCCGGCGGCAGCGCGCGCAGGGTGAGGGACACCGGCGCACCCAGCAGGATCAGGATGGGGGAGAGCATGCTGATCACCATGTGCTGGACCATGTGCACGCTGAACATGACCATGCCGTAGTCGTTCAGCTTGGTGCACATCACCAGCGCCACGGAGAGGACGCCGAGGGTGAACCACACGGTCCGGTTCACCGGCCACTTGTCGCCCCGGCGCCACAGCCGCACGACGGCGTAGCCGTAGAGGGCCAGCCCGACGGCGCAGGCGGTGGTGAAGAACGGATCACCGCTCCACTCCAGACCCCGTCCGAGGGTGAACGGTGGCATGTCCATCATGTCCATGCCGTGCCCGCTGTGATCCATCCGCTCTCTCCCGATTAGGACCGATGCGCCGGATCCAGAGTAGAGGCGGGCCCCGTGTGACCTGCGCCCGGGGGCGCCGGCCGGAGCACGGCGGTCAGAGGACGGAGTCGGCCTCGCCGTAGCGGTCCTCCGGCACGGTCTTCAGCGACTCCACCGCCTCCGCCAGCGGCACCAGCGTGACCTCCGTGCCCCGCAGCGCGGTCATCATCCCGAAGTCGCCGCGGTGCGCGGCCTCCACCGCGTGCCAGCCGAAGCGGGTGGCGAGGACGCGGTCGTACGCGGTCGGGGTGCCGCCGCGCTGGACGTGGCCGAGGATCACCGGCCGCGCCTCCTTGCCGAGCCGCCGCTCCAGCTCGACGGCGAGCTGCCGGGCCACCCCGGCGAACCGCTCGTGCCCGTAGACGTCCGTCCCGCCGGTCTCGAACGCCATCGAGCCCTCGCGCGGCTTGGCGCCCTCCGCGACCACCACGATCGCGAACCGCTTGCCGGCCTCGAAGCGCTTGCCGACCACGGCGGTGAGCTCGTCGATGTCGAAGGGCCGCTCCGGGACCACGATCGCGTGGGCGCCGGCGGCCATGCCCGAGTGCAGGGCGATCCAACCGGTGTGCCGGCCCATCACCTCGACGATCAGTACCCGCTGGTGCGACTCGGCGGTCGTCTTCAGCCGGTCCAGGGCCTCCGTGGCGACGCCCACGGCCGTGTCGAAACCGAAGGTCACATCGGTGACCGCGATGTCGTTGTCGATCGTCTTGGGCACCCCGACGATCGGGATCCCGCCGTCCGACAGCAGCCGGGCCGCCTTGAGCGTGCCCTCGCCGCCGATCGGGATCACGGCGTCCAGACCCAGCGCCGCGACGTGCTCCTTCGCCCGCTCCACGCCGTCCCGCAACTGCTCGGGGCGGACCCGGGAGGAGCCGAGGATGGTGCCGCCGGCGGCCAGGATGCCCGCCACCGCGTCCAGGTCGAGCGGCCGGTGGTCGCCTTCCAGCAGACCGCGCCAGCCGTCGTGGAAGCCGATCACCTCGTCGCCGTGGTCGGCGACCGCGCGGTGCACGACGGAACGTATGACGGCGTTGAGACCGGGGCAGTCGCCGCCGGAGGTGAGCACACCGATGCGCATGGTGGAAACCTTTGTGACAGGGCCGACGACCGGACCCCGTCGTCCGGTGGAATCCCCGTCACCCTACCCAGGGCGGGTGACGGGGAACACCGGCGTCCGGTGTGGGAACCGGTTACGCGGGCTGCGTCGCCGCCGCGATCCGCTCGTTGCGCAGCGCGTCGTACCAGCGGTCGTCCACCGGCGGCAGCGCGTTGACGTCCAGCGCCAGCTTCAGCAGCAGGTCCGCGATGTGCGGGTTCCGCGCCATGACCGGGCCGTGCATGTACGTACCGAAGACCGTCTCGTTGAACGCGCCCTCGGTGCCGTCGCCCGTGCCGTTGCCGTTGCCGAAGCGGACCCGGGCGAACGGGCGCGCCGACGGGCCGAGGTGGGTGACGCCCTGGTGGTTCTCGAAACCGGTCAGCGGCGGCAGACCGAGCTGCGGGTCGATGTCGCCGAGCACGTCGCCGACGCACCGCTCGCCCTCGCCGCGCGTGCTGTAGACGTCCAGCAGGCCCAGGCCCTGCTCGCGCTGGCCCAGGTCGTTGATGAACTCGTGGCCCAGGATCTGGTACCCGGCGCAGACCGAGAAGACGATCGCGCCGTTGGCGACCGCCCGGTTGAGGCCGCCGTCGCGGCGCAGCCGCTCGGCCGCCAGCCGCTGCGGCCGGTCCTCGCCGCCGCCGATCAGGTAGATGTCGCCCGAGGTGGGGATCTGCTGGTCGGAACGGACGTCCAGGCGCTGGACGTCCAGCCGGCGCTGGTGGGCGCGCCGCTCCAGGACCAGGACGTTGCCCTGGTCCCCGTAGGTGCTGAGCAGGTCGGGGTAGACCCACACCACACGCAGACTGTTCTGGCTCATGCTCATGGTCCTTTGCGGGTCAGTTGCCGACGCGGCGGCGGAGGTCCTGGAACGCGGTGTAGTTGGCGATGACCTCGATCCGGCCGGGCGGGGCCGACTGCACGGCCTCGTCCACGCTCTCGCAGACCCGGAAGTCCAGGCCGGCGACCTCCAGACGCACCGCCAGGTCGAGCTTGCGGTCGCCGATCACGAAGATCGGGTGGCCCGCGAGCCGCGTGTAGTCCACGTCCCACAGCCACGAGGTGTCCGTGCCGTCCGCGCCGCGCGCGTTCACCGACAGCAGCACCGGCGCCGGCGGGCCGTCGATCAGCGAGAACGTCTCCAGCCAGCCGGCCGGGTTCTTCGCCAGCAGCAGCCGCAGCTCGCGGTTCATGAACGTCACCACGTCGTACCGGCCGGCCACCGCCTGCACCTGGTACATCCGCTCCAGCGCCACCTGCGGCGGCACCCCGAAGGTGGCGGCCACGGCGGCGGAGGTGGTGGCGTTCGCCTTGTTGGCCCGGCCCGGCAGCTGGAGGTGGATCGGCCACGCCGACCCGTGCGGGTCCAGCACGTAGTCGCCGTTGAGCGCCCAGCTCGGCGTCGGCCGGCGGAAGCCGCACTCGCCGCAGAACCAGTCGTCGCCCGGGCGCTGCATCACACCGCCGCAGGACGGGCAGGACCAGGCGTCGTCCTTCCACTCCTGGCCGGCCGCCACCCACACCACGTTCGGCGAGGACGAGGCGGCCCACACGATCAGCGGGTCGTCGGCGTTGGCGATGATCACCGCCTTGGAGCCGGCCAGGCCCTCCCGCCACTTCTCGGCCAGCATGCGGGTCTCCGCGGCGCGGTCGAGCTGGTCGCGGGAGAGGTTGAGCAGCGCTATGGCCTTCGGCGAGACGTCCCGGGCGACCATCGCCAGGTACTTCTCGTCCACCTCGATCACGCCGAAGCGCGCGTCCGAGCCGCCGGCCAGGGCGGAGGTGATGCCCGCGGGCATGTTGGCGCCCAGCGCGTTCGACACCACCGGGCCACTGGCCCGCAGCGCCTCGGCGATCAGCCGCGTCGTGGTCGTCTTGCCGTTCGTGGCCGAGACGAGGACCACATCGAGGTGGGTCGCCAGCCGGGCGAGCAGGTCAGGGTCGAGCTTGAGCGCGACCTTGCCGCCGATCACCGATCCGCTGCCGCGCCCCGCGGCCCGCGACACCGCCGCCGCGGCCTTGCCCGCTGTCACGGCCAGCTTGGCGCGTGCGGACAGCGGCCCCGAGTTGCCTGCCATCGTCCTAGATCCTCCTTGTTCGGCGCCGTCGCCTGTTCCCTGGTCCGCCGGTGGAACGCCCCCTCCGCGCCGAATCGTCAGCCAGGAGGCTTCGGTCGGGGATCAGCCTATCGAGATCCGCCCGTGGGCCCGAAACCGTCTTCCGCGGGCCCGTAGGCTGGGCCCATGCGAAGACGTGCCATTCCAGGAAGTTCCGGACGCGTGCGGCCCGTGCGGCTGCTCGGCGATCCGGTGCTGGCCGCCCCCTGCGCCGAGGTCGGGGACTTCACGGCGCCCGTCGAGGCCGACGGGGAGCGCACCGACCTGGCCGGGCTCGTGGAGTCGATGTTCGCCACGATGTACGCCTTCGACGGCGTCGGTCTCGCCGCCAACCAGATCGGCGTCCCGCTGCGCGTCTTCGTCTATGACTGCCCCGACGACGAGGACGTCCGCCACCTCGGCCACCTCGTCAACCCCCGCCTGGTGTCGACCGGCGGGGTGGAGGTGAGCGGCCCCGAGGGCTGTCTGTCGCTGCCCGGCCTCGAGGCGCCGACGCCGCGCTCCGACGAAGCGGTGGTCGAGGGCTTCACGCTGGACGGCACCCCGGTGCGGGTGACGGGCACCGGCTTCTTCGCCCGCTGCCTCCAGCACGAGTGCGCCCACCTCGACGGCGGCCTCTACCTCGACCACCTCACCGGCTCGGCCCACCGGCGCGCTGTCCGCGCCGCACGCCGGGCGCCCTGGGCGGGCGCGGGGGTACGGCCGGTGCCGTAGCGCGCGGGGCGCGCGGTGTGCCGGGGGCTCGCGCCGGGCATGGCCCGCGCGGGCGCGCGCTCGGCGGATGGACGGCGCCGGACGGTGGCGCGCGCCGCCTTGCCGCCGCGCGGGCTGTGCGGCTGCCGTCTGACGACCGGCGAGCGCCGCCTCATAGCCGGCGGGCGTCAGGTCCGCCGTCCCATGGCCGGCAGGGTCAGGTCCGCCCTCCCAAGCCCGGCAGGCGTTCCGCGCGCCGCCTCACGGTCGGTAGGCGCACGCCGTCAGGGCCGTGTGCCGCTTCCAGCCCAACGTCTCGTACAGCGCGCGCCCGTCGTCCGTCGCGCCCAGGACGGCCGTGAACGCGCCCGCGGCCAGGGCGCGTTCGGTGAGCGTGCGCATCACGACGCGGCCGAGGCCGCGCCGGCGGTGCGCCTCCTCGGTCACGACGCGGTCGACGACCGCCACGTCCCCGACGACCGCCAGCTGCCCCTGGGCGGCGGGGCCGCCCGCCGCGTCGGTCACCCGGACGCGGAGGACGCCGTCGGCCGCGGTGACGGTGACCGCGTAGCCGGGAGGCGCCTCGGGAGGGCCGGCGGGCGCGAGGTCCACGGCCATGAAGTGGCCGGTGTCCTCCTCGTCCACCACCCAGCCACGGGGCAGCAGGCGGGCTGTCTCGTCGGGGTCCGCGGCGGTCTTGAGCCACGCGTACGGCACCGGGCCGGCACACGCCGCCCGTACCGCGTCCGCCTCCGTGGCGTACACGACGCGGCGCTCCGACTGCTCCGGCAGCCCGACCTCGATGACGCATCCCCAGGGGTGCGCGGTGGGCGGGGGAGTCCCCCGCGAGACGGCCCAGCCGGCCGCCCAGGCCCTGACGAGTTCCGGAACCATGGTGCCCCTCCCGAGTAATGCCTGCCTAGCGGCAGTGCACATTACGTCGGGGAAGGGAGGCGGGCATCCGGTTTTCCGCCCCGTCCGCCGCGACGGCGGCCGGACCGGCTTGTGGCGGTCAGAATCCCGGGCCGTCCGCCCGGTCGCCCGCCGTGGCCAGCCGGCCCCACAGGAGGTCGGCGAGGTGGCTGACCAGGTGCTCGCGGGGGAAGGGGCGCTCGCGGAGCCACCAGTCGCCGGCCGCGTGCATCATGCCGACGATGCCGTGTCCCCAGGCGCGGGCGAGTCCGGTCCCTTCCGGACCCAGTTCCACGCGCTCGGCTATCACCACCGCCAGCTCCTCGCCCATCCGCCGCAGAAGCGGCGCGGAATGCCGGCCCACGTCGAAGCCGCGGTCCGACGGGCCGGTGTCCTCGGCCGGGTGCATCAGGAACCGGTAGACCTGCGGCCGCGCCTCTATGGCGGCGAGGTAGGTGTCGAGGGTCGCCTCCACGCGCCGCCGCCGCTCGGCCGGCGCGTCGAGCGCGGCCCGCAGCCCCTCCAGCAGCGCCTCGGTGTGCCGGGCCGCGAGCGCCCGGTAGAGGCCGCCCTTGTCGCCGAAGTGCCGGTAGAGGATCGGTTTGGTGATCCCCGCCTCGGCCGCGATGGCGTTCATCGACGCCCCCGGCCCGTCCCTGAGCACCACCCGGTCCGCGGCCTCCAGCAGTTCCCTGCGCCGCCGTTCCGTCGCGCGCTGCTGGTCTTCCCGCTGACTGGTCGTCATGGCTGTGCCTCCCGCCCCCGTGTCTTCTCGCATGCCTGCGCAACGTAACACCCGCGGCACCCAGCGGATCCGGGGGGAGAGGGGAGTTGACAGGCCCTACTGACCGGTAACAGACTCCTGTTACCGCAGGTAAGCAACGCTCGGGAGGGGCCATGGCGGGTTTCGGACTGGAACTCGACGACGAACAGAAGGCCGTACGCGACTGGGTCCACGGCTTCGCCGTCGACGTGATGCGGCCCGCCGCCGCGGAGTGGGACGAGCGCGAGGAGTTCCCCTGGCCCGTCGTCCAGGAAGCGGCGAAAATCGGCCTGTATTCGCTCGACTTCTACGCGAAGCAGTTCTTCGACCCCACCGGCCTGGGCATCCCCGTGGCCATCGAGGAGCTGTTCTGGGGCGACGCCGGCCTGGGCCTGGCCATCACCGGCACCGGCCTGGCGGCCGTCGGCGTCCTCACCAACGGCACCGACGAGCAGATCGGCACCTGGGTCCCGCAGATGTACGGCGACCCGGACGACGTGAAGGTCGCCGCCTTCTGCTCCTCCGAACCCGACGCCGGCTCCGACGTCTCCGCGATGCGCACCCGCGCCGTCTACGACGAGGCCAAGGACGAATGGGTGCTCAACGGCACCAAGACCTGGGCGACCAACGGCGGCATCGCCAACGTCCACGTCGTCGTCGCCGTCGTCGAACCCGGCCTGGGCGCCCGCGGACACGCCTCCTTCATCATCCCGCCGGGCACCGAAGGGCTGTCCCAGGGGCAGAAGTTCAAGAAGCACGGCATCCGCGCGTCGCACACCGCCGAGGTCGTCCTCGACGGCGTCCGGGTGCCCGGTCACTGCCTGCTCGGCGGCAAGGAGAAGCTCGACGAGCGCCTGGCGCGCGCCCGGGAGGGCAAGAAGGAGGGCGGCGGACGCGGCGGCAACGCGGCGATGGCCACCTTCGAGGCGTCCCGCCCCGCCGTCGCCGCCCAGGCCGTCGGCATCGCCCGCGCCGCCTACGAGATCGCCCTCGACTACGCCACCACCCGCGTCCAGTTCGGCCGCCCCATCATCGACAACCAGGGCATCGCCTTCCAGCTCGCCGACATGCGCACCCGCATCGACGCCGCCCGCCTCCTCGTCTGGCGCGCCTCGGCGATGGCCGCCACCGGCAAGCCGTTCACCTCGGCCGAGGGCTCCATGAGCAAGCTCTTCGCCGGCGAGACCGCCAAGGCGGTCACCGCCCAGGCGATGCAGATCCTCGGCGGCAACGGCTACACCCGCGAGTACCCCGTGGAGCGGATGCACCGGGACGCCGCCATCTACACGATCTTCGAGGGCACCAGCGAGATCCAGCGCCTGGTGATCGCCCGGGCGGTCTCCGGGGTGCAGGTGCGCTGAGGCGCGGGCGGGGTCGGCGCGGCGGGCGCGCTGACGCGTCGAAATGCCGGGCGCGCTGACGCGTTGACGCGCCAGGCGTGCTGACGCGTTGACGTACGGGGCGCGCTGACGGGCCGACGTGCCGGGCGCGCACCGGGAGGGCGCGCGCCCCCGCACCTCAGGGCACGCCGCCCCCACACCCCTGGCGACCGGTCATGTGCCGGGCCATCCGGACCACTGCGTCGTACCGCATTTGCGGCAGCGGCTGGCACCGCTCCACAGGACCCACTCGTGGTCGCACTCGTCACTCATCGCACTCTCCCCTTCTCCTGAAGTCTCCCGAGGTGACCGCGAACCCCACGCCACCCACCAGTACCACCAGCCTGCACCAGTACGGCCCCGGTCGTGGCCGGGCGGGATCGCACTCACCCGCCCTCACCCGCCGTATGCCCCCACCCGCACTGACTCCCCGCGGGACGTGGGGGTTTACCGCCGGCGCCGGAACTCCGTCGCGTTCCGGGGTGCGGGGGAGGGGTTACGGGCACAGACGCGCGAGGAACCCGTCCGCCACGGGGTACGGGCGCTCCTCCGGCAGCAGCCGCTCGGCGCCCCGCAGATCACCCTCGCGCACGCGCGCGTGCACGGCGTGGGCCAGCGCCGTGACGTCCGTGATGCCCACCGTCCACTCGTCCGCGTACCGGCGGGCCGCCTCGCCGGACAGCCCGAGCTGCAGCGACCGGTAAGGCAGCGGCCGCAGCCGCGGATCCCGTTCCGGATCCCACTGCACCCGCGCCGGCGCCCGGCGCAACTCCCGGCGCCAGGCGTCCCGGTCCTCGTGCACACCCGGGTCGTAGTGCGACAGGCACGCGTTCCGCAGCGCCCACTCGAACCCCTCCCGGTCGATCTCCACGGCCAGCACCGTCCGCTGCCCCTCCTTGGTGCCCCAGCCGCAGCGGTACATCATCCAGAGGAAGGACGGCTTGATCCACGTCAAGCAGCGTTCACCGTCTTTTTCTCAAGGTTCACGGGAACGAGCGTACGCACAGGAGGGCGTCGTCGCGACGGAGTTCTTGCCCGCCCGGGGGGACGTGGCCACCTCCCCTTGGCCTGCTGCCCTTCGCGGTGGGTACGGTCCTGGTGTGCCCGGCGCGCGCGGGGCTGGTCACCGTTGTGCGTGCGCGTCGGCGGATCGCGCGCGACTAGGGGAGCTGGTTCGGCATGGGGTCTCATGCTGCTCGGATACCGGGGGAAGGGTTCACGGCGGAGGAGGCCGGGCGGGTCATGGCCGCCGCGTGCAGATCGGCGGGGCTGGACGGTGAGGGTGCGGAGCTGATTCGGCTGGGGGAGAACGCGCTGTTCCGGCTGGCGTCCGTGCCGGTGATCCTTCGGGTGGCCCGTTCGTCGGACTACCTTCCGTCGGTGCGCAAGGAGGTGGCCGTCGCCCGCTGGCTGCATCGGGAGGGGTTCCCCGCCGGCCGGATCGTGGAGGACCTGGAACAACCCGCCGTTGTGGACGGGCACCCGGTCACCTTCTGGCATCTGATCCGTGAGGGCGACCGGAAACCCACGTACGGAGAGCTGGGCGGGCTGCTGCGGGAGCTGCACCGGCTGACGCCGCCGACCGGGCTCGACCTTCCGCCCTACGACGCCTTCGGGCGTTCGGCCCTGCGCATCGAGCGGGCGCCCGGGATCCCGGAAGCGGACCGACGTTTCCTGCGGACTCTCCACGGTGAGCTGCGCCGCGCTGTGGCGGAGCTCCACTTCGACTCGGAGAAGGGGCCGGTGCACGGGGACGCGCATGTGCAGAACCTCATGGTGGACGACCGTGGGCGCGTGGTCTTCATCGACTTTGAGGGGTTCAGCTTCGACCATCCGGAGTGGGACCTGAAGGTGACCACCGTGGAGCACCAGAGCCTGGGGTGGCAGACGCGGGAACAGTTCGCTGCCTTCGTCGCCGCCTACGGCCGGGACCTGCGCGAGTGGTCCGGTTACCCGACCCTGCGCCGCGTCCAGGAGTTCACCATGACGACCTGGCTCATGCAGAACGCGTCCGCCGGCGGGCGTCCAGCGGACGAGTACGTTCGCCGGATCGCCTCCTTGCGGGACACGAACGCTCCTCGCGAATGGCGGCCGTTGTAGTGATCACTCCTCTTCGAGCCGGGCGAGCGCCTGGGTGACGTGCTGGTCGAACTCCGCGACGGCCCGGCTGCCGGAGAAAGCGCCGGTCTCGGCGCGAAAGTCGTTCACGTACCGCTGGAAGCGGGCGGACTGGAGGGTGTCGCCCGCGTCCACGGCGAGCGTGGCGGTGGCGATGGCTCCTTCCAGCTCACCGTTGAGGAGTTGGCTCTGGGCGAGAACCATCCGACAGAATCCCAAGGTTCGGGCGTACTTCGGGTCGGTCACGTCCACGGCGCGCTGAGCGTGGCGTACGGCCTCCTTGCGGTGCTTGAGGTCGCGGAAGCAGTGGCAGAACTCCCCCATGAGTTCGGCCGGGGTGAAGTAGGACAGCCACTCCGGATCGGTCGTCGTATCCGCCCGCTCAAGGTGGCGTTCGGCCTCGTTCATCGCCCGGGCGGCTCCTGCCGCGTCTCCGGCGTTCGAGAGGGCGCGGGCTTCCATGGAGGCGAACATGGACATGGCGCGCGGGGTCGCCCGGCCGCGTGCGCCTTCGAGGGCGGCGCGGGCCAACCGGGCGGATCGGGTGTACTCGCCGAGATAGTTCGCCTGGTGGCTGAGATTGGCAAGGATCCGACCGCCGAACATCCGATCGCCGGTGATCTGCGTGAGGCGCAAGGTTGCCGTCAGGTACTGATAGGCGAGCCGGTGGTTACCCGAGTCGTACGCGGTCCACCCGAGCAACTGGGCGATCTCCAGGGCCGCGCCGTGCAGGGCGGTCCCCACCTTCTCGCTGTAGCTCGCGCCAAGCAGAGGTAAGACCTCGTGGCGGAAGTACTGCCGGAGCGCCTTGTGGCCGTGGCCGCCGCCGAACTGGAAATCCAGCTCCATGAACATCTTGCCTGCGGTACGGATCGCCCGTACATCGCGCATCCCCACCCGCTGAGAACCCGGGTGGTCGGCCTGGATACCGTCCGGTCGCGCGGTGATCCAGGACAGCACGGCGGCGTTCAGGTCGCCGTCGGCCACCAGGAGGCGGCTCTCCTCGGCGGGGTCGCCGCCCTCCGCGCCAAGGCTGTCCAGCTTGGCCAGGGCCTCGGCGGAGGAAGCGGGATAGTCGATCGCAGCGGGGGCCGGCTGCTCCGCTTCCCGGAAGAACCCCAGATCGCCGGTCCGGACGGGGCGGCAGAGCTTGGCGCTCAGTGCCTCGGCCATGATCGCCGCCGTTCCGGGCTTGATGCCGGCGCCGTCGCGCCACCGCTGGACGGACACATGCGTCGTGCCCAGGTCCTCGCCGCGCCGGGCGGCGATGTCCCGCATGCGCTTGGCGAGCCCCTTGTTCGAGACACCGGCCTCGTCCAGGAGGGAGATCAACCGATCGTTCGGCACTCGACTCATTCCGCCCCCTGCCATCCCTCATGACGGCTGGCGTCCATCCTGACACAGCGAGTGAGGTCGATGGGGGTTCATTGATGAACCCCCTTGGCCGTAGCGGGTGTCCGCGTGAACCCCCTGGTGAACGCTCCCGATGCTCCTCCGCTGGTCGTTGACTGTGCGGCACGCGATGCCGGCCGCAAGTCACAGTCGGCAGGCTGGAGGGGAAAGTGAATGACCGCAGGAACATCCGTCCGTCCGGCGTCTGCGCCATGGCCACGTCACGACTGCCGGAGCAACAGCCGGCGGCAGAGCGCTTCAGGTCGTTCGTCCTGTTCGCCGAGTCGCCGGACGCCGTGAGCACCGCGCGGAACATGACGGGTAGCACGTTGACCGACTGGGGGCTGCGGCACCTCGTCTTCGAGGCGAAGGTGGTGGTTTCGGAACTCGTCGGCAACGTGATCAACCACGCTGTCCCGGACCGGGAGCTGGCTCGTCCGGGCGGGCAGCGGCGTATCGAGGTGAGTCTTCGCCGGTGGCCCAAGTGGCTGTTCATCGGCGTCGGAGACGAGGACTCGTCACCGCCGACTTACCCGGCCGGTGAGACCTTCGGACCGGAATGGGCCCTGAACCTGCCGGAGGCGCTGCTCCCGAACAACGGGCGGGGCTTGCAGCTCGTGCACCGCCTGGTGGACGCCTTGTGGTGGACGCCGGAGAAGGCGGGCGGCAAGGTCGTCTACTGCCGCTTCGATCTCGTCTCCTCGGAGGGCGAGCCCTAGAAACTCCGGGCCCCGCATGCGCGTGCCTCAGCGATCCAGGCACGTGGCGGCCCGGTAGCCGGGCGGAGTCTGACCACTTCGCCCGGCATAGGCACGGCCTCTTGGCGCTGGACCTCCCCTCCACCCGGGAGGCCGTGCCGAATTACCAGTGTTCTCAAAAATGCTACGTGATAGGGGTGTTGCACATGGGCAGACAGTTGACGGCGTTAGACCTGCGTCGCGGGGACGTAGTGACGCTCAAGGGTCGCCACTACGAGGTGAAGGCTGTTCGCCTGGACCACCGTTCGGGAGGGCGGCACCAGGCCATCGTGACGTTCAAGGACGGGCGGCCCCTGGTGGTCGACGCCTCCGCCGAGCTGACCGTAACCCGCGCCGGGAGGCAGGCCCGTTCCAGGGGGCGGCGGTGACGGTCCGGGCGGTGTACGGGCACGTGGACTGGTGGCTGACGGTCGACCCTGACGCCGATGGGGCTCAGCACACGGCGAAGTGCATGACCTGCGGAGATATCGCCAAGCCATCCGCTCGGAAACTGGCGGCGGAAGTCTGGTGTCTCCGGCACGCACGGCGTACCGGCCATCAGCGGTTCTGCACTGGCGCCCTGTCCTTCCTCGTCGCCACTTGCATGGACCGGTGATCAGAATGCTGGTCTCTCTCCGCGAGATGGTGGCGGACGTGACGTTCCGCCTGTGCGAGTGGTGGTGGCGGCACGTGTCCGACCGGCGAACCTTCCGTGTCCTGGACGCGCAGCGCGATCACTTCAAGGCCCTGGCCCTGGACGACTGGATTGCACAAGCCGGCCGCGACTTCGAGGAACGGTGGGGCAACCGCCCGCCCGTGCCCGGACGCGCCCGGAACGGATCACAGCACTAGACAGAAGACCGGACCACCCCTGCGCCGGGAAGCTACCGGGGTGGTCCGGGAGGGATCGCGAAGACCCCGGAGTAGATGCTACCGGGGGCTTCGCCGTGCGCTCGCACGCGGTGCCCCGCCGTATCAGGCCAACGGCCGGGGAGGGGAGGCACGTTCATGCACAGCGCAGACGACGGAGCGTTCGAGGGCATCGGCGCCGAGATCGACCCTGATGCGGTGGTGTGGGTGCGCGGGGTGGATTACGTGGCCGGTTGGCGGGAGGCCCGGGAGGCTGCGGCGGAGCTTGAGGCGGCGCTGGCGGCGGTCGGCGTCGAGGTGGAGGGTGCATCGGCGGCGCGGACGCGGGGTGATGGTTCGGGGGTCGTGCGGCTGATGTGGAGTCCGGCGACAGTCCGGGCGGTCGCTCGCTTGATCCGTGACGGGGGTTAGGGAGCCCTTCGTTCAGGCATTCAGTCCGCTTGTCGGCTTGATCATCCGTCCCTCTTGGTTCGCGTCCCGTTTGGCGGAAGTGCACCAGGAGGGAACTGATGACGAGCGATGATCCGATGCCTACGGCGGACCGTGCTGTGGCCCTGGTTCTGGGAGCCTATTTGCGGTATTTACGCATCCTTAGGGGGTGGAGCCAGACGGACGCTGCGTTGGCTCTCGGATGCAGCTTCAGCACGGTGAGCCGGCTTGAGCAAGGGGTTGTTTTCACCCCTCGCCACGCTCGCGCTTTGTTCCACCGTCATTACGGTGTTCCGAAGGATCTTGCTCGGGCTGTTGATCATCTCCTGTCGGTGACGAACTTGTCGACGCAAGCGGGCGACATCGGCCCCGGCTGGCACGACCGCTTGGCCCTATGTGAGCAACAGGCCACGGCCATCGCCACATACACGGCTACGGTCGTCCCCGCCCCGCTGCGGATTTTGGCCTACAAGCGGGCGCTGGTGCCTTCCGGGGTGTCCCCCTATTCCGCTCCCCATCGGATCCCACGGCAACTCGCTGACAGGCAGGTGTACACGCTCTTCCTGGACAGCTCCCTGTTGGAACGTCCGGTCGGCGGCGCACGTGTCATGGCTCAACAGCTTGATCACCTCCTTCGCCTCTCCTGGAAAGGGCGGATTGCGATCCGGGTGGTGCCCACTGCGGCCGGCGCGCCCGTTGGCGACGCGTTTCTCAGTCGTCTCACTCTTCAAGGCAATTGGTTGTACGTTCGGGAGTCGCTGGGCGTGGTGTACACCCCTGGTGTTCCGGTCTTTGCTTCGCGCGATCGGCTCTTCGAAGCGGTCGCGGCGGCGGCTCTTCCGGTCGATCAGAGTCACCGGTTGTTGGTGCAGGCGCGTGAGCGCTGGCGGGCGCAAGAGCAGTCGCACGACATGCGACCCGCTGTCCCCTAAGTCGTGTCTCTCCGATCATGATCGGAGCCAGATGAGGAGTGCTGCGGCGGTGACGGCGCCGAGGTAGACGTATCCGCGTTTGTCGTAGCAGGTGGCGACGGCTCTGAACTGCTTCAGCTTGTTCACCGCCCGCTCGACGGTGTTGCGTTGCCGGTAGCGCGTCGGGCTGAAGACCGGGGGCTGGCCGCCGCGTGGTCCCATGCGCAGGCGGGCGGCCCGGCTGTCGCTCTTCTCCGGGATCGTGTGCCGGATGCCGCGACGTCGCAGGCAGGCGCGGATGACGCCGTTGCTGTAGGCCCGGTCAACACTGACGCTGCCCGGCTTCCGGCGGGGACGGCCCGGACCCATGGACGGCTGGCCGAAATTATGAATTCAAGATCAATGTCTGGCCATAACCTTCAGTGTGCGCACAGCCCAGGATTCACCGATACTGGAGTGGAGGTGTTACACCTAGGTGGTCGGGCACCGCCTTATGGCATATACGCCTTGCAGGCATGTGCCGACCTTTTGGACGCGCTTCTTTAAGTCTATTCGTTGCATTCAGGTTACGCGCGAAATAGGGTGATCCGCATGCCCCCTTGGTTCAGTGACATGTTCGATCAGATGTGGTTTTCATTGAGCGCCCCTGAGGAGGAAAAGCAGCTCCTGGGTCTAGTCAACGATGCCCGCGTACATCCAGAAAAATATCCGCCACAAGGGGACGCTACGGGTGCCGTAATGGATGCCTGCCGTTATCGTTTCCAGACTTCCAGGGCATTGGTCTTGGATGCACGTGCCCACTGCGAATTCCTGAAAGACCAGCCCGTGGATTGGGTTAACGCCGACCTTAACATGCATCGCGGGCCCGACGGGAAACCTACTTGGGATCCTGGAGAGCCGATGGACCAGGATGGCTATAAGAGCTGGCGGGCAGAGAACGTAGCTGTAGGCTTTGCCACTCCCGAAGAAGTGGTGCGGTTCTGGATGCAGGACGACCAGACATGGGCTTGGAAGCACCGCAACGCTATTCTCAGGTCTCTAACAGTGGAGGCTGGCGTAGGTCACTATCAAGGTGGGCCAGGGAACCATTACTGGACGCTGGACATGGCCACACAATAGTCCGGCCTCGGCAGCTCGCTGTGTTCGCGCGCGACGGCCACTGTACCGCCGCGATCTCCCGGTTATTCTCCCCACGATCGAAGCGTTTCACGGCCTCCGGCTGGATTCGCTCCCGCGTTGCCCTCCGGTGCACCTCTACGCCCTTGCTCCCTAACCCGTGTGGAGGTTGGTGCGTTGGCGGGGCATGGATGGGGTGATCTCAGCGGATGATCCGAAGTGGATCGAGCCGTTCTCCGGGCTGAACGAGTCGCAGTTTGCCAGATTGATGGCGTTGGTACGGCGCCGTGGCGGCGACGTTCAGCGTGGCCGTCCCTGGCGACTTCCGCTGGAGGACCGGGTGCTACTGGTGGCCACGTATTGGCGCACGAACCTCACGTTGCGGCAGATGGCGCCGCTGTTCGGGGTCTCAAAGTCTGCGGCTGACCGCATCCTCGATCACCTCGCACCCCTGCTGGCCATCTCGCCGGCCCGCCGACCGCGCAAGGACACCGTCTACATCGTCGACGGCACCCTGGTGCCCACCCGCGACCGCAGCGTCGCAGCCTCCAGCAAGAACTACCGGTACTCGACCAACCTGCAGGTCGTCATCGACGCCAACAGTCGCCTGGTCATGACCATCGGCCTCCCGCTGCCCGGCAGCCGCAACGACTGCCGGGCCTTTACGGAGTCTGGTGTCGACCGGGCCTGTCGCGGCGCACCGACCATCGCCGACGGCGGCTACCAGGGCACCGGACTTCTCATCCCGCACCGCAAACGACGGGGCCAGACGCACCTCAGCCCACAGCAAGAAGCGGAGAACGCCGTCCACCGCCGGGTGCGAGCCCGGGTGGAACACGCCCTGGCACGGTTGAAGAACTGGAAGGTCCTGCGGGACTGCCGACTCAAAGGCCACGGCGTTCACCAAGCGATGCTCGGTGTCGCGCGGCTCCACAACCTGGCCCTCACCGGATAACGCACGCCCCCTGCTCCAGGCAAACAGCGAAAGCACATGGCGCTTCGTCGGCACCGGCCACACGCAGGGAGGAGTGCTTCTCGCTGCGGGAATCGCCGTGGACGTCGCCGTAAACCGGCAGTTGGCCCGGGCGAACACCAAGATGGGAGACGGGCCGTGAGGAAGGCTGATCGGGATGCGGAAATGGCCCGTCATCTGGAGCGAGTCTGCAAGCGGTTCGTTACCAGGATCAGTCCCCAGGCAGCCAGGCGATTGGCTCGACTGCTCGCGTCTCCCTCAAGCCAGATCGCCTGACAATACAAGGAGGACCCCTTTCGAGGGGCCCTCCTTGCTGCACCTATCAGGTCCAGATGGGGTTCTGCTCGATGTCTATCCTGCCGTAGTCGAAGTAGCGGCCCTTCTTGGTCGCTTCCTTGATCCGTACTTCCGCGAAAAGGAAGCGCATGACCGCGTTCATTCGTTGGTGGTTTCCCGCCTTCTCCAGCGCCTCCCAACTCGCTCGGGCATCGGCGCCGGCAAGCCCTTGGAGTACCTCCGCCGTCGGGCGGACGATCATCTTGCGTTCGATCTCGGCTATCCGCGCCTCGACCCTCTTGCGCATGTCGCGGTACTCCCGGGTGCGGATTTCCTGGGCCTCCCACATCGCCTTGAGGTCGCCGAGCTCTTGCCGGTCGGCGTCGAGGGCGGCTTGGTCCTCGGCCGAGAGGGAAGAGGGTGTGGGGGCGTCGGTGATGTCCAGGCGCTCCAGTAGGTTCAGGGCCGCCTTGGTGACGAAGTCCTCCAGGATGGGCGCCGATATCGCACGGTGGCAGCGCGGGACGTCCAGGCGGTGCGTGTGGTTGCACACGTACTTCGCACCCGAACCGGATCCGCCCATGACCTTCCCGCAACCGGTGCACACGACGATGCCGCGCAGCAGGTAGAACCGGTTGGAACTCTCAGCCGGCTTGCTGGCTGCGGCGCGGAACGTCCGACGCTCCTTCGCTTCCAGCCACATGCCTCGGTCGATGATGGCGGGCCATTCCCCGTCGCCGATCTCCTCCCCTTGGAACACGCGGATGCCGGTGACGTGGCGGTTGTCCAAGAGATCACGTACCCGGGGTGCTGACCAGGACTTGCCCTGGGCAGTCGGGACGCCCCGCCGGTGCAAGTCCTTCGCGATCTGCACCGGGCTCTCGCCGTCCAGGTATCGGGTGAAGACCTCTTTCACGATCTCCGCTTCCTCGGGAACGATGTGCATGCCCGTCTTGTCGTACCCGTACCGGCGGCGGCCCGTGTGTGGTCGGCCGTCCTTCACCCGGTCCACTATGGACTCGGTCAGTCGGCGTGACGTGTCGTCGCTGGACCGGCAGGCGTGCGCTACCTCGATGCGGAGGAAGAACCGGTCGTCAGGGTCCGACAGATCACGCTGGTTCGCCTGGCCGTGCAACGTGATGTCGTGGTCGTCGGCGATCTGCAACAACTCTTCCAGGTCGCGGGGCTGCCGCATCAGGCGGTCCGGGTGGTATGTCAGCACGTGGTTAACCCGGCCCTGCTTGGCCTGCTCCAGAAGGGCGTCCCAACCCGGGCGCTTCCGCTTGCGCTGCCACGCGGAACGGTTGTTGTCCACGAACACCTGGTTCTCGACGACCACCAAGCCGAGGCGTTCGGCGATTTCCCGGCAGATGCGCTCTTGGCGCTCCACACCCGTCTGGTCCTCGTCGTTCACGTGGGATATCCGGCAGTAGATCGCTGCGGACTCGCCTTTCCAACCGGCGCGCTTCTTCTCACCGCGCTGCCTGCTACCGGAGTTCCGGGACACATGGAGGGCTCGGCGTAACCGGGCGTCGGATCGCTCGGAGCGCTGGTTCATCTCTTCGTCCGTCATGGAAAAGAGGCTATGAACGCGGTGTGGTCCACGTCATGCGGTCCCGCTTCCAGGTGGCCGGAAACCGGCCGTCCCGGGCGGCGGGCAGGCCGATGGCCGGATCGTACGCCTGGTAGACGGTGATGGTGGAAGCGGAGTGCAGGGCGCGGATCCGGTGTTTCTGTGCTGTCACGGATACCAGGGTCCGTCCGGCGGGTGGGGTCTGGCCACTCATTTACGGGGAGTGGGGCGGGCGTGCCGTCGGACCTGGCGTCTTTACGCCGACCCGCCGCGCCGGTCAAGCGGAATGGGGAAATCAAGGGCTGTTCCGGTGCAACTCCCTTACCTCTCCGGCAACTTCTGTTTGCATGCGTCCGGGGCCCCGACATTCATCCCAGCCACAGGGCCCCGGAGAGGTGAGGTGTGTCCATGTCGGTTCAGCGTCATCCGTCCCGTCGTCGGGTGCTCGGTGGCGGGCTCGCGCTGGGGGCCGCGGCGTTCGGCGGCGGGATCCTGCCCGGGGCGTCCGGTGCCGAAGCCGCCGAGGTCGCGCGGGACGGGGCGTTCGTGCCCGCCGTCGTCGTCGGGACCGGGTACGGGGCCGCCGTCACGGCGTTACGGCTCGCGGAGGCGGGGGAGCGGGTGCTGATGCTGGAGATGGGGCGGTGGTGGGACCGGCCGGGGGCGGACGGGCGGGTGTTCTGCGGGATGCTCGACCCGGACCGGCGGTCGAGCTGGTTCCGGACCCGGACCGCGGCGCCCCTCGGCTCGTTCCTCTGGCTCGACGTCGTCGACCGGAACATCGAGCCGTACCCCGGCGTCCTCGACCGGGTCGACTTCGGGTCCATGGCCGTCTACGCGGGCCGCGGTGTCGGCGGCGGCTCGCTGGTCAACGGGGGGATGGCCGTGGCGCCTCGCCGTGACTACCTGCGGCGGGTGCTCCCGGGGGTGGACGCGGGGGAGATGTACCGCCGCTACTTCCCGCGCGCCCGTGCCATGCTGCGCGCCAACGGCGTCGACCGGACCTGGTTCGAGGGGACGGAGTGGTACCGGTACTCGCGTGTGGCGCGTGAGCAGGCGGCGCGGGCCGGGCTGCGGTCGGTGTTCCTCGACAACGTCTATGACTTCGGGCATATGCGGAGGGAAGCGGACGGTACGGCACCGCGGTCCGCGCTCGCCGGTGAGCTGATCTACGGCAACAACCACGGACGGATGTCCCTCGACAAGACCTATCTGGCCGCCGCCCTGCGCACCGGGCGGGTCACCATCGCGACCCTGCACCGGGCGCAAACCATCCGTCCCCGCCGGGCCGGGGGTTACGTCCTGACGGTCGAGCGGTCCGACGAGGCCGGGCGCCGGATCGCCGTGAAGGAGATCGGCTGCCGGCGGCTGTTCCTCGGGGCCGGGAGCCTCGGGAGCACCGAACTCCTGCTGCGCGCCCGGGAGACCGGCACCCTGCCGGACCTCGGCCCCGAGATCGGCCGCGGCTGGGGACCCAACGGGAACGTGATGGCCGCGCGCGCCAACCACCCCACCGACCCCACCGGTTGCCACCAGTCCACCGTCCCCGCCCTCGGCCTCGACGACTGGGACGACCCGCGGCACCCGGTCTTCGCCGAGATCACCCCGGTGCCGGCCGGCACCGAGACCTGGATCAGCCTCTACATCGCGATCACCCGCAACCCCGAGCGCGGCACCTTCGTCTACGACCGCGCCACGGACCGGATGGGGCTGCGGTGGACCCGGGACCAGAACCGGCCCGCCGTCGACGCCGCCCGCTCCTTCTTCGACCGCGTCAACCGCGCCAACCGCACCGACTACCGGTACGACCTCTTCGGCCCCCGCGCCAAGGCGTTCGCCGACGACTTCACCTACCACCCCCTCGGCGGCTGCGTGCTCGGCCGCGCCACCGACCCGTACGGCCGGATCCCCGGGCACCCCGGCCTCTACGTCACCGACGGCGCGCTGGTCCCCGGCTCGCTCGGCGTCAATCCGTTCCTCACCATCACCGCGCTGGCGGAGCGGAACATCGAGCGGATCGTCCGGCAGGACATCCGGCCCGCGACGGGCCGCCGAACGTGACGCCCGCCGCATCAGGTGTGCGGAGCCGGCTTCCAGGGCACGTCTGACCTGGCCCTACCCGGCCGGCCGGTGGGGGACCCGGACCTGTCATCGTGGTGTCCACCGGTCCGCGGCACCGCCCGGCAGCCCCTGGAAGGAAGACCCGTCCCGTGAACGACGTCCGAGGCATCACCGAGGAGAACACCCAGTGGATACGCAGGTTCGCGCCGCGTCCGGACGCTGACGTCCGGCTGGTCTGCCTGCCGCACGCCGGCGGCTCGGCGAGCTTCTACTACCCGATGGCGCGGGCCATGCCCGACGTCGCCGACGTCCTCTGCGTCCAGTACCCCGGCCGCCAGGACCGCCGGGACGAGCCGCTCGTCGACAACATCCCCGACCTCGCGGACCGGGTCTTCTCGATGCTGCTGCCCTGGGCCGACCGGCCGCTGGCCCTCTTCGGCCACAGCATGGGCGCCTCCCTCGCCTTCGAGGTCGCCCGGCGGTTCGAGCGCGAGAAGGACGTCGTCGCGACCGCCCTGTTCGTGTCCGCCCGCCGCGCCCCGTCGATCCACCGGGAGGAGACCGTCCACCTCAGGGACGACGACGGGATCCTCGCCGAGACCCGGCGGCTGAGCGGCACCGACGCCCAGGTGCTGGAAGACGACGAGCTCGTCCGCATGATCCTCCCGGTGTTGCGGTCGGACTACCGGGCCGCCGAGACCTACCGCTACGAGCCCGGGCCGCCGCTGCGCTGCCCCGTGGTCGCGCTGACCGGCGACGTCGACCCCAAGGTGTCCGTGGACGAGGCGGCGGCCTGGGCCGGCCACACCGCGTCCTCCTTCGACCTGCGCGTCTTCACCGGCGGCCACTTCTACCTGACGGAGCATCAGGACGCGGTGGTGCGCGAGATCGCGGGACGGCTGCGGCCCGCCGCCTGAACCGGGCCGAACCGCGACGGCCGCGCCGCCCGGCCCCGGAAACCGGGGCGGGCGGCGCGGCCGTTCGCGCACAGGCCCCTACACCGACGTGCCGCCCTGCGACCGCCCGTCCTGCCCGGTCCAGGCCGTGAACGGGTACTTGCCCGACGTCTGCGTCCGGGAACTGCTCAGCTTGCCGTCCATGCCGAGCACCACGACGGTCGTCAGGCCCCGCGCGTCCTGGGCGACGCCCGGCGTGGCGCGGTACGTCACGCCGCCGCCCTGCCAGGGGCCGGGACGCCCCGAGCCCTTCGACAGCCGCACCCGGCCCCGGGCGTCCCGGGCGGCGAGGACCACGTTCCGGCCGTCCTGGGCCAGCGCCACCCGGCCGTACCCGCCGATCGGCGGCAGGTCGGCCGTCATCCGCCAGGGGCCGTTCGCCGGGCGCTCGGCGACCATGACCCGCGCGGTGGAGGGCTGCCGGGTGACCAGCCGCACGCCGCCGCCCGAGAAGGCGGCCAGCGACAGCGGGCCGCTCGCGGTGGGCAGCCGGGTCGCCCCGGTGGGCTGCGGCGGCTCGCCCTCGTTCTCGGACATCCAGTGGTAGACGGTCTTGCTGTCGGCGGCGACCACATGGATCCGGCCCTTGTCGTCCAGGGCGGCGTCCAGCCCGTCCAGGACCACTGGCGGCTGGTCCCCGTCCGACTCCAGGTGCTCCCAGTCGGTCCAGTCCGTGCCGTGCTCGCCGGTGCGGTACATCAGGCCGCCGGCCCAGTCGCGGACGAAGAGGAAGACCTTGCCGTCCTTGCCGGCGACGGTCACCGGGTAGCCGACCTCCATCGACCGCTCCGGATCGGCCTCGGGCGAGCCCAGGGACTCCCAGTTCCCGAAGGACGGGACGGCTCCCGGGCGGGGCTTGCCGTTCTGCCGGGCGGTGACGATCTCCCGGTGGTGCGGGGTGCCGCGGCTCGGCAGGACCGTGCGCACGGAGAACAGCTGGAGCGTGCCGTCCGCGTGCCGCAGGACCTCCACCTGCCCCTCCAGCATCGACCCGCCGATCTTGGCGGGGCCGGACCAGGCGCCGGTCCCGGGCTTGGTCTCGGTCCAGCAGTGCACGGCGCCGTCGAGGAGCGCGAACGCGGCGAGCCGGCCGTCGGGCAGTGGCTGCACCCAGCGCTGGGTGCCGGGCGCCCGGTAGCGGAGGTTGTTGGACCAGCGGACGTCCTTGGAGCGGGCGCCGACCTTGCGGTCGCCGCAGCCGGCGGGGTCACCGCAGTCCTTGCCGTCGGCCCAGCCGTAGATGTCGAGGAGCTTCACCTTGTGCCGGGTGGTCGCCGCGTCGAGGTTGGACGGCAGGAGGGAGACCTCGTAGCCGACGTAGTTCTCGACCGCCGTGGGGCGGCTGTGCCGGCGTCCCCAGTACTCGGCCAGCGCCGCCTGGGCGAAATGGGCGGAGGTGGTGTGGTCCTGGTGGTCGTAGTGGGATATGCCCTCCAGCTCGTGCGCCACCCCGGGGAACTGCTGCTGGATCGCCCGGTGCGTCGGGTTGGGGTCGAGGGTGCGGACGACCGTCGGCCGGTACCGGTCCAGCACCGCCACCAGCGAGTCGATGACGTGCTTGCGCTCGTACAGGTACGTGCGCTTGACCGGGCTGTGCGCCGGGACGAGCGTCGTCAGCTTCGGCGTGACCCCCAGCCACAGCCCGCGCAGGCTCTCCTTGCGCGGCACCCGGATGAACCGGGCCTCCACCAGCTCAAGGAAGATCAGTTGGACCTGCGGAGCGGCCTTCAGCGTGTGCAGCTCCGCCTGGAAGCCGGGGATCAGCTGCGTCGTCTCCACCCGCCAGGGGCTGAGCCAGTCGCCGGTGGCCATCTGGGCGGTCGCCTCGCGCAGGCCGTTGATGCGCGCGCGGACGAACTCCGGCCGCTTCATGGGCAGCTTCGGGTACCCGGGCGTCTGGGAAAGGGCGTTGCGACCGTCCGACTCACCGCCGGTGAGGCACACGGTGACGGTCGGGGCGCCGCTCCGGATGGACTGCTCCAGCTCCGGGTTCATGAAGTACAGCGAGTCGTCGGGGTGCGCGATGATGTGGACGAACGACTCGGTCGTCACCACCTTCGCCGGCTGCACGGGGAACTCGTCCTCGTGCCCGCTGCCCTGCGCCGAACCGGGGGCCAGCCACTGCCAGGCCCCCACCGTGCCCGTTCCGACGACCAGGCCCGCACCACCGACCTGGAGAACCCGGCGGCGGGACAGTCGTGATATTCGCCCCGGCACAGGGGTCTCCCATCTCCTGCGCCCAAAGCGCGGTTGAGCAAACGCGGACATGTCGGACAAAGTCGAACCAACCCCCCTTAGTTGACCGTAAGATCTTACGACTCGCGGGGCGCGGTTTTCCGACTGTCATGTAACAGCCGTGCTTCGGCGAACCATAGATTGCGATGCAATCGTGCGTCGTGAGCACGGGGAATGGCTGTGGGACGGCTGAAAAGCCGTGGGGCCGGTGCGATGTCAGCGCGGCTCACGGTCGTGCAGGATCCTCTGAAAGAGGTAATGGTCACGCCAGGCGCCGTCAATGCGCAGGTAGTTCCGGGCGGTGCCGATCCGCTCGAAACCGCACTTCGCCAGGACGCGCTGGGAAGCGGCGTTGGCGATCACCGTGCCCGCCTCCACCCGGTGCATCCCGAGATCATCGGCCGCTGTCCGGCACACGGCCGTCACCGCGGCGGTGGCCAGCCCCCGGCCGGCCCGCCGGGCGGCGACCCAGTAGCCGAGCGAGCCGCTCTGGAAGGCGCCCCGCACGATATTGCTCAGGTTGACGATGCCGACGATGCCCTCCCGCTCGTCATCGAGCACCCAGGGCACCATCCGTCCCTCCCGACGCAGCGCTGTCAGCTCGCCCAGCCGGGCCGTCTGGCCCTCGGCGGTGAAGAACTCCGGGGCCCGGTGCGGCTCCCAGGGGCGCAGGTGATCCCGGTTCTCGGAGTAGGCCCGGGACAGGCCGGCCGCGTCGTCGAGGGTCGCGAGGCGGAGGACGACGCCGGGCGCGACGGTGCGGGGTTCGATGATCATCCCCGTAGCGTAGGACGGTCCGGCGCGGGAGGGCGAACGGGCGTCCGTGCCCGCTACTCCGCGCCGCGCACCATGCGCCACCCCCTACCCCGGTATCACTCCCGAGTTGGCCCCGGAGTGTGACGCCCGCCCGGGTGCCGCCTCCTTACCTTCCCCCCGCACCGCACGGAACGAGGGAGAAGGCCCCGACATGCACCGCTTCAAGCGCACCCTGGCCGCCGTCGCGCTCACCACGACCGTGGTCGCGGGGACGGCGGGCTGGGCCGCCGCCCACCGGGAGGCCGCGGTCACCGGCCCGCCGCCCGGCACCGCCGCCTGGCGCGCGGACCACTCCCTCCACCGCACCCTGCCCGACCCGGCCACCGCCTCGCCCGCAGAGGTCGCCCGCTTCTTCGCCGCCCTTCCCGAGGGTGCCCGGCAGCGGCTCGCGGACCGCCACCCCCTGGTCGTCGGGAACCTGGACGGCGCCCCGCCGGCCCTGCGGTACGCGGCCAACCGCCGCGCCCTCGCCGCCGAGCGCGCCGACCGGCTCCGGCAGGCGGCCGACACCTCCCTCCCGGAGTACGAGCGCGCGGACGCCCGCGCCCTCGCCGACCGCTACCGGGAACTCCTCGCTCCCGGGCGGCGGATCCTCGCCTTCGACCCGCGCGGGCGCGGCCAGCTCGCCGAGGTGTACGGCGACCTGGCCGGCGCCCGGCGGACGGCCGTCGTCGTCCCCGGCTCCGACATCGACCTGTCCTCCTTCGACCGGCGCACCGACCCCTACGGCACCCCGGCCGGCATGGCCCGGTCCCTGCGCGCCGAGATGGCCCGGCGGTCGCCCGGCACCCCCACCGCCGTCATCGCCTGGGCCGGCTACACCACCCCCGTCGGCGTCGGCCCCGACGCCGCCACCGGCCGGCTCGCCGAAGCCGGCGCACCCCGTCTCGACCGCTTCCTCGCCGGGCTGGCCGCCGCCGGGGCCGCCGCGCCGGCCGTCTTCTGCCACAGCTACGGCTCGGTGGTCTGCGGCCTCGCCGCCCACGCCATCGGCCGCGGCGAGGCGACCGACCTCGTCGTCCTGGGCAGCCCGGGCGTCCGCGCCGGCTCCGCCGCCGGCCTGCGCACCACCGCCCGGGTCTGGGCCGTCCGCCGCAACGCCGACGACTGGATCGGGAACATCCCCAACGTCGAGCTGTTCGGGCTCGGCCACGGCGCCGACCCCACCTCCGCGGACTTCGGCGCCCGTCGCGTCTCCTCGGCGGGCGCCCACGGCCACACCGGCTACTTCGCGCCCGGCACGGAGTCGCTGCGCCACTGCGCCGAGATCGCGCTGGGCGCCTACGACGCGGTCCGCTGAGAGGAGCAGGAGCGACCGCCAACAGTTCTTCGCGAAAACCTCTTTGCGAAGAACTCTTGGCGGTCTAGAGTGCCCACTCATGGCAGACGAGAGTGAACTCGCAAGCAAGCCAAAGGGGTTGGTGCCCGATCCGGAGACGGACGTGGTCCTGGACGCCAAGGGCCTCCGCGCCCTCGCGCACCCCCTCCGCGTCCGGCTGGTCGGCCTGCTGCGCACCCACGGGCCGTCCACCGCCACCCGCCTCGCCCAGGACCTGGGCGTCGGATCGGGCGTGACCAGCTACCACCTCCGGCAGCTCGCCGCGGCCGGGTTCGTGGCCGAGGACGGCGAGCGCGGCAACGCGCGGGAGCGCTGGTGGCGCGCGGCCCACGAGACGACGTGGCTCCGCGACAAGAGCCTCTACGACGAGGAACCGGAGGCCGCCGCGGCGTTCCGCGGCTCCGTCGCCGGCATGCACGCGCTGCACACCCAAGTCGCCCTCGGCCGGGCGCCGTCCATGCCCCGGCCCTGGCGCGACGTCCTGGAGACGAGCGACTGGCTGCTGCGGCTCACGCCCGGGGAGACCGCCGAACTGTCGGCGGAACTGCGGGCCGTGCTGGCCCGGTACCGCCGCTTCACGCCGGGCGCGGAGGATGCCACACCCGCCGGCGCCGAGCAGGTGAAGGTCGTCCTGCACGTCCTGCCCGACCCCGGGCAGGACGCCGCGCCGGGGGAGACGGGAGCGGGGCGGTCATGACGGGCGTGCCCGCGGCCCGTACCCCCGATTCGGCGGCCTGGCGGCCGGCGCGCTGACCGCCGCCATGGGCCTGAGCCCGACGCTGCTGGCGGCGGGGGCCGCCCATGTCACGGTGGTGGTCACGGGCGGGGCGCGGCGGGAGTGGAGGGAGGTGCGGGAGGTGCAGGAGGCGCGGGAGACGGAGGAGGCGGAGGAGCTGCGGGGCGCGCCGGAGGCGCAGGGGGCGGTGACGGGTACGGGCGGGGCGCCCGACCGCGGGAGTGCTGTGCCTCGGGGCGCCGCGTCCGGCGACGCCCCCGGCGTACGGGGCCCGGCAGGACGATGAGCTCGGCGGCGTCGGACTCTCCGCGCACCGGCACCCCGGCCGGGCACGGGTGGGGACTCCCGCCCGATCCGCGCCCGCCGGGCCGAGGTGCTTCGTCCGTCTCACGCCTCCGCCTCCTGGAGCCCCGCCGGCTCTCCGGCGTGACCGGCGTGACCGTCCGCGCCGTCGGTCCCCCGCGCCGCGGCCGCCTCCTCCGCGTCGTCACCGCCTCCCGCCCCCGCCGGCCCGAGCGCCATGTGCACTTGACCGGCGATACCGGCGATGGTGCCGTTGCCGCTGAGCAGTTCCATCGGAGGGATGCGGACGTCGAACATCTCCTGGAGCGTGGCGAAGAACTGGGTGCCCGTCAGTGAGTCCATGCCGTAGGCGTCGAGCCGGGTGTGCGGATCGAGGCCGTCGGGGGAGACGCCCAGGGCGTCGGCGACCAGGCGGGTGAGGTCCTCGACGAGGTGGTCGAGTGCGGTGTCGGCGGGCATGCGGCGGAGGACGTCGAGCCGCTGTTCGCGCGCGGCGCCGTCGTCGGCCGCACCGGCGGGGACGAGCGCGCCGAGACGGGGGCCGGCCGCCTGGGGCAGCAGGCCCGCGACGCGCGGCCACCGGTAGCGCCCGACACCGACGACGTCGGCGGTCGCGGGCAGGCGCTCGGCGGCGGCGAACGCCCGCCGTGGCGAGAGCGGTTCGACACCCAGCGCGGCGAGGCCCTCAAGAAGATCGTCGCGGGCGGCGTGACCGGTGCCGGACAGGGCGCCCCAGGCGATGGCCAGGCCGGGGCGGCCCTCCCGGCGGCGCCGCCGGACCAGGGCCTCCACCACGAGGTTCCCGGCCGCGTAGGCGGCCTGGGTGACGTTGCCGAGCAGCGCGGTGCCGGAGGAGTGGCACAGGAAGAGGTCGCAGTCCCGGTCGCGGGTGAGCGCGTCGAGGACGGCGGCCCCGGTCGCCTTGGGCGCCAGGACGGCGGCGGTCCGGGCCTCGTCCGGTTCGGTGAGCGGCGCGTCGTCGAAGTGCGCCGCGGCGTGGACGACACCGCGCAGCGGGAAGCCGGTGCGGTCGATCCGCCTGATCAGGCTCCGCATGGCCTTCACGGAGGTGACGTCGGCGGCGTGGGCGGTGACCCGGACGCCGCGGGCCGCCAGCGCGGCCAGGACGGCCGGGGCCTCCGGGGCTTCCGCCCCGCGCCGGCTCACCAGGGCGATGTGCCGGGCGCCGCGGTCCGCGAGCCAGACCGCCGTGGCGGCGCCGAAGCCGCCGGTTCCGCCGGTGACGAGGTAGGTGCCGGCCGGGTCGGGCCGGGGCGGGGCCGCGGCCGGTTCGACGGGGACGGGCTCGTCCTCGGGGTCGAAGGTGACGATGACCTTCCCGATGTGCCGTGAGTGCCGGAGGAGGCGGAACGCCTCGTGGACCCGGGCGGCGGGGAAGACGCTGTGCGGCAGGCCGTGGTACTCGCCGTCGCCCCGTTCCGCGCTCAGCGCCTCGTCGATCAGCCGTGCGCAGAAGTCCCGGTCGGGGAGGAGCGCGGAGATGTCGACGGCGAAGAAGGCGATGTTGTTCTGGAAGGGGCGCAGGGGCAGGGGCTTGTTCTCGTGGATGTCGCGCTTCCCCAGTTCCACGAACCGGCCGCCGGGGCGCAGGAGTTCGAGGCCGCGGACGATGGCCTCGCCCGCGAGCGAGTTGAGGACCACGTCGACGCCCCGGCCGTCGGTGAGGGCGCGGACCCGGTCGGCGAAGTCGAGGGCGCGGGAGTCCAGGACGTCCTCGGCCCCGAGGGAGCGCAGGACGGAACGTTTGACTCCGCTGCCGGCGGTGGCGATGGGGCGCGCCCCGACCCGCCAGGCGTAGTGCAGGGCGAACAGCCCGACCGCTCCCGCGGCGCCGTGGACCAGGAGCGTCTCGCCCGGGCGCAGCCGGGCCAGGTGGCCGAGCCCGTAGTGGACGGTGACGGCGGCGATCATCCTGCTGGCGCCCTCGGCGAAGGCCCAGTCGTCGGGCAGCGGCGTGAGCCAGTGGGCCGGCGTGACCGTGTGCGTGCCCAGGCAGGACGGCGCGATGCCGGCGACCCGGTCACCCGGCCGGAAGGCGGTCACGCCGGGGCCGCAGGCGGTGACGGTGCCGGCGCACTCGACGCCCGGGCCGTGTTCGGAGGGCGTGCCCTCGGTGAACTCGCCCGGGAGCAGTCCCGTGATCTGCATGACGTCCCGGTAGTTCAGCCCGACGGCGCGCACGGCCACCGCCACTTCCCCCGGGCCGGGTCGCCCGGGTTCCGTCTCCGCCCAGGACAGCCGGTAGTTCAGCCCGTGGTCGTGCACCCGCAGGCGGAACGCGGCGCCGTCCGTCCGCACCCGCTCGGGGGCCGTACCCGGCCGTTCCCTGGGCACGAACCGGCCCCCGGCGGCGAGCACGACCTCGTCCTCCCCGTCGGGCGCGAGGAGTTCGCGGGCCAGGCGCCCGGCGTCGGCGGCCGGATCCCCGGTACGGGCCAGGGCGATCCGGCGGGTGTGCAGGCGCGGATGCTCGTTGGCGAGGGTACGGGCGGCGCCCCAGAGCGCGGCGGCGGCCGGGTCGGCGTGGTGGACGGCGCCCGGGAGCGCGTCGTGCGGGTGGGTGACCAGCCAGAGCCGCGGCTCCCGGCCGGCGCTCCGGTGACCGCAGGCGGCGGCCAGGGCGCCGAGCGCGGCGATCGTCCGGGCGGCGTGGGCGGCCGGGGCGCCCGGACCGGTGCCGGCCGTGCGGCCGAGGAGCAGGACGACGTCCGACGCCCCTGCGTCGAGCAGGCCGGTCCACTCCTCCGGCGTGGTGGCCACGCGGCCGGTGGGCACCGGGGGCGCGCCCGGGTGGGTGAGGGCGGCGGCGAGGGCGTCCCTCAGCGCGTCCTCCCTCCGGTCGTCGGCCAGGAGGAGGAACGTCGCCTCCGGGCGCGCGGCGGGCGGCGGCCACGGCAGGGGCTCGGTCCGGGGCGCGGCGTGGGGCGCGGCGCCCAGCAGGACGGTGTACCCGTCGATGCCGGTGCGGGCGACACCGGTGAATCCGGCGCGCCGCAGCGCCTCCGGCCAGGCGTCGTCGTCCGGGGGCGGGCGGAGCGCGGGGTTCGGCCCGTCGCCCGGCCCGTACAGGAGGTCGCGCAGCCCGGTGTCGTGCGCGAGGGAGGTGACCAGGTGTCCGCCGGGCGCCAGGAGGGCGGCCGCCTGGCGGAGGACGGCGTCGGGGTCGGGGTGGTCGCCCGGCCGGTCGTCGACGATGACGTCGTACGCGTGGGCGGGAGCGCCGGCCGGCGGGTCCGTCGTCTCGACGGGTTCGACGGGTTCGACGGGTTCGATGAGTTCGACGAGGCCGTCGTGGCCCAGGTCCGCCAGCCGGGCGGGCAGCGCGGCGCGGGCGGCCGGCGGCACGCCGGTGAGGTGGTAGCGGACGCGGTCGGGTGGCAGGACCGGGAGCAGCGCGAGGGCGGTCGTCCCGTCGCCGGTGTCGAGGACGCGCAACGGCCGGTCGGACGGCCAGAGTTCGACGACCCGGGCGAACAGGGCGCGGAGCAGCCGGTACCGGCGGCGGTCCGCGGGCAGCGCCCCGCGCACCTGGTCGGCGGTGGCCGTCAGGTCCGCGGGCGGGGCGTCCGGGGCGGCGGCCCAGTACCGGTCCGCCGTGGCGGCCAGGGCGAGGGCGGTGCCGAAGGCCGGGTCGGCGGCCAGGCAGCGGTGGGCGGCCTCGGCGGTGTCGTGGGCCTCGGCGGTCAGCCGGTGGCGGCCGTCACCGAGGGGCTCGGCGGTGCCGTGCCGGTGTGCCAGGCCGAGGACGCGCAGGGCCCAGGCACGGTGTCCGTCCGGCGCGTCGGGGCCGAGCAGGACGTCCACGGTGAACGGCGCCCGGGCGTCGGGCAGGAGGCGCGCGAGGGCGTTGGCGTGGTGGCGGGCGGCGAACGCGTCGATGGCGGCCCGGGCGCGGCGCTCGCCGTCGGGGCGGAGCGGTGGTTCCGGCGGGCGGAGGCCGTCGAGGATCCGCCGCGGCGGGGGCAGGGGCGAGGGGGCGCAGGGCTCTCCGGGCCGGAGGGCCGCGCGCACGACGGTGTGGTGGACGGTGACCGGGGTGCCGCCGGTGACGGCCATCCGGCGCAGCCGGCAGCCTTCGGCGCGGACCGTGACCCTGCCGTCCGGGTCGGTGAGGGTGACGTCCCACCGGATCTCCTCCTCGGAGCGGAAGCGCTCCCGGAGCCAGAAGAATCCGGTGGGGGGCGGGGTGTCCCACACCCGGACCGCCGCGATGGAGGCGGGGAGGAAGACGTGCCCGGCGTCGAGCCGGTCCGCGAGCAGCCGCACCCCCGCGTGCAGTGCGGCGTCCAGCACGACCGGGTGGAGGACGTACGGCGTCCCCGGGGCGTCGTGCCGGTAGGCGGCCAGCACTTCGGCGGGGCCGGCGGCCAGTTCGGTGAGCACCCGGAAGGCGGGCCCGTACTCCAGCCCCGCCTCGGCCAGGTCGCGGTAGTAGCCGGCGACGGCGACGGGTTCCGGGCAGCGCGCGCGGACGGCGGCCAAGTCCACCGGGGCGGGGCGGGGAGCGGTCAGGGCGCGGGCCCGGGCGGTGGCGTGGATCCGCGGCGGGTCGCCGGGCCGGACGGCGCTCGCGATCGTCACCGTACCGTCGTCCGGGCGCAGGGACGTCTGGAGCCGGACGGCTCCGGGGTCGTCCCAGGCCACCGCGAGCGCGCCGTGGATGAGGAGGTGCCCGGCTTCGACGGGGCCGTCGCCCAGCGCGCGGCGGCCGGCCGCCAGGGCCATCTCGACGTATCCGGTGGCGGGCAGGAGGACGGACCCCCGGACGCGGTGATCGCCCAGCCAGGGCACCAGCACCGGCTCGACGGGGCCGTGCCACTGCGGGTGGGGGGCCGGCATGCGCTCGCCGAGCAGCGGGTGGTCCAGGGTTCCGTCGCCGCTGGTGCGCAGCCACGCCTTTGGGCCGCTCGTCCAGTGGCGCCGGTGCTCCCAGGGGTAGGCCGGCAGGTCCACGGCCCGTCCGGGGCGGAAGGCGGGGCCGGTGGCGTCGGCGCCGGCGGCGATCAGCGCGGCCACGGCCGTGGACAGGGCCTGTGGCCCGT
Source organism: Streptomyces sp. NPDC021100 (assembly GCF_044333095.1). Taxonomy (NCBI): domain Bacteria; kingdom Bacillati; phylum Actinomycetota; class Actinomycetes; order Kitasatosporales; family Streptomycetaceae; genus Streptomyces; species Streptomyces sp. NPDC021100. Next base: position 75,092 of record NZ_JBIRQH010000018.1, read on the forward strand.
CGTCACCGCGGCGCAGGGTGGGCAGCACCACCGCGGGAGCCCGGCGGTCCCCTCCGGTGCTTCTGCGCAGGTAGCCGCTCAGGACGGGGTGGGGACCGAGCTCCAGGAAGACGTCCGCGCCGTCCTCGCGGGCGAGTGCCGCCGCGTCGGCGAAGCGCACGGGCCGGCGGACGTTGTGCCACCAGTAGTGGGCGTCCAGTTCCGTGCCGCGCAGTGGGGTGCCGGTGACGGTGGAGTAGAAGGGGACGGCGGCGGGGGAGGGGGCGAGCCCGGCGAGCGCGCGGGTCAGCGGCGCCTCGCAGTCGTCCATGGCGGGGCTGTGGAAGGCGTGGTCGAGGTCCAGCTCCTGGAAGAACACCCCCCGGGCGCGCAGGTGTCCGCCGATGGCGGCCAGGCCGTCGGCGGGGCCGGCGACGGTGACGTCCCGCGGGCTGTTGATCCCGGCGAGCACCACGGCGTCCCCGTACCGGGCGAGCACGTCCGCCGCCTCCTCGGCGGACAGGCCGACGGCGGCCATGCGCCCGCGGCCGCGCGTGGGGGCCTGGACGGCGGAGCGTTCGGCGATGACCCGTGCGGCCCGCTCGGTGTCGAGGGCACCGGCGGCGTGCGCGGCGGCCACCTCGCCGACGCTGTGCCCGAGGACGGCGGAGGGCGTGATCCCGTGCGCGCGCAGGACGGCGGTGATCCCCAACTGGACGGCGAGCAGCAGCGGCTGGGCGCGTTCCGTGGCCTCCAGGCGCCAGGAGCCGGGCGGCCGGGTCAGCGTCTCGGCCACGGACCAGCCCAGGCGCGGCGCCAGGTGGGCGTCCAACTCGTCCACCGCGTCCCGGAAGGCCGCCTCGCGGGCGTACGCACCGCTGCCCATGCCGGGCCACTGGGAGCCGTTGCCCGCGTACACGAACACCACCCGGCCGCGCCCGGCGGCCCTCCCGACGGCTCCCCCGGGAGCGTCCGGCGCGGGCCCGTCCGCCGTCAGCGCGCGCAGTCCGCGGGCGGCCTCGCGGGCGCCGGCGGCCAGGACGACCGCGCGGTGCTCGTGCCGGCCGCGCCGCCAGAGGGTGCCCGCGATATCGGGGAACTCCCGCTCCGGGCAGGTGTCGAGGCGGTCCGCGAGCCGGGTGACGGCCTCGCGGAGCGCCCGGGCGGAGCGGGCGGAGACCAGTACCGGGAGCGGGCGGGCCGGGGACGGCGGGACGGCTTCCGGCACGGGGTCGGGCGCGGCGACGAGGACGTGCGCGTTGGCCCCGCCGAACCCGAAGGAGTTGACGCCCACGACCGCGCGCCCGGGCGCGGCCACCGGGAGGCGCGCGGTGACCGGGCGCAGCCCCAGGCCCGTGAAGTCGATGGCCGGGTTGACCGGTTCGGCGTGCGGGGAGGCGGGCACCGCGCGGTGCCGCAGCACCAGCAGGGCCTTGCAGAGCCCGGCCAGCCCCGCGGCGGGTTCCAGGTGGCCGAGGTTGGCCTTCACCGATCCGACGGGCAGGTCACCGGTGATCCGGCGCATGCCCAGGGCCCGTCCGATCGCGGTCGCCTCGATGGGGTCGCCGACCGGCGTGCCGGTGCCGTGGGCCTCGAAGTAGACGAGTTCGTCGGGGTCCACGCCCGCCTCGGCGCAGACGCGGCGCACCAGGTCCTCCTGCGCCTCGGCGCTGGGCAGGAACACGCCCGGGGTGCGGCCGTCGCAGTTGGTGCCGGTGCCGAGGATCACCCCGTGGACGCGGTCGCCGTCGGCGCGGGCGTCCGCCAGGGGCTTGAGCAGCACCATGACACCGCCCTCGGCGCGGACGAAGCCGTCGGCGTCGGCGGAGAAGGCCGCGCACCTGCCGCGCGGGGAGAGCATGGACGCCTGCGAGAAGCCCAGGAACTGCTGCGGGTTGATCAGCACGTTGACGCCGCCGCACAGCGCCGTCCGGCAGGAGCCGTCCCGCAGGGCCCGGCAGGCCCGGTCCAGGGCGACCAGCGCCGAGGAGCAGGCGGTGTCGACGGCCATGCTGGGGCCGCGCAGGTCGAAGGCGTGGGAGACGCGGTTCGCGGCGAGGGAGAGCGCGCCGCCGACCATGGTGTAGGAGGTGATCTCGCGCGGTGCCGGCATCAGGGGGTACGAGCCGTCGGAGATGCCGACGAAGACGGCGGTGCCGGTGCCGGCGAGCCGGGCCGGGTCGACGGCGGCGTCGTCCAGCGCCTCGGCGGTCAGTTCCAGAAGCAGCCGGTGCTGGGGGTCCATGGCGGCGGCTTCCTTGGGCGCGATGCCGAAGTAGGCCGCGTCGAAGCCCGCGACGTCGTCCAGGAATCCGCCGGCGGCCGTGTAGCTCTTGCCGGTCCGGGGGCCGCTGACGTCGACGAAGCGGGCGGTGTCGAACCGGTCCGCCGGGACTGTCGTGATCATGTCACGCTCTTCTTCGAGGGCCGTCCACAGCTCCGGCAGGCCGCCGATGCCGCCCGGCAGCCGGCAGGAGACCCCGATGATGGCGGCGGCCTCGTCCGGGGCCCCTCGTCCGTCCGCTGCCATGTCCACGGCCCTCCCCTCATCGCCCGTCGGCGGTCCGGCCGCCGACCGTCGCCGGGCCGCCCGCCGGTGTACGCGCCGTCTGTGAGCGGGGAGGCCGGCGGCCGGCGGGCTCATGTCATTTCTTCGCCTGAAAACACGCGCTAAGCGGCCCGGTATGGGTATTCACTCGTCTGAGTGAAATCCGGCCAATAGGGCTTCCCTGCTGGGCATTTGGGGAGGTCAATGCGGCGCTGAGGGGCCGTCGGGTCCACCGGTGGACCCCCTTGCCGGCCGTTCCACGGTGGCGACCTCGCCCACCGGACGCACCGGCCCCCGGAACACCCGGACCGCCGGAGGGACGTCGCCCATGCCCGTACTCGTCACCGGCGCCACGGGGTTCCTCGGCAGCAGGCTCGTCCACCACCTCCTGAGCCGGGACGACGACACCCCCGTCGTCGTCCTCGGCCGCGACGCCCCGGACGTGCTGCTCGACCGCGTCCGCGCGGCCGTCGCCTGGCTTGATGTCAACGGCACGCTCCGGCCCGGGGCTTACGACCGGTTGCGCGGTCTGTCCGCCGACCTCGCCGGCGCCGGGCCGCTCCCGGACGCCGCGGCCGCCGCCCCCACCGCCGTCTGGCACTGCGCCGCCGCGACCGCCCTGTACGGGGACCCCCTGCCCGTCCACCGCGTCAACGTCCTCGGCACCCGCCGCGTCCTGGAACTGGCCGACCGCCTGCCGGCGGCCCGCCTCGCCCACGTCAGCACCGCCTACGTCGCCGGCCGCCGCACCCGCGGAGTGGTCCGGGAGACGGACCTGTGCGACGCGGCCGGCTTCCACAACGCCTACGAGCAGAGCAAGTTCACCGCCGAGCGGATGGTCCGGCACTGGGCCCGCGCCCGTGGCCGTACCGTCACCGTCCTGCGGCCGAGCGTCCTCCTCGACGACCGTCCCGCCCCCGAGGGACTGCCGCCGCACCCCTTCGCCGTCCTCTCCCGGACCCTGCGCGCGACCCTGGACGAACGCGCCGCGCGCACCCCCGCCGCGCCGTACGCCCGGGGCGGAACACCCCCGGGGACGCTGCGCTTCCGCCTCCAGGGGGCCCCGGACGGATCACTCAACCTCCTCCAGGCCGACTGGGCGGTCCGGGCCATGGTCCGGGCCGTCACCGCCCATCGCGAGCCCGGTGCGCTCACCGTCCACGTCACCCACCCGGACAACACGCCGGTGCGTGCCATCGCCCGGGCGATGGAGGCGGTCCACCCCGGCGTGTCCCTCACCATCGTGCCGCGGATCGACGACCCCACCAGACTGGAGGCGCACGTCATACGGGAGTTCGGCCCCCTGCTGGGGTACGGCGGCCAGCACCGCACCTACGAGCGCACCCGTCTGGCGGCGTGCGTCGGCGACTTGCCGGCTCCCCGGCCCGTCGACGGCCCCTACCTCGAACGGGCCTTGGCGGTCGCCCGGCCGTAGCGGCCGGAGTCACCGCCCGCCATCGCCCGGTACGGCCGCCGCGCACAGCTCGCGCACCGCCTCCTCGAGCCGCCGCGGCAGGCCGTCCAGCCCGCCGAACCCGGCGCGTGCCGTGAAGGCGACGCAGATCTCACCGCCGTAGTCCATGACCGCGACGGCCAGCGGGTGGCGCGCGGGCAGGAACGTCAGCGGCACCACGTGGTCCACCCGCCGGCCCGGCACCCTGAGTCCTCCCGGCGGTCCCGGCACGTGGGTCGCCAGCAGGGAACTCACCCGCGGACGGAGGCCGCGCCGCAACGTCCACGCCGCCACGGCGTCGGGACACCAGCGCAGCAGCAGCTCCGTCTCGGGGCGCGCCGCCACCCGCCGTACCGTGCGCATGCGCGCCGCCACCGCCGCCAGCCGGCGTACGGGGTCCGGCTCCCCGACGGGCAGCCGCACCCGCGCCCCGACGAACCGGTTGCCGTCCTCCGGCCCGTGCGCGTCCGCCCGCAGCGTCACCGGCACCAGCGCCGTCACCGTGCGCGGCACCCGGCCGCCCCCGTCCCGTGCCCCCAAGGCGCCCGCCAGGCAGGCGAGGACGACGTCGCTGGGGCCGGCGTCGAAGGCGGACATCACCGGGCGCAGCAGCGCGGTGCGGAGGAACGCCCAGCGGTGGAGCAGCGGTTCGTCCGGAGCCCGGTCCCGGACCACCGCCAGGCGGGCGGCCGGCGGGACGCCGACGGCGATGTCGGCCAGCAGGAGTGCCGCCCGGCACACGCCCCACCCGCTCGCCGTCCGCGGGCCGGCCCCCGCGAGCGGAGCCGGCTCCGGCCCCGGGCCGTGACCGGAGCCGGCGAGGGCCCGGACGATGAGGGCGGTGACCGCGCTGCCGCCCACCCCGTCGAGCAGACCGTGCCGGACCCGTGGCACCAGCGCGAACGCCCCCGGGGCGTATCCCGTCACCAGCCACAGGTCCGCACCCGTGTCCGGCAGCGGTGCCACCGCCAGCCGCCCCAGCACGGCGCGCAACCCCCGCTCGCCCGAGCCCCGTTCGGCCTGCGTCTCGAAGACGTGCCGGTCCAGGACGGCCGTCGTCTCGGCCTCCGCGGGCGCCAGCGCGGGCATCAACCGGGCGGCCAGGCGCACCATCTCGCGCAGCTCCGCCCGGGACGGCGGCAGCCCGGCGAAGAGGAACGCCTGGGCCATGACCAGCGGATCGGCCGGGTACCGCCGTTCGTAGGCGGCCCACGCCCGGGCCCAGAAATCACCCCGCCCCGGACGCGGACCGGCGGCCGCCGGGGACTCGGGCCCGGGGGGCTCGGGAACGGGGGACTCGGGCACGGGACACCCCCTTCCCGGGGACGCGGAGGTACTCCGGAAGTGTTCCCCCTCCCGCCGCGCCGCAGACGGCACGGCGGCACCTCCGTCCACCCGTCGGCCGCGGTGGGCCGGGGGCCGGCGGGCCTGTGGTGTGCGCGCCCTCGTCGGCCGGGCCGTCGGCCTCGGCCGGCGACGCCCGGGCACCGCCGTGAACCGGCGGCTCGGGAGGGCTCGGGAGGCCGTGTCGCGGCAGAGCTTCGCCTGCCGGAGGGAGCTGCACGACGAGGAGGTCCGGTCGTTGCCGGCGCCGGAGCGGCGGGGGCCGAGCGGGTGTCCCGGACGGCCGGGGCGGGACGTGCGCGCCCCGGCCGTCGTGTCAGCCCGCCCCCGCCGCGAAGATCCGCTCCAGGTGGTGGTCCACCGTGCGCCGTACGTCGGTCAGGCTCCGGCGCCCGTGCAGCACGTCGATGCTCAGCCCGATGACGCCGGAGACCAGCAGGTCGGCCTCACGCCGCGGGTCGACCGGCGGCAGGCCGGCGGAGCCGGCGGGCAGCCGGGCGACGAGCGCGGTGACCAGGTCCTCCAGGGGCTGGGCGTCGTGGAGGAAGACCTCGGCGAGCGCCGGGTCGGTGAGGCTGCGCGCGTAGTACGCGGCGTGGACGCGCAGGGCGACGCGGCGCCACTCGTCCAGCGGCAGGAACTCGTCGAGGACGGCCCGCAGCAGCGCCCGTGGGTCGGACGGCCGGCCCAGCGCCCGGACCCGGGCGTCGGCCTGCCGCGCGCTCTCGTCGTGCAGCATGCGCAGCGCGGCCACGAGCAGATCGTGCTTGCTGTCGAAGTGGTACTGGACGACGCGCAGGGACACCCCGGCCTCGGCGGCGATCTCCCGCATGCTCGCCGCGTGCAGCCCCCGCTGGGCGGCGACGCGCCACACCGCCTCGGCGATCTGCCGCCGCCGCCCGGACGGGACGGCCGGCGGCGGAGTCTCCGGCGCGGGCGGCGGCGGATCCTTGCGGCGCCGGTAGGCCCGGGCCTGGCAGCCGCGCGAACAGTACACGGGCGGCCGGCCCCGCCCGGCCGGTGCCAGCGGGGCGCGGCACACGCGGCAGGCCGACACCTGCTTTTCGTCACGCATGTGCTCAGGGTAGCCGCAAGAAAGTGTGACGTTACAGCAGGACGACCAGCGGATCCGGGCCTTTTCGACGCCACTCGTGGATACGCTCGTACCGTCCTTGCGGGAAGTGACGCGACACGGTGGGAGCGGTGATGGACGAGGCGGGGTACCGGCTGGGCATGGTGGTGGCGTTCACGCTCGGCCTCTGGGAAGGGGTGATCGCGATCGTCTACCGCGCGTTCACCGACAAGGAGCCCGGCGTGATGACGGCGGTCAACTACCTTCCGCGCCCGTGGTGTTACGTGGCCGGCGCGGCGGTCGTCGTGGCCGCCGCCGTCGTCGTCGAGGCACTGGACCGGGGCCGCAAGCGGCTTCCGGCGCGGCGGGACGCCTGAGCGGCCCGCCGGGCGGTCGTTCCGGGTGGTGTTCCCCCTCGGGCCGGATGGTCCATGGGTCAGCGCAGGCGCCGGACGCGCAGGACGTGGTCCACGCGGAACCCCGCCTCGCCGTCCGGCCCGGTCACCTCCGTCCGCAGCGACTCCCGGACCTCGACGTGCCAGTCCGGCGACGGCAGGCCCATGGCCGCGAGGAGTTCGCCGGCGGTGGGGAAGCGGACGTCCGCGTGGGCCTGCCGCTTCCAGGACGGGCTCTCGGCGTGGCCCACGAAGAGGAGGACGCCGCCGGGCGCCACCGCCGCCGCGGCGGACCGGACGATCCGCTCGACCGGCAACTCCAGCGGGGAGTGCAGGAACTGGAGGGAGACGAGGCCGTAACCGCCGTCGGGGCTCTCGGGGCTCTCGGGGAACGACTCGCCCAGGTCGTGCCGCCGCCAGTCGATCCGGTCCGCGACCCCCGCCTCGGCGGCGTGCGCGGCGCCCCGCTCCAGCGCGGTCGCCGAGATGTCGACGGCGGTGACCTCCCAGCCCCGCGCGGCGAGCCAGATCGCGTCGGCCCCCTCGCCGCATCCGAGGTCCAGGGCGGTGCCCGGCGCGAGCCCGGCCGCCTCCCGGACCAGCAGCGGGTTGGGCCGCCCGCTCCACACGCGGTCGTCACGCCCGTAGAACTCCTCCCAGAAGACCTCGGGGGCGGGCTTCGGCCGGATGTCCGTCATACGGGATCTTCCTCACTCTGCTCACCGCGTCACCGCGGTGCCGGCGCCTCCGTGGCGCCCGCGTGCCGCCATGGTCGACGCCCGCCGGGCCACCGGGCAAACCTTGTTGCGGAAACGGCAAATCTTCCGTTCCCAGGGCGCCGCGACGGCCGTCCGGCCGCGCCGCGTCCCGGCTTCCGCTGCCACCGCGACCCGCGCCCCGAGTGGCCCCGCCGGGAGCCGTCACGGCCACCCGCTGCCGGGCCGCGGCGGCTCCTGGTAACTTCTGGGAAGTTGATCATCCGCATGCCGTTCGAAGGCCGTTCAGGCGTGCGGGCGTCGACCGTTCAGTTCCGTACGGATCCCCGACTCCCCAGTCCGAAGGACGCAGCCTTGCTCCGCCGTTTACACCGCCTCACCCGCCGCGCGACGGTTCCCGCCGTCCTCCTCGCTCTCCTGCCGGCCGGCCCGGCGCTCGCCGCCGGGGACGCGCCCGGCGCCCCGCACCTCGACGCCGTCGAGCGGACCCTGCGCCAGGTGTCCCCCGGCCTGGAGGGCGACGTCTGGCAGCGCACCGAGGGCAACAAGCTCGACGCCTCCGCCGCCGATCCCACCGACTGGCTGCTGCAGACCCCCGGCTGCTGGGGCGACGCCGGCTGCGCGGAGCGCCCCGGCACCAAGCGGCTGCTCGCCAAGATGACCGAGAACATCTCCCGGGCGCGGCGCACGGTCGACATCTCCACCCTCGCGCCGTTCCCCGACGGCGCCTTCCAGGACGCCATCGCGGCCGGCCTCAAGGCGTCGGTGGCCGCGGGCAACAAGCCCCGCGTCCGCGTCCTCGTCGGCGCCGCGCCGCTGTACCACATCAACGTACGGCCCTCGGCCTACCTGGACGACCTCCGCGCGCGGCTCGGTACCGCGGCCGGCGCCGTCACGCTGAACGTGGCCTCGATGACCACGTCCAAGACGGCCTTCTCGTGGAACCACTCCAAACTCCTGGTGGTGGACGGCGAGTCGGCGATCACCGGCGGCATCAACGACTGGAAGAACGACTACGTCGACACCACCCACCCGGTCACCGACGTCGACCTGGCCCTGACCGGCCCCGCGGCCTCCACCGCCGGCCGCTACCTGGACACCCTCTGGGGCTGGACCTGCGGCAACAAGGGCAACGTCGCCAGCGTCTGGTACGCCGCCTCAGAGGGCGCGTCCTGCATGGCGGACCTGGAGAAGGAGGCCAACCCGAAGCCCGCGGGACCCACCGGTAACGTGCCGGTGATCGCCGTGGGCGGCCTGGGCGTCGGCATCAAGGACCGCGACGCCTCCTCCGCCTACCGGCCGGAACTGCCGTCCGCCGCCGACACCAAGTGCGTCGTCGGCCTGCACGACAACACCAACGCCGACCGCGACTACGACACGGTCAACCCGGAGGAGAGCGCCCTGCGCGCGCTGGTCGGCAGCGCGGAGAAGCACGTCGAGATCTCCCAGCAGGACCTCAACGCCACCTGCCCGCCCATCGCCAAGTACGACATCCGGCTCTACGACGCCCTGGCGAAGAAGATCGCGTCGGGCGTGAAGGTCCGCATCGTCGTCAGCGACCCCGCCAACCGCGGCACCGTCGGCAGCGGCGGCTACTCGCAGATCAAGTCCCTGACGGAGATCAGCGACGTCCTCCGCAACCGGCTGGCCCTCGTCACCGGCGGCCGGGACCAGGCGAAGGACGCCTTGTGCTCCAACGTCCAGCTCGCGAGCTTCCGGAGCGCGAAGAGCGCCAAGTGGGCCGACGGGCACGCCTACCCGCTGCACCACAAGCTGGTGTCCGTGGACGGCTCGGCGTTCTACATCGGGTCGAAGAACCTCTACCCGTCCTGGCTCCAGGACTTCGGCTACATCGTCGAGGACCGGACGGCCGCCGGGCAGCTCGACCAGAAGCTGCTGGCGCCCGAGTGGGAGTACGCCCAGGACACGGCGATCGTCGACTACCAGCGCGGCGTCTGCTCGCTCTGACGCCCGGCCGCGCACCGAGGGGCCCCGGTCTTCCGCCGGGGCCCCTCGTCATGCAACTCGCCTACAGAGAACGCCGGTTCGAAGAACGGACGGGCGGTCGTACGCACCTCTCACCCGTTCGTGGCGCGATTTCCCGTCATGCGCGGCGGGGTGCGACCATGCGCTCCTCCCGAACCGAATCAGTGAGCCATCCTGGAGTTTCCATGCCACGACATGGGGGAAGCACGGCCCGCCGCCGGGCGGCGGTGCCGGCCGTCGCCCTCGCGGCCGGCGCGGCCCTGGCCGTCGCGCTCCCGACCGCGACCCACGCCGCCGACGGCCCCACGGGCATCGGCGCCAAGGGCGCGTTCCTGCTCGACAGCGGTGCCGGAAAGGCGCTGTGGAGCAAGGCGGCCGACACCCGGCGGCCGATCGCCAGCACCACCAAGATCATGACGGCGGTGGTGGCCCTCGACGGGCATCCCGCCGACCTCGACAAGCAGGTCACCGTCAAGCAGTCCTACCGCGACTACGTCACCCGCCACGGAGCCAGCACCGCCGACCTCAGGACCGGCGACAAGCTGACCGTGCGACAGCTCCTCTACGCCCTGATGCTGCCCTCCGGCTGCGACGCCGCCTACGCCCTGGCGGACGCCCTCGGCAGCGGGCCCGACGAGGCCGCGCGCACCCGGTCGTTCGTCGCCGGGATGAACGCCAAGGCCGCCGCGCTGGGGCTGCGGAACACGAAGTTCGACTCGTTCGACGGCATCACCGCGGGCGGCGGCTACTCCACCCCCCGCGACCTCGCCGCGCTCGCCCGGCACGCGCTGCGGAACAGCACGTTCACCACGGTCACCAAGGCGGTGAGCACCCAGCAGAAGGCGCTCAACGTCAACCGCCGGTACACCTGGTACAACACCAACAAACTGCTCGGCTCGTACGAGGGCGTGTTCGGCGTCAAGACCGGCTCCACCCGCGCCTCGGGCCCCTGTCTGGTCTTCTCGGCCCGGCGGGACGGCCGGACGGTCGTCGGGGTGGTCCTCGACGACGCGGCGAGCCGCTATCCGGACGCCGCGAAGATGCTGGACTACGCCTACCGGACGCACACTCCGCTGACGCTGCGCCGGCTCCCCCCGGCGGCGCACGAGGACTGAGCGCGCCCGGAACGGCGAGCGGGCCGGCGTCCCCGAGAGGGCGCCGGCCCGTTTCTCAGTGCTCCCCGCCGGTGCGCGGCGCGGGCAGCGGGGCCCGCGCCACCCCGGCGCGGGCCCGCACCCCGAGGTGCTCCACCGGATGGCAGTAGTCCAGACCGGTCAGCGGCTCCCCGCCGAAGAAGCGCAGCAGCAGGTCGACGATCTCGGTGGGACGCTCCAGATGGACGAGGTGGTCCGCGTCCTTGAGCGCCGTGAACCGGGCGTCGGCGCACCGGGCGGACACCTCGCGGCTGAGCGCCGGAGTGGTCAGCGGGTCGTGCTCGCCCGTCGTCACCAGCACCGGGATCTCCACCGTGGGACCGCCGGGGGGCTCGGCGTGGTCCAGCAACCGCCGCGAGTTCTCCCGGTACTTGTCCACACCCTCGGTGGTCAGCTTGTTCAGGGCCTGGGTGAGGCAGCGGATGACGACCGGCCGGCGCGCGACCGTGATCCGGGGGTCCCGGCAGACCATGGTGCCGATGACCTGGTCCACGAACTCCGCGTGGCTGCCCCGCTCCAGCATCCGGATGGTGAGCTCCACCTTGGCCCGCACATGGTCTGTCAGCTGGGCCATGGTGCCCACCAGGGCCAGCCGCTCGGCCCGCCCGGGGTTCCGGCGCACCCACTCGTGGGCCACCGCGCTCCCGTAGGACGCGCCCACCACGTTGACCGGATAAGGGGCGATCTTCGAGAGGAACAGGTCGAGGGCGCCGGCGAGGAAGTCGATGCCGTGGTGGGCCGGGAGGCGGTCGGAGGTGCCCCAGCCCGGCAGGTCCACGGTGATGACACTGGCGGACTCCAGGAGCATCCGCTCCAGCCTCCCCCAGCCGCCCTGGTGCTGGAAGGCGCCGCCGACCAGGACGATGGGCGCGATCCTCGGCTCCGGGTGGTGGACGATCCGGCCGCTGTACCCGAAACCGCCGTAGATAAGCGGAATGACCTCTTCCGAGAGTGCGGTAGGCGTCATCAGAGCCGGTCTCCGTTTCACGATCGTCGCCGCGCGGTGGGGGAGCGTCCCCGCGGTCCGCGCGGCCGGGATCTCGTGGGGTGCCATCACCAAGGGAATGGGTGGGGAATGGGTGCCTTCACCAGAGGAACGAGAGCCGATGGAGGACGTTACTCCTGACGGGCGTCCCGGGGCCGGTGCGGCCCGGCCGGTCACCGGCCCAGCGCGAGGATCTCCTCGCGCAGCAGGGCGGCGAGCCGGTCGGCGAGCGCGCGGCGGCCGTGATCGGTGATCACGGCGAGCGTCGCGCCCGTCGTGTCCCGCGTCATGGTCAGCGCCAGCGGGTGCCCCGGGCTCAGCGGCGGCAGCAGCGACAGCCCCGTCAGCCGGGCCGCGCCCAGCGCCAGCGGCCCGGTGCGCTCCGCCAGGCTGCTGCACAGCACCGAGGCGTACAGCGCGGAGTCCACATAGCGGCCGATCGCGTCGGTGACGGGCCCGTGCCGCCGGGGCGCCGCCGCCACCGCGCGCGCCTGCGCCCGGGCCCGCTCACGCATCGCCGCCCGCCGGGTGAAGCCGTCCACCGCGGCCAGCCGCCGCCCCGGCCCGCCGGTCACCGGCAGCGGGACGCGGACCGCCGCGTAGTGGTTGCCGAGCGCCGCCGCCGCACCGGCCGGGCGCACGTCCACGGGCACCATCGCGCAGACGCCCGGCAGGAACGGCAGCCGCCCGGTCGCCTCCGCCGTGCGCAGCGCCCCGGCCGCGCCCGCCAGGAACACGGCGTTGGCGGACGCGCGCCCCGTCGGCAGCCCGTCCCGGGCCGCGTCCAGCTCGGCGCCGGTGACGCGGCGCCAGGCGACCGCCCGGCGGGCGTCCACCGGACCGTGGAACGGCAGCGGCCGCGCCCGGGGCAGCAGGTCGGACAGGGCGTGCAGCGGCCGGCGGCGCGGCGCCGGGACGGGCGCGCCGGCCGGCCCGGGGGCGGCCGGCGGGCCGTCGAGCAGCTCCCGGACCAGGGCCAGCAGCGACCGGCCGTCGAGGAGCGCGTGATGGGCCCGGAGCAGCAGCGCGAATCCGTCCTCGCCGCTCTCTCCCGGGAGGAGGTGCAGCCGCCACGGCGGCCGCTCGGGGCCGAGAGGCCGCGCCAGCAGCCGTGCGACGTGCTCCTCCGGCGGGCAGCCCGGCTCGGCGACGACGTGCCGGACGAGGTCCGGCCACGCCCCGGACGTCCACCCCGGCCACGCCGGATGCTCCGCGTCCGCGACGGCGAGCCGCAGCCGGTCGTACCCCGACCAGCGCTTCTCGACGAGCGACCGCAGACCGTCCGGTCCGGGCGCGGGCCCCGTGAAGCGGGCGAGCAGCGCCACGGTCATACACACGGCCCCGCTGCTCTGGTGCCGGTGCAGCCAGGCGTCGAGCGGAGGCATCGGGGTGCCCGTCGTGGCCTCTCGCCCCCTCACGGCGCCATCGCCGCCACCGCCCGCGCCACCGCGCCCGCGCCGTCCTCCCGGGCCAGCCGCCCCGCCAGCTCCGACGCCCGCGCGGCGAACCGGGGCTCGCCGGTCGCTCGGGTGAGCGCCTCCGCCAGCCGCCCCGCCGTCAGCGCGGACGGCGGCAGCGCCCCCGGGCTCACGCCCAGCCGCACCAGGCGCGACGCCCACCAGGGCTGGTCGGTCAGGTAGGGGACCGGGACGGCGGGCACCCCGGCCCGCAGCCCGGCCGCCGCCGTCCCGGCCCCGGCGTGGTGCACCACGGCGGCCGTCCGGGGGAGCAGCCAGCCGTGCGGCAGCGGACCAACCGTGATCACGTCGTCGTCGGTCACCGAGAGCCCGGCCCAGCCGGCCTGCACGATGCCGCGCAGCCCGGCCCGGCGCAGCGCGCGGGCCGTGACGTCCCCGAGCCGCTCCGGGTCGCCGGGCATCATGCTGCCGAACCCGACGAACACCGGCGGCGGCCCGGCCGCCAGGAAGTCCGTGACCAGGGACGGGGGTTGCCAGGACGGGCACTCGTGCGGCCACCAGTAGCCGGCCACCCGCAGCCCGGGCCGCCAGTCCGGCGGCCGGGGGACGACCGCGCGGCTGTAGCCGTGCCAGATCGGCCAGCGGCTCTTCTCCCGTTCCCTGCGCAGCAGATGGACGCTCCGGCAGGTCAGGCCGAGCCGTGCGTGCAGCCGCCGGTTGGCCGCCGCGTAGAGCGCGTCGGTCACGGCGTTGACCGCCCGGGCCCGCAGCCGGTTGGTGTACCCGGGCGGCTGCCAGGGGAGCACACAGGGCGGGAACGCCGAGGTGGGGGCGTCGGGTTGGAGGAACACCCCCATGCTGCGCACCTTGTGGTAGCGGGCCACCACCCGGCCGATGGGCGCGGCGAGGGTGGACAGCAGGACGAGGTCGGCCTTGGGGTCGACGGCCGTGAGCATCCCGTCCACCAGCCGTACGGCGGCCCGTTCGGTGGCGCGCGCGAGGTCGCGCAGGGCGCGCGGCGAACGGCGGGTGCCCTGGAAGGCGTTGTGCGCGGCGAGCAGCTCCTCGAACGGATCCGGCTCCAGGGGCCGCGTCCGGAGCCCGCAACAGGTCACGATGCCCGCGAATTTCGCGTGGGTGACGAGCTCCACCTCGTGCCCCTCGGCGACGAGCCGGTGCCCGAGGCCGGTGTACGGGACGACGGACCCGGTCGTGCCCGCGGTGATGATGTCGATGCGCAATGTTCCGGCCTTCCCTGCTCCCGGGCCCTCCCCGGCCGCCGGGACGGTCCGGCGTGTCACGAGGCGTGTGCCTGCCGGAACAACGACGCGGCCCCCGGGCGGATACGGCACGGGTGCCACCCTGGGCGCAGGTGTGCGGTTTCCGCGCGCGGGGGCGGAGGGGCGGCGGCCGTGGATCCGGCGTTCAGGGATCTGACACGCCATGACCGAAGTGCCCCGGACCGTAAGCCCGTCCGCGTCACACCCGCCGGCCGCCCACCTGCCGGCCGCCCAGTACTCCGCCCAGCACACCGTCGAGCAGCCGCGACAGCGCCCAGGCGAAGTCGGCGCGGGGGTCGCCGCCCTGGGGGTGCGCTGTGCTGGTGTGGCCGACGGGGTGGGAGTTGAGGAGGTGGCCGAGGAGGAGGTTCCAGAGGGCGCGGTAGGCGCGGGCGGCTTCGTCCGGCGGGAGGCCCGCCTCGGCGAGGGCGGCGAGAGCGCCGTCGGCGAACGGCGCGGCGGCGTCGACCGCGTGCTCCCCGTCGGCGATGATCCGGGCGGCCCAGGGGTGCCGGGCCAGATGGTCGTGGGCCGCCAGCCAGTGCTCCCGGAGACGCTCGCGGGGGCCGCCGGTGTCCGTACAGCGCGGCAGCCGGACGGCCACGTCCTCGGCCAGCAGGGCCAGCAGCTGGCCCCGGTCGGTGATGTGCCGGTAGAGGGACGCCTGGCCGGTGCCGAGCCGTTGGGCGACCTGACGGACCGTCAGGGCGCCGAGGCCGTCGTCGTCGGCGATGCGGCGCGCGGTGGCGACGATCAGGGCCCGGGAGAGCGGGCGCCGGCGGCCGGGGACTGGTGATGTCACACCGTCACTTTACACAGCGGAGCGTGATGAGCCGGGGTCCGGAACCGCTTGCGGGGCACTGTTTGGTTAGCTTAGCCGCACCTAACGCGAACGGCGTTCGCGTGTGCCCGAAATCCCTGCCCCCTTCCCCCTCTTGAGGTATCCCTTGGCCACCTCACCCTCCCGCGGCGGCCCGGCGGGCAACGCGGCCCCCGCCGCGCTCGTCCTCGCGGTCCTCTCCTACTCGCTCCTCCAGACGATGCTGGTCCCCACCGTCGGCGCCCTCCAGCGCGACCTGCACACCTCACCGGCCGCCGCGTCCTGGGCGGTGCTCAGCTCCACCCTGCTCACCAGCGCCGTCCTCCCTCCGCTGATCAGCCGGCTCGGCGACCGGCACGGCGAACGCCGGGTGCTCCGGCCACCGGATTCCCCGCCCCGCCGGGACTCAGCGCGCGGGCGGAGAGCCCGTCCGCCCCAGCCCGTACACCCGTCGCGCGTTCCCCGCGCCCACGAGTTCCGCGACCCGGGCGGCGTCCGTGGCCGACCAGGCGCCGTCGCCCACCCACGTGGTCAGCAGCCGGTCCAGGCCGCGCCGGAACAGGGCGGCGCCCACCACGTACAGCTCCGGGAGCCCGTACGCGTCGGTCGAGAACATCAACTTGCCGAAGGGGGCCAGTTCCAGGGCCTCCGCCAGCACCGCCTCGGCCCGTGCCCCGCTGTACGACAGGGCCAGCCCGATGTCGGCGTACACGTGCGGGAAGGCGTGCGCCAGGTAGGCGGCTCCGCGGTGGTACGGGTAGCAGTGCAGCAGCACCAGCGCCGACCCCGTCGGGCGGACCGCGCGGGCGAAGTCGGTGAGCAGCGCCGGGTCGCAGCGGTGCAGCCGCAGGTCCGGGTCGCCGAAGCCGGTGTGCAGCTGGATCGGCAGGCCCGTCTCGGCCGCGGACCACAGCAGGTGGCGCAGCAGCACCGGATCGGCCAGCCGGTCGCCCGGGGTCCGGTGGGCCAGCCAGCGGTCGGCCGCCAGCCGTACCTCCGTCCGGCCGGGCGGGTTGGGCTCGAAGTCCAGCCCGTAGCGGTACGCGGCCACCGACTTGAAGGCGACGGCCCGTTCGGCGGCTGTCTCCACCGCGTCCGCGAGGCGGGCGAGGAAGCGCGCCGGTCCGTCCGCCGTGTCGGCGACGCGCTCGGCCAGCCGCTCCAGCCGGACCACCTCGTGCCAGGCGGCGCCGCCCATCCGGGCCAGTTCCCGAGGGGACGTCAGGTCGCCGGGGATGCCGGTGTCCACCAGGTAGTCGGTGATGCCGGTGGCGCCGAGCAGCCGCCGGGCCGTCTCGGCCGGGCCCAGCTCGCTGCGGCGCTCCAGGTACTCGGCGGGCGCGCAGTGCGGGTCGAGGCCGAGCAGCGGCGGGCACCAGCGGCGGACCGCGTAGCCCAGCTGGCTGTCGAAGAAGCTGGTGCCGGGCGCGGCGGGCGCGTCGGACTCGCTGAGGAAGGAGACGAACGCGTCCGGGCCGAGGTCGGACCGGGCCACGCCGTGGCAGTGGTGGTCGACGAGGGCGGGCGGAGCGGGGGACGGAACGGCCGTGCTCACCTCAGTACCGCCCCCTCGTCGCGTCGGCGAGCTCCTCCGCCGTCGCCCCTTCGTACCGCTCGATCTCGCCGCGCCGGACGGCGGCGACCGCTTCGAAGAGCGGGTCGCCGAGCGCCTCCCGGAGCACGTCGGACCGGGTGAAACGGTCCAGCGCGGCCGTCGGCGACTCCGGCAGCCGTTCGTGTCCCTCCCCGTGCGCCGGATCGCCCGCGACGGGCGGCGGGAGCTCCGCGCCGGCCCCGATCCCGGCCAGCCCTGCGGCGAGCACCGCGCCGGTCACCAGATAGGGGTTGGCGGCGCCGTCGAAGCACTTCACCTCGGCGTTGGCCTGGTCCTCGGAGTCCGGCGGCCCGGGGATGAACCGGAGGGCGGCCTCCCGGTTCTCCGGCCCCCAGCAGGCGTACGCCCCGGCCCACCGCGAAGGGCGCAGCCGCAGGTGGCTGGCGGGGGAGGGGGCGCCCAGGGCCAGCAGGGCGGGGAGTTCGCGGAGCACGCCGGCGAGGAACGCGGCGCACTCCGCCGTCATCCCGCAGGGGCCGTCGCCGCCCCGGCACAGGTTCCGCTCCCCGCGCAGCAGGCTCAGGTGCAGATGGGCGCCGTTGCCGACGGTGTCGGGCGCGACGACGGGTCCGAACAGGGCGTCCAGGCCGTGCGCGTGGGAGACCGCGCGGACCGTCTCCCGGACGAGCACGGCCAGGTCGGCCGCGCCGACCGGGTCGGCGGGGGCCACCGACACCTCGAACTGGCCCGGCGTGTACTCCGGATGGAGCTGCAGCACCTCCACGCGCTGGGCGGTGAGGGCGTCGAGCACGTCCCGGAGGTAGTCGGACAGCTCGACCAGCCGGGCCATGCCGTAGGCCGGCCCCGCGCCGGGCGGCCCGCCCGGCCCGGGGCCGTCGCGGCGGGCGACCACCCACTCGGTCTCGAACCCCATCCGCAGCCGCAGCCCCCGCTCGGCCGCCCGCGCGGCCATCCGGCGGGCGAACCGCCGCTGGCAGCCGGCGTACGGGCGCCCGTCCTGCTCGAACCGGTCGGCGGGCGCCCAGGCCCAGCCGCGCTGGGCGGCCAGCACGGTCAGCCGGCCGAGGTCGGGGAAGAGGCGCAGATCGCCGTCGGGGCCGCCGGTGTACGGGCTGGTGACGCTGGAGTCGTCGGTGAGGTAGACGTCGAAGACGGGCGACATCCCGACGCCCCACCGCGCCGCGTGCGCGAGCCGCGCGGTGGGGACGGCCTTGACGCGGGTGATGCCCGCGTTGTCCACCCAGGTGAGCGCGACGGCCTGCACCCCGAGGGCGGTGAGCTGGGCGGCCTCCTGCCGGGCGGCCGACTCCGCGCGTTCCCGTTCCGGCCTCTGCATGCTGGGCTCCTCCGCCGGGGTGCTCAAAGGGGACAGGGGCGACGGCATCCGGTGAGGGCCCGCCGCCTGGATCCTCGGCCGGATTCTTCCGTATTTCACCTCGGCGGGGGGCCGTTCGGGGGAAGCGGCCGGGATGTGGCGGCCGGTCCGCCGCCCGGCGTCCGGCCTGCGGACTTCCGCCGGTCAGCGGGGGTCAGTGTCGGCCAGCGTCGGTCGGTGGCGGTCGGTATCGGACGCCGCCGGCCCAGCCCTCCCGGCCGAGCCGGTTCATCACCAGTGCGGCGGCCAGGGCCGTCACGGCCACGACGAGCGCGGGCAGGCTGCGGCCGTTGCCCGATTCGGCCTGGGGCCAGGCCGAGTCGGGCAAGCCACGCGAGGGCGCCCGCGACCAGGCCGGAGACGGTGCGGCGGACCGATCGCACCGCCCTCCGCCGGCCCCCACCTAACCCGGCCGTGCTATAAAGCCGCATGCCGAAAATCGTCGACCCGGACGAGCGCCGCCGCGCCGTCGCCGAGGCCGTGCTCCGCGTCGTCGCCCGCGACGGGCTGGAGAGCGCCTCGCTGCGCAACGTGGCCGCCGAGGCCGGGCTGGTCGTCGGATCGGTCCGGCACTACTTCGCCGACCACACCGCGCTGATCATCTTCGCCATGGAGGAGCTCGGCCGCCGCATCGGCGGCCGGCTCACCGCCCGCAGCGAGCCGCTGCTCGCCCTGGAACCCGGCGCCGACGGCGCGGCCCTCACCGAGGAGCTGTTCGCCGAGCTCCTCCCGCTCGACGACGCGCGCCGCCGCGAGGCGGTGGTCTGGCTGACCTTCACCACCGCCGCCCGCACCCGGCCCGAACTCCGGGCCTGCGCACGGGAGATGCACGACGGCCAGCGCGCGCTGGCCGCGCACGTGCTCACCGAGATCCGGAACCGGGGCGCCCTCGCCGACGGCCTCGACACCGCCACCGAGAGCCTGCGCCTCTGCGCGCTCCTCGACGGCCTCACCCTCCAGGCCGTCCTCCAGCCCGACAGCGTCACCCCCGAGGCCATGCGCGCCGTCCTCCGCCGGCACCTCGACTCGCTGCGCGCCGCCCGGACCTGAGGCCGCGACGGCCGCCGCGCCCCCGCGCGGTCCGGACGGCGGACCCATCGGTTGCGGGAGCGGATACCTGCCCTGAGGCTGGAGCCAAGATCACCGATCCAGCTCGGGTGCTTGTCCCGGAGCGGGGCTTCTCCGCGTCTGTGAGCACTGGGCGTGAGGTGCAGGACCGGCCGCCCGCCGCCGGCCCGCACCGTTGAGGAGTCAGCATGTCGGAAATCCGTGGCGTCCTCCGGCGCGGCCGCGGACGCCACCGGCGCCGCAAACGGGTGCCGTTGAAGACGGCCGCCGCCGCGGCCGTGCTGGTGGCCGGCTCGGCCTTCGCGGTGAACGCGGTGGACGACCGCCCGGAGTGCCAGCCGCAGGCCCGGCCGGGCGGCGCGCACGACGACCACCGGCACGGCACGGCCATGGGCACCTGCGGCACCCGCCCCACCGCCGCCCACGACCACCGTCCCGAGGGCCACGGCGCCCCCGAGGGCGCCGGCCACCCCCCGGCCGGCGGCCGGCAGGCCCCGGCCCTGGTCCCCGACACGGCCGCCGGCTACGACCGGGAACGCTGCGGCAACACCTCCGGCCGGGTGCTGCTCTCCCTGGACGACTGGGCCTACAGCGACCCCGAACGCGCCACCCGGATCGGCGCCCAGCTCCAGGCCCAGGGCGTCCGCGCCGCGTTCTTCCTCATCAACAAGTACGCCTCGCAGTACCCGCAGATCACCGCCACCCTCCGGCAGCAGGGCCACTGGGTCGGCAGTCACACCTGGTCCCACCGCCAGCTCACCCGGCTGACGGACCAGGAACTCCAGGACGAGCTGCGCAACGGCCTCCCCGGCAACTTCCTGCGCCCGCCCTACGGTGACGCCGGCCCGCGCGAGACGGAGGTCGCCGCCTCCATCGGGCAGCGCGTCTGCAACTGGACCATCGACACCCTCGACTGGCAGCAGTCCGACGGCGCCTTCCGCGACGCCGAGGCGATCCGCACCACCGTCCGCGAGGCCACCCCCGAGGAGAAGAACAACGGGGTGATCCTCGGCCACCTCTTCAGCAGCTTCCCCGACGCTCTCCCCGGCATCATCAACGACCTCCGCGACCAGGGTTACCAGATGTGCCGCAACACCGGCCCGACCACCGACCAGGTCCCGTACCCCCTCCAGTGCTGAACCCCTCGACCGCGGAACCCGGCCGTCACACCGACGACAGCAGCAGAGCGCGCAACGGACCCTTGCGCGCCCGCGCCACCCAGGGCGCGCCCCGCGCGGCCGACACCGTCAGCGGTGCGGCCAGGGCGACGCCGAGCAGCGCGCCCGCCGCCACGTCGTGCGGGTAGTGGGCGCCCACCCAGACCCGGGAGGCGGCCATCATCAGCGCGGCCGGGACGGCGCCCGCCGCCAGCACCCGGTCCACCACCCAGAGCGCCGCCGCCGCGGCGAAGGCGACGGCCGCGTGGTTGCTGGGGAACGACCAGTCGCCCGGCGCCGGACACGCCTCCAGCGTGAACCGGCCGGGCAGCGACCGGCACGGCCGGTCCTCCCGCACCAGCTCCTTGAGCGCCACGTTCACGCCGTACGCCAGGGCCACGATCAGCGGTACGGCCAGCGCCCGCGCCATCACCGGGGCGTCCGCCCGGCGCGCGCGCCACCAGGCCGCCAGCATCAGCGCGGCGAACGCCGTCAGCCCGAGCGCCGACCAGGCGGACGCGGTGTCGTTGAGCAGCCAGGGGGCGTCCCGGGCCGCCCGGGTGACGGCCGTGTAGAGGCCACCGTCCAGGCCCGATCCGTCGAAGGCCAGCGGAGTGACCGTCATGTCCCCTCCCTCATGGCTGCCGCCGTGCCCGTCCGCCGTTCCTACCCGCGCCCGTCGCCGCCGCGCGTACCGGCTCCCGCCCGGTGGCGGGCGCGCAGCAGCTCCACGGCGAACGGCAGCAGCGAGAGCACCACCACCGCCGCGACCAGCGGCAGCAGATACCGGTCGACGTCCGGGACGACGGACCCCAGGGCGTACCCCGCCAGCACCAGCCCGGCGGTCCACATCAGCCCGCCGGCCACCTGCCAGACGAGGAAGACGCGCCCCGGCACGGCCAGCGCCCCGGCCAGCGGGTTGAGCACCGTGCGCACCACGGGCACGAACCGGGCCAGGACGACGGCGCGGGCGTGCCCGTACCGGCCGAGCAGCTCCTCGGCCCGCGCGGCGCCGTCGAGCAGCCGCCGGCTGCCCGAGCGGGCCAGCAGCGTCCGGCCGCCGCGCCGCCCGATCAGATAGCCGCACTGGGCCCCGGCCAGCGCTCCGGCCGCCGCGCACACCAGCACCGCGGCGAGGTCCAGGCGCGGCCCGGAGTGCGCCCCGGGCCGGCACAGCAGGCCGGCGGTGAACAGCAGGGAGTCGCCGGGCAGGAAGAAGCCGATGAGCAGACCGGTCTCGGCGAACAGGACGACGGCCACTCCCACCGCCCCGAAGGACGACAGCAGGGAGGAGGCGTCGAGGAGGTCGACGGCGAGGGCGGCGGGCGGAGCGGGCGCGAACGACACGGCTGAGCGGCCTCCGGCGGTCGAGGGCGGTGGCCCGCCCGTCGCGACGGTACGGGCCGGACGGTTGCGCGGCGGTGGACGGTCTACGCGACTGTAGACGATCCCGGGCGGCCGACGGGCGCCTTGACCGACTCCATACGGGGCCCGGCCGCGTCCGCGCGCGGGGGCGCGCACCACCCGGCCGGGAGCCCGCGGACCCGTCCGGGTGACGCGCGCCCGCCGGGGAACGGCGCGGGGCCCGCCGGCCGTCCGGCGGGCCCCGCGTACCGGACGGCGTGTCAGCCGAGCGCGATGTCGTCCGCGAGGACGGCCCCCTGCCCGAACCAGCCGTGCACATAGACCGTCACCCGGCCGGTGGAGTCGGTCGTGAAGGGCACGGACAGCCGGGTCCAGTCGCCGGCGGACGCCCAGCGGCTCGCGTTCGCCCCGCCCGAGACGCCGAGGAACGCGTAGTCCCCCCGTACCCAGCCGGTGAGCGTGTACGAGGTGGCGGGGGAGAGGGTGAGGGTCTGCCGGCACTCGCCGGTCCCGCCGCTCGTCGGCACGGTCCGCAGCGCGTAAGTGCCGCCGTGCACCGGGCTCTTGACCACCGAGGCCCCGTCGTCGCACGTCCACGGACCGGTGGAGCCCGACTCGAAGTCGCCGTTGACCACCCGGCCCGGCGTGCCGGAGCCGGTGACGGTCAGCGTGAACGACGCCGAGTGGCTCCCCGACGGCGCGGTGCCGGTCACGGTCACCGGGGAGGCGCCCGGCGCCGCGTCCTTGGCGACGGTGAACGTCAGCCGCGCCGACTCGCCGGCGGTCACCGACGACGGGCTGAACTCCGCCGTCACCCCCTTCGGCAGACCGCTCGCCGAGAGCCGCACGGTCTGCGCCGGGCCGGACACCGCGCGCGTGGCGACGGTCGCCGTGGCGGTGCCGCCCGGCGGGACGGAGGCCGCGCCCGGGGAGACGGCGAGGGAGAAGTCCTGCTCCGTGGACCCGCCGCCGGTGAAGGGCGCGAAGGCGTGGGTGAAGTACCAGGTGTCCTGGACGATCCCCGAGCAGGTGTCGGAGCCCTTGGTGCCGGGGCAGCCGCCGTTGTCGCGCTGGAGGGCCCAGAAGGAGAGGGTGTTGATGCCCTTGCCGACGGCCCAGTCGTAGACCTTGGCCGCGTCCTGGGTGGTGAAGGTCTCGGCGGGCCCGTAGTCGTCGATGCCCGGCATCTCGGTGACGCCGACCATCGCCCACCGCTGGGCGTCGCTCTTGTCCGGGTACAGCCCGGCGAGTTGGGTGTGCAGGCCCTCGGCGGCGGTGACGGTGTCGGCGGCCATGTCGTGCTGCGCGCCGTCGTAGTAGTCGAACGTCATGATGTTGACGACGTCCACCCGGGCGCCGTTGTCGACGGCGTTGCGCAGGACGGCGAGTCCGCTGTCCGCGAGGCCCCGGGTGGTGGTCGGCAGGGTGTACGCGATCCGCACGGTGCGGCCGGTGGCGGCGGCCCAGTCCTGGACCTTCTTGATCGCCTTGTTGCGGCGGTCGATCCCGGCGGTGTTGGTCAGCGAGTTGTCCTCGATGTCCAGGTCGAGCCGGGTGACGTCGTAGGTGGTGATCACCTTCTCGAACGCCTCGGCTATCCGGTTCACGTCGGTGCAGCTGTCGGCGAGTTCGGTGCCGCCGTTGTCGGCCGCGTACCCGCCGAAGGACGGGATGACGTCCCCGCCCCGGGCGCGGATCGCCGTGATGTCGGAGCCGAGGACGGAGGTGTCCACCGGCTTGCCGGTGTCGCCGTTCCAGTAGGGGGTGCAGGAGCCCTTGGCCTCGGTCTGGAGGAAGGCCAGGGTGAGGTGCTTGGCGCCCGACTTCTCGGCGAGCGCGGCCGGGCTGTCGGAGCCGTAGGTCTCGAAGTAGGGCGCGAAGACCCGTGGGGGCAAGGGGGTGGCGGCGGTGGAGGGGGTGGCGGCGGTCGCCGTGCCGGCGCCGCCGAGGGAGAGTCCCGCGCCGGCCCATGCGGTGGCCAGTAAGGCCACCACGGCGCGGACGGACAAGCGTCGTCTCAACGGATGCTCCCGGTGACTGAGGTGTGCACGAGGTGGGGGCGGTTGCGCGCTGAACATCGTTGGACTGGACCAGAGTTGCGTCAAGGGGCCAGGAACCGGCAATTCCCGCCGGCCCGGAGAGGGGAATCCCCGTCCGGGCCGGAAATGCGTCGGCCTCGCCCGGCGGGCGCGGAAAGCCGTTCCCGCCGGGCGGACGCGGAAAAAAGAATCCCCCCGGTTCCGGCACGGGTGCCGGAACCGGGGGGATTCCCCTGGAACCGCGGGGCCTACGTCAGCCGTTGGCGGAGCCGTTGCCCGACAGGATCGGCAGATCGTCGAGGATGTGCGACAGCGGGTCGTCGCCGTCGTTGATCGTCGAGTTGTCGGTGCACTGCTGCTCCTGCTCCGACGAGAGGATCGGGATGTCCTGGAGGCCGATGTTGACCAGGGCCACGATGTTCTGGATGTTGGCCCGGCCGAGACCGATGCAGAGCTTGTTGAGCGAGCCCTGGATCAGGCTCATCTGCGGGCTTTCCTTGCCCCCGGTCTTGGTGTTGCCGTAACCGGTCTTCGCGCCGTTCCCGTTGACGGCGTCCTGCTCGTCGCCGGCCCATGCCATCGCGGGAGTGGCCATGGCGCCGATTGCGGAAGCCGTCACCGCGGCCGTGGCGATTGCCTTCTTGAGCACGTCTATGCCTTTCGATCGAAGAGGTTTTTTCCCGCTGGGAAGCGAACTGAGTAACTGTGACCGTTTTGGGAAGTTCCGGGATTTCACTCATTCGCCCCATCGCCGCTCTTCGGGGCCGGTGCGCGGGGCCGCCGCGGCCTTGCGGCCACCCCCGCGGGGGCGGTCGCCGGTGGGGGACGGTCACCGGGGGACGCCTGTGAGTGACGCTGTCCGGACGCTGTGCGTCCGGCTGGTAGCGTGCGGTGCGCGGCGGGGTCTCCCGGCCGTCGGCCCGCCCGGACGGCGCCCCCACGCGACGCGCCGGGCGGGCCTGCAGCACCTCGTCCCGGCCCGCGGAGGCTCCGCGGCGGCTCCCGCCCGGCACCGCCTTCGCGCAGGTCAAACGGGTGTGACGAGGGGGACACCGCCAACCGCCCGGCGGTCGTATACGCTCTTTCGTGTGAATCTGCTTGTAAAGCGACGCCACGTGGACTTCCTGCGCGTCACGAGCATGTCCTGTCGCCTCTCCGGCTGACCCGCGCCTCCTGCCGCCCGTCTTCTCCGACCGGGCCGGGGCGCTCTCCGCGCTGATCCCGCGCGTTCTCCGCGCTGCTTCTCAGCGTTCTTTCGCATCGTTTTCGCACCGCTCGCACTTCGCACCGGGCATCCGCCCGTTCCGGCTCCGCGCGCCCCGCTCCGCCCTGCCCGTATCCGGGCGGCGGTGCGGGACGCGTGGGGACCACGGGCGTACCCGGGCCCTCACGCTGTGGACATCTCATGAACGACAAGCTCCCCGTCATCGACCTCTCCGCCGCCTCCGGCACCCCCGAGGACCGCGCCCGCCTCCACGAGGCGCTGCACGCCGCCGCCCGGGACGTCGGCTTCTTCCATCTGACGGGCCACGGCATCACCGACGACGAGACCGCCGCCCTGATGCGCACCATGCGCGCCTTCTTCGCCCTGCCGGAAGCCGACCGGCTCGCCATCAGCAACCTCAACTCCCCCCACTTCCGCGGCTACACGCGCATCGGCGACGAGCGCACCGGCGGCAGCCGCGACTGGCGGGACCAGCTCGACATCGGGGCCGAGCGCGCGCCGCACGCGCCCGCCGCCGACGAGCCGGGCTACTGGTGGCTGGACGGCCCCAACCAGTGGCCCGCCGCCCTCCCCGAGCTGCGCACCGCCGCCCTGCACTGGATCGACCGCCTCAGCGCCGTGGCCGAGCGGCTGCTGCACGAACTCCTCGCCTCCATCGGCGCCCCGGCCGACTTCTACGACGACGCCTTCGCAGACCGCCCCCACCTGCACCTCAAGCTCGTCCGCTACCCCGGCAGCGCCCCCGACGGCTCCGGGCAGGGCGTCGGCGCGCACAAGGACTACGGCTTCCTCACCCTGCTCCTCCAGGACGAGGTCGGCGGGCTCCAAGTGGAGGGCCCCGACGGGGAGTTCCTCGACGTCCCCCCGCTGCCCGGCGCCTTCGTCGTCAACCTCGGCGAGCTCCTCGAAGTGGCCACCGACGGCTACCTCAAGGCCACCAACCACCGCGTCGTCAGCCCGCCCGGCGCCCGCGAGCGCTACTCCGTGCCCTTCTTCTACAACCCGCGGCTGGACGCCCGCATCGAGCCCGTCCCCTTCCCGCACGCGCACCACGCCCCCGGCGTCACCCAGGACGCGGCGAACCCGCTGTTCGCCGAGTACGGCCGCAACGAGATCAAGGGCTGGCTGCGGGCCCACCCGGGCGTGGCCCGGCGCCACCACCCCGACCTGCTGGCCGCCCCGGTGGGGTGATCTGGATCACTCCATGGCTTCCTCCCGTTTTCCCCGGCGATTTATAAGGTGAGCGGGCGGAATCACCCGGGGTCCCTGAGGCCCCGGGGCCATGGGGGTGGGGATCATGAACGTTTCGGGGACGCTGGGGACGGGGATCGGCTGGCGGCCGGAGATCGCGGACGACATCGCGGCGCTGCCCGGCGTCGACTGGGTCGAGGCGGTGGCCGAGAACCTGTGCCCCGGCCACCTGCCCGAGCCGCTGCGCCGGCTGCGCGCCCGCGGCCTGCTGGTCGTGCCGCACGGCGTCTCGCTCGGACTGGGCGGCGCCGAGCGGCCCGACCTCGCCCGGCTCGCCGCCCTCGCCGACCTCGCGGAGGCCCTCGGCTCCCCGCTGGTGAGCGAGCACATCGCCTTCGTGCGGTCCGGCGGCGGGCTCCTGCCGTCCCACCGGCTGGAGGCCGGGCACCTGCTGCCCGTCCCGCGCACCCGCGACGCCCTCGACGTCCTCTGCGCCAACGTCCGGCTGGCCCAGGAGGCCCTGCCGGTACCGCTCGCCCTGGAGAACATCGCCGGCTACCTGGCCTGGCCCGACGAGGACTTCGCCGAAGGCGAGTTCCTCGCCGAACTCGTCGCACGGACCGGCGTACGGCTCCTCGTCGACGTCGCCAACCTGCACACCAACCACGTCAACCGCGGCGAGGACCCGTCCCGCGCGCTCGACGAGCTGCCGGTGGAGGCCATCGCCTACGTCCACGTGGCCGGCGGTCACGAACGCGACGGCGTGTGGCACGACACCCACGCCCACCCCGTCGGCCCGCCCGTCCTCGACGTCCTCGCCGACCTGTGCTCGCGCGTCACCCCGCCCGGCGTCCTGCTGGAGCGGGACGACGACTTCCCCTCGGCGGACGGCCTGGCGGCCGAACTCGACGCCGTCCGCGCCGTGACCGCCCGGACGGGCAGCCGTGTCCGATGACCTCGACGCCGCCCGCCGGCGGCTCGCCCGCGCCCAGCACGACCTGCTCTCCGCCCTCATCGAGGGCACCCCGCCGCCACCGGGCTTCGACCCGGCCCGGCTGGCACTCCAGCGCGACGTGCTGCTGACCAAGCGGCTGCGCGTCGTCGCCAAGGTGGCCCCCGAAATCGCCGGCATCCTCGGCGACCGGTACCGGCCGCTGTTCCTCGCCTACGCCGCCGGCCGGCCCATGGCGCACGGCTACCGGCGCGACGCCCGGGACTTCGCCCGCCACCTGCTGCGCACCGCGGCGGTCGCCGGCGAGCCGGCCCGGCGGCTGGCGGAGTGGTCGGCCGCGGCGGAGGAGACCACCCGGCCGGGGCCACTGCGCCGCTTCGCCGCGGCCCTGTCCACCTGGCGTACGAAAGGCGGCGACCGATGATCTTCCTGCTACTGGTGGCGGTGCTGACCGTCGTCGCCCCCTCCGTCTGGATACTGCGGCTGTGGTACCTCGGTTACGGTGATCTGGCGCCCGGGATCGAGCTCGACCGGCTCGACCTCGCCTACCTGACCGGGGGAGCGGGCCGCGTCGCGGACACCGTGATCACCGCGATGCAGCAGGACGGGCGCGTCACCGTGAACGGCGGCCGGGTCACGGTCGTCAGCCCCGCCTCGCGCGACGCCCTGGAACGCGCGCTGCTGCGGCACTGCGGCAACGACTGGGCCCGCTCGCTGCGGAAGCTCCGCCGCGCCCTGCGCGAGGACCCGGCCGTGGCGGACCTGCACCGGTCGCTGGTCGAACGGGGCGTGCTGCTGCGGCCGGACGTCCGGCGCTGGTGGCGCCGGGTGATGTGGATCCAGTTGCCCGGGCTGCCGGTCACGGGCGTCCTCGCCCTGGTGCTGTTCCAGCCCGCCTCGATGGCGGCCCTCATCCTGGTGATGCTGGGCGTCGTCGCGCGGGTCGCGTGCCGGCCGGAGAAGACGCTGATGCCCTTCACCCGGGAGGGACGCCGACTGGCGCGGGAGCGGATCCGAACGGCCCCCAGGAACGAACCCGACCCGGCCCGCCACCCGGAGGGCGCCGCGGGCGTGGTCGCCGTCGGCGGGACGGGCGCGCTGCCCGACGGCCGGCTGCGCCGGGAGTTCGAACGGGCCGCCGAGCAGGAGCCGGTGCCTTCCCGGCGGTCGCGGAAGGGCCGGGGCCGCGGGGGCTCCTCGGACTCGGGAACGGCTGCCACCTCGTCGTCCTCCTCGTCCTGGTCCTGCGGCGCGGTGCTCGTCGTCGGCGCCTCCTGCGACAGCGGCACCTCGCGCGACTCCGGCGGCTCGGCCGGGCACACCGGCGGTCTGCTCTGCTCGTCCGGTTCCGGCTGTTCGTCCTCCGACTCCTCGTCCGGGTCGAGCTGTTCGTCGAGCAGCTGCTCGTCGTCGAGTTGCAGCAGCAGTAGTTGCTCTTGACGCGCCGGGTCAGGGCCGCCGGCGCCGAGCCGCTCGGCCTGGCCGGGGGCCGCTCACGTGCCGGTGCCTGGCGCGCCGGGCGGGAGCGGCCGCCGGGCGGCCCCGGCCCCGAGGCCGCGGTCTTCCGAGCGTCGGCCCGGGCCGGGGACGGGATCACAGCACCCGGTACACCTCGTCGCGGACATCCGTGACCAGCATGTGCCCGGGCGCGTGGGTGATCGCGAACGGCGGCGCGGAGGCCGCCAGGGCGGCCTGCGGGGTGACGCCGCAGGCCCAGAAGACGGGCACGTCCCCCTCGTGGGCGGTGCACGGGTCGCCGAAGTCCGGCCGCGCCAGGTCCGCGATGCCCAGCTCCGCCGGGTCGCCCGCGTGCACGGGCGCGCCGTGCACGGCGGGCATCAGCGCGGTCAGCCGGTGCGCGGTCGCGACCAGGCCGGCGGGGACCGGGCGCATGGACACCACGAGCGGCCCGCGGAGCCGGCCGGCCGGGCGGCACTGACGGTTCGTCACGTACATGGACACGTTGCGGCCCTGCTCGACGTGGCGCAGCGGCACGCCCGCCGCGCGCAGGGCGCCCTCGAAGGTGAAGCTGCAGCCGATGAGGAACGCGACGAGGTCGTCCCGCCAGACGTCGGTGACGTCGGTGGGCTCGGCCACCGGCCGGCCGTCGCGCCAGACGCGGTACCTGGGCAGGTCGGTCCGCAGATCGGCGCCCGGGGCGAGCGGCGTGGTGACGCCGCCCGGCTCGGTGACGTCGAGGACAGGGCAGGGCCGCGGGTTGCGCTGGGCGAAGAGGAGGACGTCGTACGCCCAGTCGGTCGGGACGGCGATCAGGTTGGCCTGGGTGTGGCCGTCCGCCCAGCCCGCGGTGGGCTCGGCGCGGCCGGCGCGGACCGCGGCCCGGGCCGCGGCGGGGGTGGTGGCGTGCGGGAATGTGCGCATGGACACCTCGCCGGTGTGGGAGGGGCGGTGGTGTCAGACGACGATAGGGATTGTTGAACAACGAGGCAAGGGGGCGTACCGGCACGGGAGTTGGAGCTATCGGGGGATCATCTGCGTCGCCTGTTCGTCGACTCCGGCCGCCTCCGGGTCCGGGTCCGGCCGGCGGGCCGCGTCGCTGATCTTGAGCAGAAGGCCGACGAGCACCCAGGTGGCGACCTGGGAGGAGCCGCCCGAGGCGAGGAACGGCAGCGCCTTGCCGGTGAGCGGGATCAGTCCGGTGACCCCGCCGGCGACCACGAACACCTGGAGCGCGAGGGCCCCCGACAGCCCGGTGGCGAGCAGGGTGCCGAACGCGTCGCGGGCGCCGAGGGCCGTACGGAAACCGCGCTCGACGAGGAGGGCGTAGAGCAGCAGGACGGCCATCAGCCCGGCGAGACCCAGCTCCTCGCCGACGGTGGTAAGGATGAAGTCGCTGCGGCCGGCGAAGCCGATGAGGTCGGAGTGGCCGCTGCCGAGTCCGGTGCCCAGGACACCGCCGCTGCCGAAGCTGAAGAGGGCCTGGGCGGACTGGTCGGAGATGATGCCCGGCGGCCGGGGCGTGTCCCAGTAGGACATCGGGTGCAGCCAGGCGGAGACGCGGCCCTTCACGTGCGGTTCGAGGCTGCCGACCACCGCGGCGCCCACGGCGAACATCAGCAGGCCGGACACCACCCAGCCGCCGCGCTCGGTGGCCGCGTACAGCATGATCACGAACAGGCCGAAGAAGATGAGCGACGTGCCCAGGTCCCGTTCGAAGATGAGGACCAGCAGGCTCAGCAGCCACACGGCGGCGATCGGCCCGAACTGGCGTCCCCGCGGCAGCGGGAAGCCCAGGACGCGGCGGCCGGTCAGGGCCAGGGCGTCCTTGTACTGGGTCAGGTAGCCGGCGAAGAAGACGGCGATGCCGATCTTGACGAACTCGCCCGGCTGGAAGGAGAGGGCGCCCAGCCGGATCCAGCGTTTGGCGCCGTAGGCGTCCGCCCCGAAGAACGCCGGGGCCATCAGCAGCACCAGCGCGCCGAACACCATCACGTACGTGTACCGCCGCAGATGGCGGTGGTCCTTGAGCAGCGCGGGCACGGCCAGGCAGACGGCAAGTCCGATCACGCTCCACAGCCGCTGATTCCCCTCGGTCGGGGTGGCGTGGAACCGGATGGCGTACGAGAGGTCGAGTCGGTGCAGCAGGACCAGTCCCAGCCCGCTCAGGGCCACGGCCAGCGGCAGGATCAACGGGTCGGCGTACGGCGCGAACCGGCGGACCATCAGGTGCCCGGCGCCCGCGGCGGCCGACAGCCCGGCCGCGTACCCGAACAGGTCGTCCGGCAGCCGGTCCGCGGTGGCGACCCCCACGCAGGCATGGCCGAACAGGGTGAGCAGCACCGCGAAGCCCAGCATCAGCAACTCCGCCCGGCGTGCGGGTGGTGCCTCCGGCCTCGCCCGTCCCCTGGTCCTGCCTACCGCGCCCATGCGTCCCTCGGCTTCCGTGTGACCGTCGTCGTGGGGCGTGGCGGCGCCGCGCCCTCCGGAGAAGAGGCCGTCGGCGGCCGAAGGGTTGCCGGACCGGTGGCGGGAGATCCCGGCGTCTGTCATGTCAGAGGTGGTTGAAAGGGGGCCGTTTACGGCCGTTGTGCGCGGGGGCCGGGGGCATGCCGGTGGCCTGTGCCGGGGGCCGTTGCCCGGCCGGGCAACGGCCGTGACCTCCGCGAAGGGCGGGCGGCGGCTCGGTGCGGAGGGTGTCGCCCGGGGTGGGGAAAGGCCGGGGGAGGCGCCTCGGAGTGACCGGTTTCCCGTGCGTCCCAGGGGTGTCGGCGGGCGCCGTCCCTTGTAGACGGATGAGAGCGGTCCGATACTCGCCTCACGTTTGGCATGGACGCGACGACCACCCCTCTTTCGGGTGCGATATCGCCGCGACCGGTCCTCACTGCCTCCGGGCCCGCCGCCACAGCGGGCACACCCCCCTCACAGGAGGTCGAGTTGACAACACGACGCACACGCGCGCGCCACGCCGCCCTGGCCGCGACCGCCGCGGCGGTCATGACGGCGACCGCCCTCGGCGCCCAGGGCGCGGGCGCGGCACCCGCTGCGGACCCCACCCCGCTGACGGACACCCAGGCCGGCGCGCTCGCCCACCGGATCACCCACGACCTCGGCGACCGGACCGCCGGCGCCTACTACGACGCCGCGACCGGGAAACTGGTCGTCAACGTCGTCGACGCCAAGACCGCCGCCGCGGTACGGGCGGCAGGCGCCGAACCGCGCACGGTCACCCGCTCGGCCGCGCGGCTCGCCGCGGCCACGAAGACCCTGGACGCCCAGGCCCGGATCCCCGGCACCGCCTGGGCGGTCGACCCGCGCACCAACAAGGTCGTCGTCAAGGCCGACAGCACCGTGCGCGGCGAGCGGCTCGCGCGGCTCGACAAGGCCGTCGCCTCCCTCGGCGACGCCGCGACCCTCCGCCGGGTGCCCGGCGCCTTCCGGCCGACCCTCGCCGGCGGCGACGCCATCTGGGCCCCGCGGGCCCGCTGCTCCCTCGGCTTCAACGTCACCAAGAACGGGCAGGCGCACTTCCTGACCGCCGGACACTGCGGCAACATCTCGTCCACCTGGTCCGACCGGCAGAGCGGCGCCGCCATCGGCAGGACGGTGACGTCCGTCTTCCCCGGCCACGACTACGCCCTCGTCAGATACACGGCGAACATCGACCACCCCAGCGCCGTCGACCTCTACGACGGCGGACAGCAGCCCATCACCGGCGCCGCCGAGGCCGCCGTGGGCCAGTCGGTGCAGCGCAGCGGCAGTACCACAGGGGTGTACGGCGGCCAGGTCACCGGGCTCGACGCCACCGTCAACTACCAGGAGGGCTCGGTCACCGGGATGATCGACACCACCGTCTGCGCCGAGCCGGGCGACAGCGGCGGCGCCCTGTTCGCCGACTCGTCCGCCGTCGGCCTCACCTCCGGGGGCAGCGGCGACTGCTCGTCCGGCGGCGAGACGTTCTTCCAGCCCGTCACCGACGCGCTGAGCGCCCTCGGGGCCCAGCTGCCCTGACGGCGCGGGACGGCCCCGGGCGCGCCCTTCCGGCGCCCGGGGCCGTCCTCGCGGTGCGCCGGCCGTCAGATGGTGGCCGTGTCGATGACGAACCGGAAGCGGACGTCACCGGCGAGCACCCGCTCGTACGCCTCGTTGACCCGCGCGGCGTCGATCACCTCGACCTCGGCGGCGATGCCGTGCTCGGCGCAGAAGTCCAGCGTCTCCTGCGTCTCGGGGATGCCGCCGATCATCGAGCCGGCGAGCGACTTGCGGTGGGTGATCAGGGCGAACGGCGAGACGGCCAGCGGCTTCTCCGG
Organism: Streptomyces sp. NPDC021100; assembly: GCF_044333095.1. Taxonomy (NCBI): domain Bacteria; kingdom Bacillati; phylum Actinomycetota; class Actinomycetes; order Kitasatosporales; family Streptomycetaceae; genus Streptomyces; species Streptomyces sp. NPDC021100. The sequence goes on from NZ_JBIRQH010000018.1 coordinate 107,958, forward strand.
ACCGCCGAGCTGGACCATGGTGCCGCCCGGCCGCAGCAGGCCCAGGTAGGCGTCCAGGTCCAGGTCGGCCGAGACGGTGTTGACGATCAGGTCGAAGGTGCCGGCCAGCTCCTCGAAGGTGGCCGGGTCGGAGGTGGCCCGGTAGTGGTCCGCGCCCAGCCGCAGGCCGTCCTCCTTCTTGCGCAGCGACTGGCTGAGGACGGTGACCTCGGCGCCCATCGCGTCCGCGATCCGCACCCCGAGGTGGCCGAGGCCGCCCAGGCCGACGATCGCGACCTTCTTGCCGGGACCGGCCTGCCAGTGGGCGAGCGGGGAGTAGAGCGTCACGCCCGCGCAGAGCAGCGGGGCGGCGGTGTCCAGGGGGATGGCGTCGGGGATCCGGAGGACGTACTCCTCGTCCACGACGACGTGGGTCGAGTAGCCGCCCTGCGTCTGCTCGCCGTCCCGGCCGGTGGCGGCGTAGGTGCCGACCATGCCCGACTCGCCCGTGCAGTACTGCTGGAGCCCGGCCCGGCAGTTGTCGCAGGTGCGGCAGGAGTCCACGAAGCAGCCCACGCCGACCCGGTCGCCGACGGCGTACCGGGTGACCTCGGCGCCGACCGCGGCGACGACGCCGGCGATCTCGTGGCCGGGGACGATCGGGTAGACGCGGTCTCCCCAGTCGCCCTGGACGGTGTGGATGTCGGAGTGGCAGATGCCCGCGTACTTGATGTCGATGAGGATGTCGTGCGCCCCCAGGGCGCGGCGGGTGACGGTGGTCTTGACGAGGGGGGCCTTCGGGGCCGGTGCGGCGTACGCGGCGACGGTCATGCTGTTCATGCCCTCGATCATGCGGGGGCGCGCGGCGGGCAGCCAGAACCCCGTTCAACGTAGGCTCGCGGTGCCTACCACTGGCAGGACCACCTTGGGCGGTGGCTACCGGAAGGTGGCCGTGGCCCGTACGCCCCCGGCCGCCGGTCCCTCGTCCACGAGGGAGGGCGGGGACGCGGGTGTGGCGGAGCAGGCCTTCTCGCGATCGCACCCGTTGTCGAACACGGCCGCCCGCCAGGTGACCTTCAGGGGGAGCCGCTCGACGCGCCAGCGGACCTCCCACCGTCCCGCCTTGTCCACGGTGGCCGACGGGGAGACGAGCCAGCGCCCCCCGGAGGAGTGGACCGTCGGGCCGGGGGCGGGGCCGGAGCCGACCGGCCGGGGAAGCTCGGGTGCGGGGTTCTCGACTATCACGTAGACGCTCCAGTGCTCCGGCAGACCGGCCACGCGCCCGACGAACTCGTACTCGCGGGCGCCGGGACCGACCGCCCGCTCGGTGACCGAGGTGATGCCCAGCGAGAGGGGCGGAGTGCTCTCGCGGCCCATGGGCGGCGTGCCGGCCCGCGGCCCGGCGGAGTCGTCGTCATGAGAGGAGGAGGTGATGACGGCGCCGACGACGGTTCCCACCAGGGCCAGGAGCGCGGTGACGACCGCGGCGGCGAGCGTCTGCCACCGGCGCAGCCGCCGTAGGTACGACCTGACCTCCACCCCGCCGCCCCCTCGGGTTCGCGGACCGTCGGCATCAGGGTGCTGCCTGGCCGAAACGCGCCGCTGTGTCTCCCTGGTATCCGCACAAGGTGAATCCGGTCGCCCGGTTGACTACGCTCCGTAAAACCACTGGCTCTGGCTAGGGTGGGGGAGTGGCAACCAAAGTGACAGAGCTCAGCGAATTCCTCCGCTCCCGCCGTGCCCGGCTGCGGCCGGAGGACGTGGGGCTGACGCCCTTCGGCGGGCGGCGGCGGGTGCCGGGGCTGCGGCGCGAGGAGCTGGCCCAGGTCGCGGGGGTCAGCGTCGCCTACTACACCCGGCTCGAACAGGGGCGGGGCCAGAACGTGTCCACGTCGGTGCTGGACGCCATCGCCGACGCCCTCCGGCTGGACACGGCCGAACGGCACCACCTGCACAAACTCGCCCGCCCCGAGAACCGGCCGCGGCGCCCCGCCGACCGGCCGCAGCGCGTCCGGCCCGCCGTGCGGCACCTGCTGGACTCCATGGAGAACGTGCCCGCGCACGTGCTCGGCCGGAGGCTGGACGTCCTCGCCTGGAACCGGATGAACACCGCGCTGCTGGGCGACTTCGGCGCGCTGCCGCCGCAGCGGCGCAACATGGCCTGGATGGTCTTCCTCGACCCGGCGACCAGGGAGCTCTACGCGGACTGGGAGGGCAAGGCGTCCGACATCGTCGCACTGCTCCGCTCGCACGCCGGCTGCTACCCCGACGACCCCGCCCTCGCCTCGCTGATCGGCGAACTGTCCATGAAGAGCCCCGAGTTCCGGAAGCTGTGGGCCGCGCACGACGTCCGCGACAAGTGCTTCGGGATCAAGGAGATGCGCCACCCCGTCGTCGGCCCGCTGACCCTCGCCTGCGAGACGCTGGTGCTGCCCGTCGACCAGGACCAGCGGGTGGTGACGTACCACGCGGAGCCGGGGTCGGCGTCCGCCGAGTCGCTGCGGCTGCTGGCCAGCTGGACCCTGGAGGCGGCCGGCGGCACGGCGGCGCCCGCCGAGGGGCGCGACGCCGTGGCCGGCGAACGCTGACCGGTCAGCCGGCCCACTTGCCCGACGTGAAGACCAGGGTGAGCACGGTCGCCAGAGGGGCCGCCACCGTCAGGTAGGCGGCGCGGATCCACGGCCGGCGCACGCTCGCCACGGCCAGCGCGACCCAGAGCGGCCACCACAGCAGGGTGGCCCGGGGGACCGACATGTACCAGTACGAGGTGCCCAGCGCCCACAGGCTCAGCCCGATGTACACCGCCTCCGGCCACTGCCGCCGCCGCACCAGCAGGGCCAGCAGCAGCACCCCGACCGCCATGGCGAGCAGCTCCGCCTGGAACATCGCGGCGTAGGCGGTGGGGTTGGTGTGCGAGAAGGCGCCGTCCCAGGTGTGCCACCACGCCTCCCACGGCGTGTGGAACTGCCGGTACCAGCCGCGCTCCTGCGCGTGCTTCCAGGCCATCCAGTCGCCGGTGTGCGCCTGGAGGTACCAGCTGTAGGCCAGGGCCGGCAGGGCGGGGAGCGCGAGCCAGCCGGCCGAGCGCCACCGCCGGTTCTCACGTCCGGACTCCCGCGCGGCGGCCAGGAACCGGACGACGAGGGCCGCCGCCAGGAAGAGACCGCTGATGCGGACGGTCGTGGCCAGGGCGCCCAGGACGGCGGCGAGCGCCCAGCGGTTCCGCTCGGCGGCCAGCCAGGCCGGCAGCGCGAAGGCCAGGAACAGGGCCTCCGTGTAGCCGACGGCCAGGAACACCGCGCACGGCGACACCAGCAGGAACAGCGCGGCGCGCGGCCCCGCCCGTTCCCCGGCCTCCGCCGGGAGGCGCAGCCGTGCGATCCGGGAGAGCGCCACGGCGGCCACCGCGCCGGCCGCGAAGGAGACCAGCAGGCCGGCCAGCGGCCAGCTCGGCACCACCGTGTGCACGGCCCGCAGGACCATCGGCAGGCCGGGGAAGAACGCCTCCCGGTTGTCCGGATGGGCCGAGCCGGGGGCGCCTGGCTCGGCGAAGTAGCCGTCCTCGGCGATCCGCCGGAAGAAGTCCCAGTCCCAGCGCGCCCACAGCGACAGGAACGAGGGCGCCCGCCGGGCCTCGGGGTCCGAGGAGAACAGCCAGGCGCCGCAGTAGCCGGTGATCAGGACGGCGATCCTGGTGAGCGCGTAGAACCCGAGCACGGCCCGGTCCGCGGCGTCCAGCCGGTCGAGCCGCAGGAACCGGACCGCGGCGGCCGGCGGGCCGGGGCGGCGGCCCGGACCGCGCTCCCCGGGAGGCCGCGCCGCCGCCGCCTCCTCCACTGGGCACCGCCTCCCGGGCGGTGCCTTGGGTATCGGTATCCGGGCCATGCTGGGGCGCCTCCTGGCGAGCGGTATCGAGCGAAGGGAACGCCACAGCACATCACAGACGCCACACCCCTCCCAAGCCGCGCCCCGGCCGGCTACCCCGCCCCGGCCTCCCGCAGCATCCCCAGCCCGTCCAGCAGCAGGGCCAGCCCGAACTCGAAACGGCTGTCCATGTCGGGGCCGGTGAGCTCCCCGGCCAGCGCGACCAAGTGCGGATACCGCTCCGCGGGCAGCGCGGCCAGCCGCTCCCGCGCCTCCTCGACGGCCTCGGCGGGCGTCGCCCCGCGCTCCTCGGCGGCCGACATGGGCACGGCCTCGTGCAGCACGAACCCCTGCACCCAGATCACGACGGTGTACGCGCCGAGCGCCGTCTCCGCCGGCCCGAAACCGAGCCGGCGGAGCATCCCGAACGTCTCCTCCAGCGGCCCGAGGGACCGGGCCCCGGGCGCGAAGCGCCCGGCGAGCACCCGCACGGCACCCGCGTGTGCCAGCAGATGCGCCCGCAGCCGCCGCGCGGCGGTGGCAAGACAGCGACGCCAGTCGTCGGGGGAGGCGACGAGGCCGGGCGGGAGCGGGACGTAGCCCTCCCAGAGGGCGTCGGCGGCGAGGTCGAGGAGTTCTTCCTTGTTCTGGACGTGCCAGTAGAGGGAGGCCGCCTGGACGCCCACCTCGGCGGCCACCTTCCGCATCGTCAGGCCCTTGGGGCCCTCCCGCTCCAGCAGCCGCAGTGCGGCGTCCGCCAGGTCCTCCCTGGTCAGAGAGGTGTTTCCGGCCGTCCGGCGTCCTGCCATGCTCCCCGCCTCCACTCGACGGCTTGCAATCTAACACCGTTAGGCCCAAGCTAACGACGTTAGGGAACGTCTAACGTTGTTAGGGGATGGGTGTGGGCAAGGAACCTCCGGTGCGTGCGGGACTCGTGCTGCTGACGCTCTGCTCCGGCCTCTTCATGGCCATGCTGGACAACCTCGTCGTGACCACGGCCCTGCCCGCCATCGGCGCGGAGCTGCGGAGCGGGACGGCCGGACTCCAGTGGGTGGTGGAGGGGTACGCCCTGGTCTACGCCGCCCTGCTGCTCGGCGGCGGGGCGCTGGGCGACCGGTGGGGGAGGCGGCCGGTCTACCTCGCGGGGCTCGCCCTGTTCACCGCGGGCTCCGCGCTCTGCGCGCTCGCCGGAAGCCTCGGCGTCCTGGTCGCGGGGCGGGCGGTGCAGGGGTGCGGGGCGGCCCTGCTGACCCCGGGATCACTCGCCATCGTGCGGCACGTCTTCACCGGGGACACCGAACGCGCCCGCGCGATCGGCGTCTGGAGCGGGGTCTCCGGCTCGGGGCTGGCCCTCGGGCCCGTCGTCGGAGGGCCGCTGGTCGACCACTTCGGCTGGGCGAGCGTCTTCTGGGTCAACGTGCCGGTCGGCGTCGTCGGTCTGGTGCTCGCCGCCCGGGTGCTGCCGGACGTCCCGCGGACCGCGCGCCGGGCCGACCCGGCCGGCCAGGCGACCGTAGCGCTGGGGCTCGGCGCCCTGGTGTACGCGCTGGTGGAAGGGCCCGTCCGGGGCTGGGGCGACGGACGGGTGGCCGGGGCCGGTGCCGTGGCGCTGCTCGGACTGGCCGCGTTCGTGGCCGTCGAACGGCGAGTCGCGGCGCCGATGGCGGACCTGCGCCTGCTGGCCGACCGGACCGCCGGCACGGCCGCCTGGGCCGGATTCGCCGTCAGCTTCGGGTTCTTCGGCCTCGGGACCTTCCTCAGCCTCCACCTCCAGTACGTCCTGGGCCTGTCGCCCACCGAGGCCGGCTGGGCCATGGCGCCCTGCACCCTGTCCACCGCCGTCGCCTCGGTCGCGGCCGGGCGGCTCTGCGCCCGGTACGGGCCGCGCCCGCCGCTCGCCGCCGGCCTGTCCCTCGTCGCGGCGGCTCTCGCCGTCTTCGCCTGCTACGGACCCGACGCCCGCTTCGCGGACTTCGGGTGGCTCCTGGGCATTCTCGGCGTCGGCCTCGGCCTCGTCTTCACCCCCGTCTCCGTCGCCGTGCTGGGCGCGGTCCCGCCCGAGCGGGCCGGCATGGCCTCGGCCACGGCGAGCATGGCCCGCGAGGTGGGCGGGGTGGCCGGAGTGGCCGTCATGGGCGCGGTGCTGACGGCCCGTTTCGAGGCCGTGCTGCGCGACCGGCTGCCCCCGGGCGGCGGGACCGACGCGGCCGCGCTGGCCCACGCGGTCACGGCCGGCGGCGGGCGGGGGCTCGGGCGGGCCGGCGGCGCCGGGGGCGGGATCGGACGGGCCGTCAATCAGGCCTTCGTGGCCGGGCTGCACCTCGCCGCGCTGGTTTCCGCGGGTGTGCTGGCCGCGGTCGCGGTGGTCGTCGTGGTGGTGATGCGGGGGCCTCGGGGTGACATCGGAGGGCGAGCGGCCGGGGCGCTGGTGCGCCGGTCCTGACGGCCCGCTAGTGTTCCCCGAACGGAGGCCGGAACCACACGCGTTCACCCCTTCTCGGGGCCGCGGGAGAGAACGAGTGGGTCCGGACGCGGCGGAGGGAACCCCCGGCGGGGGTATTGCCCTCTCCCCAACCGGAATCGTGCAGAGGTGGACACAACCCGAATGCGGGGACAGTTGATGACAGAGAGAGTCGCACAGCGGCGGTCGTCGGGCGTGCGGAAGGCGGCCGGGAAGGCGGCGGTGGTGCTGGCGGCCGGGGTCGTGGCCGCGGGCGCCGCGTGGCCGGCCGAGGCAGCCCCGGCGGCGCGGACCGCGTCCGCGAAACCCGACTGCGGCGGTTTCCGCGCGTCCGCCGCGCCGGCGGCGCCCGCCGCCGACCAGGCCCAGGCGCCGGAGGTGCCGCCCACCGTGGCCGGCAGCGGCGCCCTCTCCTACTCCGTCGCCTCCGCCCAGGCCCCCATCGGCCTGTGGTCCAAGGCCGGGCTGACCCTGCGCACCCCCGTCACCAAGGGCACCGCCCGCCTCGACGTCAGCAGCCGCGGATTCAGCACCGACTCGGTGACGATCCAGCGCTACGAGCCCGCCAAGCACGCCTGGGTGGACCTCGACACCCGCTCCGGCGGCGGCAGCTGGCCGCACCGCGGCACGTTCACCTTCCCGGTCTCCGCCCCCAAGGCGAGCGCCAAGCACCCGTACGCCGTCGCGCTGCGGTTCCAGGACCTCGACAGCCCCGGCACCCTCACCGTCAAGGCGTCCGTCGCCGACGGCCGGGGCCACACCTACCGGGCGCCGGTCCGCACCGTGACCGCCACCCGGCCGCAGGTCTCCGTCGCCGGCTGGGCGAACGGCACCGCGAAGCTGACGCGAGGTGGCGCGGCGCAGCCCTTCACCATCACCGTGCGCAACACCACCAACCGCGCCTACCCGGCGCTGAACGTCAACTACTTCGCCTACGGCGCCGGCAAGCGGCACGCGCTGACCCCGAAGGACCTGGTCCTCCAGCAGTACCGGCCGGGCCACGGCTGGGAGAAGGTCGCCCTGACGGCCGGCGGCTGCGACCCGGGCATGGGTGCCGCGCTGCTGCCGAACCGGACCGCCCTCGCCCCCGGCGCCAAGGCCGTCTACCGGCTGCGGCTGGCCGTCGCCGGGTCCGCGCCCAAGGACGTGGTCACGGCGGACAGCGGGTTCTCGGTGAGCAACGGCGACCAGTCGTTCGCGAACAAGCGGCTGCCCTTCACTATTCGCGCCGGCAAGTAGCGCGCGGAGACGGCAGTCGAGGAGCCGCCCGGGGGCATCCCGGGCGGCTCCGCCGGTTTTCGGCGGGAAAAAGAGTGGGCAAAAGGTAGCGTTCGGGGCGTCACATCCGAAATGTCCGAACCTCGGGAACCGGTCATGCTCAAGGGATTCAAGAACTTCGTCATGCGCGGCGACATCGTCGTCGTCGCGGTCGGCCTGATCATCGCGCTGGCGCTGAGCACCCTCATCAAGGCGTTCACCGACTTCGTGATCAACCCGATCATCGCCAGCCTGCAGGGCGGCCGCTCGCTCGGCCTCGGCTGGCAGCTCGGCCGGGCCGGGAACAAGGCCACCTACCTCGACCTCGGCGCCTTCATCTCCGCGGCCGTTTACTTCCTCATCTTCATGGCCGTCGTCTACTTCTTCATCGTCCTCCCGTACCGGCACGTCCAGGCCCGCCGCGGCGTCGTCGTCTTCGACGAGCCGGGCCCCCTGCGGATCTGCCCGTCCTGCCTCTCCGAGGACCTGCCGGCGGCCGCCACGCGGTGCCGCCACTGCTGCGCCGACCTTCCCGCGGCGGGCGGACGGGCCCACCCCTGACACCCCGGGAAGGGGGCGGCCCACGCTGTTCGGCATTCCCCCGGCCGCCCGGAAATGGCGGACCCGCCATTTCCGGGCGACGGACGCGGGAATTCCGTACGGAAGTCCCCGCTTTCCGCCCGGGCGTGGTTTCACGTCGGAAGAGGCCGGCCCGCCGTCGCCCACCGGCCCTGTTCGGGGCCGCGGCACCGGGGGCGCGCCCCCGCCGATCGGCCGAGCGGAATTCCCGGAAACCGGCGGTCGCCGCCCGCGGACGCTTAACCGCCACGGCCCGCGGGAACAATCAGTCCGGCCTCGATTCGTGCGGATCGCGAGAACCGCCGAACCGCACCGAGCAACGGGATGAATCCGTATGGACACGAACGCCGCACCGGACGCTCCCGGCCCGCCGCCGGACGACGCGGCCGACCTGGGGCGGTGGGCGCTGGCCCAGTTCCCCATCGGGATCGCCGTCTACGACCGGGACAACCGGCTGGTGACCGCCAACGACGAGATGATCCGGCTGAGCGGCCTGGACCGCGACGGCCTCACCGGCCGCCGCCTCGACGAGCTGCTCCCCGGACCACCCTTCGCGGAGTTCGCCCGCATCGGCGACGAGGTCCTCCGCACCGGCCGGGCCGTCCGCGCCGACAACTACTTCGTGTCCCCCGGCGACGGCCGCGAACGCGCCTGGGCCAGCTTCTTCACCCCGATCAAGGACGCCGACGGCCGCACCCGAGGGCTCTCCCTCGCCGCCCTGGACGTCACCGCCGAGTACCGCGCCCGGCAGCGGCTCGCCCTCGTCAACGACGCCGGCGCCCGGATCGGCACCACTTTGGACATGGACCGCACCGCCGCGGAGCTCGCCGAGTCCACCGTCGGCCGGTTCGCCGACTTCGTCGCGGTCGACCTGCTCCCGGACGGAACCGGCGCCGGCGGGGAGGCCGGGCGGCCCGGCGCCGGCGAGGCCGTCGAACTGCGCCGCACCGCCCGGCGCTGGAGCGTCCCCGAGGATCCGGCCGGTCCCGCCGGCCCCTCCTCACCGGACGGCTCCTACCGCTGCCCGCCGCACTCGCCGCCCGCCCTCGCCCTCGCCGCCGGCAAGCCCGCCCGCCACCGCGGCGACGAACCGGCCGTCCGCTCCTGGGCCGAGGACACGCCCGCACTGCCGCCCGCCGTGCGCGCCCGCGGCGTCGGCTCCCTCCTCGCCGTACCGCTCGCCGCGCACGACACCGTCTCCGGGCTGGCCCTGTTCGTCCGGCACCCGGACACCGAGCCGTTCGACGACCACGACCTGCTGCTCGCCGAGGAGATCACCGCCCGCGCCGCCGTCTGCGTCGAGAACGCCCGGCGGTACGCGCGCGAACGCGCCGTCGCCCTGACCCTCCAGCGCAGCCTGCTGCCCGCGCGGCTGCCCGGGCACGCGGCCGTGGAGGCCACCTCCCGCTATCTGCCCGCCACCGCGCAGGCCGGCCTCGGCGGCGACTGGTACGACGTGATCCCGCTCTCCGGGGCCCGGGTCGCGCTCGTCGTCGGCGACGTCGTCGGGCACGGGCTCCAGGCGTCCGCCACCATGGGCCGGCTGCGCGCGGCCGTCCGCACCCTGGCCGACATCGACCTGCCCCCCGACGAGCTCCTCACCCACCTCGACGACCTCGTCGTCCAGCTGGCCCAGGACCGGGCGGCCCAGGCGCGGGACGGCGACGCCGGTGACGAGGCGGGGGAGACGGACGCGTCCTGCCTCTACGCGGTGTACGACCCGGTCTCCCGCCGGCTCGTCGCCGCGAGCGCCGACCACCCGCCGCCCGTCCTGGTGACCCCCGACGGCACCGCCCGCTTCCTGGAGCTGCCTCCCGGACCGGCGCTGGGCGTCGGCGGGCTGCCGTTCGAGTCGCTGGAGGTGGAGGTACCGGAGGGCAGCCTGCTCGCGCTCTACACCGACGGGCTGGTGGAGGGACGCGGTTCCGGTTCCGGCCCCGACGGGGAGGGCGGCCGGCTGCTGCGGCGGACCCTGGCCCGGCCCGCCGCCGAGCTGGAGCGGGTCTGCGACGACGTCCTCGCCGCCCTCCTCCCGGAGCGCCCCGCCGACGACGTCGCCCTGCTGCTGGCCCGCACCAGGGCGCTGGAAGCCGACCGGGTGAGCACCTGGGAGCTGACGGACCACCCCGCGTCGGTGGCCGACGCCCGCAAGCGGGTCGCCGGCCAGCTCGCCGCGTGGGGGCTGGAGGAGCTCGCCTTCACCACGGAGCTCGTCGTCAGCGAGCTGGTCACCAACGCCATCCGGCACGCCGCGCCGCCCATCCGGCTCCGGCTGATCCGGGACGGCGCGCTGATCTGCGAAGTGTCCGACGGCAGCAGCACGTCGCCGCGGATGCGCCGGGCCCGGGCCTTCGACGAGGGCGGCCGGGGGCTGCTGCTGGTCGCCCAGCTCTGCCGGCGGTGGGGCACCCGGTTCACGGCCGGCGGCAAGACCATCTGGGCGGAGCAGCCGCTGTCGGCGGCGGCCTGACGGGCGGAGGGCGCACGGGAGGCGGTGCCGGGCGGCACCTCCCGTACGCCCTCCCGAGATCCGGTCAGTGCCGGACGACCTGGTAACTGAGGGCCGGGAACGAGAAGTTCGCCCAGCTCAGGGAGCCGAGCCCGAAGTACCAGTCGTTCGGCCGGCCGGGGAGCCCGGTGCGGCAGTCGCGGTTGTAGTAGACCTTGATGTCCGCGACGGTGAAGTTGACGGCGGACAGCGCCGGTTCCGCGAGGTTGTGGCACGTGGTGTCCGTGATGTCGACCGGGGCCTGTCTGCCGGTCAGGTCGCTCCCGGTGGCGAAGTACGCCACTTCGGCGTGCGGGAAGTCGACCGCGGCGGCCGGCCGGGCGAGGCCCGTGCCCAGCAGCAGCGCGGCACCGGAGAGTGCGGCGGCGCCACCGGTCAGCAGCTTCTTCCGTAACGTGGTCATGGGATCACTCCGTTTCGGGGTCGGGGCACGTTCACGACGCCGCCGCGGAACTTCCGGTCGCGGCTTGGCACTCGTGGTCATTGCATCTTCAAAGAGGTCGCGTCGAGGCGTCTACAGTCATGTGACTGAACTCCGTCCGACACGCGGCGTCCGGCCAGAATTGGACCCGCGCCCCCGGCACCGCCGAGGCCGCGGCGACCCGCCGGCCCGCGGCGGGCGAGGAAGGAGAGCACGTGCCGACGTACGAGACCCGGCAGCGCCCCGCGGCGGCCCCGCCCGGACGGCGGGCCGTGGTGGCCGCCGCCCTGCTGGCCGCCGTCGCCGGACCGGCGGCGCGGGCCGCGGCGGCGGCCCCCGGCCGGCCGCAGGCGGACCCGGCGCCGCTCCGGCTGCCCGCGCCCACCGGCCCGCACGCGATCGGTAAGGCCGCGCTGCACCTGACCGACACCGCCCGGCCGGACCCGTGGCGGCGCGACCGGCCGCGCGCGCTGATGGTGAGCTTCTGGTACCCGGCCGTCCCCGGCACAGGCGGCGCGGAGCCGGCGCCGCACATGGAGCCCGCGGCGGCCGTCCACTTCGGCGGGGAGGACGGCATGGCCGCCCTCAACTACCGTGTCCCGCCCGGGAGCACGGACTGGCGGGAGACGCGAAGCCACGCCCGTCCCGGCGCCCGGGTGCTGCCCGGCGGTCCCCGGCCGGTCGTGCTCTGGTCGTCCGGGGTCGGCGACCCGCGCACCTGGGGTACCGGTCTCGTCGAGGAACTGGCCTCGCGCGGCTACGTCGTCGTCACCGTCGACCACACCTACGAGGCGTCCGAGGTCCTGTTCCCCGACGGGACGCTCGCGGCGTCCGTCCTTCCCGCGCTGATGAAGGACAAACCGGATATCGCGGCCCTCACCCGGCAGACGATGAAGGCCAGGGCGGGCGACGTGACGTTCGTGCTGGACCGGCTCCACGCGCTCCGGCGCGGCGGCCGTACGGCGGCGGAACGCGCGCTCCCGCGCGGGCTGGCGGAGGCGCTGGACCTGTCGAGGACCGGCATGGCCGGACACTCCGGGGGCGGTTTCACGGCGGCCCAGGCCATGAGCGACGACACACGGCTCGTCACCGGGATCAACCTCGACGGGCAGATGCACTTCCCGACCAAGGCCGACGGGTCGGGCGTCGAGCTGGGCGCGGTGGCCGAGAAGGGGCTCGACCGCCCGTTCCTGCTGCTCGGTTCGGCCGCGGACGTGGCCGACAACCGGCCGGGGTGGGACGCGCTCGTCCGGCACAGCCGGGGACACGTCCGGCGGCTGATCGTCCACGACACCGCCCACGGCGCTTTCACCGACGCCGCCGCGCTGCTGCCGCGCCTGGCCGAACGCGGCACGGTCCCCCGGGAGACGGTGACGGACCTCCTCGGAGCGCTGCCGGCGGAGCGGTCGATCGCGATCACCCGCGCGCTCGTCACGGCCTTCCTCGACCGGCGGCTGCGCGACCGGGACACCCGGCCCGGGGACGTGCCGACGGACCCGTTCCCCGAGGTGGAGCGGGTCCGGTGAGCACGCGGGTCCCGGCCGGTCCGGCCGGGGCCCGCGGTCCTCGTCAGCGCTGGGCGGACGGGGTGTTGGCCTCGGTCACGTTGACCGCGGCCCAGGCGCGGTCGACGGCCTGGTACTCGGTGCTGCCGGCGCCGTGGATGTCCGCGGCGGCCTGGAGGGTGGCCTTGCGGGCGTCGTGGAAGTCGGACGTCGAGACCATGTACCGGGTGAGCGCCCGGTAGAAGATCTGCTCCGCCTTGTCCCGGCCGATGCCCGTCACCGACTGGCCGTCGTAGGTGGGGGAGTCGTAGGAGAACTTCCCGACCGTCTTCTTGCCGCTGCCCTCGGCGAGCAGGTAGAAGGCGTGCGAGGAGACGCCCGAACCGGCGTGCACCTCACGGTCGTAGGAGCCGGCGTCCCAGTAGTCGACGGTGCCCTCCAGCTTGTCCAGCGAGGGCTTGTCGAGGCGGCGCAGGAACTGCTGGTCCAGGCCGAGCTTCTCGCCGAGCAGGTAGTTCGGGGGGTTGGCCGCGTTGTTGGTGCGGAACTCCATGCCGGTGCCGAAGATGTCCGCGAACGACTCGTTGAGCGAGCCGGCCTCGCCGAACTGGTTGCCGTTGGCGTCCACCCGGGTGGGCTGGAAGTCCGCCGTGGCCGAGATGACGCCGTGGGTCAGCTCGTGGCCGGTGACGTCCAGGGCCACCAGGGGCTGCTTGAACGTTTCTCCGTCGCCGTCGCCGTAGAGCATGCACCAGCAGTCGGGGGACCAGAAGGCGTTGCCCACCTTGTTGCCGAAGTGCACCAGGGCGCGCGGGCCGACGCCGTCGTTCTTGATGCCGTTCCGGCCGAACGTGCCCTTGTAGTAGTCGAACGTGCTGGTGACGCCGAACTCGGCGTCCACGGCCGCGCTGGTGGGGTCGGAGGCGGTGCCGTTGCCCCAGCGGTTGGTGCTGTTGGTGAACGCCTTGCCCTGGGTGAAGGTCTCGAGCTCCTGGCCGCCCGCCGTCCGGGTCTCCGCGCTGCCGCGGCTGAGGTCCTTGAGCGTGAAGGTGCTGCGCGCGGTCTGCGTGGTGATCAGCGGGACGGTGCCGACGAAGATCGAGGCGCCGTTGCCGTTCGCCTGCGCGGGGTAGGCGGACGCGGCCCCGGAGCCGGCGCTCCGCGGCGTGGCCGCCGCGCCGAGGCGCGGTGCGGCGGTGCGGCCCTTGGCGCGCAGGGTGTCCTTGAGCTTGGGGGAGATGAACGCGTCGGTGAGCGGGGTGGTGGCGAGGATCTTCCCCGAGACGGCGTCCACGGTCACCGCGCGCAGGGCGCCCTTCTCGGCCGCGTGGCCGCCGGTGACGGTCACCCGGTAGGCGAGGACGGACTTGCCGTTGGTGGCGTCCACCACCAGCTCGGTGCGGCCCGCCGTGCCCTTGACCGCCTCGGCGGCCTTGGCGGCGGCCTGACGCTCCGTCAGCTCCGGCTTGACGGACGCCAGGGCCACCTGGTGCCGCGCGGCCCGGGTGGCGCCCGCGTAGCCGCCCTTGGCGTCGAGGTGGACGACGAGGTCGCCGCCGACCACCGGAACGCCCTTGTAGGCGCGCTCGAACCGGACGTGGCGCTTGCCCTCCGGGTCGACGAGGGAGTCCTTGACGGTCAGCGTCTCCTGCGGGCCGACGCCGGTGTCCTTGGCGTGGGCGACGGCGGCGGAGCGGGCCGCCCGCACCACATCGGCGCCGGCCACCTGCGAGGCCGCGGAGCCGGGTCTCGCCGTGGCCACCGTGGTCGTCGTGCTGTGTGCCGTGCCCGTCGCCGGGGCGGCGACAGCGCCGCCGGCCATGGCCGCCGCCGCGGCCACCGCGACGGCGACAGTCAGTATTCGGCCGGGGGTTGTGGGGGATGTACGCACTGTTCAGCGCCCTTTGCGTCATGACGGCCCGGGGTGGCCGGGCCGCTGGCGGGGGGCGGTGCTGTCACTCGTGCACCGCGGGACCCTGTGGTCCCGGGCAGACTGTGCAGTGCTTGGCATGCGCATGGAAAGACTGTTTACACGGTGTTCACATCAGTTGATCAATATTTGACATGAGATCGACAGAGGGTGAACGGCGGTCAACAGGACGTCCGTTCGCATCGCAAGACCGGTCAAGGGGGCGGCGGGTTGCGCGAGTTCGGCGACCGTTCAGCATGTGGGACGGTCGGTGACGCGGTGCGTGTCTGCGGTGACGCGGTGGATCTCCTGCGCCTGTCGCGCCTGTTGATACGCGCCGACCGTCGCGCCCTGGCCGTCACGTCCCGGCCGTCATGTCCCGGCCGTCACGCCCTGGCCGTCACGCCCTGGTTCTCACGCCCCGGTCGTCACGCGCGGTGCGGCCAGTCGCCGCCGGGGACGCGGACGCCCTCCGCGCGCAGCCGGCGGGCGATCCGATCGGCCGCCAGGTACACCCACGCACCCACGGTCTCGCCCCGCTCGGTGCGCACCGCGCGCACCACCCGCTCGTAGAGGTTGCGGGGATCCCCCGGGCGGTGGCCCTCCAGCGCGTCGAGGGCGGCGAGCACGGCCGCGTGGGCGGCCGGGGCGAGCGTCATCAGCTCGCCGCGGATCTCACCGGCCGGCGCGGTGACCGCGAACGGATAGCCCGGGCCCTCGTACAGCACCGCCCCCGCCAGCCGGGCCGGGACCTCGGCGGCCGTCCGGCCGCGCAGGAACCCGTCGTAGTTGACGCCGCCGCGGCGCAGCGTGCCGTAGACGAAGACCGGCAGCGGTGCCTCGTCCCCCGCCATCCCCGCCTCCCTCCGGCCGCGCGCCCGGTCAGCCTAACCGGCTATCCGGCGCCGCTCCGCGGCCGCCGGGCGCGGGTGAGCGCCTCGGCGAGCGCCCCTGCCGCCGCCCCCGCGACCAGGCCCCACAGCGCTCCCCACCCCAACAGCAGCGGCAGCCGGGGGTGGAGCCGGACCTCCCCGCCGAACGCGTCGAGGTCGCCCATGCCGAACAGCGACAGCCCGTAGCGCGCCGAGATCCGGGTCAGCAGGCCGACGGCCACCAGGGCCACGGCCAGGGCCGGGGCCAGCCGGACGGCCTGCCGCCACCACGGCGCGGGGAAGCGGCGGGCCGTCAGGAACGCGGCCGCCGCCAGCGCGAGGGCCGCCACCAGGGCCAGGATCCACGCCCGGTCGTCGTACCGCCCCAGCGAGACCAGGTTCACCGTCGCCGTACCGCCGCCCGGTTCCCGCAGCACCGCGGCGAGCGCGTACGGCACCGGCAGTCCGATCGCGTCGGGCACGTTCCCCTCCCAGGCGCCGCCGAGGCCCGTGCCCAGGGCGAGCCAGGAGAGATTGGGCAGCCCCAGCAGCAGGGTGGCCGCGGTCTCCGCGGGGTGCCCCCGGGTGCACAGCGTCACCAGACCCACCACCAGCCCCAGCGCGACGTAGCCCAGCAGCAGCCCCAGCACCGCCCGCACCGGCGGGCGCGCCGCGTCCTGGAAGCGGCGCAGCGGGGGAGGGAGCGGGGTGCGGCGCGCGGCGAGGACGGTGATCACATACAGCACCAGCAGCCACAGCAGTCCCCGGCCCAGGGTGGCCGCCACGTCCGCGCGGAATTCCACCTCCGGCCGTACGTCCAGCGCGTCCCCGATCTCGTCCAGCAGCCCGCCGCCCAGCCCGATCCGGAAGGTGTGGCGCGCGGTCAGCGCCGGGACCAGCAGCGCCGGGATCCAGAGCACCGCCACCCGGGCCGCGCGGGCCGCCAGTTCCCGGCCGTCCGGCGGCGGCCCGTGGCGCTGCGGACCCAGCGGCCGCAGTACGCCCGCCGCCAGGGCGAGCGCCCCGGCCAGCGACACCGACAGCGGAACCACCGTGAGCGTGGCACCCGTACGGCCGAAGAACCCCGCGCCGCCGGTCAGTTCCACCGTCCCGCCCACGGCGGCCACCACGGTCGCCGCCAGCACGGCCGGGAACGCCCCGGACGGCAAGCCGCCGGCCCCGGCCGCCCACAGGCCCAGGGCGGCGGTGGCGACCATGGCGGCCACGGCGGCGGCCACCGCGCCGAACGCCTCCGCCCACGCCCGGACGGCCTCTCCGGAACGGGACCCCGACTCCTGACCCACGCGCGCTCCTGCTTCGGACGGACGGCGGCTGACCTCCCCGTATGGCTCGAACCGTACGCCCCGGAACCGATTGCCACCCCTTTGCCGGGGCACTCGGGGGAAGCGGACGTCCCGTTTGCGGTGAGCGAGGTCCCGGTACACACAATGAAGATCTGGGGTGGCGCGAAGATGACCGACGGCACTGACAGCAGTTGCCCCGACCACGGGAGGCAGGCCCTGTACGAACGGCCCTCCCCCGGCCCCCGGCGGACCGCGCTCGCGCCCGCCGGGCCCCGGCCCGCCCCGCCACCCGCACCACCGCGGCGCCGCCTCTTCGCCCGTACGGTCCTGGCACCCGCCCTGCTGCTCACGGCGGCCGTCGTCTACAACGACTGGCTGCTGGAGTTCCCGCTGCCCACCGGGCTCGACCCGCGGCACTCCTACGTCAGCGAGCTCTACGCCGCCGACCAGCGCTTCCATCTCCTCTTCGGCGCCGCGGAACTCCTCGCCGCCGCCCTGGTGGTGGCCGGCGCGCTGCTGGCCAGGGACCGCCGGACGGGGCCGGTGGCCGAGGCCGGATGGTGGTGCCTGGTCGCCTTCGGGATCTGCTCGGTGGCCGACGTGATCGTGCCGATGCGCTGCGCCCCCTCGGTGGAGGCCGGCTGCGAGGCCGTCAACCCCTGGCACACCGCCACCAGCGCCCTGGTGCACGCGGCCCTCTTCGGCTCCATGTTCCTGTTCACCGTCGCCGCGGCCCAGGCCCGGTGGCCCGTCCTGTCCCGCTGGACCCCCTGGCTCCCGGCCGCCGCCCTCGCCACGGCCGTCTCCACGGTGGGCCCCCTCTTCGGCCACCCGGGCTGGCACGGCGTCCCCCAACGCGCGCACCTGGTCCTCGTCGGCGCCTGGTTCGTCCTCCTCGCGACGGAACTGCGCGGGCCGGTGGGGGAGCGGGGCGGGGCGCCGGGGCTGAGCGTCGGGGGCGCGCTGCCGAAGACGCCGCAACGGCGGCGGTAGACCTCGGACCACGCCGGCCCGGACGGCGTGCCGGGAGCGGCGGGCCGGCGGGCCGGAGTGCCGCACCGTCGGGGGCGGTCGACCGCGCCGTCGTGGCCGGGCCCCCCTTGGCCGGCCGCCGTGCCGTACGGGCATGATGCCGCCATGGTGGCAACATCCCCGGACCCGCAATGCGTCGCGATCACGAAGAAGGGCTACCGCTGCCCCACCGGCACCGCCAGGCCCTCGGGTCTGTGTCACGTCCATGATCCGGACCTCCAGTGCGGCCATCCGACATGGAAGGGACGGTGCGGGGTGGCCACCGGCGGCGGCCCCTGTACGACGCACCGCCGGGAGCCCGACCCCGGCCAGGAAGCCCTGCCGGGGGCGCCGGCACCGGACCCCTGTCCGGAACCGGACTACGCCGCGCCCATCCCGCCGGCCCTGGCCGCGCGAACGCTGAACCTCGGCTGAGACGCGCGGCGTCCGACATGCCACGGCGCCCGCCCCGCCCGGTGACGTCGCCGCCCGCGCGGCAGCCGAACGGCGGTCTCGTCCGTGACGGTATCCGCCAACTATGTTGGGAGCACGGCGAGTAGCTCCGTCGGCTACGGGCGGCGCCGCCGCGGTGCGCCATGCCGTCCGTGCCCCCGTGCTCCCCGCTCGTGCCCCGCCCCCGGCCCGTATCGGAGCGTCGATGCCCTTCCCAGGCGGTCTGCCCGGTTCCCGAGTGCCATGCCGTCCCGCGGCCGGACCCGCCGTTCCCGTTCCCTTCGGCCCTTCTCCGTGCGGAGGATCCCGATGCGTACACCGGCACGTGCGCGACGGCGGCGGTCCGAGCCGTCGGACGACGACGAGCGCGTACTCAAGGAGCTCGGCTACACCCAGCAACTGCACCGGCGGATGGGTGCCTTCGGGAACTTCGCCGCTTCCCTGTCGGTCATCTCCATCATGTCCGGGACGCTGCTGCTGCTCGGCTACGGCCTGAACAGCGGCGGTCCCGCGGTGGTGGTGTGGGGGTGGCTCGCCGTGGGCCCGCCGGTGCTGTGCCTGGCGGCGGCGCTGGCCGAGATCACCTCCCGTTACCCCACCAGCGGCGGCCTGTACTACATGGCCCGTCAGCTCG
This sequence comes from Streptomyces sp. NPDC021100, assembly GCF_044333095.1. Lineage (NCBI taxonomy): Bacteria > Bacillati > Actinomycetota > Actinomycetes > Kitasatosporales > Streptomycetaceae > Streptomyces > Streptomyces sp. NPDC021100. The sequence continues at coordinate 126,716 of NZ_JBIRQH010000018.1, forward strand.
GCGGCGAGCGGTGGAGCTGGTACACCGGCTGGCTCAACCTGCTGGGGCTGCTCGGCGGGATCGCGGCCCAGGACTACGGCATCGCGACCTTCGCGGGCGCCTGGGCGAACCTGCAGTTCGGCTACGTGCCGACGCCGAGATCCCTGCTGGCCCTGTACGCGGTCGTCCTCGCTCTGCACGCCCTCCTGAACCTCTTCGGCACCCGGCTGATGAACGTCCTGACGTCCCTGAGCGCCTGGTGGCACCTGGCCGGCGCCGTCGTCATCGTCGGCGCCCTGACCCTCGTCCCCTCCCACCACCGGCCGGCCGGCTTCGTGTTCACCGAGTTCACCAACAACACCGGCTGGTCCAGCCCCCTGTACGTGATCCTGCTGGGCATGCTGCTGCCGTGTTTCGCCCTGGCCGGCTACGACACCTCCGCCCACCTGAGCGAGGAGACCACCGGCGCCTCCGTGGCCGCCGCGCGCGGGATCGTCCGCTCGGTGGCCGTGTCCTGGATCGCCGGCGGCATCCTGCTGGCCGCCCTGCTGTTCGCCATCCAGGACTACACCGGGACTCTGGGCAGTGAGACCGGGGTGCCGGTGGCACAGATCCTCCTCGACGCCCTGGGCCTGGCGACGGCCAAGGCACTGCTGCTGGTGATCATCGGCGCACAGTTCCTGTGCGGCTACACCGTCACCGCCGCCGCCAGCCGCATGATCTACGCCTTCGCCCGGGACGGCGCCCTGCCCGGCTCGGCACGTTGGCGCAAGGTCAGCCGCCGGACGGCCATTCCGGCCAACGCCGTCCGGCTCGCGGTCGCCGTCGCCTTCGTCCTCGCCCTGCCGTCCCTGTACTCCGCCACCGCGTTCTCCGCGGTCACCGCGATCTCCGTCGTGGGCTTCACCCCCGCCTACGCCATCCCGGTACTGCTGCGCCTGCGCCACCGGGACCGGTTCACCCCCGGCCCCTGGCATCTGGGCCGCTGGAGCCGGCCGATCGGCTGGGTGGCGGTGCTCTGGGCGGCCGGGGTGACGGTGCTGTTCCTGCTGCCGCAGACCAGCCCGGTCACCGCCGAGACCTTCAACTACACACCCGTCGCCCTGCTGATGGCCCTGGTCATGGCCGCCGTGTGGTGGCGCTTCGGACGCCGCTCCTACGGGGTGCCCCGCTCCGGCGCCGCGAACGCCCCCGGGCGGATCGCGGAGGCCGGGAACGCCGAGAACATCGTCTGACGCATCATGGAGGCATCGTGACCGTTCCCGCCGAGTCCATCGAGTCGGTACGCCAACTCACCGCCGTCTGGCGGGCCCTGGTGCTCGACCGGGATGCCGACGCGGACGTGCGCGACCTTCCGGGCATCGCCGTGCGCTGGGCCGACAGCCGGTTCGGGTTCTGGAACTGCGTCACCCTGACCGAGGCGGAAGCGGGAGCCGAGCGCGTCGGGCGGCGGCTGCGCCAGGCCGCGGACATCATGCGGGCGAAGCGACACCCGGGCTTCCTGTGGCTCTTCGAGGACCTCCTCGACGACGAGGCCCGCTCCGGGCTGGAGTCGGCGGCCGAACGGGCCGGCCTCCGGTATGCCTTCCCCGGTACGGGCATGGCCGCCGGCCTGCCGCCCCTCGCCGAGCCGGTCCACCCCGACCTGACGTTCGCCCGCGTCCGCACCGACGAGCAGCTGCTGGCCTACGCCGACCTCCAATCCCGCGCCTACGGGCTCCCCTTGGAGGAGGGGCGCGACGGCCTGGCGGGATCCGCCCTCTGGAGGAACGGGGTGCACGCCTACCTGGCCGTGCGGGGCGACGAGGCGGTGGCCTGCGCCGCCACCGTCGCGGCGCGGGGCCGCCTGCACGTCGTGTTCGTCGCCACGGACCCCCGGTGGCAGCGCAGGGGCTACGGCGAGGCGGTCACGCGCAAGGCGTTGTACGAAGGCGCGCGGGCCACCGGACTGACCCGCGCCACGCTGCACGCCACCGCCGCCGGGGCCCCCGTGTACCCGCGCATCGGGTTCGAGGCGAACACACGGATCCACTTCTACGGGCTGAAAGGCTGATGCGGCCGGGTGGGCTCCGGCCGGGTGAGACCCGGCTCACAGTGCGGGGGATGTCACGCCCCGGGGGCCCGTACCCCTCTCAGGGATGAGCACCACGGAGGGATCCGGAAGGGCGCCGGAAACGGCGCCGCCCGAGACCGCACGGTTCCCGCCGGCCGCACCGGACGCATGGGCGATCCGGTGCGGCGGCGGCCGTGCAGCCCCGCCCGTCGCCCGCGCGCCGGGAAAATCCCCCGTCACCCGGTGCAGGGCGGCGGGCGGGGCGTTCTTCGCGCCTTTCGCTCCGTTTTTCACCCGGCGCCGGGTGAAACGGCCGGGAAAGCGTGAAGGGATCGCGGAGGAATGGGGAGGGGCGGACGGATCAGGTTTCCCCGCCGGGGAGAGAAGAGGGGCCGACTGCCACGGCATTCATGATTTCCGTGAGGTCGTAGAGCGCGCGGCGGGCGCTTCCGTAGCGCGTGATCTTTCCGCGGCTCGACCATTTGCGGATGGTCGCGGGGGAGACCCCGGCGGCGAGGGCCGCGAGTTCGGTGGTGACGAGCCGGGGCTCCCCGTCGTCGGCGGCGCTCATGCGACGCCCTCGGCGGAACGGCCGAGGCGCTGCTCCCGCCGGAGGTTCCGCATCAGCGCGAGCCACTGGTGCGGCAGCCAGGTGTGCCCCGCGGCGCACCGCACCTGGCCCACCCCCTTCGTCCCGGACACCGGGGCCGGGGAGAGCGGTTCCGCGCAGCCCGGGTGGGCGCAGCTGCCCAGGTTCGCGGCCAGGGACGGCTTGACGTAGGACGAACGCCGGGCGGTCTCGGTGGCGTCGAGCAGTTCCCCGACGAAGTCCCCGGCCGCGGCGTGGCACAGCAGCCAGTCCAGATGGACGAGGAGGAACGCGGCGAGCTCGGCCGGGCGCCGCCGCGGCGCGGCCACCCCGCGCTCGTCCGCCACCAGCGCCGCCCAGGAGGACAGGGTGCCCAGGATCCGCGAGCGGGTCGCCATCGCGCCCTCGTCGAGCGGCGGCCCGGAGTGGCGCCGGGCGCCGCCGACCGGCCTGAGCGGCCCCTGCCGGCGGGGGAGCAGCGCGGCCTCGCAGTCGGCGTAGATGTCCGGCAGTTCGCCGAGGCAGGACCGGATCGCGCTGCCGCAGGCGGCACACGGCCGGAGCCCGGGGTTCGGTGTGCCGGGGCGGCGGCGCGGGACGCCGGTGTGGTGTCCCGTGCTGCATTCCGAAGGGCGCGGCTTGGCGGAGCGCGGCCCTGACGGGCGTGATCCCGCGGAACTCGATCCCGGTGAACTCGATTCCGGTGAACTCATTTCCTTCTCCCGAGGCTCGTGGTGGGGTGCCGGCGTGGAAGCGCGCACCGGGAGCGCCGTGTCCAGGAGTGGGGTGGGATCCCTGGAGCGGAGGGGTGGCGGCATCGGTGAACGGGCTCGGGACCGCGTCCCGGTTCGTCCCCGGAACGGCTACGGCGGATTCCGGTTCCGCCGGTCCGCCGGCCGATGGGTCCCGCGTTCCGGAAAATCCCGGCCGGGAAAGGCAATGAGCGTACGACGTGCCGTGCCAGATTTCCGATCATGAAATCTGGAACCCCCGTTTCTGGCCCCCGTGTCATCGCGCCCGAGTGACCGGGCGGAACGATTCCCCCCATTCCGTCCCTGGGGGCGGAGGGGGCGCGTTCCATGCGATGCAGGGTCGGACCCTACAAGCCCCCGAGGGTGTTGTCTACATGTATTCGGGCGGAAAAGCGGATTCCGACCGGCGCCCGCCGGGCGGCCACCGGAAGAGGAATAGCAGGGGTCGTTCCGTCGCCCGGAGACGGGAATCGCGGGGTATCGCCACCCGGTAATTCCCGGCTGAGCTGCGGGGTTTGACACCGGGTCGGCCGCACTGTCACGCTAAGGGGCAGCGGCAGATCTGTGTCCGCTTCCGGGACGGGGGAGACGTCTTCTCCCGTGCGTCCCCCTCTCTCTCTTCTCTCCGGCGGGTTTCTCTCCCGCAGGGCCGACCGCGGCGCGTCGACGCGACCGCGCCGCCTCCGCCCCGCCCTTCCGTTCGCCAACTCCCCTGCCGCGGCCGGGTCCGTCCGCCGTGCCGCGCCCGGGGCGAGGAGACAGCATGGATGTTCCGGTGATCGTCGTCGGAGCCGGCCCCACCGGGCTGTTCCTGGCCGCCGAACTGCGCCTCGGCGGCGTCGACGTCCTCGTCCTCGACGCACTCGACCGGCCCTCCGGACAGTCCCGGGGGCTCGGCTTCACCGCCCGTGCCACCGAACTGTTCGACCAACGCGGCCTGTTGCCACGCTTCGGCACCGTGCGGACCGACACCCGGGGGCACTTCGGCGGCATACCGCTCGACTACGGCGTCCTCGACGGCGGCCACTTCGGCGCCCGCGGGATCCCCCAGGCGCGCACCGAGGCCGTCCTCGCCGACCGGGCCACGGAGCTCGGCGCGGAGATCCGGCGCGGCTGGAGGGCCGTCGGGCTCGTCAACGGACCCGACGGGGCCGAGGTCGAGGCCGAGACGCCGGCCGGGCGCCGCAGGTTGCGCTGCCGCTTCCTCGCCGGATGCGACGGCGGGCACAGCTTCGTACGGGGCGCGGCCGGGATCGCCTTCCCGGGCACCGCCGCCACCCGGGAGATGTTCCTCGCCGACGTGGCCGGCACCCAGGGCAAGGGCATCCGGCCGCGGCCCATCGGCGAACGGCTGCCCGGCGGCATGGTGATGTCCGCCCCGCTCGCCGACGGCGTGGACCGCGTCATCGTCTGCGAACGCGGCACCCCGCCCCGGCGGCGCGACCGGCCCGTCACCTTCGGTGAAGTGGCCGCCGCCTGGCGGCGGTTGACCGGCGAGGACATCGGCGGCCGCACCGCGCACTGGGTCAGCTCCTTCGGCGACGCCACCCACCAGGCCGTCGCGTACCGCAAGGACTCGGTGCTGCTGGCCGGCGACGCCGCCCACACCCATCTGCCCGCCGGCGGCCAGGGGCTGAGTGTCGGCGTCCAGGACGCCGCCAACCTCGGCTGGAAGCTCGCCGCCACCGTGCACGGCTGGGCGCCGCCCGGCCTGCTCGACACGTACCACACCGAGCGGCACCCCGCCGGCGCCCGGCTGCTGGCCAACACCCGGGCCCAGGGCCTGCTGTACCTCGGCGGGGAAGAGGTGCTGCCGCTGCGCGCGGTGTTCGCGGAGCTGATGGAACTCCCCGACGCCGGGCGGCACTTGGCCGGCCGGGTCAGCGGGCTCGACATCCGCTACGAGACCGGGCCCGACGGACCCGATGACCACCCGCTCCTCGGCCGGCGCCTGCCCCCGGCGGACCTCGCCGGCGAGCACGGCCCCACCACCACGTTCGAACAGCTCCACACCGGCCGCGGGGTGCTCCTCGACCTCGCCGCCGACCCGGACGTCCGGCGTGCCGCCCGGCCCTGGGCGGACCGGGTGCGCGTCGTCACCGCCGCCCCGCGCCAGGCGCCCGGCGGCCCGCTCGACGGGACCGCCGCCCTGCTCGTCCGGCCCGACGGATACGTCGCCTGGGCCGCGCCCGGCGACCCGCCTGACACCCCGTCCGTCACCCTGCCCGCGGCCCTGCGGCGCTGGTTCGGCCCGGCCGCCCGCTGAGCCCGCACCACCCCGCACCGGAGACCCTTCCGACAACGGAGGCACCATGCACAGCACCCTCATCGTGGCCCGGATGGACCCGGCCTCGCTCGGCGAAGTGTCCCGGATCTTCCGGGAGTTCGACGAGACCGAGCTGCCGGACGCCATGGGCACCCGGCGCCGCCAGCTCTTCCACTACCGGGGGCTCTACTTCCACCTCCAGGACTTCGACGCCGACCACGGCGGCGCGGCCATCGAGCGGGCGCGCGAGCACCCGCTCTTCGTCAAGGTCAGCGAGGACCTCAAGCCGTACATCGCGGCCTACGACCCGGCCACCTGGCGCTCGCCCGCCGACGCCATGGCCACCCGCTTCTACTACTGGGACGGCACGCAGGGGAGCGACAGGTGAGCGGCACGGCGGCACGGCGCGGCACCCGCGGGGGGCGCCGCGCCGTCATCACCGGGATCGGGGTCGTGGCGCCCGGCGCGGTCGGCACCAAGGAGTACTGGAGCCTGCTGAGCGCCGGCCGGACCGCCACCCGTGGCATCACCCTCTTCGACCCCGCCGGCTTCCGCTCCCGGGTGGCGGCCGAGGTCGACTTCCGTCCCGAGGACCACGGGCTCGGCCCCCAGGACGTCCGCCGGATGGACCGGGCCGCGCAGTTCGCCGTCGTCGCCGCGGCCGAGGCCCTGGCCGACGCCGGCCTGGCCCCCGGTGAGGCGGACCCGCACCGCACCGGCGTGACCATCGGCAGCGGCGTGGGCGCGACCATGGCGCTCGACCGCGAGTACCGCGTCGTCAGCGACGGCGGCCGGCTGGAGGCCGTCGACCACACCTACGCCGTCCCGCACCTCTACGACTACTTCGTCCCCAGCTCCTTCGCCGCCGAGGTGGCGTGGTCGGTGGGGGCCGAGGGCCCGACGACGGTCGTCTCCACCGGCTGCACCTCCGGGCTCGACTCGGTGGGCTACGCCACCGGGCTGATCCGGGAGGGCGCCGCCGACGTCATGGTCGCCGGCGCCGCCGCCGCGCCCATCTCGCCGATCACCGTCGCCTGCTTCGACGCCATCCGCGCCACCACGGCCCGCAACGACGACCCGGAGCACGCCTCCCGGCCGTTCGACCGCACCCGCGACGGCTTCGTGCTCGGCGAGGGCGCGGCGGTCTTCGTCGTGGAGGAGTACGAGCGCGCGCGGCGCCGCGGGGCTCTCCTCCACGCCGAGATCGCCGGCTTCGCCACCCGCAGCAACGCCTACCACATGACCGGACTGCGCGCCGACGGCCGGGAGATGGCCGAGGCCGTCACCCGGGCGCTCGACGAGGCCCGGATCCCCCCGGAGGCCGTCGACTACGTCAACGCGCACGGCTCCGGCACCCGCCAGAACGACCGCCACGAGACGGCCGCGTTCAAACGCAGCCTGGGCGCGCACGCCTACCGGACGCCGGTCAGCTCGGTGAAGTCGATGATCGGCCACTCGCTGGGGGCCATCGGCTCCCTGGAGATCGCCGCGTCCGTCCTCGCCATCGCGCACGACGTCGTCCCGCCCACCGCCAACCTCCACGAGCCCGACCCGGAGTGCGACCTCGACTACGTACCTTTGGAGGCGCGCGAGCACCGGACCGACACCGTGCTCACCGTCGGCAGCGGCTTCGGCGGCTTCCAGAGCGCCATGGTCCTGCGGAGCGCCGCATGACCGCCGCCGTCGTCACCGGGGTCGCCGTCGCCGCCCCCAACGGCCTGGGCACGGAGGCCTATTGGCGGGCGACGCGGGCCGGCGCCGGGGGCATCCGCGCGATCCGCAAGTTCGACACCTCCGGCTACCCGGTCACACTCGCCGGCGAGGTCCCGGACTTCCGGCCCGAGGAGCACCTGCCGAGCCGTCTCCTGCCGCAGACCGACCACATGACCCGGCTGGCGCTCGTCGCCGCCGACCAGGCGCTCGCCGACGCCCGCGTCGACCCCGCCGCCCGGGACCCCTTCACCATGGGCGTGGTGACGGCCGGCTCCTCCGGCGGCTTCGAGTTCGGCGAACGCGAGCTGCGCAACCTGTGGAGCAAGGGCGGCCAGTACGTCAGCGCCTACCAGTCGTTCGCCTGGTTCTACGCCGTCAACACCGGCCAGATCTCCATCCGCAACGGCATGCGCGGCCCGTGCGGCGTCGTCGTCTCCGACCAGGCCGGCGGGCTCGACGCGCTCGCGCAGGCCCGGCGGCTGATCCGCGGCGGCACCCCGCTGGTGGTCTCCGGCGGCGTCGACGCGTCGATCTGCTCCTGGGGGCTGGTCGCCCGGATGGCCGGCGGCCGGCTGTCCACCGCCACCGACCCGGACCGCGCCTACCTGCCCTTCGACGCCGCCGCGGCCGGGCACGTGCCCGGCGAGGGCGGGGCCCTCCTCGTCCTGGAGGACGCCGGCTCCGCCCGCGACCGCGGCGCCCGCGTCTACGGCGAGATCGCCGGGTACGCCGCCACCTTCGACCCGAGACCCGGCACCGGCCGCGAACCCGGCCTGCGCCGCGCCATCGAGCTGGCCCTGGACGACGCGGGCTGCACCGCCGCCGACGTCGACCTCGTGCTCGCCGACGCGGCGGCCGTACCGGAGCTGGACCGGATCGAGGCGGACGCCCTCGCGGCCGTGTTCGGACCCGGCGGTGTACCGGTCACCGCGCCCAAGACCATGACCGGGCGGCTGCTGTCCGGCGCCGCCCCCCTCGACGTCGTCACCGCGCTGCTCGCCTTCGCGGACGGCGTCGTCCCGCCCACCGTCAACGTCACCCCGCTGCCCGGGTACGGCCTCGACCTCGTCGTCGGCGTGCCGCGGCCCGCGCGGCTGGAGACGGCGCTCGTCCTCGCCCGGGGACACGGTGGCTTCAACTCCGCCCTGGTCGTCCGGCGCGCGGGGGCGTAGCGGACGGCCGTGACACAGCACCACGGACGTATCGGAGGAACGCATGACCACGCACGAGCACGCCCGGTTCACCCTGAACGACCTGAAACGGATCCTGCGCGAGGCGGCCGGCGAACAGGAGGGCACCGGCCTCGCCGGCGACATCCGCGCCCTCACCTTCGAGCAGCTCGGCTACGACTCGCTCGCCCGGCTGGAGGCCGGCGGCCGCATCGAGCGCACCTACGAGGTCGCCCTCGACGAGGAGTGCCTCAACGACACCACGACCCTCGGCGAACTGCTCGCCACCGTCAACCGGCGGATCGACGAGGCGCGCCCCGCCCCCGCCGGTCCGGCCCGCTCGTGAACACCGGCCCTTCCGGCGACCTTTCGAGGAGCACCATGGCACAGGACAGGCGCGTCGCCCTCGTCACCGGGGCAACCTCCGGCATCGGCCTGGCGGTGGCCCGCCGGCTGGCGGCGCGGGACCACCGCGTGTTCGTCTGCGCCCGCTCGGCGGACGCCGTGCGCACCACGGCGGAGAAGCTGCGGGCCGAGGGCCTGGACGTCGACGGCACGGCGTGCGACGTCCGCTCGGCCGACGACGTCCGGGCCTGGGTCGGGGCCGCCGTCGACCGGTACGGAACGGTGGACGTCCTCGTCAACAACGCCGGACGCAGCGGCGGCGGCGTCACCGCCGACATCGCCGACGACCTCTGGCAGGACGTCATCGACACCAACCTCACCAGCGTCTTCCGCGTCACCCGCGAGGTGCTGAACCGCTCCGGGATGCGGGACCGCGGCTGGGGCCGGATCGTCAACATCGCCTCCACCGCGGGCAAGCAGGGCGTGGTGCTCGGCGCGCCCTACTCGGCGTCCAAGCACGGGGTCGTCGGCTTCACCAAGGCCCTCGGCAACGAACTCGCGCCCACCGGCATCACCGTCAACGCCGTCTGCCCCGGCTACGTCGAGACCCCGATGGCCCAGCGCGTCCGGCAGGGCTACGCGGCCGCGTACGGGACCACCGAGGACGCCGTCCTGGAGCGGTTCACGGCCAAGATCCCGCTCGGCCGCTACTCCACCCCGGAGGAGGTCGCCGGCCTCGTCGACTACCTGGCCTCCGACACAGCCGCCGCCATCACCGCACAGGCCCTCAACGTCTGCGGCGGCCTCGGCAACTTCTGAGCCGCCCGGCCCCTCCCGGAAGGAGACACCGATGACGGAGCCGGAGACCCGCGAGGCGGAGCACGGCATCACCGTGGCGGCACCCGCCGCCGACGTCTACGCGCTGCTGGCGGACGTGGAGAACTGGCCGCTGCTGTTCCCGCCCACCGTGCACGCCGAACGGACCGAACGCGTCGGCGCGTCGGAGCGGATCCGCATCTGGGCCACCGCCAACGGCACGGCCAAGACCTGGACCTCCCTGCGCCTGCTCGACCCCGTACGGCGGCGGATCGAGTTCCGTCAGGAGGTGCCGGCGCCGCCCGTGGCGGCCATGGGCGGCACCTGGCTGGCCGACCCGCTGTCGCCCACCACCACCCGCGTCACCCTGCGCCACCACTACCGGGCCGCGGACGGCGACCCGGACGGCCTCGCCTGGATCGAGGCGGCCGTCGACCGCAACAGCCGCGCCGAACTCGCGGCCCTCAAGGCCCACGCCGAGTCCGCCGCCGGGGCGCCCGACGGACGCGTCCTGGACTTCGAGGACACCGTGCGGATCGACGGCGAGGCCAAGGACGTCTACGAGTTCCTCGACCGCGCCGACCGGTGGGCCGAACGCCTCCCGCACGTCGCCCACGCCACCGTGGCGGAGGACACCCCCGGACTCCAGCGGCTCCGCATGGACACCCGCGCGCCGGACGGCACCACGCACACCACCGAGTCGGTGCGGGTCTGCTTCCCGCACCACCTCATCGTCTACAAGCAGACCACGCTGCCCGCCCTGATGAGCCTGCACACCGGCCGGTGGCGGCTGGTGCGGGACGCGGACGGCACCCTCGCCACCTCGCGGCACACCGTCGTCCTCGCCACGGAGAACATCACCCGCGTCCTGGGCGGGGACGCCGGTGTCCCCGAGGCCGCGGCGTACGTCAGGGAGGCCCTGAGCGCCAACAGCAGGGCCACCCTGGGCCGCGCCAAGGAGTACGCGGAAGGCCGGCGGTGACGTGGACGTCCGACAGACAGACGTCGTCGTCGTGGGCGCCGGGCCGGTCGGCCTGGCGCTCGCCGTCGAACTGCGCCTGGGCGGCGCCCGCGTCACCGTCCTGGAACGGCTGCCCGCGCCGGCCGGGGAGTCCCGGGCCTCCACCCTGCACGCCCGCACCATGGAACTCCTGGACCAGCGCGGCCTGTTGGAGCCCCTGGGTACCCCGCCGCGCCAGTCCGCCGGCCACTACGCGGGACTGCCGCTCGACCTGAGCGGCCAGCCCTCGCCGTACGCCGGCCAGTGGAAGGTCCCGCAGACGCGCCTGGAGGCCCTGCTCGCCGAACGGGCCGCCGCCCTCGGCGCCGACCTGCGGCGCGGCCACGAGGTGCGCGGGCTGCGCGAGGCGGGAGACGGGGTCGAGGCCGAGGCGGTGTCCGGCGGGCGGACGGTCCGGTACACCGCCGCGTACGCCGTCGGCTGCGACGGCGAGCGGAGCACCGTCGCCGCCCTGGCCGGCTTCCGCTTCACCGGCTCGGAGGCCGGGCGCGAACTGCTGCGCTGCGACCTCACCGGCGTCACCGTCCCCGACCGCCGCTTCGAGCGGCTGCCCGGCGGGCTCGCCGTCGCCGCCACCCGCGACGGCGTCACCCGGATCATGGTCCACGAACACGGCCGCGCGCCCGCCGCCCGGCCCGGCGCGCCGGAGTTCGCCGAAGTGGCCGCCGCCTGGCGGCGCGTGACCGGCGAGGACGTCACGGGCGGCACCCCGCTCTGGGTGAACGCCTTCGGCGACGTCTCCCTCCAGGCCGACCGCTACCGGCGCGGCCGGGTCCTGCTGGCCGGAGACGCCGCCCACCGGCAGCTCCCGGTCGGCGGCCAAGCCCTCAACCTCGGCCTCCAGGACGCCGCCAACCTCGGCTGGAAACTGGCCGCCGCGGCCCGCGGGCACGCCCCCGCCGGACTCCTGGACACCTACCACGACGAGCGCCACCCCGTGGGCCGTACGGCGCTCGACCACATCGCCGCCCAGGCGCTGCTGCTCCTCGGCGGCCCCGAGGTGGACGCCGTCCGCGAGATCCTCGGCGAACTCCTCGGCCACCGCGCCGTCCGCGACCGGCTGGCCGCCCGGGCCGGCGGCCTCGACGTCCGGTACGGATCCGACGTCCGGCGTGGCCCGGACGACCGTCACGGCCCCGACGACGGCCACCCGCTCACCGGGACCCGGCTCACCCCCGCCGACCTGACCCGCGCCACCGGCACCCCGGAGGCGGCGGCCCTGTTGCGACGCGCCCGGGGCGTCCTCCTCGACCTCTCCGGCGACCCGCGCCGGAGGGCGGAGCTGGCGGCCCTGACGGGCGGCCGGGGCGACCGGGTGGGGCTGGTCACCGGGGGGCCCTCCGCCGGCGCGGAGACCGTACTGCTGCGCCCGGACGGCCATGTGGCCTGGGCGGGGGACCGGACGGCCGATCCGCGGCCGGCGCTGGAGCGGTGGTTCGGCGGGGCCGGGAGCACGGCGGGGGACTGCGGACCGGCGGTGGTCCGGAGTCTGACGGCGGCCCGTGGCTGGGCGGCGGCTCGTGGCCCGGCCGTGGACGGGAGTCCGACAGCGGTCCGCGGGCCGCTGTCGGACTCCCGAAGCCCGGCCACGGCCCAGAACTCGGCCACGGCCCAGAACCCGGCCACCGCCCAGAACCCGACCGTCACACAGGACCCGACCGTCACGGAACGGAACAGCCAAGTCGACGAGAGAGGCGGGCCCATGCCCAGCAAGCTCAAGGAACCCGGCCGGCCGGCACCCTCCGGCCCGCCGCAGCCGTGCGACGTCCTGATCCTCGGATCCGGCCTCGCCGGCACGGTCAGCGCGGCGATCCTCGCCCGCCAGGGCGCCCGGGTGGTGCTGGTCGACGCCGCCCAGCACCCCCGGTTCGCCATCGGCGAGTCGATGACGCCGCAGCTGGTCGAGTGGCTGCACATCCTCGCCTCCCGCTTCGACGTGCCCGAGCTGGGCCACCTGCTGGACACCCGGGCGGTGCACCGGAACATCGGCCCGCGGCACGGCCGCAAGCAGAGCTTCGGGTTCATCCGGCACGAGCCGGGCGCGGAGCCGGACCCGGAGGAGGCGACGATGTTCGTCATCCCCCGGATCCTCACCCAGGCCAGCCACCTCTACCGGCAGGACACCGACCAGCACTTCTTCAACATCGCCGCCCGCTACGGCTGCGTCACCCGGCAGAACTGGCGCGCCCGCGACCTGGACTTCGACGACGACGGGGTCACCGTCACCGGCCAGAACGGCGAGGTGTTCCGGGCCCGTTACCTGATCGACGCCAGCGGCTTCCGCTCGCCCCTCGCGGAGAAGTTCGGCCTCCGCGAGGACCCCTGCCGGTTCAGGCACCACTCGCGGTCCCTCTTCACCCACTACATCGGCGTCAAGCCGTTCGACGACGTCTCGCACCACCCGCGCAGCCTGCGCCCGCCGGCGTCCTGGCACGCCGGCACGCTGCACCACATGATCGAGCGCGGCTGGTTCTGGATCATTCCGTTCGACAACGTCAAGGGCTCCACGAATCCGCTGTGCAGCGTGGGCCTCACCATCGACCCCCGCCGCTACCCCAAGCCCCGGGACCTGGCGCCCGAGCAGGAGTTCGACTCCTTCCTGGACCGCTACCCGGCCGTCCGGCGGCAGTTCGCGGGCGCCCGGCGGGTACGGGAGTGGGTCTCGACCGAGCGGCTGCAGTACTCGTCGAAGCGGTCGATCGGCCACCGCTGGTGCCTGATGTCGCATGCGGCCGGCTTCATCGACCCGCTGTTCTCCCGAGGCCTGTCCAACACCTTCGAGGTCGTCTACTCGCTCTGCACCCGCATCGTCGCCGCCCTCCGCGACGACGACTGGTCGGAGGAGCGCTTCGGCTACGTCGAGGAGCTGGAACGCGGGCTGCTGCGGCGCAACGACGAACTGGTCAACAGCTCCTTCATCGCCTTCGAGCACTTCCGCCTCTGGAACGCGGTCTTCCGGGTGTGGGCCGGCTGGCTCACCCCGGGCGCCATGCGGCTGTACGACGCCCGCGCCCGCTACGAGGCCGACGGCGACGAGCGGCACCTGACCCGCCTGGAGACGGTCGACCACCCCGGACTGTGGTGGCCGGAGCCGGAGTTCAAGAACGTCCTCGAACTCACCGCCGAGGTCTGCGAGAAGTACGAGTCCGGGACCATGACCGGCGACGAGGCCGCCGACGCCGTCTTCGCCGCGCTCGACCGGAGCGAGGGCCTCAACCCGGTGTTCGGCTTCAAGGACGACGAGTCCACCCGCTTCGTCTACCCGAGCACGGCGACGGTGGCCCGCTTCGTCCACTGGGCCGCCCGCACCTGCGCCGACCCCGAACTCCGCACCATCAGCCGCTCGCTGGCCACCGGCGCCGCGCGCTCCCTGCTCAAGGGCAGGAAGCCGCTGTAGTGCCGGGGAGAGGAAGCAGCACCATGCCCCAGAACACGTCCCGGACCACGCCCGAGAAGCTCGCGCCCTGGTCGCGCGGCACGGCGCGGATGGAGGGCGCCAACGTCCTCGTCCGGTCGTTCACCCGCCTGAACGTCTACCTCTACTCCAAGCCGCCGTCGAGGACGGCGAAACGGATCAACCGGGCGTTCCTGAACCTCAACATCCACCTCTACCGGCGGTCCCAGGGCCGGATCCTCGGCCGCTTCGGCCGCCTCGACGCCATGCTGATCACCACCACCGGACGCCGGACGGGCCTCTCCCGCACCAACCCGGTCGGCTACGTCTACGACCGCGGCCGCTACTACGTCTGCGCCGCGCCCGGCCACTTCGACGTACCGGGCGGCCCCCGGGCCAGCCAGCCGGCCTGGTACCTCAACCTGCGGTCCGACCCCCGGGCGACGGCCGACATCGGGCCGGAGCGGGTGGCGGTGACCGCGCGGATCCTGGAGGGGGAGGAGCGGGACCGGATGTGGGACCGCTTCGTCGCCGTCTTCCCCTTCATCGCGGAGTTCCAGAAGCGGGTGCGGCACCGGCTGCCCGTCGTGGAACTGACCCCGGACGACCTCGCGCCCCAGCCCCTCTGACCCCCTTCGACCGGAAGGAAGAACACCGTGCGACTTCAGGACCAGGACCCCACCACCCCCTTCCCCGTCCAGCTCAAGGAGCGGACCGGGCCGGTCACGCTGGTCAACACCTTCGTCGTGCCGGAGGAGCACGCGGAGCGGTTCGAGCGGACGTGGCGCGAGGACGCCGGCTTCATGAAGGCCCAGCCCGGGTTCATCTCCACCCAGCTCCACCGGGGCACCGGCGGCAGCCGGCTGTGGCTGAACATCGCCGTCTGGGAGTCGACCGAGGCGCTCCACGCGGCCTTCTCGCGGCCGGAGTTCCAGCGGGCGAAGGCCGCGTACCCGGACGGAATCACCGCCTCTCCGCACATCTACGCCAAGGTCGCCGTCGAAGGGATCTGCGTGGCCTGACGCGACGGCTGTGCCCCGGGCCTCCCACTGGCTACCGTCGTCAACTCCCGTACTCGGCAACGGAGTCGGCGGGTACAGCGGAGTCAACGGAGGAGATGGGACATGGCAGTCCAGAGGGCGGCGCTGGTCACCGGAAGCTCGCGCGGCATCGGCCGGGCGGTGGCCGAACGGCTGGCCGCCGACGGTGCCGGCGTGATCGTCAACTACCGGGCCGACGAGGAGGCCGCCGCGCGGGTAGTCGACGGCATCGAGCGGAACGGGGGCCGGGCCGTCGCCGTCCGGGCGGACGCCGCCGACGCGGCGGGGGTCCGCGCGCTGTTCGAGGCCGCCGAGCGGCACTTCGGCGGCCTCGACGTCTTCGTCGGCAACGTCGGCGTCAGCCGCTTCGGCCCGCTGGCCCGGGCCACCGACGAGGACTTCGACCTGCACTTCACCGTCAACACCCGGGCGACGTTCCTGGGGCTGCGCGAGGCCGCCAACCGGCTGCGGGACGGCGGCCGGATCGTCGTCGTCTCCACCGGCATCACCCGCACCCACCGCCCGGGCGCGGGCGTCTACGCCGCCAGCAAGGCGGCCTGCGAGGCCATGACGCTGGTGCTCGCCGAGGAACTCGGCCACCGGGGGATCACGGCCAACTGCGTCCTTCCCGGCCTGACCCGGGACACCGGCGCGCCGCTGCCCCCCGAGGTGGCGGAGGAGAACGTGGCACGGACCCCGCTGGGACGGCTGGGGGAGCCCGCCGACGTCGCGGACGTCGTCGGATTCCTGGCCTCCGACGCGGCCCGCTGGGTGACCGGGCAGGTGATCGGGGCGGGCGGCGGCCGGTTCTGACCGGCACCACCGCTCCGGCCCGTCCGTGATGTCACACCCGCGCCCGCCGCACCACTCCTGGGATCGAACGACCACATCTCATGTTGAAGGGGAAGGCTTGTGTTCCGGAAGTGGAAAGGCAATCCGTGGGCGATCCTGACGGTCCTGTGCCTCGGGTTCTTCATGACCCTGCTCGACCTCACCATCGTCAACGTCGCGATCCCGGACATCACCGATGACCTGGACACGTCCCTCGACGTGATGCTGTGGATCCTCAACGCCTACACGCTGGTCCTCGCCACGCTGATCATCACCGCGGGGCGGCTGGGCGACCTGCGCGGGAAGGGGAACCTGTTCCTCGCGGGCGTGGCCCTGTTCACCGCCGCCAGCCTCGCCTGCGGCCTGGCCCAGGACGCGGCGCAGCTCATCGCGTTCCGCGCGGTCCAGGGCGCGGGCGCGGCGCTGCTCATCCCGCAGACCCTGTCGATCATCGCCGAGGTCTTCCCCCGGGAGAAGCGCGGCAAGGCGCTCGGCATCTGGGGCACGGTCGCCGGTGTCTCCGGCGCCGCGGGGCCGGGGCTCGGCGGGGTGATGGTCACCCACCTCGACTGGCGGTGGGTCTTCTACATCAACCTGCCCATCGGCGTGTTCGTGCTGCTCATGGGCGCCTCGGTGATGCCGAAGGCCGGACGCGTGGTGCGGCACCGCTTCGACCTGCCGGGCGTCGTCCTCGCCTCCGCCGCCCTGTTCGGCCTCACCTACGGCCTCACCGAGGGCGAACGGTACGACTGGAACGGCTGGATCTGGAGCCTGCTCGCCGCCTCCGCCGTCCTCCTGCTGGCCTTCCTCGGCTACGAGCGGGGCCGTCAGGACGCGGAACCGCTGCTGCCGTTCTCGCTCTTCCGCGACCGCAACTTCTCCGTCGTCAACTTCATCGGCGTCGCCGTCTCGTTCGGCGTCATCGCGATCCTGCTGCCCACCACCATCTACCTCCAGTCCGTCCTCGGCTACAGCGCCCAGAAGACCGGCCTGGTCATCATCCCGCTGGCGCTCGGCTCCATGGTCACCGCCGGGCCGGCCGGCATCCTGTCGGAGAAGTTCGGCGGGAAGTACGTCCTCACGGCCGGGCTGGCCATGTTCGGCGGCGGGGTCACCTGGATCCTGCTCGCCGCCGACCCGGACGGGAGCTGGGGGCCCATCGCCGGCGCCCAGTTCCTCGCCGGCCTCGGCGCGGGCTGCACCTTCGCCCCCATGGGCTCCGAGGTCGTCCGCAACGTCCCGGCCCGTCTCACCGGTGCCGCGTCCGGCGTCAACAACGCGCTGCGGCAGGTCGGTTCGGCGCTGGCGGCGACCGTCGTCGGCGCCGTCCTCCAGGCCCAGCTCGTCACCACCCTCCGCGACCAGGCGGCCCGGCACGCCGCCGAACTGCCCGAGCAGTACCGCGACGGCTTCGTCCGGAACTTCGCCAAGGCCGGCGAACAGGGCCTGAACGTCGGCACCGAACAGACCGCGCAGGTGCCGTCCGGCGTCCCCGACGACGTCGCCCACCGCATCGGCGAGGTCTCCGCCAAGGTCTTCGGCAACGGCTTCGTCGACGCCCTGCACCCCACGCTCTGGGTCTCGGCGGGCGTCCTCTTCCTCGGCGCCCTGACCTGCCTCCTGCTCAAGGGCGGACCCGCGCCCGCGGGCAGCGCCCACGGCCTGCCCGCGGACGAGGAGGAGACGCCCGGACCGCAGAGCGCGGTCGTCCACGGCTGACCCGCGGCCCCACCGAGAGGACCCTGATCCGATGATCGGCCGAAGAGCGGTGCTGGGCGCCGCGACCGCCCTGCCCGCGGCCCTCGCGCTGCCCGCCGCCCGGGCGGGCACCCGCGACACCACCCCCTGGGAGCGCCTCCGCCGCCGACTGCGCGGCGACCTCGTCCTCCCCGGCGACGCGGGCTACGCCACGGCCCGGCAACTGGACCTCGCGCAGTTCGACGGCGTCGCCCCGCGAGCCGTCGCCTACTGCGCCGGGCCCGAGGACGCGGCGCTGTGCCTCGCGTTCGTCCAGGACCACCGGCTGCCGCTCGCCGTGCGCAGCGGCGGGCACAGCGCCGGCGGCTACTCCACGACCACGGGACTCGTCCTCGACGTGTCCCGGCTGAACCGGATCGCCCTCGACGGCCGCACCGTCACCCTGGGGGCCGGCGCGCAGAACGTCGACGTCCTGACCGCGCTGGCCCCGCACGGGCTCGCGGCCGTCGGCGGCGCCTGCCCGACCGTGGCGGCCGGCGGCTTCCTCCAGGGCGGCGGCCTCGGCTTCCTCACCCCGCGCCTCGGCATGGCCTGCGACGCCCTGGAGTCGGCCGAGCTCGTCCTCGCCGACGGGCGGACCGTCACGGCCTCGGCGGCCGAACACCCCGACCTGTACTGGGCCCTGCGCGGCGGCGGAGGCGGCAACTTCGGCGTCGTCACCTCCTTCACCCTCCGGCCGTCCGCCCTGTCCCAGGTGTCCACGGCCCGGCTCGGCTACGCGTACGGGGACGCGCTCGACATGCTCGACGGGTACGCGCGCTGGCTCGCCGACGCACCCCGCGCCATCGGCGGCGCCGCGATCGTCGGCCTCGCCGACGCGGCACCCGGCACCCCGCCCGTCCCCTGGATCCTCCTGGTGTCGACCGGAGGACCCGCACAACTGGCGGCCGAGGCCGACCGGCTGGCGTCGCTCACCGGCGCGCCCGCGACACGCGACCACGCCACGCTGCCGTACCGGGACCTGATGCTGGGCGTCTACGGCTGCGCCGCGGGGCCCGTCGAGCAGTGCCACCGGACCGGCACCTCGCCGCAGGGCCGGCTGCCCAGGACCGCCTACGCGGTGGAGCGCAGCCGGCTGTTCCGCGACCCGATGCCGCGCGACGGCTGGGCCCGGCTGCTGGCCCTGTTCGACACCGGGCGGACGGCCGGGCAGAGCCACCAGCTCCAGGTGCTGCCGCTCGGCGGGGCGGTGGGGGACCTGGGCCGCGGGGACACCGCGTTCGTCCACCGCGACAGCCGGTTCACCGTCAACGTCCAGGCGTTCGCACGCCAGGGGCCCGTCTCCCGGGAGCAGGAGGACACCATGCGGCGGTGGGCCGACGCCGGCTTCTCCGTCCTCGACCCGCACTCCGCGGGAGAGACGTACCAGAACTTCGTCGACCCCGCGCTGCGCGACTGGCGGCGGTCCTACTACGCGGAGAACCTGCCGCGGCTCACCCGGATCAAACAGGGCTACGACCCGCACCGGGTCTTCACGTTCGCCCAGGGCATCGCCTGAAAGGGGACCGTCATGACGGAACGGCCGGACGCGTGGGCGCCGCGGGAGAAAGTCGTCCGCCGGGAGGACGTGGAGCCGATCACCTGGGGCGGCGAGGAGTCCGCGCGGATCCTGCTGAGCGCCCGCGACACTGGGGGGCACTACTCGTACTACGAGGTCTCCGTGCCGGCCGGGCAGGGCTCGGTGTACCACCTGCACCACCACATGGACGAGTGCTTCCACGTCACGGAGGGGACGTTCGAGATCACGGTCGGCGGCCGGGTCCACCGGGCACCGGCCGGGACCGTGGTGTTCGGCCCCCGCGGGGTGGCGCACGCCTTCCGCAACACCGGCGCGGACACGGGCCGGATGCTGTGCACCGCGACGCCCGGGGGCATCGAGGCGTTCTTCGAGGACCTGCGGGACCTCGTGGCCTCCTACCCGCCGCCGCAGTGGGCCAACATGCGCCAGCTCGCCGCCGTGCACGGGATCGTCGCCTACGCGCCCGAGGGCGCCCCGCTCGCCGACGACGCCCTCTGACCCCTCTCTGCTCTCTGCCGCACCACCTGTGAGGAGTTCCCATGCCACCCACGGAGAATCCGGCGGTCCCCCGTACGGATCCGGTCGACGCGCGGATGCTGCGGACCGTCTGCGGCCTCTTCGTCACGGGCGTCACCGTGATCACCAGCGGCCGGGACGGCGGCGCCGGCGGCACCACCGTCAACTCCTTCACCTCCGTCTCCCTCGACCCGCCGCTCGTGCTGTTCTGCCTGCACAAGCGGTCGCGGCTGCGGCCCGTGATCGAGGAGAGCGGGGCGTACGTCGTCAACTTCCTCGCCGGGCAGCAGGAATCGCTGGCCCGCTCCTTCGCGGCCCGGGACGCCGGCGCGATCCGGCGCGTGTCCAGCCACCCCTCCGTCACCGGGGTGCCCGTGCTGAGCGAGGCACTGGCCTTCCTCTCCTGCGAGCTGGCCGACACCTTCGACGGCGGGGACCACGCCATCTTCCTCGGCCGGGTCGTCCAGTTGGGGGTGGACCGCGAGAACCAGGACCCCCTCGTCTTCTTCCGCGGCACGCTGGGCGCGCTGGAGGAGGAGGCCGCGGGGCTGCACCCGATCTTCGACGGATGACGGGCCGCCGCCCCCGGCGCACCACGAACCTCACGGAAAAGGAGCTCCCCATGGCCCCCACGACGTCCGCCCCCACCGCCCGGCGGCGGCTCGCCCGGTTCAACCGCGCCGTCGCCAACCGCGTGGTCGCGCCCGTCCTCACCCGGCTGCCGGGCTTCGGCACCGTCCTGCACCGGGGCCGGAAGTCCGGGCGCCCCTACGGCACCCCGGTCAAGGTCTTCCGCGCCGGGAACGCCTACGTCATCTCCCTGCCGTACGGGCCGCGTTCGGACTGGGTCAGGAACGTGCTCGCCGCCGGGGGCTGCGACCTGGTCACCCGGGGCCACCGGGTACGCCTCACCGAGCCCCGGCTGTACGTGGACCGGGTCCAGGCCGGGATCCCGGCCCCGATCCGCGCCGTGCTGAAGCGGATCGGCTGCTTCGACTTCGTCGAGCTGCGTCCCGCGCCCGCACGGCGCTGACCCGGAAGGTCGTCCGCACGGCGCTGACCCGTGAGGTCAGTCGGGCCGGCCGGCCTCCGCCTCTCGTTCCGGCCCGTCGTCGCCCTCGGCGCGCGGGATCCGGGCCAGCTTGTCGGGGTTGGTGACGGCGTAGATGCCGCGCACCTGGTCGCCCCGGGTGCTGAGGTCGAGGACGAGGACGACGTAGGGGGAGTCCTCGGAGAACACCACGGCCGCCGGGTCGCCGTTGACCGCCCGGTAGCGGACGTCCAGGTCGTCCGGGCGGCGGCCGGCGTATCCGGCGAGGAGCCGGACGACCTTGTCCCGCCCGGTGACCGGCCGCAGCCCCGCCGCCCGGACCTTGCCCCCGCCGTCCGTCCACATGGTGACGTCCGGCGCCAGGATCTCCATCAGGTCCGAGAGCTCCCCGCCGAGCGCCGCCGCCAGGAACCGCTCGGTGACCTGCCGCTGGACCTGCGGATCCGCCTGGAAGCGGGGGCGCCGGGCGTGCACGTGCTCCCGCGCCCGGTGCGCCAGCTGCCGGACGGCCGAAGGCGAGCGGTCCAGAATGGCCGCGATCTCGGTGTGGGCGTACCCGAACACCTCGTGCAGCACGAAGACGGCCCGCTCCAGCGGGCTCAGCGTCTCCAGGATCACCAGCAGCGCCATGGACACGGACTCGGCCCGCAGCGCCCGGTCGGCGGCGTCCACGGTCTCCGCCGTCTCCGGCGCGTGGGTGAGCAGCGGCTCCGGCAGCCACGAGCCGACGTACGTCTCCCGGCGGTGGGTGAGCGTCGCCTGGCGGGCCAGCGCCTGGTTCACCGCGATGCGCACCAGATAGGCGCGGGGGTTGTCGATCGTCGCGCCGTCCTGCCGGCGGCTGCGCCGCTCCCACGCCAGCCAGGTCTCCTGGAGCACGTCCTCGGTGTCGGAGACGCTGCCGAGCATGTTGTAGACGATCGAGAACAGCAGCTCCCGGTAGCCGACGAAGACCTCCGTGGTCTCGTCGTCCGCCGGGGCGCCGAAGCCGGCGGCCCCGGACGTCGGCCTGTCGGACATGCGCGGACCTCCCGTGTGACGCGTTCACCGACTGGGATGCCGTCCGCCGCCCCGGATGTGACACCGATCCGCGGGATTCCGGGAAGTGTGGCGTGTGTCACAACCGCGTGCGGCCGTGTCACATCCAGCCGTGCCCGGGGCCTCCTGCTGATGACTCCCCATGACGGCCCCCTCCGGTGCACCCATGAAGAACGCGCTACGAAAGGCACACCACACCATGGCAGTTGAGCGGAAGACGCCGCTGGACTTCACGAACATGTACGCGACGCACGACGCGTTCCGGCGCGACCTGGACCGGCTCGTCACGGCGGTGGAGGAGGGTCGGGCCGGCTCCGCCGGTGTCCGCGCGGGCTGGGAGAACTTCAAGAAGCAGCTCCACCTCCACCACACCGTCGAGGACGCCGAACTCTGGCCCCGCGTCAAACGCGCGGTGACCGGACGCCCCAAGGACCTCGCCCTGATGGCCGAGATGGAGGCCGAACACGCCGAACTCGACCCGCGGCTCGACGCGGTGGACGACGCGCTGGCCCGCGGCCGCGCGGACGGGCTCACGGAGCTCGTCGGCGCCCTGTCCACCGTCCTCCGCGACCATATGGAGCACGAGGAGAAGAGCGCCCTGCCCCTTATCCAGGAGGTGCTGACGGCCAAGGACTGGGACGCCTTCCGCGGCGGCATGGCCCGCGCCCAGGGACCGCGCGGCGCGGCCGTCTACGTCCCCTGGGTCTGCGACGGCGCGCCGGACGAGGACCGGAACCGGTTCCTGGCCGGCATGCCCGCCCCCGTGCGGATGCTCAACCGGGCCTTCTGGGAGGCCGGTTACCGCAAGAAGGGCTTCTGGAAGGGCTGAGCGGCCCGGCGGCGACGAGCGATCCGGCGGGCGGTGGCGGACGGCCGGTTCTCCCCGCCGCCACCGCGCCCCCCTCTGGTCCGGTGGAAGCCGACGGCGTACCGTGCGGCGGAAGGGAGACGGGCACCCCCGTGGTCCGTCCCCCGCCCGTACCCGTTCGGGTACGACGCCGGCCCGCCCCCCAGCATGGGGCGGGAGCGGCGCGGCGGTATTGGACGGATGCGCACTTCCGGGGCGCCCGTCGTCCACGAGGTCTGGGGGGATGGCGCTGAGTACACGGCGGTACGCGCAGCCGTGGGGCAGGATCCTGGTCGCCTCGCGGCGGCCGCACCCCGCCCTCCGCGACACGGTGGTCGAGTACCGGGCGTTCGCCATCGACCCGGCGCGGCGACTGGCCTGGCTGGAGACCCCGATGGCGCTGCCCGCCATCTACCTGAGCATCGGGGAGACCGGCCGGCGGTACCACCCGCCGGGGTGCCCGACCGCCGTCTACGCCGCCCGGACCAGCGCGCTGCGGTTCGTCCCGCCCGGCCCGTGGGAGGGCGCCCAGGTCATGCTGACGCTCGACGGCGCCAACCGGCTCCTCGGGCCCCGCTTATGGGAGTTCGCCGACGTGCTCCCGGACGCCCGGGACGTGCTCGGCCGGCGCCTGCGCGACGTCCCCGAACGGCTCGCCCTCGCCGCCTCCTGGGAGGCGCGGTTCGCCGTCCTCGACGAGGTGTTCCTCGGCCTCGACGTGTCGTACGAGGGCCGGGTGCCCGCCCCGCTGGCCTGGGCGTGGGAGCGGCTGGTGCACGACGGCGACGGCACCCGCATCGCCGACCTCGCCCGGGAGACCGGCTGGAGCCGGCGCCGCCTTCAGCAGGCGTTCCAGCGCCACGTGGGCGTCGCGCCCCGGGACGTGGCCTCCATGACGCGCTTCCGCCGCACCCTCGAGACGCTGGTCCGGGCGCCGGCCGGGCTGCCGCACGCCGTCCTCGCCGCGCACTGCGGCTACTACGACCAGTCGCACCTCATCCGGGAGTTCAAGGCCGTCACCGGCCTCACCCCCGGCGCCCTGAGCGCCGCGCCGGTCCTGGTGCACCCGGCCGCCGGCGGCGCCGCGTACCGGCACGCCTCGGTCGTCGTCGACGACCCCGGGGAACCGCCGGCCCCCGCCGGCACGGCCGCGCGGCCCCCGGACGCTCCCGGGGCCCGCGCGGCCCCGCCGCCCGCCGGCCTGCCGCGCTAGGCGGCGGACGCGGCGGTCCGGCCGCGTGTGTCGCGGCCTAGGCGTCGGCGGCCCGGCCGGACAGCGGGCGGACGTCCGCCGCCTCGCCGGACGTGCGCTGCGCGGGCGGCCCCGGGCGCTTGCGGCCGCGCCGGTCGATGAGCGACAGCAGCGGGCCGGTCATGGCCGTGGTCACCAGGGCCATGACGACCATCAGCGAGTACAACGGCCCGTCCAGCAGCCCCAGTTCCATCCCCACGCCGAGGATGACGAGCTCGGTCAGGCCCCGGGTGTTCATCAGGGCGGCCAGGGTCGCCGACGGGCCGCCGGCCAGGCCCTGCGACCGGGCGCCGAGGTAGGTGCCGCAGAACTTGCCGCCTATCGCGACGGCCAGGATGGCCAGGAGCTCGACGACGCCCTGCGGCCCCACGCCCCGCAGGTCGACCTTGAGGCCGGCCACCACGAAGTAGACCGGCAGCAGCAGGGCCGTCAACTGCTCGGTGCGGCCCGCCAGTTCCTCCCGGACGCGGTCGCTGCCCTCCCGGGGCAGCGCGGCACCGAACAGGAACGCACCGAAGATGTAGTGCATCCCCATGGCCTCGGTCGCCGCGGACGACAGGAGTGCGCCGGTCACGGCGACGGCGAACGCGCGGGAGGTCAGCGCGCCGTCCGGCCCGGCGGGACCGAGCGCCCGGCGCAGCACCGGCCGCAGCAGCACCAGGGCCGCGATGAACGGCAGCAGCAGTGCCGCCCGCCAGTGCCCCTGCCCGCCCGGACCGCCGACGGCCGCCTGTACGGCCGCCAGCGCCGACCAGGCCACGACGTCCACGACGGCCGCCGTCGCCAGGGCCAGCCCTCCGGTCTCCGTCCGGGCCAGCCCGCGGTCGGTGAGGATCCGCGCCAGGACCGGGAAGGCGGTCACCGACACCGAGAGGCCCACGAACACCACGAACGCGGCCCGCTGGTCGGTGGGGTGACCGCGCAGCAGGTAGAAGGCGAGCCCTAACCCGAGGGCGAAGGGCACCAGCGTCGAACCGAGCGCGGCACCGGCCGTGACGCGGGTGCGCCCGCGCAGGGCCCGGTGCTCCAGCTCCAGTCCGACGGTGAACATGAACAGCGCGACGCCTATGTTGGCGAGCGCAGACAGGAACGGCCGTACGTCCGTGGGAAACAGCCGCCCGGCCGGGGCCGCGCCCAGCAGGCTCGGCCCGAGGAGCACCCCGGCGAGGATCTCGCCGACGACGGGCGGCTGACCCACCCGCGCGGCGACGGCGCCCAGAGCGCGGGCCAGGACGAAGATCAGGGCGAGATCGAGGAATAGCCATTGGATGTTCTGGCTCGTCATGCACGTTCCCCCGTAGTCATACCGTGCGGTGAGTGGCTCGCGGGCCAGGCTACCGACGCAGCGTGGCGCCGAGAATGCCTGTCGCACAAGACTGGGGAAATTCCGGAGCGGTGGGTAAGGGGAAAGTCCGGGTGGCACCGGGGTTTGGACGGGGCGGTGCTCGGAACGGACGCTCGCCGGGTGGAGCGGACGTCGGCTCGGCCACGGAAAAGTGAAATACCGCCGGAATGCGGGCGGTATGAACGGGCCGAGTGGGGGCACCTCGGCAAAGGGCCGTGCGGGGAAGCGGAATTCGCCGGGCAATACCCTTGCGGGGGATAGGCGAAAGGGTTGGCGTGCTCCTCCCGCCGCCCTCTCGGCCAGCGCCGGTCGCCGTCTCCGACGGGAAAAGGAGGACACCGCTCCATCTTGTTTCCGGCCGGTAACGGAAGAGGCGAGCGGGCTCTCCGCCACCGCGCCGGGGGCACGGTGCGGTGCCTACGCTGGACGCAAGCGGACGGGAGGTTTCCGCCGCCCCCGCCCGGACAGGCGTACCGACCAAGCGATCACTCGACAGGGGAGGCCCGATGACCAAGAACCCCCGGCAGAGTGCCCTGCGGCGCAGCGGCAAGGGCGCCACCAGCCAGGACTCCGCCGCCGCCAAGGCGGACCCGGACCACAAGGCGGGACCCGGCGGCCCGGAGCGGGCCCACGGCACCGACAAGGGCACCAAGGGCGGCGGCCGCGGCGGCGGCGTCCCGCCCGGCCGGCGGCCCGACCACCCCTGAGCCCCGACACCGGAGACCCCCACCGGAACCGGAGGAAGGAACGCAACGGCCATGCAGCGGCAGAGCGACAAGCACAGCCCCAAGAAGGACGACCAGCTCAAGAAGGAGATGCGGGCCCAGACCCGCACCGGCCGCCCCACCCGCTCGGAGGAGTGGCGCGAGCCCGAGGCCCTGACCCGCGAGGAGGAGACCTCCCCGGAGCGGCGCCCCGCCCGCGACACCTGACCCCACCACCGCGGCGGCCGGGCCCGGGGAACCGTCCCCGCCCGGCCGCCGCCGTGCGCCCGCGTCGCCGGCCGCGCATCCGGAGCGCCCCCTCACCCGGACGGCGTGCGGCGCGCGCGACGCGCCCCCTGATCCAGCCGTCCCTGATCCGGCCGCCCTCGAACCTCCGCCCCTCGAACGTCCGCCTTTCGACGACGCGACCGGCGACTTTCGGCGAACGCGCCGGCCGCGCGCCCCCGCCTAGGCTCGCGGCATGCGCGTGATCAGCAAGGCCCGTGACGTATGGGCGAGGTTCGTCGCACCGGAGCAGTGGACGTGGCGGCGGGTGGTGGGGGAGTCCCTGCTGGCCGCCCTCATGGCGCTGCTCGCGGGCGCCCTGGAGTACGACACCGGGCAGGGCTGGCTCCTCACCGTCCTCTTCGCGGCCGTCACGGCCGCGCTCTCGCTCGCCCGGCGGGTCCTGCCCGCCACGTGCCTGATCGGCGTCGCCGCCCTCACCGGGGCCAACGAGGCCGGACTGCTGCCGCTGCTCGCGGTGGTCGCCTGGTCGGCCGGCCGCAGGATCGAGGGGGCCCTCCGCGCGCTCGCCGTGTGGGCGGCGGCCCTCGCCGCGTTCGAGGCGCTCGTCCTCTGGGACCAGCCGCCGCTGTCGTTCGTCGGCCTCTTCCTCATCCTGCTGTTCCTGTTCACCACCCTCGTCCCCGGCCTGGCCGGCCGCTACTCGTCCCAGCGGCGCGCCCTGCTCGACACCCTCCGGGAACGCAACGCCCAACTGCTGCGCGAGCGCCGGATGGTCGCGGGCCAGGCGCGGATGCGGGAGCGCCAGCGCATCGCCCAGGACATGCACGACAGCCTCGGCCACCAGCTCGCCCTCATCGCCGTCCAGACCGGCGCCCTGGAGGTCTCCCACGGGCTGAGCGACCAGCAGCGCGAGGCCGTCGGCGTGCTGCGCCAGGCGTCCGTCGCCGCCATGCACGAACTCCGGGCCGTCGTCGGCGTCCTCAAGGACGGCACCCCCGAGGACGAGCGCCCCGGCGGCGTGGCCGGCATCGACGGACTGGTGGAGGCGGCCGAGGCCGCGGGCACCCCGGTCCGGCTGGTCCGGTCCGGTGACCCCCGCCCGCTGGGCGCCGCCGCCGACCACGCGGCCTACCGGGTGGTCCAGGAGGGGCTGACCAACGCGTTCAAGCACGCTCCGGGGGCCGAGCTCACCGTCGGACTGCACCACGAGGCCGACTCGCTGGTCGTCGAGGTCGTCAACGGGCCCCCGCCCGAGGGCGCCGCCCCCCGGCCGGCCGCCGTCAGCGGCGGACAGGGCCTCACCGGCCTCCGCGAACGGGCCCGGCTCGCCGGGGGCATGGTGTACGCCGGACCTCTGGAGGACGGCGGCTTCCGCCTCGCCGGACTGCTTCCGTACCACCCGGCTCCGGACGCCGCCGGAACCGAGGAGTCCGACGACGTCTGGCCGCCGGCCGGGGACCTCGCCGGGGACGGCCTGCCCGGCGCCGCCTGGGCCGACCCGCGCGAGGAGCTCAAGAACCTCACCGGCCTGCGCCGGAGCAAGGGCTGCCTGGCCGGGTGCGGCGTCGGCGTGCTGGTCCTGCTCGGCCTGGGCGTCCTGCTCGCCTTCGGCGCCGTGGCGCTCTTCGAGGCGCTGGACAAGTCGCAGGTCGAGCCGGGCACCTACCGGGACGTCAAGGTGGGCAGCCCCGAGTCCGAGGTCCGTGACCGGCTGCCCTCCGGACGGTCCTTCCTGACCTCCGGCCTGGACCGCAAGGGCCCGGCCGCACCGGCCGGCTCGCGGTGCCTGTCGCTGCTGTCCACCGACTCCCCGAAGGACATGGACAAGGACCGCGTGTACCGCTTCTGCTTCCGGGGCGGGAAACTGATCGAAAAGCGCGAGTTCATCGTCAGGAACGACTAGTGAGTGCTCGTGTGGTGACCCTCCGACCGACCTGCGGGAGACCTGCGTGATCCGCGTCCTCATCGCCGACGACGAGCCGCTCATCCGGGCCGGCATCAGGATGATCCTGACCTCGGCCGACGACATCGAGGTCGTGGCCGAGGCGCCCGACGGCAGGGAGGCCGTCGAACTGGCCCGCCGGCACCGGGTGGACGTCGCGCTGGTGGACATCCAGATGCCCGTCATGGACGGCCTCACCGCCCTGGCCGAGCTGGGCAGGACCGCGCCGGAGGTCCGGGTCCTCGTCCTCACCACGTTCGGCCAGCGCGAGAACGTGCTGCGGGCGCTGCGCGACGGCGGGGCCGGCTTCCTGCTGAAGGACTCGGCGCCCGGCGAGCTGATCGGTGCCGTCCGCGCCGCCGCCGCGGGCAACGCCTATCTGTCGCCCGCCGCCACCCGGCACGTCGTCGACTCGTTCGCGTCCGCCCCGGCCGAGGAGCGCGGCGAGGAGGCCAGGGCCCGCGTGGCGGCCCTCGGCGAACGCGAACGCGCGGTGCTCGCCCTGCTCGGCGAGGGCCTGTCCAACGCCGACGCGGGCCGGCGGCTCCATATGAGCGAGGCCACGGTCAAGACCTACGTGAGCAGGATTCTGGCCAAACTGGGGTGCGGCAACCGGGTGCAGGCGGCCCTGGTGGCGCGGGACGCGGGCCTGGGGCGGTAGGACGGCCGCTCAGGGGCCGGCCGCGGCCCGCTCAGGCCACTCCGCTCGGCCGGAACTGCACGCTGATCCGGGGCCCGACCGCCCGCGCGGTCTTCGGTATCGCGTGGTCCCAGGTGCGCTGGCAGCTGCCGCCCATCACCAGCAGGTCGCCGTGGCCGAGCGGCTGCCGGACGCGGGCCGGGCCGCCGCCGCGCGGCCGGAGCAGCAGCGGGCGCGGCGCGCCCAGGGAAAGGATCGCCACCATCGTGTCCTCCGCCGACCCGCGGCCGTGGCGGTCGCCGTGCCAGGCGACGCTGTCCCGGCCGTCCCGGTAGAGGCACAGCCCGAGCGTCCGGAACGGCTCCCGCGGCTCGGCCGCGTAGTGCGCGTCCAGCGCGTCCCTGGCCGCCGTCAGCGCCGGGTGCGGCGGCTCGTCGGCCTCGCCGAAGTAGGCGAGCAGCCGGGGCACGGCCACCTCGGCGTCGTATATGTGCCGCCGCTCGGCGCGCCACGGCACGCCGGTCAGCAGCGCCTCGAACAGTGAGTCGGAGCCGCTCAGCCAGCCGGGGAGCACGTCGATCCAGGCCCCGGACCCCAGCTCCGTCCGGCGGGCCGCGGCGAGCGGGCGCCCGAGGCGGATCTCGTCCGCCGTGTCGAAGAGCGAGCCCTGGAGGGCGACGGCGGGTACGGACGGTGTGGCCATCCCTCCACCGTACGTCGCGAAATCGACATATCGCTGTTTACGGGTGAGGGGTGCGCGAAGGGGACGTACCGCGTATGTGAGGGTGGGCAAGCTGGCTCGAATTCGCCGCCTTCCAAAGGATCTCTTTACCTATACTTCACTCGCCCATGATCATTCCGACGTCACCCCACCGGGGTGACGGGACGGCGAGGATGTGCAATGCCGAAGCTCTCACTCCGGATACGCGGCAAGGCCCTCGGGTTCACCGCAGCCCTGGCGGTCGGCGCCGCGGCCCTCACGGGACCCGCGACCGCCCAGCCCGTCGCCGAGACGAAGGGGTCGCACCAGCAGACGCAGCAGGCCCTGAACGCCCTCCAGGCCGCCGGGATGCCGGGCGTCGCGGCCGGGACCCTGGGCCCGGAGGGGGAGTGGTTCGGCTCCGCCGGCTACGCCGACACCTCCACGCAGCGGAAGCGCACCGCCCAGGACCACATCCGCGCCGGCAGCATCACCAAGACCTTCGTCACCACCGTCATCCTCCAGCTGGAGGCCGAGGGCAAGCTGCGCCTCGACGACTCCGTCGAGCGCTGGCTCCCGGGCCTCCTCCAGGGCAACGGCTACGACGGCAACAAGATCACCATCCGGCAGCTCCTCAACCACACCAGCGGCGTCCACGACATGGTCGAGACCCCGGAGTGGCGCGCGTACATGAACGGGCCCGGCTTCCTGGAGCACCGCTACGAGTACCGCTCGCCCGAGCAGATCGTCGCCATGGGCCTCAAGTACCCGCCCTACTGGGCGCCGGGCGGCGGCTGGCACTACTCCAACACCGGGTTCGTCATCGCCGGCATGATCGTCGAGAAGGCCACCGGCAACCCCTGGGCCCGCGAGGCCGAGCGGCGCATCGTCAAGCCCCTGGGCCTGCGCGAGACCACGTTCCCCGGCACGAACCCGAAGATGCCCGCCCCGCACGCCATCGGCTACTCCAAGCTCTACGCCGAGAAGCCCGGCCCCGAGGTCTACGACGCCACCGAGTACAACCCGGCGTGGTCCGGCGCCACCGGCGAGGTCATCAGCACCACCGGCGACCTCAACCGCTTCTACAGCGCCCTGCTGCGCGGCAAGCTCTTCCCCAAGAAGCAGCTCGACGCGATGCTCACCACCGTCAAGACCGGGCAGCCCTTCGAGTACGGCCTCGGCATGATCGTCCGTTCGCTGTCCTGCGGCGTGAAGGTGTACGGCCATGACGGCATCGTCTGGGGATCGCTCACCAGCACCGCCGTCACCCGGGACGGCAAGCACGCGCTCACCTTCCAGCTGAACGGCGACTGGCTGGAGGACGGCAAGCCGTACGACGACATGTTCCCGGCCGAGTTCTGCGCCAAGGACTGAGCCCGCGCCGAGGAGGGGACGGGGCTACGCGGGATCCCGCCGGTCGCCCGCCAGCAGCAGCTGGGGCACCTGGGTGAACCGCCACCCCGTCCCGTCCCGGGTGAACACCCACACCAGGTCGTAGCGGTCCCCGGGCCACGCGCGCGGCGGGGCCGGACGCACCCGGCCCAGGCCGGCGACGATCCGCGCGATCCGGCGGTGCTCCCACGACACCAGCGTCGCGCCGTGCCGCGCGGCGAGCTCCTTCGCCAGCGCGGCCTCCTGGCCCTGGCCGTACGAGCTGTCGACCGGCTCACCCAGCCGGGCCGCGAGCGGCGCCACCGTCTCGGCCGGCCGCAGCCCCTTGCCGGCGCCGTGCGCGTCCGCCGCGTACACGGCGTCCGGCCGGCGCAGCCCCGGGCGGACCGGCGCACCGCCCTCCGGGGCGAACAGCGGCACCAGCGCGCCGGCCCGCTGCCAGCCGCGTATCAGGAGGGCGTGCGCGTTCCGCACCCCGTCCTCCGTGACGCCGAACGGCGGCTTCCCGTCGCCGTCGTCTTCGGCCGGCTTCTCCGCATGCCGGATGATCATGACGGTGTCGGCGCCGGCCGCCGCCCGGGGCGTCGCCTCCGGGGCGGGCGCCGCGCCGCCGCCTCCGCCGCACGCGGCCACCGCCGCGCCGCAGATCGCCGCCGCGGCCATCCGTCGGAGGCCGGTCCATCGTGATCCGCGTTCGGGCATGAGCCTCTTATATCCGGCCGGGGGACGAGCGGGCCAGACCGCGCCGCCCGCCCGGCACCGGGAACGTCGCACCGGGCGTCACACTGTGCGCCCCAGCCGCGCCAGCAGCCGCGTCCAGTCGTCCGCGCCGGGCGGCGCCGGGACCGGGGCGCCGAACAGGCCGGTCGGCGACAGGTCGTCCCCGTGGGAGCCGAACACCCGCCCGGCCGCCGCCACCAGCGGCTCCGGCGGGCGCTCCGCCGCGCCGATGGCCCGCGACAGGTCCCAGGCGTGCACCACGGCGTCCGCCGTCATCTCCGCGCAGTAGTCCTCCACGGCCGTCTCCCCGTACGACAGCCGTACCGTGCGCTGGAGCGCGCCCCGGGCGCCGAACGCCGCGACGGCGGCCTCGGCCGCGGCGTCCCAGACGGCCGGCGGATCGTCCCCGAGGACGTCGCCGTCCAGCTCGTCGCCGACGTCCTCGACCGACGCGCCGTCCAACAGGCGCGGCACCCATAGCTGTTCGGCCGTGAGGTGGTTCACCAGGTCGCGCACCGTCCACTCCGAACACGGCGTCGGCGCGCCCCACTGGCGCGGCCGGACGGCGTGCACCCGTTCGCCGAACAGGGCCAGCGCCTCCCGGTGCCGGGCCCGCAGCGTGCTGCGTGAGTCCTTGGTCATGCCTCCATGCTCGGCGCGGCCGCCGCACACCGCGAGCGCGGCGGCCTCGGCCGCGCCGGGCGGGCGTGCCGGTGCTTTTGCGGGGCGGGCTCCCGTGCCCCTGGAGTGCCCTGCGGGCTCCCCCAGAGGGGGTACCTCCAGTCCTCAAGTGCCGGACGGGCTGATGGGGCTGCCGGGGGCTGTCCGGTTTCGTCATCGGTGCTCGGCGCTTCGCCGGCCGGCCCGGCGTGCGTCGTCCGTGGTCGGCCGCGGGCTGTTCCTGCGCCGACCGGGCGGGCGTGCCGGTGCTTTCGCGGGGCGGGCTCCCGTGCCCCTGGAGTGCCCTGCGGGCTCCCCCAGAGGGGGTACCTCCAGTCCTCAAGTGCCGGACGGGCTGATGGGGCTGCCCGGGGCTGCTCGGATTCCGTCATCGGTGCGGCCCTTCGCCGGCTGTCCGGCCGTGCTCGTCCGTCGTCGGCAGCGGGCCGCCCGACCCGTCGGCCGCCCGCGCGAGCCACCGGTCGTCGCCGGCCTACCGGGTCACCCGGCCCCGTCGCCAAGCACCGGTCCACCCCTCGTCGGCCGGCCCCGCCGCCCGGGGGTCAGCAGGCCGTGCGGCGCGGTACCTCTCCGGCGCCCCCGGCGGCCTCCGGCCGCCCCCGCGTCGGCCGAACGGACCAGTCGCCGTTCGCGGCCCGTGTCCGGTGGTGCGAGGGTGGCGAGAGTGCCGGCGTGGGGGTGAGGAGGTGGGTGGTGATGGAGCTTCCGCTGGTCGTCGGGGTCGACGGGTCCGTCGGCAGTCTGCGGGCCCTGGACTGGGCCGTGGACGAGGCGGCCCGGCACGACGCGCGGCTGCGCGTCCTCTACGCCTCGCTGTGGGAGCGCTACGAGGGGCGCCTCCCGCCCGAGGGCGAGCCCTCCGACGAGACCCGGGCCGAGGAGACCGTCGCCCCCGCCGCGGCGCGGCACGTACGGGAACGCGACCCGTCGGTGCGCGTCCACGCCGAGACCGTCCCGGAGGAGGCCGTGAACGCCCTCGTCGAGGCGAGCCGGCACGCCGCCGCCGTGATCACCGGCCCGTCCGGCCGGGGCACCTTCACCGGGGTGCTGCTCGGCTCGGTCAGTCTCTCGGTGGCGGCCCGCGCCCACTGCCCGGTGATCGCCGTACGAGGGTCGGAGGACGGACTGCGCGGCTCCCGCGGCCGGGTGCTGGTCGGCGTCGGCGACAGCGAGGAGGCGCCCGCCGCCGTCCGCTTCGCCTTCCGGGAGGCCGCCGCCCGGGGCTGCGAGGTGTACGCCGTCCGCTGCTGGCGGCTGCCCGCCCGGCAGTCCGTGCTCCACTATCCGCTGCCCAGCGACGAGACCCTCGACCACGAGGAGCGGGCCGGCCGCGAGCTGCACGAGGCGCTGCGCGCCGCCGAGGCCGAGTACCCGGGGGTGACCGTGCGCGCGGTCACCGTCGAGGGCCCCGCGCACCGGGTCCTCGTCGCCGCCTCGGACGAGGCCGACCTGCTGGTGGTCGGGGCCGTCCGCCGCCACCACGGGGGCGGCCTCCAGCTCGGCCGGGTCAGCCACACCGCCCTGCACCGGGCGGACTGCCCGGTCGCCGTGGTCCCGGCGGACGGACCGCCGCGCAGTCCGTAACGGACCTCAGTCCGTCGCGCGCCAGTCCAGCCGGAGAATCGCCAGGTCGTCGGCGTGCCGTTCGGCGTTCAGGTCGCGGACGGTCCGGATGAGCCGGTCCAGCTGACGGTCCGGAGGCTCCTGCGACGGCACCCGGTTCACCAGGTCGACGAGGCCCTCCGCGCCCAGCCGGTGCGACCCAGGGCCGTCGTGGCCCTCGATCAGCCCGTCCGTGTACAGCGTCAGCGCCCCGGACCGCGGCATCGCGAGCCGGGTGGCCGGCCAGTGGCACAGGCCCGGCGCGATGCCCAGGGCCACCCCGTGCTCCGCCGTCACCGGCCGGGTCGTCCCCTCCGCCGTCAGCAGCGGCTCGTGGTGCCCGGCCAGGTGCAGGACGGCGGTGGACTCCCGCAGGTCCAGGGTGAGCAACGAGCAGGTGGCGAACATCTCGTGCCGGGTGCGCTCGGCCACCAGCATCCGCTCCAGCAGGTCCAGCAGCCGCTCACCGCGGTGTCCGGCCAGGGTCAGGGCCCGCCAGGTGATGCGCAGGGCCACGCCCAGCGCGGCCTCGTCGGGGCCGTGCCCGCTCACGTCGCCGATGAGGGCGTGCACGACGTGGTCGTCGGTCTGGACGACGTCGAGGAAGTCCCCGGCCAGCAGGGCGCTCTCCCGACCCGGCAGGTACCGGGTGGTGGCGGTCACGGCGGGGGACTCCAGCAGCGGCGTCGGCAGCAGACCGCGCTCCAGCCGGGTGTTCTCCTGCGCCCGCAACTGGGTGGCCTGGAGCTCCGCCTTGGCCCGCTCGGCCTGCTTGCGGTGCACCGCGTAGTGCACGGCGCGCTGCAGCAGCTCCGGCTCGACCTGCCCCTTCACCAGGTAGTCCTGGGCGCCCGCGGTGACCGCCCGCACCCCGGCCTGCGACTCGGCCAGCCCGGTGAGCACGATGACCGCCGCGTGCGGGTCGGCCTGCTGGACCGCGGTGACCGCGGCCGTGCCGGAGGCGTCCGGCAGGTGCAGGTCCAGCAGGACGCAATCGGCGTGGCCGGTGCCGTCCGCGCGCAGTTCCTCGCGGGCCTCGGCCAGCGTCTTGCGCCAGATCAGCGTGTGGTCCAGCCCGGTGTCGGCCAGCAGCTCCTCCACCAGGAGGGCATCCCCCGCGTCGTCCTCGACGAGCAGGACGCGGTAGTGCGGCGGCGCGGCGGTCTCCGGCTCGGGGCGGGCGCCGCCGGCCAGCCGCTCCGGGGCGTCGGACGTCTGCGCGGTCACGAGGCCGGCCGCCCGGTCCCGGCGGACACCGCTGCCCTGGGCTCGTCCGTCTCCGCTGCCCCGGACGCGTCCGCCTTCGCCGCCTCGGACTCGTCCGCCCCCGCGGCCGGCAGCGTGAAGACGACGCGGGCGCCGCCCTCGTGCTCCGGATCGACGGCGATCGTGCCCCCGTGGAACTCGACGATCTTGCGGCACATCGCCAGGCCGATGCCGGTCCCCGGGTACGCCTCCCGGGTGTGCAGCCGCTGGAAGAGGGCGAACACCTTCTCCGTGTACTCCGGCCCGATCCCGATGCCGTTGTCGGTGACGGCGAACCGCCAGACGTCGCCGTCCCGCTCGGCCGACACATGGATGGCCGGACGGCGGTCCGGCGCGCGGAACTTCACCGCGTTCGAGACCAGGTTCTGCCACAGCATGCCCAGTTGCGTCCGGTCGCCGACCACCGTGGGCAGGGGATCGTGGGTGATCTCCGCCCCCGACTCCTCGACCGGCACGCTCAGCGCGTCCAGCGTGGTCTCCAGGACGGCCTCCAGGTCCACGGTGTCGTGGTCGTTGTGCACCCGGCCGACGCGCGAGAAGGCCAGCAGGTCGTTGATGAGCACCTGCATGCGGTTGGCGCCGTCCACCGCGAAGGCGATGTACTGGTGCGCCCGCTCGTCCAGGCCGTCCCCGTACCGGCGTTGCAGCAGCTGGCAGAAGCTCGCCACCTTGCGCAGCGGCTCCTGGAGGTCGTGCGAGGCCACGTAGGCGAACTGCTCCAGCTCGGCGTTGGAGCGGCGCAGTTCGGCGGCCTGTTCGTCGAGCTGCGTGCGGGCCTTCTCGGTGAACTCCAGCTGGCCCACCATCCGCCGGCGCATCGCCTCCACGTCGCCGCTCAGCCGGCGCAGGTCGGCCGGGCCGGTGGCCGCGATCGGGTGCGCGAAGTGGCCCTGGGCCACCAGCCGGGCGTCCGAACCGAGCCGTTCCAGCGGGCCGGTGACGCCGCGTCGCAGTCCCTCGAAGATCAGGACGGCCACCAGGACGATCACCACGGCGATGGCCGCGAAGACCCCGTTGCGCAGCCGGCGGGTGTCGGCGAGGTCGTCGCCGGTGTCGGCCCGTTCCTGGGCCAGGTGCCGCTGCTGTTCCTGGAGGGACGTACGGACGGCGTCGAAGGGTCTCTTGCCGCCGCCCGCCCGTTCGAGGAGGCGCGCGGCCTCGGTACCCTGGGCCGCCGCGACCGGCCGGGCGACCCGCGCCTGCCACGCCTCGGCCCGCTCCAGCACCCGGTCCAGGTCCGCCCGGGCCGCCGGCTCGTCACCGACCAGCCGGCGCAGCCGTGCGACGGCCGCCTTCTCGTCGGCCAGTCCGTGGGTGTACGGCTCCAGGAAGTCCCGCCGGCCCGTGAGGCCGTAACCCCGCACGCCCGTCTCCTGGTTCACCAGCGCGCTCTCCAGGCGGACGGCCTCGACCAGCGCGGGGGAGCGGACGCCGACCAGGTGGTCGCTGATAGACGCGGTGCGGGCCAGTGCCCAGGTCCCCACGGCGCCGAGCACCGTGAGCACCACCAGCGTCGAGGTCACACCGACGCGCAGCCACCGGCGCGTCGTCCAGCCCGGCCGGCCGGCCGGGGCCGGCGTACCGCCGGTACGTCTCGCCCCGGTGGGGTCCCCGGGTGGGGATCCCACGGAACCGCCCTGTTGAGGAGCAGTTTCGACCGCCACGTTGCCCGCCTTCCGTCTCTCCGTTCCCCACGTTCCCCGGGCTGCTTCCCCGGCACCTGGGCAGCCATACCGTATCGGTACCGTGACAACAGTAGTTGTCGGGAGGGCGGCACAGGACCTAGGGTGGGCGCCATGCCCGGCACCCACTTCTCCCCGCGTCTCGCCGAAAGCGAGATCTCCGCGATGGTGGAGGAAGCGCTCGACGGCCTCGCACACCGCCTGGCCCACCGGTCGTTCCGCCTGCTGCCCGCCGCCGGCGGGCCCGCGGATCCCGACGGCGCCCGGGCCGAGGCCCTGGCCTACCTCCACATGCTGGTTCACCTGCAACGGGCGGTGCACCGCCTCACGGACCGCGCGGCCGAGGAGGCCGCGCGCACCGGGGCCGGCTACCCCCAGATCGGGCGGGCCTGCGAGATGAGCCGTCAGGGGGCCCGCAACCGCTGGCCCGGCATCGTGCACGCCACCACCCACCGTCCCCCGAAGCACACCGAGCGGAGCCGATGATGATGGCCGCCCCCGCGCGCCCCTACGACGTCCTTCTGGTGGAGGACGATCCGGCGGACGCGATGCTCATCAACGAGGCGCTCCTCGAACACGGAGCTGCCCGCAACATCACCCAGGTCCAGGACGGCATCGCTGCGCTGGACCACCTGCGCGACCCCGAGCGGCCCCGGCCGGACCTGATCGTGCTCGACCTGAACATGCCGCGGATGAACGGCCGGGAGTTGCTGGCCGTCCTCAAGGGGGACGAGGAACTGCGGACCATCCCGGTCGTCGTGCTGACCACGTCCTCCGCCCCGGACGATGTGACCGACGCCTACCGGCGGTACGCGAACGCGTACGTCACCAAGCCCGTCAACCTCGACGACTTCACCCGCGCGGTGCGCAGCATCGACGCCTTCTACCTGGACACGGCCACCAAACTGCCGCGGCAGTAAGGCGTTCCGGGCGGTGGCACCCTCCGGCTTCCGGAGCCGGTGCCGCCGCTCCGTCGTTTCCGGGGGCGGGACCCGGAGCGGGGCGGCCCCGGCCGCCCGTACGAACGCGACCTCGGCCGACGGGTTCGCAAGCGGCCCCGGCCGTCCGTACGGACGCGGACCGGGATCGTCCGTACGGATACGGACCGGGATCGTCCGAGCGATTCCCGCACAAATATCGTTTTTCCCACGAACCGTGGCGGCGCCCAGGTCATCTCTACAGGTGAGGCGGGGGGTTGTCGTACTTTTTGGCTTTCTCGGACCGGCAGCGGAGCCGGGCCCGCCGCGGTCTCGCTGTCTTGGAGGTTTTCACGTGCACGTCGGGAAGGGCCGTCGCCCCGTCCTGCTGATATCCGCCCTCATGGGCTCATTGGCGCTGTCCGCCTGCTCCGGGGGGTCCGGCGGTGGCTCCTCGGACGACGCGGGCCCCGCGGCCAAGGTCACCGTGAGCCCGGCGGCCGGCACCAAGGAGGTCAAGCTCGGCTCGCCGATCTCGGTCAAGGCCGACGGCGGCAAGCTGACCTCGGTGGAGGTGAAGGACGACAAGGGGGAGAAGGTCGAGGGGCGGCTGTCCGGTGACGGCGCCGCCTGGCAGTCGGCCGGCAAGGTCAAGCCGCAGACCACCTACACGGTGAAGACCGTGGCGGAGTCGGCCAAGGGCAAGAAGTCCGACTCGACCGCGACTTTCAGCACCCAGCAGGCGCCGAAGGTCAACAAGCTGACCAACACCCCGCAGAACGGGCAGACCGTCGGTACGGGCATGCCGGTCTCGATCCTCTTCGACCACAAGGTGGACAAGGACAAGCGGGCCGAGATCGAGAAGAACTTCAAGGTCACCTCCACCCCGCAGGTGGAGGGCGCCTGGGGCTGGGTGACCGACTACTCCGGCCAGGACCGCCTCGACTGGCGGCCCAAGACGTACTGGCCCAGCGGCACCAAGGTCTCCGTCAAGGGCTCGCTCGCCGGCGTCGACAGCGGCGAGGGCGGCTGGTTCGCCCGCGACTACGACTACGGCTTCACCATAGGCGCCGACCACAAGGCCGTCATCGACGTCCCCGGCCACACGCTGACCATGTACGAGAACGGCAAGCCGGTCGGCAGCGTCAAGGGCTCCGCCGGCTCCCCGGAGGCCCCGACCCGCGGCGGCATCCACACGGTCCGCAGCAAGAACGCGGACGAGACCATGGACTCGTCCACCATCGGCTACGGCAACCAGTGGATGCTGGACGCCAAGTGGGTCACTCACATGACCGCCTCCGGCACCTTCCTGCACTCCGCCCCCTGGAACAACCAGATCGGCGTGGTCAACAACAGCCACGGCTGCTTCGGCATGACCACCGAGGACGCCAAGCGGACCTACGACTTCCTGCCCATCGGCTCCACCGTGGAGGTCAAGGGCACCACCAACACCGAGAAGACCGATGTGGGCAACGGGCTCGAGGTCTGGCAGGAGACGTGGGAGCAGTGGCAGAAGCGCAGCGCGCTCAAGGGCTGACACGCCTCACGCGCACGGCGCGCTGAGGGACCGGCGCGGAGGCGCGCTCGGGTCCGCGCCCGACGGGGCGGCCGGGAGGGAGACCTCCGGGCCGCCCCGTCCGGCGTTCCGGTCACGGGAGTTGACCCAGGACCCCGCCGTCCCGCAGCGCGCGCACCGCGCGCGGGGACAGCGGGCGGAGCGCCTCGCGCAGGGTGTAGCCGTCGCGGTAGCGGTCGATGGCGTCGGCGACCCGCAGCGAGACGTAGGAGCAGGTGCCCGTCCGGAGGTTGACGGCCAGGGCGCGGTCGGCGCGCGTGCTGCGCCGGCCGACGACGACGTCGGGGTCCAGGCCGCGGACGGAGTCCGGGTGCGGACCCGGGGGCGGCAGGTAGGCGCCGGCGACCCGGCCGGGGGCGAGCCGGCCAGCCCGGGCCAGCGGGCGGCCGAGCGCCGCGGCGAGGGCGGTGAGTTCCTCGGCGGACGGGAGGTCCGGATCGAGCACGGGACGTCGCCGCGCCAGATCGGGACCGGCGTCCCCCAGCGTCACCGGCGTGGAGGCCCAGAACGGATCGCCCCAGTCGGCCGGCCAGTCGAAGCGGCGGAGCCCGATCACCCGGTCCACGGTGTCCTCCAGCCGGGCCAGCGACTCCTCCGCCGCCTCGGGCGGGATCCCGGGCGCGCCGAGCCAGAGTTCGGCGACGACGGTCGTGCCCCGGTCGCGGGCCGTGCCGACGGCGGAGGCGAGCCGGTCCCAGGACAGCTCGGTGCCGCCGCGGCCCACCGCACGGTCGGCGGCGGCGCAGACACCTATGACGGCGAGGCGGGGAAGCCGGCCGGGCCCGGAGGGGCCGGCTGTGCCGGCTGCGGCGCCAGGCACCACTCCGCCCACCAGTTCCCGCAGCCCCACCCGGCCCGCCCAGGGGTCGGGCGGCAGTGGGTCGGCCGCGCGTTCGCGCCAGCGCAGGCCGTCGTCGGGGGCCGGGCCGAACGGGTCCGCGAGCTCCCAGGCCATGCCCCGGGGCGCGGGTGTGAGGCGGGCGCCGGCGAACGGCGGCAGATGGCCGAGCGCCGGCGCGTGGGCGGTCGCCCAGCGGCCCGTGAGCTCCATGCGCCGCGCGCGGGGGAGCAGCGCCCGGGCGAGGGCGACGGCGGCGGGCACCTGCTGCTCGCGTTCGACGACCAGCCGTACGACGGCCCCGCGCGGCACGTCCGCGCACGCCCCCGCCATGGCGCCGTCGTACGGGGCCGGGGCGGCCGCGGCGCGCAGGACGTCGACGGTGGACTCCAGGCTTCCGTCGGCCGGTTCGAGGTCGTCCAGGCCCAGCCGTACGCCGTGCCCCGGCTCGTGGAGCGCGCCCAGCACCGCGCCGAGCCCGCGCAGCCGGTGCAGCCTGGGCCGGGAGGCGTCGCCCAGGGCGCGGGTGCCCGCCGTCGCCATGAGCCGGTCACCGGGCGCCCGCGACCGGGTGCGCAGCGCGCCGCGCGCGGCCTGGCGGGTCAGCTCGGCGACGAAGCGGCGGCCGACGTCGACGACCGTGGCGCCGTCGGGCACTTCGGCGAGCCGCAGGGTGGGGTCGGCGCCGGGCGGGACGATGAGGATCATGCTGCTCCCGCTGTCGCGTGTGGTGGGCTGCCGTGAACTGCCGTGGTCCGGGATGGAATTGACGCGACGTACACCAGACAGCTCCACCATATCAGGGTGAAGTGGGACGTTGGCCCCTGTCTCTCCCTCAAAGGGGGCGCCCCATTTCTCCTTTACTTGCGGGAACTCCGCCCCCGCGTCCCCGGCGGAGCCGGCAAAACCCGCCCCCGGGACGGCAGTCGAAAGATCTGGAAACCTGGATTCCACTCCTGCTACGCTCCCCGCGTTGATCTTGCACACCACCAAGGGGGAACCTCACCATGCGCCGTCGCGCCGCCCTCACCATGGCCGCCTGCATAGCCGCCGGCACCACGCTGCTCGCCACTCCCGCGCACGCCTCCGGGAGCGACCGCGTCAAGTGCACCAGCATGAGCAATGGCCAGCTCTGCATCTCGCTGAACACCAGCCCCTCGCGCATCGAGCTCATCTACACCAAGAAGGCCGGCTCCCCCATCAAGGCCCACCTCGGCTTCCGCTCCAACGGCACCACCTGGGGCGAGCTGAAGACCATCAGCAACGGCGAGCGCGCCAACAGCACCTGGAACATGAGCTACCCCTGTGACCGCAAGTACGTGGGCCTGATCAAGGTCGACGGCCAGGGCACCTTCGAGACCCCGCCGGCCACCTGCTGACGGCCGCCTGCTGACGGGCACGGCGAAACGCCGGAGGGCGCGAGGGGCGGCGGGCCCCTCGCGCCCTCCGGCGTACCCCGGAAGAACGGCCGCCCGGCGTCAGCCGCCCAGCGGCAGCAGGTACTCGACGGCCCGCCGGTCCGTCGGGACGAAGCCGACGGCGGTCAGGGCCGCGCCCAGGGTGTCGTCGTCGGGCGCCGCGTACGCCTCGGCCGCGCGGACGGACGGATGGGCCTCGCGTACCCGGCGCACCACCGCCGCGACCAGGGCCGTCAGCTCGTCGGGGGTGTGCTCCTCCTCGCGGTCGTGCACCAGGACGGCGGTGTCCTCCTCGATCTCCACGTCGAACAGCGCGTCCTCCAGGCCCAGCCGGAAGACCGCGTCCTCACCCGCCGGCCGCTCCTCCACCGCCCCGGCCCCGCCGGGCTCGGTGCGGGCGGCGGACAGCTCCAGCCGCCACCAGCGGTAGACGTCGCCGTCCTCGGTGGCGCCGAGCTCCTCCGGTACGGACGGGGGCATCTCGTCGGACTCGGCGACCCAGCGCAGTGCGGTGCCGCCCGCCGCGCCGGCCAGCGCCGCCGCCTCGCGCAGCATGGGGACCAGCGCCTCGAAGGCCCCCTCGGGCACGGCGACGAAGCGGAGGGCCGGGTCGTCGGCCCCCAGGTCGAGGACGACGACCGAACCGATGACCGCGCCGTCCTCGCGTGCCAGGACGACCGCCGTGGTGCGCTCGTCCTCCCAGTGACCGGCGGGGTCGGTGGCGTCGGTGCGCTCGCGACAAACCTCAAGAGAAACAGACATACCCTGATCATCCCCTATTCCGGCGCGGAGGGTGCGGCCCGCGCCGCGCGTTACGATCATGGTCTTCACCGGCGGCTTCATCGGCATCTTCACCGGCGCACACGGGGGCAGACAGGCATGGAAGGCACGTACCGCATCCGCAACGTCCACAGCGGCCTGCTGCTGCGCGTCGCCGGCGGGAGGGCGGGCGGCGGCGCCCCCGTCGTGCAGGGCGCGGGCGACGGCACGCCCGCCGAACTCTGGCGCGTCTCGCCCGTGCACGAGGGCAGCGGCCTGCACCACGTCGTGAACGCCGGCAGCGGCAAACGGCTGGACGTGGCCAACGCGTCGGTCGAGAACGGCGCCACCGTCCAGCAGTGGAAGGCCAACGGCTACGGCGCCCAGGAGTGGCTGGTCGAGGAACTGGTCGAGGACCCGGGCACCGTCACCCTCGTCGCCCACATCAGCGGCCTGCTCCTGGAGGTCGCCGACGCGGCCACCGAGGAGGGTGCCCGGGTCCAGCAGTGGGAGGACCGCGACATCCCCGCCCAGTGGTGGCGCCTGGAGCCCGCCGCCGGCTGAGCGGCGGCCCGGGGACGGACCGCGGCGCTCTCGCTCTCAGGCCGCCGGGACGGTGACGCGCACCCCGTCCTCCGCCGGACGGCCGGTGAGAACGGTGTAGCCCTCGGGACCGTGCGTGTAGAGGTGCGCGGTGTCCGGCGCGGCGAGCGGCAGGTCCGCCGCCAGCCGCCGGGGCAGGTCCGGGTTGCTCAGGAAGGCGCGCCCGTACGAGACGAGGTCGGCGGTGCCCGCGCGCAGGAC
Organism: Streptomyces sp. NPDC021100; assembly: GCF_044333095.1. Lineage (NCBI taxonomy): Bacteria > Bacillati > Actinomycetota > Actinomycetes > Kitasatosporales > Streptomycetaceae > Streptomyces > Streptomyces sp. NPDC021100. Next base: position 169,900 of record NZ_JBIRQH010000018.1, read on the forward strand.
GGCCTCGCCGGCCGCCCGGTCGGTCGGGGCGCGGTTCTCGCCCACGTTGCCGATCACCGTCGTGCCCCGCAGCAGCGGCCGGAGCTCCGCCAGGGCCGGGTAGTCGGACGCCTGGCTGAGGTGCGCATACGCCAGGCCGAGCGGCGCGAGCGCGGTCGCCAGGGCCCGGTAGACCGGCCCCGGGTCGGCCTCGGCCATGCCGGACTGCGGATTGCCGGGGGACAGCCGGATCGCCGTGCGGTGCGGGCCGACGGCGTCGGCCACGGCCTCCACGGCCTCCCGCGCGAACCGGATCCGGCCGGACACGTCCCCGCCGTACGCGTCGGTGCGCAGGTTGGTGCCGTCCGCCAGGAACTGGTGGATCAGGTAGCTGTTGGCGCCGTGGAGTTCGACGCCGTCGAAACCGGCCCGGACGGCGTTCCGGGCGGCGCGCGCGTAGCCCTCGACCGTATCCGCGATGTCCCGCGCGGTCATCGCCCGCGGAACCGCCGGTGCGCGCTTGCCCGCACGGGTGTGCTGGAGGCCCGGGAGCGGGACGGCCGACGGCGCCGTCGGCCGGCCGCCGTCGATCCGGGCGAGCGGGTGGGCGTGCCGTCCGCCGTGCATCAGCTGCGCGAAGATCACCCCGCCCGCGGCGTGCACGGCCGTGGTGACCCGTCGCCAGCCCGCGACCTGGGCCTCGGTGGCGAGTCCCGGCTGCCGCCACAGGCTCTGGCCGGCGAAGACGGGCCAGACGCCCTCCGTCACGATCAGCCCGGCGCCCGCGCGCCGGGCGTAGTAGTCGGCCGCGAAGGGCAGCGGGACGCCGTCCTCGTCGGCCCGCAGCCGGGTCATGGGCGCCATCACGATGCGGTTCCCGAGCCGCAGTGTGCCGCTGGTGTACGGGGTGAGCAGTGGGGAAGTCATGCGGGAACCGTAGGATCTGACACCGGCGTCAGTTTCAAGTCGGCGGCGCCGTGACGAGGTGCGAGCGCGGGGGGAAGGCGTGCGGATCGGGGAGCTGTCCCGCAGGACCGGCGTCAGCGAACGGGCGCTGCGCTACTACGAGCAGCAGGGCCTCCTGGCCGCGGAACGCACCGCGGGCGGCCACCGCGAGTACGAGGAATCCGCCGTCGACCGCGTGGTGTGCATCCTGGAGCTGTTCGCCGCGGGCCTGTGCAGCGGCAAGATCGCGCAGTTGCTGCCGTGCCTGCCCGGGCAGGGCGGCCGGGAACGGGCCTCGGAGGAGCTCATCGCCGGGCTGCTGGACGAACGCGACCGGCTGGACCGCGCGATACAGGACCTGCGGCGCTCGCGCGGCGTCCTCGACGACGTGATCCGCGAGGCGCGGGGCGCCCGGCCCGCCGGCGGTTAGCGGCGGGCGCCCCCGTCCTCGCTACTCCACGGCCTCGGCCGCCACGATGTCCAGCAGCCCCGGGAACCGCTGTTCGATGTCGGCCCTGCGCAGCCGGGCCATCCTGCTGTTGCCCCGGTCCACCTGCCGGACCAGGCCGGCCTCGCGCAGCGCGCGGAAGTGGTGGGTGACGGTCGCCTTGGACACCGGCAGCGCGAACGAACTGCACGTCCGCGCCGTGCCCTCGGGCGCTCGCGCCAGTTCCCGCACCACCCGGCGGCGCAGCGGGTCGGCCAGCGCGGCGAGCACCGCGCCGAGTTCGATCTCCTCGACGGCAGGGTGGCCTTCGTCGTCGGGCACCGTGTGTCTCCCTTCGGGCCGGGCCGGTAGGTACGGCTTGCATCATACCTGAGGTGTCGACTAGCGTGCCGTGCCATAGGTACGAGATCAGCCGTACCTCCCGTCGTGTCACCCGAGGAGACCGCCCCATGACCCAGCCGTTCACGCTCGTCGGCGTCGCCCGCCCCAAGCCCGAACGGGCCGCGGAACTCAAGGAGTTGCTGCTGTCCTTCGTCGAGCCCACCCGGCGGGAACCGGGGTGCCTGGAGTACCACTTCCACGAGGACCGCGACGAGCCGGGCGTCTTCGTCTTCTACGAGGCGTGGCGCTCCCGCGCCGACCTCGACGCCCACCTGGCGCTGCCGCACATCCGGGACTTCCAGGAGCGCCGCATGGACTACCTCGCATCCGACCTGGAGGTGCGCTTCCTGGCCATGCACAGCCCCTACCGGCCGGCCGCCTGAGCCCCGCCTGCCGGGTCAGCCCCCGACCCCCGCCCCGAACCCCGTGATCAGCGCCTCCACCGCGAAGGCGAACCGCTCCGCGTCGTCGGTCCCCGCGCCCGTCCGCGCCGCCTCGCCGGTCAGCGGGTACCGGTGGGGGTCCAGGGTGGCGAGGTCCGCGGCCGAGCCGGGGCCGTCGGGCGTGGCGAGGGCGCACTCGGCGGCGGCGTGGCTGACGACCAGCAGGGTCAGCGAGTTGAGCGCGTGGAGGGCGCGCCCCAGCGGGAAGCCGGCGGAGGTGAGGACGCGGAGCCCGCGCTCGACGGCGTCCAGGGCGGCCGGGGTCGCGGCGGGCCGCGCCGCGGCGAGCGGCAGGACGCCCGGGTGCCCCAGCAGCGCCGTGCGCAGGGCGTCCGCGTACGCCCGCAGCCAGGGCCGCCAGCCGTCCGGGGCGCCCTCGACGGGGGCGGCGCCGGCGAAGACCCGTTCCACCAGGCCGTCCAGCAGTGCATCCTTGCCGGGGACGTGGTGGTAGAGGGTCATGGCCTCCACGCCGAGCGCCGCGCCCAGCCGGCGCATCGTCAGTGCCTTCAGCCCCTCCCGGTCCACGAGTTCCACCGCGGCGTCCAGGACCCGCTCCCGGGTCAGCCCGGCCCGTTCCCCTCGCGCCCTCTTGGCCTCGGCCGGCATGCGCCCTCCTGTTCTCCTTGACTTTCTTACATCGTAAGTCCACCCTGATGGCGGCACGAGACTTACATTGTAAGAAGGAAGAGGGCAGTGGACACCCAGCACCCCGGCAAGCGGCTCGTCGCGGACTTCCTCCGGGCGGTCGGCGAGCGCCGGCTCGACGACCTGCCCCGCTACCTGGCCCCTGACGTCGTCGACCACAACAAGATCATCGTGGGGGAGCCGGACGAGCCGGGAGCGGCCTTCGAGGGGATCCGCCGGCAGCTCGCCGCGTTCGGCGAGTTCGCCGTCCGGACGGACGGGCTCGTCGCCGAGGGCGGCACGGTCGTGGCCCGGCTCACCGTCAGCGGCCGGCACACCGGCGAGCACCCCCGCATGCCCCGCCCGACCGGACGAACCTTCGCGGTGGAGCAGATCTGGGTGTTCACGGTGGCCGACGGCCGGATCACCGAGATCCGCGCGGTCAGCGACCGGCTGGGCATGTTCCTCCAGCTCGGCTGGGACTGGCCGGAGGCGGACTGACCCGCTGCCGGAGCGTCAGCGGACCGGCGTCTCCCGCGCCCGGTCGACGTCCGGGCTCCGGTACCACCGCTCCGGGATGCTCGCCAGCCGCGAGCCGTGCACCCGCGGCCCCAGCCCGTACAACCGCTGGAAGCTCATCACCAGCGGCCGCCAGGCGTCGGGGTCCACATGGTCGTCCGTGCCCGGCAGCCGGATCCCGTCATGGACGAGCACCCGCCGCACCCGCACCTCGAACGCCACGATCGAGCCGCGCTGCCGCTCGTCGTCCTCGCCGATCGGGTGCACCGCCTCCAGGACCGCCTCCATGGCGACCGGGCACTCGGCCACCCGCGGCGGAGCCACCGTCTCGGACGGTACGGGGGTGAGCCCGGCCCGCCCGAACTTGTCCGGCACGTGCCGGTAACCGCGCTCCTCCTTGCGCGGCGGCACCGGGTTCCGCCCGGTGGTGAGCGCGAGCCGGTCGACGTGGCCGGCGAGGGCGTCGGACGGCAGGTTGAGGACGCACTCCCGGGTGCGCGTCAGGTTCAGGCTGGTCTGCGCCCGGGCGGAGAGCCCGAGCACGGCCCGCCAGCCGAGCCAGAACACCGAAGACATGGGGGCGAGGTTGGGCGTGCCGTCCTCGTTCTCGGTGGAGAGCAGCACCACCGGGGTGCCGAAGTACAGGATGTTCGGTTCGATGCGCGTATGCGTGGGGTTGATCGTGGTCACGGGCGCAAGCCTGGCCCGGGCGGGCGGCGTTGTCCGGCGGAGATCGGACGTCGCGTTCGCCATCGGAGCCACCGGAGCCACCGGAGCCACCGGCGGGGCCGACGAGGCCGGCGGGTCACGGCAGCACGGTGAACAGGGCGTACCGCGCCGGCTCCGGGCCCGGACAGCGGACGCGCGACCGGCCCCAGAGCCGGAAGCGCAGACAGTCGCCCGCCCGCAGAACGTGCGCACCACCGGCCGCCGCCACCTCCACCACCCCTTCCAGCACCCACACGTGCTGCTCCACCCCGGGCACCCGCGGAGCCTCGCACACCACCTCCGCCCCGGGCCGCAGGACGTGCTCGGCGATCTCGCCGCGCAGCCCGGGCCCCGGCGGCGAGACCGACCGTCGTACGGCACCCGCCTCGTCGTCGCTCCGCACCGACTGCCGGCCCGCCCGCACCGGCCGCGGCGCACCGTCCTCCACCTCGGCGAGCACCTGGGCCGCCGTCCGCCCGAACGCCGCGCACACGCGGGCCAGTTGGACGGCGGTCGGACTGATCTCGGCCCGCTCCAGCCGCGACAGCGTCGAACGGCTGACACCCGTCCGGCGCGCGAGCTCGTCCAGCGGCCAGTCGCGCTCCGCCCGCAGCGCCGCCAGCCGGTGCGCCAGTCGCAGCCGCGCCTCCTGATCGTCTCTCACCCCCGGGACCGTATCCCAGTACCGGGAGACACCTCCCGGCGAGGCCGACGGGCATGGCAGCGTGGGCCCTTCGGCACAGGAGGAACACCCATGGACCACGAAGAGCTCACCCGGCGCTTCTCCGCGCTGACCACCGCGCACGTCGCCGACGCCTGCGTACGCGCCGCGCTCCCGGTGCGCGCCGCGCCGCCGGACGTCCGCCCCCTCGCCCCCGGCAGCCGCCTGGCCGGGCGGGCGTGCCCGGCGCGCCACGTCGGCAGCGTGGACGTCTTCCTGGAGGCGTACGCGGCGGCGGCCCCCGGCGACGTGCTCGTCGTCGACAACGACGGACGGCTCGACGAGGCGTGCGTCGGCGACCTCGCCCTCCTGGAGGCCCGGCAGGCCGGCCTGAGCGGCGTGGTCGTCTGGGGCCTGCACCGCGACACGGCGGACCTGCGGGCCATCGGCCTGCCCGTCTTCAGCCTGGGCGCCACCCCGCCGGGCCCCCGCCGCCTCGACCCCCGGCCCCCGGAGGCGCTGCGCTCCGCCGTCGTGGGGGAGTGGACGGTGGACCGGACGGACCTCGTCCTCGGCGACGACGACGGCGTCCTCTTCGTCCCCGCCGCCCGCGCCGACGAACTCCTCACCCTCGCCGCCGGCATCCGCGACACCGAACGCGACCAGGCCGAACGGATGCGCTCCGGCGTCTCGTTGCGCGAACAGGTCCGCTTCGACCTACCTCGCCCGGCACCGGGAGAACCCCGCACTGACCTTCCGCGAGCACTTGCGGACGGTGGGCGGGGCGATCGAGGAGTGAGGCGGGTGCGGTGCGCCGCTCGTGCGACGCGTGGGGGTCCGAGCGGGCGTCCGGACGTCGGCGTGGCCCCGATCCCGTGTGACGCGTCCGGACCGGCCTGAGGCAGGCGAGGGCGGTCGGCGCGGGCGGCGAGGAGCGACAGCCCGCACCGGTCGCGGGGCGCGTGTGGCCGGCATCGGTGTCACACGGCGCGAGCACAGCGGCGTCGACTCCCGCGGAGGGTGGGGCCGGGCCCGGGCCGGCTTCCGTGCGGCGTGTGCCGGAGCGGCGTAGGAGGGGGCCGGGCGGCATCGGGGAGGGCGGGCCGCCCTCGGGCCCGCGGGGCATGGCCGGGCCCGGCGAGTGTGCGTGCCACGAGAACCGGCGCCGCGCTCCGGCGGGCACGGACCGTCGCGGAGGCACCGGGTGGCGCCGCTCTCGCGGACGCCGGGGCGGGCCGGCGCCGGTTCCGTGGGCGTGGTCAGGGCAGCGTCGGCAGGCAGCAGGGCGGCGTACGGGCCGGGCCTGCCTGCTCGAAGGCGTACGCGCAGCCGAGCACCAGCGCGTCGCCGCCCCGCGCCCCGACGAACGAGACGCCCAGCGGCAGCACGCCGTGGGCGTACCCGGCAGGCACGGTGACGTGCGGGTTCCCGGCCACCGCGGCGTCCCGGGTGACGGCCGCGTACGGGCCGTCACCCGTCGTCCCGGCGAGCAGCGGGGCGGGACCGGCGGTGGGCGTGACGAGCACGTCCAGCCGGTGCCGGGCCAGCGTGCCGTCGAGCGCCCGCCGGGCGAGCCGGACCGCGGCGGCCCGGTGCCGACGGTAGACCGGGTCGCGGAGATCGCCGCCGGTGCGCTCCGCCCGTTCGAGGACGTCCTGGCCGAAGAGGGCCAACTCCGTCGCCGCGTGCCGGACGTTGTACGCGATGACGCCGGCCAGGTTCTTCGGGTGCGACCCGGGCGTGGCGGCGAGCCAGGCGCCGACGTCATGCCTGAACTCCGTCAGCAGGGCCGGTTCCAGGTGCCGTTCCGCCTCCTCGTCCGTGTCGGGCAGGTCCACGTCCTCGACGAGGACGGCGCCCAGGCCGCGGATCCGCTCGACGGCGTCGTCGAACACCCGCTCCGTCCACGGGTCGAGGCCCGCCGGGCGCCGGACGCCGACGCGCCGGCCGCGCAGCGCGCCGCGGTCGAGCACCGCGCCGGGGCCGGCGGGCAGGGCGCTCCCGGCGCGGGCGGTGACCGGGTCGGCCGGATCGGGGCCGTGGATGGCCCACAGCACCAGCGCCGCGTCGGCGACCGTACGGGCGAGGGGGCCGGCGGTGTCCTGGCGGGTGGAGAGCGGCACGATGCCGCCCCGACTGACCAGCCCGCGCGTGGGCTTGAACCCGACGGTGCCGGTGACGCTCGCCGGCAGGACGACCGAACCGTCCGTCTCGGTGCCGATCGCCGCCACGGCCAGCCCGGCCGCCACGGCCACCGCCGAACCGCTGGACGACCCGGAGGGGCTGCGGTCGAGCACGTACGGATTGCGGGTCTGGCCCCCGGTCGCGCTCCAGCCCGCCACGGAGTCCTCGGACCGGAAGTCGGCCCACTCCGTCATGTTGGCCTTGCCCAGGATCACGGCCCCGGCCTCCCGCAACCGCCGCACCAGGAACGCGTCCACGCCCGGCCGGGCCCCGAGCAGGGCCGTGGAGCCGGCGGTGGTCGGCTGCCGGTCCGCTGTGCCGACGTTGTCCTTGAGCAGGATGGGAATCCCTTCCAGCGGCCCGCGCGCCCGGCCGGCGCGGCGCAGCGCGTCACTTCGGTGCGAGAGGGCCACGGCATCGGGGTTGACGGTCGTCACCGCGCGGAGCAGCGGGTTCAGCCGCTCGATCCGCTCGACGAGGGCCAGGGTGAGGCGCTCGGAGGTCAAGTGGCCCTGTGCCATCGCCCCTTGCAGGTCGGCGATCGTGCACCGCTCGAGGTCGAGGTCTCGATCGGGGTCGGGGGGGGGGGGGGGGGGGGGCCGCCGGGGCCCCGGGGGGGGGGGGCCCCCCCGGCCGGGGCCCCCGGCCCGCACCCCCGGGGCCGGGGACGGGCCCCAGCGCCGACCCCCCGCCCGG
>NZ_JBIRQH010000019.1:0-160270 GCF_044333095.1 Streptomyces sp. NPDC021100
TTACCAGATCCGTTTTCCGTTCCGTTTCCGGTTCGGATTCCGTTTCCGGCCCCCTGTTGGAGCGGGGTTTCGCCTTCTCGCTTTCGCTTTCCGGCAGTTCCGACTTTATCAGATCCGATTCAGTCGGTTTTTCCGACCGCCTGACGTTCTTCCCTTCACGCCGAAGCGCTACAGGGTTCCCGTCGCGGTGGAGCCGTAAACGTACTGGACGGCCGCGCCCGGATGCAAATCGAGGCGGGCGCGGCCGTCCATGCGGCTGACGGAGCGTCAACCGGAGGTGCGTCAGACCTCGATGACCACGGGCAGGATCATCGGGCGCCGGCGGTACTGGTCGGAGACCCAGCGGCCCACCGCGCGGCGGATCAGCTGCTGGAGCTGGTGCGGCTCGGCGATGCCGTCCGCGGCCGCCTTGGCGATGGACTCCTCGATCTTGGGCACCACGGCGTTGAACGACGCGTCGTCGATGCCGGAGCCACGGGCCTGGATCTGCGGGCCGCTGACGACCTTGCCGGTCGTGGAGTCGACGACCACGAAGACGGAGATGATGCCCTCGTCGCCCAGGATGCGGCGGTCCTTCAGGGAGGACTCCGTCACGTCGCCGACCGAGAGGCCGTCCACGTACACGTAACCGGCCTGGACCTTGCCGACGATCTTCGCGGCGCCGTCGACCAGGTCGACGACCACGCCGTCCTCGGCGATGACGATGTGGTTCTTCGGCACACCGGTGAGCGCGCCCAGTTCGGCGTTGGCGCGCAGGTGGCGCCACTCGCCGTGCACCGGCATCAGGTTCCGCGGCTTGCAGATGTTGTAGAAGTACAGCAGCTCGCCCGCGGAGGCGTGACCGGAGACGTGGACCTTGGCGTTGCCCTTGTGGACGACGTTGGCGCCCCAGCGGGTCAGGCCGTTGATCACGCGGTAGACCGCGTTCTCGTTGCCCGGGATCAGGGACGACGCCAGGATGACGGTGTCGCCCTGGACGATCCGGATCTGGTGGTCCCGGTTGGCCATCCGGGACAGCGCCGCCATCGGCTCGCCCTGGGAGCCCGTGCAGACCAGCACGACCTGCTCGTCCGGCAGGTCGTCCAGTGCCTTGACGTCGACGACCAGGCCGGCCGGGACGCGCAGGTAGCCCAGGTCACGGGCGATGCCCATGTTGCGGACCATCGAGCGGCCCACGAAGGCCACCCGGCGGCCGTACTCGTGCGCGGCGTCCAGGATCTGCTGGATGCGGTGCACATGGCTGGCGAAGCTGGCGACGATGATGCGCTTCTGGGCGCCGGCGAAGACGGTCCGCAGCACGTTGGAGATGTCGCGCTCCGGCGGGACGAAGCCGGGGACCTCGGCGTTGGTGGAGTCCACCAGCAGCAGGCCGATGCCCTCCTCGCCGAGCCGCGCGAACGCGGGCAGGTCGGTGAGGCGGCGGTCCAGCGGGAGCTGGTCCATCTTGAAGTCGCCCGTGTGCACCACCATGCCGGCGGGGGTGCGGATGGCGACCGCCAGGGCGTCCGGGATGGAGTGGTTGACCGCCACGAACTCCAGGTCGAAGGGGCCGAGGGCCTCGCGGTGGCCTTCGACGACCTCAAGGGTGTACGGGCGGATGCGGTGCTCCTGGAGCTTCGCCTCGATCAGCGCGAGGGTCAGCTTCGAGCCGATCAGCGGGATGTCCGGCTTCTCGCGGAGCAGGTAGGGGACGCCGCCGATGTGGTCCTCGTGGCCGTGCGTGAGCACGATGCCCTCGATGTCGTCCAGGCGGTCCCGGATGGACGTGAAGTCCGGCAGGATCAGATCGACTCCGGGCTGCTCCTCCTCGGGGAAAAGCACTCCGCAGTCGACGATCAGCAGACGGCCGCCGTACTCGAAGACCGTCATGTTGCGGCCGATCTCGCCGAGACCGCCGAGCGGCGTGACGCGCAGGCCGCCCTCGGGGAGCTTCGGCGGGGGACCGAGTTCAGGGTGCGGGTGACTCAAAAGACTCTCCTCACCACGCACGCCACATGTCCCGGGGACACATGGCGCGCGTGACATTCGTGCACTTGCAGTTGTGGATGACCGGTGTTCGGTTGTTGGGCTTGTTCAGTTGTGAAGCGGTATTCGGTTGTGAAGTCTGCGGGCGGCCCGTCGCGCGGTGACGCGGACGGTCGCGCGCCCTCTCTTAGAGCTGTACCCCGCCGGCGGTCAGATCGCGCTTGAGCTGTTCGGTCTGCTCGGAGCCGAGCTCGACCAGCGGCAGCCGCAGGGGCCCGGCCGGCAGGCCCTGCAGGGCCAGTGCCCGCTTGGTGGTGATCACACCCTGCGCCCGGAAGACGCCGGTGAAGACCGGCAGCAGCCGCTGGTGGATCGCCGTCGCCTTGGTGACGTCACCCGAGAGGTGGGCCTCCAGCAGGGCGCGCAGCTCGGGGGCGACGAAGTGGCCGACCACGGAGACGAAGCCCACCGCGCCGACGGCCAGCAGCGGCAGGTTCAGCATGTCGTCGCCGGAGTACCAGGCCAGTCCGCTGCGGCTGAGGGCCCAGCTCGCCGCGCCCAGGTCGCCCTTGGCGTCCTTGTTGGCGACGATGCGGGGGTGCTCGGCGAGCCGGACCATCGTCTCGGTCTCGATCGCGGTGCCGCTGCGGCCCGGGATGTCGTAGAGCATCACCGGGAGCTCGGTGGCGTCCGCGACCGTGGTGAAGTGCTGGTACAGGCCCTCCTGAGGGGGCTTGTTGTAGTACGGCGTCACGGCCAGCAGGCCGTGGGCGCCCGCCCGCTCGGCGGCGCGGGCCAGCTCGACGCTGTGCCGGGTGTCGTTGGTGCCGGCTCCGGCCACGATGTGCGCCCGGTCGCCGACGGCCTCCACAACCGCCCGTACGAGCTGCGCTTTCTCCGCGTCGCTGGTGGTGGGCGACTCGCCGGTGGTGCCGTTGACGACGAGGCCGTCGTTGCCGGCGTCGACCAGGTGGGCGGCGAGCCGCTGCGCGCCGTCGAGGTCGAGAGCGCCGTCGGAGGTGAAGGGGGTGACCATCGCGGTCAGGACCCGTCCGAAGGGCGTCTGCGGTGTGGAGATCGGAGCCATGGGGGCCACGCTACTCGTTGCTCACCGTGAGGTACTCCCTCGGGGAGTGTGCAATGGATCCCGGCACTGCCTGCTCGGGGGTTCAAACAGTGCCGGGTCCGTTTATTCAGCCTAAATGAAGAGGTCGAAAGGTCGCAATACGGACAACCCGCCACCGGGGCTCATCGGGGTGCCCGTCCCTCCCCCGGGCTCCCGCGCTCCGGAGCGGCACGGCCCTTCCGGGGCGGCGACGGCGTGGATCGACTGCACCGACCCCGTCCGCCCGCCAGGTGTCCGGCGGTTGAGATTTTTCACAGACGTCCCAGAAATCGGGCACCAAATCGGGCGTTCGAGCGTCTTTACGGGTGACAACACCTTCGAGGTTCCTAGGAGAGCCCACCATGTTCCGCCGGCGAGAGCCCGTACCGTTCGCCTTCGTCGCCGAAGCCGAGCGGTATCGCAGCAACATCACGCCGCCTCCTCAGCGCGCCAGTCGCTCGCAGATCGTCGGGCGGGTGCTGATGGGGCTGACGGTCACCGCCGGGCTGGCCGGAGCGCTTCTGTTCGGCATGCCCGCGATGGACACCAGCCCGCAGAACACCCACCACTCGCAGAGCACTCAGGCGTCCAACCGCTGAGGGCGGTTCACCCGAAAAGGGCCCGGTCGACAAGACGACCGGGCCCTTTTCCGTACCCCGAGGGAGTCTCAGCGCGCCGCGCGCACCGGCTTCCCGTCGTGCAGCGCGATCGCCCGCTGCATGGCCTTGCGGGCCCGCGGAGTGTCCCGCGCGTCGTGGTAGGCCACGGCGAGCCGGAACCAGCTGCGCCAGTCGTCCGGGGCGGCCTCCGTCTCGGCCCTGCGGCGGGCGAAGACGGCGTCCGCCGAGTCCCGGTCCACCCGGCCGCTGGGGGTCCGCTCCAACTCGTCGACGGGCAGTCCGCCCTCGGCCTCCAGCTCGCGCGCCAGCCGGTTGGCGTCCCGCGCGAACTTGGTGGTCTGGTAGAGGAACCAGGCGCCGATGAACGGCAGGATGAGGACGGCGACGCCGAAGGCGACCGTGATGGCCGTGCCCTGCTCGATGAGCATGACGCCGCGGCTGCCGACCAGGACGAAGTAGACGACCAGGACGGCGGCCAGCCCGAAGTAGACGATCTTCGCGCGCATCGTCGATCAGCCCAGATCCAGGAAGTGCTCGAGGCCGAAAGTCAGCCCCGGAGTCCGCGGCACCCGGCGGGCGCCCAGCAGGATGCCCGGCATGAAGCAGCTGTGGTGCAGCGAGTCGTGCCGGATGGTGAGCGTCTCGCCGGTGTCGCCGAGCAGCACCTCCTGGTGGGCCAGCAGGCCGCGCAGCCGGACGGAGTGCACGGGCACCCCGTCGACGTCGGCACCGCGTGCGCCGTCCAGCGCCGTGGTGGTGGCGTCGGGCTGCGGCGCGCAGCCGGCCTCGCGCCGCGCGGCGGCGATGAGCTGCGCGGTGCGGGTGGCGGTGCCGGAGGGGGCGTCCGCCTTGTTCGGGTGGTGCAGCTCGACGACCTCGACCGATTCGAAGAACCGGGCGGCCTGCCGGGCGAAGGCCATGGTCAGGACGGCACCGATGGAGAAGTTCGGCGCGATGAGCACTCCGGTCGACGGGGAGGCGTCGAGCCAGGAGCGGAGCCGGGCGAGGCGGTCCTCGGTCCAGCCGGTGGTGCCGACGACGGCGTGGATGCCGTTGCGGACACAGAACTCCAGGTTGTCCATGACGGCGTCGGGGTGCGTCAGTTCGACGGCGACCTGGGCCCCGGCCACGGTCAGGGCCTCCAGGTCGTCGCCCCGGCCCAGCGCGGCCACCAGTTCCATGTCGTCGGCGGCCTCGACGGCCCGGACGGCCTCGGAGCCGATGCGGCCCCGGGCGCCGATGACCGCCACGCGCAGCTTGCTCATCGTTCCTGCTTCCTTCGACGGTGACACTAGGAGACGGCCTCGTGCAGGCGGGCGGCCTGCCTGTCCTTCAGCGGGCCGATCACGGACAGCGAGGGGCGCTGCCCCAGGACGTCGCGGGCCACCGCGCGGACCTCGTCCGGGGTGACGGCCGAGATGCGGGCCAGCATGTCGTCGACCGACATCTGCTCGCCCCAGCACAGCTCGCTCTTGCCGATGCGGTTCATCAGCGCGCCGGTGTCCTCCAGGCCGAGGACCGTGGAGCCCGAGAGCTGGCCGATCGCGCGGCCGATCTCCTCGTCGGACAGGCCCTCGGAGGCGACCAGGTCGAGCTGGTCGCGGCAGATCCGCAGCACGTCGTGGACCTGGCTGGGCCGGCAGCCGGCGTAGACGCCGAAGAGGCCGCAGTCGGCGAAGCCGGACGTGTACGAGTAGACCGAGTAGGCGAGGCCGCGCTTCTCCCGGACCTCCTGGAAGAGCCGGGAGCTCATGCCGCCGCCGAGCGCCGTGTTGAGCACGCCGAGCGCCCAGCGGCGCTCGTCGGTGCGGGCCAGGCCGGGCATGCCGAGGACGACGTGCGCCTGCTCGGTCTTGCGGCCGAGCAGCTCCACGCGTCCCGCGGTGCGGAGGGTGCGGGAGCCGGAGCGCGGCGCGACGGGCACGGCGTCCGTACGGGACAGCGCGCCGGCCCGGTCGAACGCGGCGCGGACCTGGCGGACGACCTTGGCGTGGTCGACGTTGCCGGCGGCGGCGACGACGAGGCGGGTGGGGTCGTAGTGCTTCTTGTAGAAGCGGGCGATCTGGTCGCGGCCGAGCGCGTTGATCGTGTCGACGGTGCCGAGGACCGGGCGGCCGAGGGGGGTGTCGCCCAGCATGGTGTGCGCGAACAGGTCGTGCACGCAGTCGCCGGGGTCGTCCTCGGTCATGGCGATCTCTTCGAGGATCACCCCGCGCTCGGCGTCCACGTCCGCGGCGTCGATCAGGGACCCGGTGAGCATGTCGCAGACGACGTCGATGGCCAGCGGCAGGTCGGTGTCGAGGACACGCGCGTAGTAGCACGTGTACTCCTTGGCCGTGAAGGCGTTCATCTCGCCGCCGACCGCGTCGATCGCGGCGGAGATGTCGAGCGCGCTGCGCTTGGCCGTGCCCTTGAAGAGCAGGTGCTCCAGGTAGTGGGTGGCGCCGTTGAGCGTCGGGGTCTCGTCGCGCGAGCCGACGTTGGCCCAGATGCCGAAGGTGGCGGAGCGGACGGACGGCAGGGTCTCGGTGACGACGCGGAGGCCGCCGGGAAGGGTGGTCCTGCGGACCGTGCCGATGCCGTTCTCGCCCTTGAGAAGCGTTTGGGTACGGGCGACGGCCCGCCCCTCCGAGGAGGTGCGGGCCGTCTTCCGTGTACTACGGGACGTCACTTGGCGGACTCGTCCTTGGTCTCGGCGGTGTCGTCGTTCTCGCCCTCGATCACGGGGACGAGGGAGAGCTTGCCGCGCTGGTCGATCTCGGCGATCTCGACCTGGACCTTGGCGCCGACCCCGAGCACGTCCTCGACGTTCTCCACGCGCTTGCCACCGGCGAGCTTGCGGATCTGCGAGATGTGCAGCAGGCCGTCCTTGCCGGGCATGAGGGAGACGAAGGCACCGAAGGTGGTGGTCTTGACGACCGTGCCCAGGTACCGCTCGCCGACCTCCGGCATGGTCGGGTTGGCGATCGCGTTGATCGTGGCGCGGGCGGCCTCGGCGGCCGGGCCGTCGGCGGCACCGATGTAGATGGTGCCGTCGTCCTCGATCGTGATCTCGGCGCCGGTGTCCTCCTGGATCTGGTTGATCATCTTGCCCTTGGGGCCGATGACCTCACCGATCTTGTCCACCGGGATCTTGACGGTGATGATCCGCGGGGCGTTGGGGGACATCTCGTCCGGCGTGTCGATGGCCTCCATCATCACGTCGAGGATGTGCAGGCGGGCGTCGCGGGCCTGCTTGAGGGCCGCGGCCAGGACGGAGGCCGGGATGCCGTCCAGCTTGGTGTCGAGCTGGAGGGCGGTCACGAACTCCTTGGTGCCGGCGACCTTGAAGTCCATGTCGCCGAAGGCGTCCTCCGCACCGAGGATGTCGGTGAGGGCGACGTAGTGGGTCTTGCCGTCGATCTCCTGGGAGATCAGGCCCATGGCGATGCCGGCGACGGGGGCCTTCAGGGGCACACCGGCGTTCAGCAGCGACATGGTGGAGGCGCAGACCGAGCCCATGGACGTCGAACCGTTGGAGCCGAGGGCCTCGGACACCTGGCGGATCGCGTAGGGGAACTCCTCGCGGGTCGGCAGGACCGGCACGATCGCGCGCTCGGCGAGCGCGCCGTGACCGATCTCGCGGCGCTTGGGCGAACCCACGCGGCCGGTCTCGCCGACGGAGTACGGCGGGAAGTTGTAGTTGTGCATGTAGCGCTTGCGCGTCACCGGCGAGAGCGTGTCGAGCTGCTGCTCCATGCGGAGCATGTTCAGCGTGGTGACACCCAGGATCTGGGTCTCGCCGCGCTCGAACAGCGCGGAGCCGTGCACCCGCGGGATGGCCTCGACCTCGGCGGCCAGGGTGCGGATGTCGGTGACACCGCGGCCGTCGATGCGCTTCTTCTCCTTGATCACGCGCTCACGGACCAGCTGCTTGGTCAGCGAGCGGTACGCGGCGGAGATCTCCTTCTCGCGGCCCTCGAACTCCGGGAGGAGCTTCTCGGCGGCGACCGCCTTGACGCGGTCCAGCTCGGCCTCGCGGTCCTGCTTGCCGGCGATGGTGAGCGCCTGGGCGAGCTCGGGGCGGACGGCGGCGGCGAGCGCCTCGAAGACGTCGTCCTGGTAGTCCAGGAAGACCGGGAACTCGCCGGTGGGCTTGGCGGCCTTCGCGGCGAGGTCGGCCTGGGCCTTGCAGAGCACCTTGATGAAGGGCTTCGCGGCCTCGAGACCGGCGGCGACGACCTCCTCGGTGGGCGCCTCGGCGCCGCCCGCGACCAGCTGGATGGTCTTCTCGGTGGCCTCGGCCTCGACCATCATGATCGCGACGTCGCCGTCCTCCAGGGCGCGGCCCGCGACGACCATGTCGAAGACGGCGTCCTCGAGCTCGGTGTGCGTCGGGAAGGCCACCCACTGGCCGTTGATCAGCGCGACGCGGACGCCGCCGATCGGGCCGGAGAAGGGCAGGCCGGCCAGCTGCGTGGACGCGGAGGCGGCGTTGATCGCCACGACGTCGTACAGGTGGTCGGGGTTGAGCGCCATGATCGTGGCGACGACCTGGATCTCGTTGCGCAGGCCCTTCTTGAAGGAGGGGCGCAGCGGGCGGTCGATCAGGCGGCAGGTGAGGATCGCGTCCTCGGAGGGCCGGCCCTCGCGGCGGAAGAAGCTGCCGGGGATCTTGCCGGCGGCGTACATCCGCTCCTCGACGTCCACCGTGAGCGGGAAGAAGTCGAGCTGGTCCTTGGGCTGCTTGGACGCGGTGGTGGCCGACAGCACCATGGTGTCGTCGTCCAGGTACGCGACGGCGGAGCCGGCGGCCTGCTTGGCCAGGCGGCCCGTCTCGAAGCGGATGGTGCGGGTGCCGAAGGCGCCGTTGTCGATGACGGCCTCGGCGTAGTGGGTCTCGTTCTCCACCAGGGATATCTCCTCGTCGGATCCATGTGCCGTCCGCGCCCGTGTGGCGGGGACGGTGGTGGAGGGGCGCGCTGTGCTCTGTGCGGGCCGGTCTTCGATCGAAGCACCCGGAATTCCCCGTTCCGGGGGCCACTACCGAGGACCGGCGGAGAGTCCGCGCTCCTCCTGACATGCGTCGTGTTCGTTATGCCGTGCGTTGTGCCGTTGTGGGACCAGAGTACAAAGCTTCCGTGTCCCACGAGATACGCGAAGGGAGCGGCCCCCCGAAGTGGGAACCGCTCCCTCGTTCACGTCTTACTTGGCGCCGGCGGCACCGCGGCGGATGCCGAGGCGCTCGACCAGGGCGCGGAAGCGCGTGATGTCCTTCTTCGCCAGGTACTGCAGCAGGCGGCGACGCTGGCCGACCAGCAGCAGCAGACCACGGCGGGAGTGGTGGTCGTGCTTGTGCTTCTTGAGGTGCTCGGTCAGGTCCGAGATGCGGCGGGTCAGCATCGCGACCTGGACCTCGGGGGAGCCGGTGTCGCCCTCCTTGGTGGCGAACTCGGACATGATCTGCTTCTTCGTAGCGGCGTCGAGCGACACGCGATACTCCTTATGAGTCTCGTTTGGCCACCGAGTGCCCCTGGTCTTGGTCTCAGGGGAGCTTCCGTTACTCGGGAGGCGGGGTCCGCTGGGCGCTGTCCCCAGACACCGCGAAGGGCGGTCCGGGGGCGCGTACACATACGGCCGTCACACAGCGTACCAGCAGCCCTGACCGGGGCGTCACCCGCTGGTCATGCTCCGGGCCGCGGAGTACACGTCCAGTACCGCCAGGCACAGCGGCACCAGGGCGAGCAGGAAGGCGCTCTCGGCGAGGTCGGAGAGGCGGCCCCAGAACGGGGAGAGCCCCTTCTTGGGGACGATCAGCGCGATGCCGACGATCAGCGCGGCCCCGGCGGCGACGGCCGCCGCCAGCCACACGGTGTGCACGTCGAGCGGGCCGCGGTCGCCCTCCATCACCATCTTGCGGACCGCCTCGCCCGGCGGGTTCAGGGACAGGCCGAGCACCAGCAGCCCGAGGCCCGCGAGACCGGCCGTGAGGACGGCCGCGACCTGCGCGGTGTAGCGGAAGAGGCGGGCGCGCAGCAGCATGGCGGCGCCGGTGGCCAGGGCCAGCAACTGCGCCCACATGTCGTGGGAGAAGCCGAGGACGGCACAGGCGCCGACGACGACGGCCGCGCTGCCGCCGACCAGGCCCAGCAGCATCTCGTGGCCCCGGCGGGCCTGCGCGGCGACGCGGTCCGCGTTGACGGGGTCCACGGGCCCGCCGGCCGGCACGCCCGGCTCGCGGTCGGGGTCGCCCGCGGTCGCCGAGCGCGGGGCGGCGTAGCCGATGGGCAGCCGGGCCACGCGGGCGGACAGCCCGGGGAGGAAGGCCAGGGCGCCGACCGCGACGACGGCGCAGACGGCGGCGGTGTCGGTGGGGCTCGCGCCGGCCAGGATCGCGCAGAAGGTGGCGAGGGTGCCGACCGCGGAGGCGAAGACGGCGGCGACGAAGGGGGCGTCCCCGCTGGGCATGACCGCGGCGAGCACCACGGAGGCGACGAGCACGGTGACGCAGCCGAGCAGGAACTGGAGGCGGCCGACGCCCTCGCCGCCCCGGAGGGCGATCAGGCCGGATCCGGCGATCATCAGGTGCGGCAGGGCGGAGAGGCCCATGGCGACGGCGGAGGGCCGGTCGTCGTAGACGCGGGCGCGGACGCCGGAGAGGGCCGTCAGCAGGATGCCGACCGCGGCGGCGATGATGCCGGGCAGGCTGTGCATGTCGTGCCGCGCCGGGTCGGCGAACCAGAGGACGAAGCCCAGCAGGACCAGCAGCAGGGAGCCGCCGGCCAGGCCGGAGCCGCGCAGCAGCCGCTCGTTCCACAGGGTGCGGTCGCGGGTGACGGCGGCGGCGACCGCGTCGGCGACGTCGTCGTAGACGGCGGGCGGCAGCGACTCGGTGAACGGACGCAGACGCAGGAGCGCGCCGTCGAGCACGCGCTGGGCACCGAGCGAACGCGCCGGTTCGAGCACGGTGCCGTCGGTGCCCACCAGGTGGTAGCCGGGCGGGGTGGTCCCCTCGGCGGTGTGCCCGGTGAGCCGGAGGATCTCCGGGAGGAGATCGGCGACGGCGACGTCGTCGGGGAGGGCGACGTCGATCCGGCTGTCGGGCGCGACGACCGTCACTCGGCTGTAACCGGTCGTTGTGGTCGGACTCACCTTGGAGGGCCCCCTCGTTGCCTGCTGTTCCACCCGCCGGTCCCGCGGTCTGCCGCCGGTGGTCCCGCGTGTTGACGGGCCGACACCATACCGGGGCCCACCGCTGTGTTATGCACGTAGGATCATCGTCGCGCGGAGACAGGCCACCACCAGGGGGGCGCCGGTCGCAACCGCCCAGTCCGCACGCGAGGGATTGATACTCCGGTGAGTCAGATCGTCGTCAAACGTCCGCCCCGGGTCATGCCGCCCGAGCCCGACGCGGATGAGCTGCAGCTCGAATCCCCTCCCGAACTGCCCCGCGGGCAGCAGGAGGGCATGGCGATGCAGCTGCTGCCCATGCTCGGCATGGGCTCGTCGGTCGTCTTCTTCTTCATGCCCGGCACCCAGCCGTTCATGAAGATCATGGGCGTGATGATGCTGCTCTCGACGGTCGCGATGGCCATCGCGCAGGTCGTCCGCTACCGCAAGGGCTCACAGGGGGCGGCCGTCGACGGCCGGCGCGACTACCTCAAGTACCTGGCGCAGACCCGGCGGAAGGTGCGGCGTACGGCTCGGGCGCAGCGGGACGCGCAGTTCTATCTGCACCCCGGGCCCGAGCAGCTGTGGGCGCTGGTCGCCGAGCGGAGCCGGCTGTGGGAGCGGCGCGTCTCCGACAAGGACTTCGGGCAGGTGCGGATCGGTCTGGGCCCGCAGCAGCTCTGGACACCGCTGGTGGCGCCGACGACGGCGCCGGTGGAGGAGCTGGAGCCGCTGTCGGCCGGTGCCATGCAGCAGTTCCTGGCGACGCACGGCTCGCTGGACGGGCTGCCGGTGGCGGTGTCGATGCGCGCCTTCTACCACGTGGTCGTCACCGGCGAGGCGGACGCCGTGCGGGGCGCCGCGCGGTCGATGGTGGCGGGCCTGGCCGCCCTGCACTCCCCCGACGACCTGGTGATCGCGGTGGTCGCGGACGGCGAGGCGGCGCCGGAGTGGGACTGGACCAAGTGGCTGCCGCACACCCAGGCACCCGGCACGGCCGACGGCGCGGGCACCAAGCGGCTGTTCAGCGACCACCTGCCGGAGGTCGAGGAGTTGCTGGGCAAGCGGCTGGAGGGGCGCACCCGGTTCAGCCGGGACGCCCAGCCGGTGCTGGACCAGCCGCACGTCGTGGTGGTGCTGGACGGCGGCGCGGTGCCGCCGGAGTCGCTGCTCGCCTCGCCCGAGGGGCTGCAGGGCGTCACCGTCCTGGAGATCGCCCCGGGCGAGGAGGACGAGCCGCGCGGCGGGCTGTGCGTCACCGTCCGGCCGGGCGCGCTGCGGCTGGAGTCGGCGACCGCCGTCTACCAGGGCGTGCCCGACGACCTGCCGGTGCCGGTCGCCGAGGCGCTCGCCCGGCAGATGGCCCCGCTCTGCGCGGGCGCCGCCGGGGACGACGAGGAACCGCTGCTGGCCAACCTGGAGTTCACCGACCTGCTGGGGCTGGGCGACGCCGCCTCCGTGGACACGGCCACGACGTGGCGGCCGCGCTCGCGGGCCGACCGGCTGCGGGTGCCGATCGGCGTCGGCGAGGACGGCGCGCCCGTCATGCTCGACCTCAAGGAGGCGGCGGAGGACGGCATGGGCCCGCACGGCCTGTGCGTCGGCGCCACCGGTTCCGGCAAGTCCGAACTGCTGCGGACGCTGGTGCTGGGCCTGGCCGTCACCCACTCGTCCGAGAACCTGAACTTCGTCCTCGCCGACTTCAAGGGCGGCGCGACGTTCTCCGGCATGGCCGAACTGCCGCACGTCGCGGCCGTCATCACCAACCTCGCCGACGACCTCACGCTCGTCGACCGCATGCGCGACTCCATCACCGGTGAGCTCCAGCGCCGCCAGGAGCTGCTGCGCGCCGCGGGCAACTACGCCAACCTCAACGACTACGAGAAGGCGCGGGCCGCGGGGGCGCCGCTGGAGCCGCTGGCCTCGCTGGTGCTGGTCATCGACGAGTTCAGCGAACTCCTCACCGCCAAACCCGACTTCATCGACATGTTCATCCAGATCGGCCGCATCGGCCGGTCCCTGGGCGTGCACCTGCTGCTGGCCTCGCAGCGCCTGGAGGAAGGCCGGCTGCGCGGCCTGGACACCTACCTGTCGTACCGGATCGGTCTGCGGACCTTCTCCGCCGCCGAGTCCCGTACGGCGCTGGGTGTGCCGGACGCGTACCACCTGCCGTCCGTCCCGGGCTCCGGCTACCTGAAGTTCGGCACCGACGAGATGACGCGGTTCAAGGCCGCCTACGTGTCGGGCACGTACCGCGACGGCGCGGGCGCCCTGACCCGTACCG
This sequence comes from Streptomyces sp. NPDC021100, assembly GCF_044333095.1. Classification (NCBI taxonomy): domain Bacteria; kingdom Bacillati; phylum Actinomycetota; class Actinomycetes; order Kitasatosporales; family Streptomycetaceae; genus Streptomyces; species Streptomyces sp. NPDC021100. The sequence goes on from NZ_JBIRQH010000019.1 coordinate 13,124, forward strand.
GCCCGCTGCCCGCCGACCGCCGACCGGTGCTCTTCACGGCGGCGCCGGTGCCCGTCCGCTACCAGGCGCCGGACCCGGACTTCAGCTACACCCCGGCGCGGCCGGACGACGACGCGCTCGCCGACACCGTCCTCGACGTCATCGTCCGCCGGCTGGAGGGCCAGGGCCCGGGCGCCCACCAGGTGTGGCTGCCGCCGCTCAACAAGGCGCCGTCCATGGACCAGCTGCTCCCCCGCCTGACGGCCACCCCCGAGCGCGGTCTGCACTGCCCGGACCCCCAGACGACCGGCGGCCTGCGAGTCCCGCTCGGCCTGCTGGACAAACCGTTCGAGCAGCGGCGCGACGTCCTGGTCCGGGACTTCTCGGGCGCGGCGGGCCACATGCTGATCGTCGGCGGTCCGCGCTCCGGCAAGTCCACGCTGCTGCGCACCCTGATCGCCGGGTTCGCGCTCACCCACACCCCGCACGAGGTGCAGTTCTACGGGCTGGACTTCGGCGGCGGCGGGCTGAGCGCCGTCGAGGGGCTGCCGCACGTCGGCGGCATCGCGTCCCGGCTGGACCCGGAGAAGATCCGCCGGACGGTCGCCGAGGTGACCGGCGTCCTCAACCGGCGCGAGGAGTTCTTCCGCGACAACAGCATCGACTCCATCGCCACCTACCGCCGGCTGCGCGCATCCGGGCGGCTGCCCGACGAGCCGTGGGGCGACGTCTTCCTCGTCATCGACGGCTGGCAGACGTTCAAGACGGACTACGAGATGCTGGAGCTGTACATCGCCGACATCACCACGCGCGGTCTCGGTCTCGGCGTCCACCTCGTCGTCACCGTCTCCCGCTACATGGAGATGCGGGCCGCGCTCAAGGACCAGTTCCTGAGCCGGCTGGAGCTGCGGCTCGGCGACCCGCTCGACTCCGAGCTCGACCGGAAGGTCGCGGTGAACGTCCCGGTGGGCGTGCCCGGGCGCGGTATCACCGCCGAGAAGCTGCACTTCCTGGGCGGTCTGCCGCGCGTCGACGGCGGCTCGGGAGGCGGCGACGACCTCTCGGACGCCACCGCCGACTTCGTCAAGGCGGCGGTGGACGCCTGGCCCGGCCCGCACGCGCCGCAGGTCCGGATGCTGCCGCGGATGCTGTCCGCCCGCGAACTGCCCGACGGGCACGCGCAGCCGGGCCGCGGCGTGGCCATCGGCCTCGACGAGATGAACCTCGCGCCCGTCTTCGTCAACTTCGAGACCGACCCGTTCTTCGCGGTCTACGGCGAGAGCGAGTCCGGGAAGACGGCGCTGCTGCGGCTGCTGATCAAGCAGCTCACCGAGCGGTACACGCCCGAGGAGGCGCTGTTCCTCGTCGCCGACTACCGGCGCAGCCTGCTGGAGTGCGTGCCGGAGCCCTACCTCGTGGGCTACGCCACCACCCAGAACGCCTTCACCGAGTACCTCACCGACATGAACACCCTGATCGGCAGCCGCATCCCGGGCACGGACGTGACCCCGCAGCAGCTGCGGGACCGGAGCTGGTGGAAGGGCCCGCGGGCGTTCATCATCGTCGACGACTACGACCTGGTCGCCACTTCGTCGGGCAACCCCATGGCACAGCTGGTCGACAACCTGCCCTACGCGCGCGACGCCGGCGTCAACATCATCCTCGCCCGCAGCAGCGCGGGCGCGGGCCGCTCCGCGTACGAGCAGTTCATCCAGCGCTTCAAGGAACTCGGCGCCCAGGGCGTCCTGCTGTCCGGCAACTCGACCGAGGGCGAACTCCTCGGCAACGTCAAGCCGCGCCCGCTGCCGCCGGGGCGGGGGTTGTTCGTGTCGCGGCGGGGCGGGGCCTCGCTGGTGCAGACGGGGTGGGTGGCGGCTGCGGAGTAGGCGGGGCGTGGGGGGCCGTTTACTGCGCGGCCGGCCCGGGATCACGGTGTCCCGGGCCGGCGTGCGGGGAGCCTCCAGGCGTCGACGAGGGCGTGGCGGCGGCGGTTGGCGAACGCTTCCCGGGATCCGGTGCCGAGGTAGGAGGTGCCGGAGGGGTGGAGGAGGAAGAAGCGGTCGGTCTCGTCCAGGAGGTGGACTGACCCTTCGTACGTCTCGTAGGCCACGGGGAAGAGGCGCTGTCCCAGGTGCGCCGCGAGTTTCGCGACGTCCTCGGCGATGCCGACGTGTCCGCCGTCCGGTTCGGTGATGAGGCGCACCCGGTCCGCGAGGGGCAACTCCAGGCCGCCGTATGTGCGGAGGAACGCCTCCGCCGTCCGGGTCGGGGCCAGTTCCTTGCCCTGGTCGCGGAAGTCCCGGACGCGTTCGGCGACGTGGCCGGCGAGCGCGTCGCCGACGTCGCGGCCGGGGTACCAGCCGTGGGCCTTGAGCCAGAGCTCGGTCTCGTCGGTCCGGTCCGTCGTCGCCGGTCGGTCGTCGCGTTGCCATGGCTCCGATTGTTCCGGGAGGGCGGGGGCGCGTCGTCGGCTGTCTGCCAGCCGGTGGCCGGCCGGAGGCGAGCCGGTGAGGGGCATCGCCGGTGGGTGACCGGTCGGCCGTCGGCTCGGCAGGGGCCCGCCGACCGGTCGCGGATCGGCGGCCGGGTGAGAGCCCGCTTGTCGCCGGCCGGTCAGGGGGCAGCGCCGGCCGTCGGCTCGTTCTCGGGGACGGCCGTCGGAGTGAGCGGGCGCTGGCCCGCGTACCCGGACAGTTCACCGAGGGCCCCGGCGAGGCCGTCCCCCTTCTCCAGAACCGTGCGGGTCTCCGCCGCCAGCCGCACACCGATGCCCTCGGCGCCTTGCCGGCCGGCGGAGACGGTGCAGGTCACGCCGGGGTGCGGACGCTTGCTCGAGGTGCCGGGCAACAGCTCGACGGCCTTCTCGGCGGCCCCGAGCGGGATCGCGCCCACCGCCTCCCGGACGTCCTTCAGCAGCCGCTCCGCGATGTCGTCGAGCGAGCCGGCCGCGAGGCGGAAGGTCTCGTCCAGCCGGACGGGTCCGTGCCCGCGCAGGCCGACGACGCGGAAACGGGTGGCCCGGGTCGCGAGCAGGCCGTGCCGGTGCAGGACGTAGACGAGCACCATGGCCGTCTTGACGAGATCCGCCACCACGTCCTCGTCCGGCAGGCGGCCGAGCCGCCACTCGTGCGCGGCAGCGGCGATCCGCCGGGGCGCGCGCCCCTCGGCGAGAGCGGCCAACCCCTCTTCCACGGACTCCCCGAGGACCCACCAACCGCCGGTGTCGGCGGCGAACAGCCGCCCCCGCTCGTCGACGAGCAGCGGCGTCTCCCCGTCCGCGACGCCCAGCGGGAACAGCCGCGCCCCGATCTCCCGGCCGAAGTCGGCCGCGGCTCGGACGGTGTAGCGGGCGCGCGTCGGGTCGACGACGCAACCGCGTGCCGCCACCTCAGTGCCCGGCCCGGCGGGTGGCACGGTCAGGCCGTGAAACGACCGCAGCGCGTCCTCCGCCGCGGGGAAGGGCTCCCAGGACGCCTGGCCGTCCGGCGAGACGGTACTCACCGCCGTCAGCATGCCGTGCAGGGCGTTGTATCCGGCGTCGCGGCCGGGGGCCCAGCCCGCCGCGAGCAGGGCTTCGCGACCTCTCCCGCTCATGGGCGGCTGATCCCGACGCCCAGGCGGTCGAGGAGCGCGGTGCAGGAGCGGCAGGGCAACGTGACCTCGCCATGTTCCGGATCGCCCTGCTCGCGGATCTTGCGCGACATGACCAACGCCCCGGCGAAGTGCGGCGCCCCCTCCTCAAGGGTGGTGCTCCGACCGTCGCCACGGCTCTCGTCCAACCCCCAGAACTGGTCGGACACGAGGGCGGATTCGGCGCAGTAGCCGATGTAGGGCTCGCGAAGTTCGGCGGAGAGGGTGTCGAAGAACTGCCGCACGGCCGGGTGAAGATCCGGCTCCCCCTCGCCCACGAGGTTCATCATGCTGAAGATGCGCCCCTGGACAAGAAGGCTGGCGGCCGTACTGGGAAACGTACTCACGGCGCCTCCTCAAGCTCGTAGTGACGTCCCGTGAACAGACAACCGAGCACTTCGTAGCGTTCCTCACCCAAGTAATAGTCACCGGACCAGTGAGTGAGGAAAAACCTGCCGGACGGGTCCGCAAGAGCCATGGCCCGATCGTTGTTCACGTAGGCCACGGGAAACAGCGGGCGGTCCAGCCATTCCGACAGCTCGGCAATCGACTGGGAGAAGATCTCGTCCACGTGCCGGATGGTGAACGTGACGTAGTCCCTCTCCGGATCGAACCCCGGGAAGGGGACCCGTAGAAAACAAAACTCGCGGACGAAGTCCACTGCAGACGGGAACGGCTGCACCTCATACCCGTTACGCGCCATCGAAACGACTGCAGATTCGACCAGTTCGTCCGCTTCCGCCCCTTTGTCGCGCCCAGGCTCCCAGCCCGCGTCAACCAATCGACGCTCGATCTCCTCACGAGCCAGCTGAACGGCCACCCAATTCCCCTCGCTTCCTAGCCACTCCGACCGATGATACCCAGCTTCGGCAATACCTGGCGGCAGGACATACACGCGGGCTGATGCATACCGTGCGTCAGCACTTCACCCGTGTCAGGGTGACGTTGCTTGCCGATGACGCGCGTTTCCATAATGCCCCCCTCAAGAACCTTTCTGGCATCCTCGGGAGTCCGGATCGACTTACCCGTCGGATCCATCTGATGCAGACGGTCGGAGACCAAAGACATCTCTGCGCACTTGCCGTGCCCGACCCCGGTGGGCCCCCCGGAATTCAGTACGTCGTCGTACATTTTTCCCAGGACCGGGTGCACATCGGGCGTCTGCGCGGCGCGCGCTATCGCCCTCTTGTCTTCAGGCAGGTCCTGCGAGACCTTCTTCTGCTGAAAACTCGTATGGGAGGTGATGACTCCGTTGTGCAGGAACGCACCCGCACAGCCGGAGGGCATCTTGGCCTTCCCGGGTGGCACTTGGCCACCTGGCCACTGAACGGACTCCGTGGCCTTGTCCGCCAGATCCTTGGACTCGCGGGACAGTTCCTTGCTCTGCTGCTCCGGGCTCAGGTGCGCGACGTCCAGCGGCTCCCCCCGGTGGTGACGCGTCTCCTTGGCGGTACGGCCGTGCCAATCGGGACTCGGGTCCATCGGACGTCCCCGGTCGCCATCTCCCGAGGAACCGTTCCCTTGACCACCCGAACCGCCCGAACCGTTCCCTCCGTGGCCGCTGCCCCCGCCGGAGCCGTGCGCCGTTTTCTGGTCGGGGTGGCGGTTCTTGACGCCGTCCATGCTGTCCTGGACGTGCTTGTCGTGCTTCTTCTGGGCCTTGCCCGCCTCGGAGAGGCCGTCGCCGACGTCGTTCAGGTGCTTCTTGAGCTGCCCGTGCGCGTCACCGAGGGACTTCATCGCCTTCTCGGTGACCTCTTCGATCGCCTTGGCCAGCGAACCGCGGCCGCGCGTGCGGCCGAAGTGGTGGAGGGAAGCGTGGAGGTGCTTGCCGCCCTTCTCGTCGAGGTGCTTGGAGTGCTCGTGCACCTTGCCGGTGAAGGTGTTGTGCTCGTACTCGTCGAAGACGAGGTCGCCGCCGCCTCCGCCGCTTCCGTCTGCGCTGGCGAGGATGAGGCCACCGCCCCCGCCCCCTCCATAGGCGCCACCAGCGCCGCCCGCGCCGCCCGCGCTGGCGATCTTCAGGTTGTCCTTGCCCGCCTGGAGCGTCTGCTTGAGGTTGATGCCGTCCTGCGCGCCGAGGCCGTCGGAGACGACCTGGACGACGAGGTCCGTCGTCATCGAGTCCAGGGCGGCGAAGACCGGACCCGTCACCACGGACATCACTTCCTGCACGGCGGCCTCGGCCGCGCCCTTCAGGATGCGCTTGACGACCGTCCGCGTCACCGCGACCCCGCCCAGCGCGCCGAGCTCCGACAGGCCCAGGGTGAACGGCGCGGCGGCCTGCGCCGTCGCCACCTCGGCGGCGAGGATGCCCAGTTGCACGATGGCCGCGCCCTTGGCGCCCGCCACGACGACCGCCGCCGCGTCCAGACCGCCGGCGAGCAGCCGCCCCGCCTCCGCGAGGTTGTGCAGGTGTTTGCCGTTGAGCTTGCGGACGTGCCCCTCGATGGCCTGCGTCATCTCGCCGCGGTTGGTGGAGATGAGCCGGTTCAGGGCGACGTTGGAGTCACCCCGGCCCGCGTCCACGTCGGTCGCGAAACCGCGGAGCGACTTGGCCATCTCGCGGTAGTCGTCCTCGTCGACGTTCGGCCAGTTGACGCCGATCAGGTCGAGCACGAAGGCCAATTTGTCCGGTAGGACGACTCCCATCTCTGTTCCCCCGTCAGAACACTGTCAAGATCCGAACCCTCCGACCTTAGGCAAGAATCCGTTCGTCCTCAATTTCATTGCCCGTGGCGGAGCGCACACCTCCGTCGGCCCCCCTGCCGCACTTGCCGAAAGCCCCCGTGGCGCAAGCCCGGTGGCCGGTAGCCTGGCCGCGGGCTCGCGGGTGCGGGCCCGCGGCGCTCGTCATCCGTGCGGAAAGGAACTCCTCTGATGGCCACCCAGCGTGAGACGGAAGAGCTGTACGCCATGGACATCTCCGGCGTGGAATGGCTCAGCGCTCCGGACACCCCGACGAAGGAGCGCGTGGAGATCGCCTATCTCCCGGGCGGCGCCGTCGCCATGCGCAACTCCGAGGACCCGGACACGGTGCTGCGGTACACGGCGAGCGAGTGGCGGGCGTTCGTGTTGGGAGTGCGGGACGGGGAGTTCGACATCACGTGAGACGCGCGTGGCCTCCGCCGTCTCCTGAGGAGACGGCGGAGGCCACGGTGCGAGTTCCGTTCTCGCCGCTCAGGACCCGCTCTGCGTCGGCGGCTGCTGCGGCGGGTAGGGCGGCTCCGCCGGCGTCGTGCCTCCGTAAGGACCGCCACCGTACGGCCCGGCGGCCGCAGCCGCCTGCTGCCGCTGCTGCTTCGCCCTAGCCTTACGCCGCCCCCGCCGCACCATCAGCGCCACCAGCACCGCCCCCGGCACGGCGACGGCGATGGCACCGCCGATAAACCACGGAAGATTGTCGTCCTTGTCCTTGGACTTGCTCTTCTTGCCCGTCGCGAGGGCCGGTTCGTGGGTCACGGGAGCACTGGGCGTCGCGCCCTTCGCCGACGACTTCCCGTCCTTCTCGGCGGCTTCAACCAGCGGGTTGACGTCAGGCGGACCAGGGTTGCCCTTGTTTTCCAGCGCGTTCTCGCGCGGGCGGATCAGTCCGTAGCCGACGTATTCGCTGGGCACCTTGCCGCGCGGCGGCCTACCGGCGGTGTCCAGAAGGACGCGCAGGACCTGGTTACCTGTCCACTTGGGGTGCAGGGACCAGACGAGGGCGGCGCTGGCAGAGGCCAGAGCAGTGGCCTGGCTGGTGCCCCTGCTACGGCAGTACCCCGTCTTACCGCCGCATATCGTGGGAATATCGACTCCGGGAGCGGACAAGGCTGTCTGCGGGCCGTGCGTCGAGAACTTCCCCGCTTGCAGACGTGTATCGACAGCGCCGACGCCCACGACTCCTCGCATCGCCGCCGGATACTCGACAGCGTTGGTCTTGTCCCCCTCGTTTCCGACGCCTGCGAAAAGGAGCTTTCCCCGCTTTACCGCGTAGTCCACGGCACGCTGGATCTGCGCCTTCTGCTTGTCATCCACTGAGGCCGCAGCACTGGCAATGGACATGCTGATGATGCGCGCATCGCTGTCGGCCGCGTACCTAATGCCATCGGCAATGGCTGCGGTGTCGCCCAAACCCGACATGACCTTAACGGGCAGAATGTGCGCTCCGGGGGCGAGTCCCCTCACCTGCATGTCGCTTTGGCCACTGCCGGCGATGAGCGCTGACATAGCCGTGCCATGAAGATCGTCGGCTTCTCGACCGTCCTTGCCTTCCTCACCGAGAACATAACTCTTCCCGGGAAGCACCTTCCCCCGCAGCTCCGGCTGGGAAGCACGCACACCGGTATCCAGCACCGCAACGGTGATGCCTTTGCCTGTGGTCTTTTCCCACATGCGCTCGGCTTGCATGGTCTCCAGGTACCACTGTCCTTCGCGGACCGTTCCGGCATGCGCGGAGGGGGCGGCGACGCCCCCGACGGCGAGCAGAGAACTCAGGGCGGGCGCCAAAACCAGCAGGCGGCGACGAGCGCCCCTCATCATCGTCTTGTTCACGTGTTCTCTGCTCACCATCCGACGTCGGGTACGGGTGTTACTGGACCACTGGGGGAACGTTATCGGGCCCGCCCCCGGTCCAAGTTTCCTCGTCCTCTGTAAGGTAGCCGGGACCCTGAGCCTGCTTACGCTCCTTCTCCGCCTCGCGTTTGCCCGTTCCCGCAGCACCGCCCCCACGGATGAGCCCGCTTCCGCCCGGCGTGAATTCACGTCGGGCTCCCATGGCTCCCGCAGGACCTCCCACGACACCGCCGGACTGCGACGCATACCGCCTCGCAGCAGCCCCGGGTCCGCGAGAAGAGAAGCCTGAACCCATGCTCCCCGGAGCGCCCATCATTCCACGGCCCATTTGCTGCGCTTCGCCACCGATGACGGTTCCCCGCGGAATGCCGCGGCCGCTTGCCGCCCCGGGTCCCGATACGGGCGTGCCACCGATGACACCGGGATCGACTCTCGGCACGGCGGGCACTTTCCCCACCCCGGGGACACCGACACGGCCAGGGTCGACAGCGCTCCGGCCCGTCCTGCCCGTGTTCACCGGCGAAGTCCGCTGAGGGCCCGTTCCGTTGGGGCCTTGCGGCCATCCGCCCCCAGGGCGGGGATACCCGGGAAGTACCGGACCCGTCGGCAACTGCGGCATCGGTGGGACCGACCGGGAATGGTCGGTCGGGATCTGGGGTCCCGTGCCGGACGGAGTCGTCGTCGGAGCGGGCGCAGGAGGCGCAGCAGGGCCACTGTCGATGCGCGTGCCGGTCGTGCCCTGGTCGGAACCCGTGCCGTCGTGCCCACCCGCGGGCACGTGCACCGGACCCGTTCCGGTGTCGCCGTGTGCCGGAGGCGGGACCTGTGCGCCTGAGGCGTCCGGGTAGGCGGAACCGACCGTATGCGTCGCCGCACCACTCCCGCCTCGGGCTCCGCTGCCCGCCGCTGCGCTGTAAGGCTGCCTCCCGGCAGAACCGCCGGCGGCGGACCCGCCGGACGGGCCGTACGGCTCGCTCGAGTCACCATACGGGTCGTCAATACCCCATGAGCCGGGCATCGGCCGGAACTCCGGGATCTCCAGCTTATGGATCGTGGAAGCGGCCACCCTGCACTTCGAGGCAGCCGTTCTCACGAAAGGCATGACCTTTTCGCGCTTGGCCTCCACCGTCTTCATGCGGGCCTTTTCCTTGTCCGCATCCGCATAGCATTGCGCAACGGCATCGACTGGAGTGTCCGAGACGTGCTTGACAGCCGTCTGGAGGTCGCTGCCGGCATCAGCCATCTCCGCGCCGGTCACTCCGGCGACGTGGGCCAGTTTGATGATCTGCTTCGCGAAAGTGTCACCCCAGTCGCGGAAGGCATCGCCCCCCTCGCCCTTCCACTCCGTTCGGCCGACGTGTCCCTTCAGCTCGTGGCCGATACTTTCGATCTCCTCCTTGGCGTCCTTCAGGGCGTTGCCCTTGGCGCTCAACTCCTGGCCCTTGGCTCGGATAAAGGAGTAGTAGATGGTCTCGTAGGACAGCGACTCCACACTCGTGGACCCGTCACTCATACTGTGCCTCCCCCCGCATCACGGCGTGGCCTGGTCGGAGGATTCCTCGCCTCCGCCCTGCCCGGAGTGGTCTCCGGGCTTTCTGTGCTTGTTCTGCTCGTCCTGCTGCTTCAGCTTCTGCTGCTTTTCCCAGTTGGCGATGGATCGCTTCTGGATTTCGGCGAGCCGTCGCGCGTGCTCGTGATCAACATTCTTGTAGTCACGGTCCGCCATGCCCACCGCGAGGCTCATGGCCTCCAGTTGGTCACCCAGCATCTGGGACAGGAGTTCCAACCGCTCATGGATCCTGTCGTACTCCTTCGACAGGGCCTCTGCCTCGTCGAAGCTTCCGAACGCTTCCTTGCTGACCTTCTGGTCGGCGATGTGCTTGTGCGAAGCCGCCGACTTGTCCAGTTTGCCGAGGAGGCGGTCCACACGCTTTTTCAGGCCCTGGAGGTTGTCCTCGTCCCCCACATCCAGATCCGACGGACTGCCACCGCCCCCGCCGTGCTGTGCCGGATCCCCGGATCCCATGAGTCAGCCCCCTGTTGGTGAAAGTGCATGCACGATGAAGTCTGTTGGAAACGCCCGAGGGCGCGGTCTGCGGACAACCGGCCGCATCCGCGCCCACGGACGGAGAACGAGTGCGAGGACGGCTCAGTGGCCGAAGCGGGCCGCCTGGCGCTTGTCGTTGGCCTGGTAGCCGTCCGTGGCCTCCATGAGGAGGCTCGAGATCTTCAGCAGGGTCTGGTGCATGTCGTCCACGTTGGTCTTCCAGCCCTTGTGGCGGGAGTGGAAGGCCTGCCGGGTCTCACCGTCCCACTTGGCGACCTGTGCCTCGACGCGGGCGTCGAGCGAGTCCAGCTCGCTCTTGATGTTGTTGGCCGCCGACTTGACCGAGTTCGACGCCTCGACGACGGTGCCGTACTTGATTTCCATGAAACTGTCTCCTGACGCGATGCGGAAGCGGGAAGCGGCGGTCAGCCGTGGAACCTGCCCAGGACGCCGGTGACGCCGCCGCCCATGCCGTGGGTGCCGCCTTCGCCCACGCCCTTGAAGCTGTTGAGGCGGTCCTGCTCCTCCTGGTCGAAGCCCTGACGGCTCGACTGCATCGCGTCCTTGGTGAAGGCCAGCAGCTCCTTCAGCCGGCGCGTGTCCTCGTTCACGCGCTCCTGGAGGGTGTGGTACGCGGACGCCGCCTCGCCCTTCCAGCCGCCCTGCACGGTGGCGACGACGCCCTTGAGGCTGTTGATCTTGGCCTCGAGCGTGTCGTGCATGGTCCCCAGATCCTTGACCAGCTGATCGAGGTCTCCTACTTCAAGCCGAAGGTCGGCCATCGTTACACCTACCCCCCATGAATCGGATGTCCTGCGGGAGCCCTGAGAACGGCTCCCCCTTTGCATCGGACCGCAGTTGTCGGCTGCCACTCTAGCCACTCACACGAGGGCGTCCAACCGGTATGCCTTTGACGTGAGTTCGCGCACTCATGTCACACGAGTGCGAGGGTCATTGGTCCAGACATCAACCAAGCCGTCCACCACGTCGTCGCCGATCCCGCAGCGCCACTGCCGTTCCCGCGACCGCCGCGATGAGAACACCCGCCGTTATCAGTGCGTACGTGGCGAAGCGTTCGTCACGTTCGCGCGGCGTTTCGCCGATGGTGAGCGGGGCCGCTTTCGGTACGGCACGGCCGGCCGAGACGGCGCGGTCGGCCACCGGGGCGTCGATGGGGTGTTCGTCCTCGGTGAGCGCGCGCACCGGATCGGCCACGCCCCAGCCGACGAAGTCGTCACGGCCCTTGACGGCCCTTTCCGCGGTCTGCTCGATCTGGGCGACGACCTGATGCTGTTTCCAGTTCGGGTGTTTCGCGCGGAGAAGCGCCGCGATTCCGGCGACGTACGGCGCCGAGAAACTCGTTCCGCTGTCCACGCATTGGCCGCCCTTCGGCACGGTGGAGACCATTTCGACGCCGGGCGCGGCCACTCCGACGAAATCGCCCGTCTGGGAAAAGGCGGCGCGTTCATTGTTGCGGTCGGAGGCGGCCACGGCGAGTACGCCCGGATATGCCGCCGGGTACGTTTTCCTCACCTTGCCCTGGAGCCCGTCGTTGCCCGCCGAGGCGACCACGACGATGTCCTCGTTCAGGGCCTCCCGGACGGCCTGGGCGAGATCCGAGTCGGCGTGCAGCGGTTTCGCCGTGTCCTGCGAGATGTTGATGACGCGGGCGTGCCGGCTGATCGCGTGCCGGATGGCGGTGGCGAGCGTGCGCTCGGTGCCGGTGCCCTTCTCGTCGTTCTGCCGGATGGGCAGGATCGTGGCCTCGGGGGCGAGTCCGACGAAGCCCGTGCCCTCGCGCGGGCGGGCGGCGATGATGCCCGCGACCTTCGTGCCGTGGCCGACCGGGTCGGTGGTGCCGTCGGTGCGCGCGCCCTTCTCCTGCGGGGCGTTCTTGTCCTTGGGCAGCAGGTCCAGGCCCGCGGACCGGTCGACGGCCGGGGTCAGCTGGGGGTTGTCGATGTCGACGCCGGTGTCGATGACGGCCACCCGGACGCCCTTGCCCTTGGTGTCCTGCCAGAGCCGGTCGAAGACGACTCGCTGCAGGGCCCACGGCATGCCCGATATCTGCTGCTTCATCGGGAAGGTGCACTCGCCGTTGCCGTTCAGGACCAGCGCACCCGGAGCCGAGGCGCGCGGTCCGGCCGCCGCCGCGCCCGTGCCCGCCGCCGTCAGAACCGTGGCCATGACCATGGCCGACGCCGCGGCCGTTCTCCGTACCGTCATCGCAACCGTCATCGAACGGCCCCCCTCACGAGCTCTGCGGCTGGCCGGCGCTGTTGACGTCCAGCCGCGGTCCCTTGGGCAGGAAGGCGGACCAGTTGTCCGGCACCGGCACCGGCTTGACGTCCTTGTACCCGAGCCGGATCTGCGCCTCGTTGGCCTGCTTCGCCAGCTCCTCCGGCGTCTTCGGCTTGTCGTCGTCACCGATGCCCGAGCGGCCCGCGCTGCTGTCGTTGTTCGTCTGCACCGCGTACCGCAGTCCGGTGTCGGTCACCAGGAAGAGCGAACCGACGCTCGTGGACGAGCCGTTGATCTGGCGGTAGAGCAGGCCGCTGCCCGGGGTGACGTAGGCGCTGGTCGCGCCGTCCACGATCTCGGCGGGGTACTTGGCGCCGGCCCAGGTGGTCAGCTGGGGCACGCCCTTGCCGTCCACGCCGTGCATCACGTTGCAGACCGTACGGACGCCGGTGCCCGCGTCGTTGACCTGGGTGGGGACGAGCCCCGGCCAGCCGTACTGGCCGTAGAACCACTCGGGGGACGAGGTGAAGGACTGCGGACCGACCTCCTCCGCCCGCGCGTTCTGGTGCAGCACCACCGCGTCCGGGCTGGTGAGCAGCAGCCGGGCGACGAGGTCGGAGACGGGCGCCACCTGGCCCGGGAGCACCACGTAGTGCTGCATGCCCTTGCCGGCGACGGCGCGGATGACGGTGCCGACCCGGTTGAGCCGCGGGTCGAGGCTGCCGACGCCCGCCGGGGCGCCGATCCGGCCGGGGAGCCGGGGGAAGGTGATGGGCGTGCCCTCGTGCAGGGTGCCCAGCCACTCCTTGTCGACCTTCTGCGGGCGGGCGCCCTCGCTGAACAGCGAGCGGCGCAGCACCTGGTCGCGGGGGGACGGTTGGTCGCCGTCGGGCAGGCCGACGAGGTGCTTGGTGCCGCCCGGGTCGACGAGGTAGCGGTCACCGGTGGGCCCCTCGACGTACAGGGCCTGGCCGTCGCGCAGTTTCCCGCTGCCGGCGACCTTCGCCGCGTCGCGGGAGGCCAGGAGGAACACGGCCTTCTGCACCGTTTTGCCCCCGCTGCCCGGCTGTTCGCAGACGGCCCAGCTCTTCTCCTTGCCGGCGTCCTCGGGCGCGGGCAGCCGGTCGGGGGCGTACGGGATGCCGAGGGTGGGGCCGCGCTGGATCTTCCCGTTGTCGAGCTCGCCCTCGTCGACCTTTATCACCGAGGACTTCTCGGGCTTCAGGAGGAGTTTCGCGGAGGAGAAGTTGAGGACCGGGTGCAGCCGCTTGGTGCCGTCGGTCTTGAGGACGACGTACCGGGTGGTCGACTTGCTGCCCACGATGACGTGGGCCCCGGGCTCCGACCAGCCGGCCGGCGCCTTGGGCTTGAAGATGCCCCAGCCGCCGAAGCCCGCCAGGACGAGCGCCCCGACGACGATTCCGGGCAGGATCGCACGCACCGGGCGCGGGGCCGCCTCGTCCGTCCCCGCCGCCGAGGGCTGCAGGAACGCGGCGACCATGCGCTTGCGCGCGAAGGTGTAGGCGTTGAGCTCGTCCCGCCGTGTTGCCATGTGCCGAAGTACTCCCCCCGTCGCCGGGTTCCGTTCGCCGGGTTCCGTCCGGGCCCGCCGCCGGGCCGGCCGTCGGAACCGGCCGGACCCGCTGGTCGGACCTGCCCTCGGTCCGCGTTGTCAGACCGGCCCCCTACTATGCCTGTTGACGATCCGGTTCCGCCGTCCGGGTGCGATCGTCGCGCGGGCCCGGGTCCGCGGCGGCCGGTCCGCGCCCGTGGCGGGGGCGGTTCTTAGGACGATCCGGCACGCGTTCCGGCGCGTGTTCCGGCGCGATTCCGGTGGATGTGCCGGCACGTTTCCGATGAGTGTTCCGACGAGGATGAGGGGGGTGCGCGGGTATGGCGTCCGCGGCGCGATCGGCGCAGCAGGCCACGGTGGTGCGCAGGCGGTCCGGGCCGGGCCGGCTGGGCCCGGTGCGGCTGCAGCAGCTCGTGCTGCTGGAGGTGGCGGCGGCGCTGGTGCTCGTGGGGTACGCCGTCGACCCGCTGCTGACCGCCCCCGCCGGCGGAGTGGCCGTCGTCCTCGCGGCGTTGGCGCTCGCGCGGCGGCGGCAGCGGCCGGTGCCGGAGTGGCTGGGCGCGGTCCTCGCGCTGCGCCGCCGTACGCGCGGTGCCACCGGCGCGCCGGCCTCCCCCGATGTCGCGCCCGCCCTGGCCCCGCTCGTCGAGTGCGAACCGGCGCTGCGCGTGGAGTCGTTCACGGACCGCGAGGGCCGGCACATAGGCGTGGTGGGCGACGGGACGTTCGTGACCGTCGTCCTCCAGGTCGAGGCGGTGGACGAGCCGCTGCGCCCCCTGCGGGTCGAGAAGGCGCTGCCGCTCGGTCTGTTGCGGGACGCGCTGGACACGGCGGACGTCCGGCTGGAGTCGGTGCAGGTGGTGCAGAGCGCGCTGCCGGCGCCCGCCCCTCATCTGTCCGCCCAGGCGCTGGCCGCGCGGAACTACGCGCCGCTGCAGGCGCTGACGGGTGCCCCCGCGGTCCGGATGACCTGGGTGGCGCTCAAACTCGACCCGGAGCTGTGCCCGGAGGCCGTCGCGGCCCGGGGCGGTGGTGTCCGGGGGGCGCGGCGATGTGTGCTGCGCGCGGCGGACCAGCTGGCGAGCCGGCTGCGGAGCGCCGGCTTCCGGGCGGTGCTGCTCGCGGAGGAGGAGCTGGCGTCGGCCCTGTCGACCGCGGCGAACGTCAACCCGGCCGCCACGGCGCAGGCGAGCCGTTCGGGTACGGGCGCGCGGCGGACCGCCGAGACGTCCCGGACGTGGCGGTGCGACGACCGCTGGCACACCTCCTACTGGGTGGGCCGCTGGCCGCAGTTGGGCTCCGGGGCGGCGTCGCTGCCGCAGCTGGCGGCGCTGCTGACGTCCTTGCCCGCGCTGTCGACGACGCTGAGCCTGACGCTCGGCCGCGGGCGCGCCCAGGACGGCGGACATGTGCCGACGGTCACCGGGCACATACGGGTGTGCGGGCGCAGCGCCGACGAACTGGGCGACGTCCGGCGGGAGCTGGAGCGGACGGCGCGCGGGGTGAAGGTCGGGCTCGTCCGGCTGGACCACGAGCAGGCGCCGGGCCTCCTCGCCACGCTGCCGCTGGGAGGGACGCGCTGATGGGTCTGTTGTCGAGAACGACGCGGGCACGCCGGGACCCGGCCGCGCCGGCCGGTTCCCCGTCCGTCCCGCCGCCGGCCTCCCCGGCAGCCCCGGTCTCCCCGGCAGCCGCCGGCCGCACCCCGGCCCGGCGCCCGGCGCCCGGCTTCGGGCTGCTCGGCCCCCGCCGCGAGCGGCACGAGCTGGATCCCGACCGCTTCGCGGAGCTCGGCCTTCCGGTCGGTGACGACGGTGTGGTCGTCGGTACGGACGCCCAGGGCGCCCCGGCCGTGCTGGGGCTGGTCCGCCCGGCCGCGTTCGACGTGGTCCTGGTGGGCGGCGCGTGGACGGCGCAGGTCATCGCGCTGCGCGCGGTGGGCACGGGCGCACGGGTCGCCGTGGAGAGCGGACGCCCGCAGCTGTGGACAGCGCTCGCGCAGGCCGCCAACACCGGCCAGCAGTCCATCACCCTGCACGACGTGGGCCGCGTACCCCCGCAGGGCCCCTCGGTGCCGAGCCCCGTCCTCATCGTCCGCGACTGCGGCATACGCCCGCCGCTCGGCCGCGTCCGCTCCGCCCCCTGGCAGCCGGTACTGACCCTGCTCCCCTACCCCGGCCCCACGACCGCGCGCCTGATGTCCCAGGCGGACCTCGTCGGCGTCCAGCGGGTCGCCCCCGAGGAGGCCGTCGCGATCGGCCGCACCATGAACCTGCCCCGGGAGGACGTGGAGTCCCTCTCCACCCTCCCCGACGGCGTCACCCTGTGGTGCACCCGCTCGTCCCGGACGTACGTCACCACCCGGCCGACGGACCCGGAGGCGGGGTTGTTGGGGGCGGCGCGGCGGTTGGAGTAAGCGGGTCGGTCGCCGGGAACGGCATTGCGCCCGGGCCGTGTTCCGGCACTGTCGTACGCGCGGCGGCCGGTCGCCGCGTAAGCGAGGACCGCGCCCAGGGCGAAGACGTCGCCCGGCGGACCCACACGCAGCCCGAGCACCTGCTCGGGCGGGCCGTAGCCGGGGGTGACGGGGCTCGTTCCGGTGGCGGTGAGGGTGAGGCCGTATTCGGGGCGGGCGATGCCGAAGTCGATGACGCGCGGGCCGGCGGAGGTCAGGACGATGTCGGCGGGCTTGAGGTCACGGTGGACGAGACCGGCGGTATGGATGTCCTGGAGCGTGCGGGCGAGGGCCGCTCCCAGAGCGCGTACAGCCGTCTCGTCCAAGGGGCCCAGCCGTTCGGCCATCTCGTCCAGCGTCGGACCGGCCAGGTACTCGGTGGCGATCCAGGGCCGTTCACCCTCCGTCCAGGCGCCGAGCACGCGGGCGACGCCCGGGCTGGTCACCGCCTGCGCGGCCCGCGCCTCGCGGGCGAAGCGCCGGGACATGTGCGGGTCGTGAGCCAGCTCCGGAAGAAGCACCTTGATGGCGATGGTCCGGCCGGCGTCGTCCCGCCGAGGTAGACCTTGCCCATGCCGCCTTCCCCGAGGACTCCGAGGATCCGGTGCGGACCGAGGCGGATCGGGTCACCGGCGGCGAGTGGCTTCACGGTCGGAGAATTCCTTTCACAGGTGGCGCCGGGAGAGGGCGGAGCGCTATTCGAGCGGCCGGGCGCACACGTAGTCGCCGGACGTCCAGACAAGACGGCCTGCCCGCTCATGGGCGACGGGCGCAGCGCCGATCCGTCCCGGGACGTCCATCGACCAGGCGATCCGATGGGTGCGCAGATCGACCGCCCGGATCTGGTCGCGCGCACCGTCCGTCGCGGCGACGTACACGTACTTCCGGCCGGCCACCGGCGGCATGAGGCCGGGCGGCATACCGGGAAAAGGCGTCTCCCACAGCAGCTTCCCGGTGTCCGCGGACAGGGCGACGATGCCGCGCGTGCCCTCCGCCGCGTACACGACGCCGTCCTTGACCGTCGCCGGGCCGTAGGGGCTGGTTTCCGCGGGGACGTCGCCCTTGGGCCGGCCCTCGCCGAACGTCCACGCCGGCGTGCCGTCGGCCAGGTCGACGGCGACCACTTCCTCCCCGGTGAAGTAGACGCGCCGGTCGTCGAGTGCCAGCTTCCCGACATCCAGGAAGGCATCGTCGAGCCGCTGCCTCGGCATCTCCCGGTCCCACTCCCGCCGGCCGTCGGAGAGCCGGTGGCAGACCAGGAGGTTCTTGCGTGCGAAACGCATGGGCCGGGCGTACACCAGGTGGCGGCCGGCGACGCCGGCCACGATCCTGTCCGTCGAGCCGCCCGGGCTGTGGTCCCCGAGAGGCTGACGCCAGAGTCCTTTGCCCGTCCTGGTGTCGACGGCGAGAAGACACCAGGAGTCGCCGTTGCGGTCGCCTGCCTTGTCGGCGGCCAGGTAGACCACTCCGTCGGCGGCGGTCAGGGGTTCGGCGTGAGCGGTCGCCGAGGAAAGGTCGTCGAACGGGCCCGCGGCGTATTCCAGACCACCGGTTTCCGAGACGCTGTAGACCTTCAAGCCCGTGGTGCGCTGGCCGTCCGGCGCGTAGCTGTAGACGCGTTCGCCGTCCGCCGTGAACTCGTAGGACTCCTTGACCGCCGTGGCGGTCCATCGCTTGCCGCCGGTCTTCGCATCGTAGGCCACCAGGCCCGGTCCCCCGTGTACGGCCACGCGGTCGCCGACGGCAAGGGGCGGACGGCCGCCGTCCGCCTTGTCGAGGCGGGCCCACCAGGTGACGCCGTCGGGGATGTTGGCGGGGCGGGCGAAGTGGGTGGGGCCGGGGGTGTCGGTGTGCTTGCGGTTGTTCCACCAGAGCCAGCCGCCCGCGCCGGCCGCCGCCACGCCCAGGGTCGAGCCGCCGGCGATGCCGAGGAGGCGGCGGCGGGAGAGGGCGGGGCGGGGGCCGGTGGCGGTCGAGGTGGCGGCCTGGTCCGGGGGTGGGGGCAGGCGGTGCGGCTGGTGGCGCCAGACCTCGGTGGAGCGGCGGGCGATCTCGGCGAGGAGGGTGTCGGTGAGGGCGGTGGGGAAGCCCTCCGCGGTGGGCCATCTCTCCGCGGAGGGGGTTCTCCCCGCAGCGGGGAATGCCTCCGCGTCGTCCTCCCTGCCCGCCTCCGTCCCGGCCAGCAGCGCGGACAGTTCGGCCGTGCCGGGGCGACGGGTCGGGTCCTTGTCCAGGCAGCGGGACAGTACGGGGGTGAGGGCCGGGGGCAGGCCGGTCAGGTCGGGGGCCGCGTAGCGCACCCGGTAGAGGAGGTCCGCGGCCTGGCCGCCGCCGAACGGGGCGCGGCCGGTCGCCGCGAAGACGAGGACGCCGGCGAGGGCGAACACGTCGCCCGCGGAGGTGTGCTCGGTGCCCGCCGCCTGTTCGGGTGACATGTAGGCGGGGGTGCCGGCGGCCGTGCCGAGCCGGGTCAGCCGGTCGTCGCCGAGCGCCCGCGCCACCCCGAAGTCGATGATCTTCGGGCCGGTGGCGGTGACGAGGACGTTGGACGGCTTGAGGTCGCGGTGGACGACGTCGGAGCGGTGCAACTGGCCGAGTGCGCGGCACAGTACGGCGCCGAGCGCCCGTACCGTCCGCTCGGGGAGCGGGCCACACAGCTCGACGGCCTCGTCCAGGGGCGGGCCCAGTACGTACTCGGTGGCCAGCCAGGGCCGGGGCGCGAACGGGTCGGCGTCGACGACCCCGGCCCCGTACTCCCCGCCGATCACCCGGGCGGCGTCGGACTCCAGCCGGAACCGGGTGCGGAACGCCTCGTCGGACGCGAACCGGGGGTGCACGGCCTTGAGCGCGACCGTCCGGCCGCCCGCGGAACGGGCCAGGTACACGGTGCCCATGCCGCCACCGCCCAGCCGGGCGACGAGCCGGTAGGGGCCGAGCTGCCGGGGGTCATCGTGGTGGAGGGGCAGGGGCATCAGAACGGTCCGCTGTGGGGTGAGAGGGACGGGTGGAGTGATACGGCCGGAGGCGGCGGTTGCGCGGCGAGGACGGCGGCTGACTGCCGGACGAGCGCGGCGACCGCCCGGGCCGGCAGCCAGCCGGGGCCCAGGAGCGCGGCCGCCCGGCTGGGACCGCCGTCCACCACGGTGGCCCGCGGCGGACCGGCCATGACGGGCGGAGGGCCGAAACCGGGCGCGGTGCCCGGGAGTTCGTCCAGCAGCCGGCGGACCGACGGGCGGTGGGCGGGGTCGCGGGCGAGGCAGGCGGAGACGAGGGCGCGCAGGCCCTCGGGGAGTTCGTCGCGCTCCGGGACGGTGTGTCCCGTCGCCGCGCAGGCCAGGACCGCGCCCAGGGCGAAGACGTCGCCGGGCGGCTCGGGCCGTGCCCCGGCGAGCTGTTCGGGGGGCACCGTGCCCGGGGCCGGGCCGACGGGTCCGGTGCCGTCCGGTCCC
The DNA here is from genome assembly GCF_044333095.1 of Streptomyces sp. NPDC021100. Classification (NCBI taxonomy): domain Bacteria; kingdom Bacillati; phylum Actinomycetota; class Actinomycetes; order Kitasatosporales; family Streptomycetaceae; genus Streptomyces; species Streptomyces sp. NPDC021100. Next base: position 33,055 of record NZ_JBIRQH010000019.1, read on the forward strand.
GCCGGGGCCGCGGCGCGCACCGCGCCGTAACCCGTGAGGCGCGGGCCGTCGGACGTCAGCAGGACGGCCGTCGGGGAGACTCCCGCATGCGCCGCGCCCGTCGCGTGCACCGCCGCCAGGGCCTCGGCGAGGGCGGTGCCGAGCGCGCGGACGGTCCGTTCGGGCAGCGGACCACCGTGCGCGGCGAGCGCGGCGGGCAGCGGGAGGGCGGGGAGGTACGGGGTGGTGTACCAGGGGAGGGAGTTACCGCCCGCGGTTCCCCCGCTTGCCTCCCCTTCCGCTCCCACCTCGTCCACCACGGCCGTCCAGGGGCCGAACAGCCGCCGGGCGGCCTCCGCCTCGGCCCGGAAGCGGTCCGGGTCGGTGCCATGCGGAGGCGTGGTGAGGATCACCGTGCGGTCGCCGTCCCGGGACCGCGCGACGAACCGGTGCGCCGCGGCGGGGACAGCGCCCGCCAGGGCACCGACCGTCAGACCACCGCCCGCCAGGGCGTCGAGCCGGCCCAGCACCGCGTACGGGCCGATCCGCTCCGGGTCGCCCGGACGCGACGGTTCCATTCCGGCCCCTTCCCTCGGTCCCCTTCGTCCCCTCCCGGGGGACGGCATGCGTATGGATGACGAGCACAGATGACTGCCGTACGCGAGTACGACAGACGGACACAGGAGCCTACTCATGCGCCCGTCCGGCCCGGACACGGGCCGGACGCCCGGGTGGTGACGGGGGCTCCGGCGGCGATATCAGGCCGTGACCCGCGGGGCCGGTGCGGGAGCGTGCGGCCCTGCCGCAGTGCTACGGATGACGATTAGTCTTGATGACCGTACGCATGGAGAACCCGACGCCGGGGGCCCGCAGCGTGACGTATGGGGGAATCGGGCGGTCGTGCCCCGGGAACGGCCCGGTGCCGGCAGGCGATTCCCCGAAGCGCCGGACCACACCAGCAGGAGGCATTGTGAGCAGCGATCGGAACGAGATCCGCGCGGCCGGGACCACAGCCGGCGAGAACCGGTCCGACGCCGACCACGAGCTGGACCAGGAGCAGGAAGTCGAGCACACGGGCGAGTTCACCATCGATTACACGCCACCCGCCTGGTACGTCCAGACCTCCCCGCCCGCTCCGGCGGTCCCCCCGGTGCCTCCGGCCCCTCCGGCACCGCCCGCCTCGGGAGAGGGGACGGACGCCGGCGCGGCGCCGGCCACGGCTGAGGGCGCGGGGGAAGGCCGTGCGGCGGACACGCCTGCCGTCGACACTCCTGCCGTCGACGCCCACGCCGTCGGCGGGAAGGACGCCGACGGGAGCGCGGACCGCAGCGGCGACGCGCGGCCCGGCATCGTGGCCGGACACGGCCTCGACGGCTCGGGCGCCGGCGCCGACGAGGAGCCCGCGCCGGCCGGGGGGACGACGACGCCCGCGACCATGCGGTTCTCGGCCGCGGCGCTGCGGGACGAAATCGCCGCGCACGCACCGGAATCCGGGCGGCCGGAATCCGGGCGGCCGGAAGAATCCGGCGCGACCGTCGCGTCCGCGGAGGCGGACAAGTCGGTGGAGACAGACAAGTCGGCAGAAACGTCGGAGATTTCGGGCGAAGCCGACAACAGTGGCACTCTGCGCAGTGAGGGCACCATGCGGTTCTCGGCGAGCTCCTTGCGCAACCGGGCGGGAGCGGCGGCGTCCGGTGACGCGCCGTCGGCTCCGTCGCCGTCGCCGTCTGCGTCCGCTTCCGTTTCCGCTTCCGTGACGCCGGAGGAGACGGAGGCGCCCAGCGCGTCCACCGAGTCCTGGACCCCGCCCTCCGTTCCGCCGGCGTCCCTCCCGCCCCTGCCGCCGGACTTCCGTCCCGCGGAGCCCGCCGACGGCCAGGCCTCGCCGGCCCCGTGGACCGCGCCCGCGGCACCTCAGGCGGCACAGCAAGTGGTTCCGCAGACGGCGCAGCAGGCGCTTCCGCAGGCCCCCGCGATGCCGCCCGCGCCGCCCGCCGCTCCGACCGCTCCCCCGGCCTCCCCAGCCTCCCCGGCTCAGGCGGACACCGCGGGCGCGCCCGCATCCGCCGCGGCGGATGGTCCCGGGGCCTTCGCGCCGCCCACGGCGCCCGGCCCGGAGGCCGCTCCCTATGCCGGGAGCGCGGGCACCCCGTTCGCCACGGCACCGGCGCCCGCTCCGCAGGACGGCGCTCAGCCCGGCCCGTACGCCCCGCCCGCACCGCAGGCGCTCCCGGCGTACGGCACGCCGAACATCCCCGCTCCGGCCGCCGAAGCGGCATCCGACCAGGGCGATTTCCCGCTGGCCGCCGCCGGACAGCCGACTCCTTTGGCGGCACCCCCGACCCCGACCCCGCCTCCCGCGTACGGCGGCTACGGCGGGCACGGCGGATACGGCACCCCGCAGCCGGATCCGGCGGCGGCCCCGCCCGCGCCCACTCCGGCTCCGGCCCCCGCGCCGCAGGCACCCGTCACCCCGCCTGCTCCGCACGGCGGTTACGGCTTCCCACAGCCGACGGCATCTACGCCCGAAGCGCCCGCGTCCGCGCCCGCACCTCAGAGCGGTTACGGCTTCCCGCCCCCCGCGGCACCCACCGCCGGAGCCGCCGCGCCCGCGTCCACGCCGCAGGGTGGATACGGCTTCCCCCACCCGACGGGCGCCGCCCCGCAGGGCGGTTACGGCTTCCCGCATCCCGGAACTCCCGCCGGGGAGACGCCCGCGCCCCCCGCGCAGCACGCGTACCCCCTCCCCCAGACGCAGCCCCAGCCGCCCGCCGCCCCCCAGGGCACCCCGGCCCCCGGCCCGTACGCGCCCCAGCCGCAGGCCGGCCCTGCCGACGCCGGCGCCTTCACCCAGGGATTCCAGAACCCCCAGGGCGCGCAGGGACCCCAGGGCACTCCCGGCGCACAGCCCGAGCAGCCCGGTCCCGTCCAGCCCGTCCAGCCGGCCGACGCGTCGGCCGCCGGCCCCGTCGACCCGCGCACCGGCGGCTGGCCGACGGTGACGCCGGAGCAGCGGCAGCGGTCCGTGCACGGCGCGCCGCTCGGCTACACGGCCGCGGTCGAGCTGTCCTCGGAGCGGCTGCTCAAGAGCAAGCCGAAGCCGAAGAAGCAGAGTTCGGGCCGGTTCAAGTTCGGCGGGAAGAAGGAGGAGGCGGAGCGGCAGCGCAAGCTGGAGCTGATCCGCACGCCCGTCCTGTCCTGCTACCGGATCGCCGTCATCAGCCTCAAGGGCGGTGTCGGCAAGACCACGACGACGACCGCCCTCGGCGCCACCCTGGCCAGCGAGCGCCAGGACAAGATCCTGGCCATCGACGCCAACCCGGACGCCGGCACCCTCGGGCGCCGGGTGCGCCGCGAGACCGGCGCGACCATCCGTGACCTGGTGCAGGCCATCCCCGGCCTCAACAGCTACATGGACATCCGCCGTTACACCTCGCAGGCGCCGTCCGGCCTGGAGATCATCGCCAACGACGTGGACCCGGCCGTCTCCACGACCTTCAACGACGAGGACTACCGGCGGGCGATAGACGTCCTGGGGCGGCAGTACCCGATCATCCTCACCGACTCGGGCACCGGTCTGCTCTACAGCGCGATGCGCGGCGTGCTCGACCTCGCCGACCAGCTGATCATCGTCTCCACCCCGTCCGTCGACGGCGCGAGCAGCGCCAGCACCACGCTCGACTGGCTGGCGGCGCACGGATACGGCGAGCTCGTCGGGCGCAGCATCACCGTCATCTCGGGGGTCCGCGAGACCGGGAAGATGATCAAGGTCGAGGACATCGTGTCCCACTTCGAGACGCGCTGCCGGGGGGTCGTGGTCGTGCCCTTCGACGAGCATCTCGCGGCGGGGGCGGAGCTGGACCTGGAGATGATGCGGCCCAAGACGCGGGAGGCCTACTTCACTCTGTCGGCGATGGTGGCCGAGGACTTCGTCCGGGCTCAGCAGCAGCAGGGGCTGTGGGGGACGAGTGGGCAGCCGCCTCAGGCGGCTGCGCCGCCCCTTCAGCCCGGGCAGCAGAATCCGGCGGCCGGGGGGTGGCCGCAGCAGCAGTGAGGTCCGGCGGGGCCGGGGGGATGCCCCGGTCCCGCCCTTTCTCCCCCGGCTACCGCTGGGAGGTGCCCCCAGTTTCTTGCAGGGGCTGCGCCCCCGCACCCCCGAAGCGCGCTGAGCGGCGGAGCCGCGAAAAAGGGGGTCTGGGGCGCAGCCCCAGGAAACGGTGAGAGGGCGGGACCGGGGCCCCTCACCGAGCCGCCGCCACCAGCTCCCGCGCCCGCTTCACATCGTCAGCCATCCGCTCCAGCAGCGCGTCGAGCGTCTCGAACTTCTCCATCCCCCGCAGATAAGCGAGGAAGTCCACCGCGGCGTGCAGCCCGTACAGATCCAGGTCGACCCGGTCGATCGCATACGCCTCCACCGTCCGCTCCGTCGCGTCGAACTGCACGTTCGTGCCGACGGAGATCGCCGCGGGCATCGATTCGCCCTCGACGACGAGCCAGCCGGCGTAGACGCCGTCGGCGGGGATGGCGGTGTGGGGCAGGGTCTCGATGTTGGCGGTGGGGAAGCCGAGTTCGCGGCCGCGCTGGGCGCCGCGGACGACGACGCCCTCGACGCGGTGCGGGTGGCCGAGGATCTCCATGGCGCCGGCCACGTCGCCCTCGGCGACCAGGCGGCGGGTCAGCGTCGAGGAGAACGGCAGGCCGGCGCCGGCCTCGCCGGTGAGCTTGAGGTCGATGACCTCGACGCCGAAGTCGTAGGTGGTGCCGAGCTCCTCCAGCAGCGCGACCGTGCCCGCGGCGCGGTGGCCGAAGCGGAAGTTGGGGCCCTCGACGACGAGCTTCGCGTGCAACTTGTCGACCAGGACCTTCACCACGAAGTCGGCCGGCGACAGCTTGGAGAACTCCGCCGTGAAGGGCAGGACGAGCACCGCGTCCACGCCGAGTTCCGCGATCAGCTCCGCGCGCCGGTGGTGCGGCGCCAGCAGCGGCGGGTGGCTGCCCGGCCGTACGACCTCGCTGGGGTGCGGGTCGAAGGTCACCACGACCGACGGCACCCCCAGCTCGCGCGCCCGCTCCACCGCACGACCGATGATCAGCTGGTGTCCGCGGTGGACACCGTCGTACGAGCCGATGGTGACGACGCTGCGCCCCCAGTCCTGGGGGATGTCCTCCAAGCCACGCCAGCGTTGCACTGTGCCCGCTCCTCGCCCGAACCCGAACTCTTGTCTCTGTCGATTACGCAGGTCTAAGAGTGCCATGCCGGTTGGCGGCGGTCCGCATCGGCCGGGGCCCCCGGACCGTCCGCACCGCCCGGGCCACCGGAGCCTCCCGCCGTCAGCCGGATCCGCGCCCCCGGCCCCACCACGGGCGCCCACTGCGCGGGCGCGGTCCGCAGCCAGCGGCGCAGCCGGGCGCCGAACGCCGGGACCTCGCCCGCGAGCTGCACCAGCCGGCGGTCGAAGCGGGCCGCGCCCTCCGTGGTGCGGGCCAGCAGCTCCCCGACCCGGAGCACGAGGTCGCGGGTGCGCGCCTCGGAGCGTTCGGACGCGCCCTCGGCCGCCGCCCGCAGCAGCGCGTCGAGGACGTCGCCGCCCCGCTCGTACGGTTCCTGCTCCTCCCGTTCCAGCAGCACTTCCAGCAGCTCGCGCCGCAGCCCCCGGGAGGCGGCCGTGCCGGGCGCGGCGAGCACGGGGGCGAGGGCGCGGCGGACGGGGGCGGGGCGGGTGCGCAGCAGGTGGGTGACGAGCGGGAAGAGAACGGCGCGGGCGGACGGGCCGTCCTCCAGCCGCCGGTCGATGAAGGCGGCCACGTGCGGGGCGTTGTCCGGCCGGTGCTCGACGTGTTCGCGGACCAGGGAGGCCGCGCGGCGGGCCAGCGCCGGGTCGGTGACCTCGGCGAGGATCCGCAGGACGTCCGCCGGCCCGTCGCCGGGCTGGTAGAGGCGGGCGCGGAAGGCGCCGAGCACCGGCTCGGGGTGGGTGGTCAGCGCGGCGGCCAGGGCGGCGGCCGGGACCTGCGGGTCGCCTGCGGCGAACCGGGCGACGGCCTCCGGCAGGTGTTTGGCGCGGGTGAGCGGGTCGCGGACCAGGACGGCCAGCGCCGGCCCGCGCAGGGCGTCCTCGGCGGGACGGGCGAGGAGGGCCAGCGCGGAGTAGCGCAGCAGCTCGCGGTCGGCCTCGGTGGTGACGTAGGGCACGGCCCTCAGGCCGTACGCGGCGGCGGCGACGTGCAGTTCCACCCGGTCGTCGTGGGCCCAGCGGTCGACGGCCCGGCAGACGGCGGACGGCTCGTCCTCGGCGAGGGCGGCCAGCAGTTCGTCGGCCTTCGGGTGGGCGGCGCCGACCAGGGCGTCGGTGAGGTCGTCGAGGGCGCGCCTGCGGTGGGTGTGGAGCATGGCCTGGGCGGCCGTGGCGACGGTGGGCGCCGCGAACTCGGCGCCGCCGTCCGGTGCGGTCAGCAGCGTGCGGTCGTCGTCGAACCAGCGGCAGATCAGCGCCTGGGCGGCACACGGCTCGTCGCCGAGCAGGGCGGCCGCCGCCGGGAGGAAGCGGTCGGCGGCGGGCGGCTGGGGCGTCCCGCCGGCCGCGCCGGGCGGTGGGGCGTCGGCGGGGACGAGGCGGCGGAGCAGGTCGAGGCGGTCCCCGAGGCCCAGGCGCAGCCGGAGCCAGAACGGCGGGCCGAACCGGGTCAGGCCGCCGAGCGCCTCGGTGGCGGTGGAGTCGAAGCCGCCGGCCGCGCGGGCGCAGCCGGCGACCCGCTCGGCGAGCAGCCGCAGCACCCCGAGGTACGGGGTGGCGTCCGGGACCCGCAGCAGGGTCTCGGAGAGCAGGTGGGCGGCCCACCAGGCCGGGTCGGTGAGCACCGGAGGCCGGCCGTCGAGACGTTCTCCGGCCTCGACCGCACCGCCGCCCGCCGCCGGGGCGGGCGCGCCCTCCCGGCCGGAGAGCGTCTCGACGGCGTGGACCAGACCCGTCAGCCGCCGGGAGAGCTCGGTGGGGCCCGAGCGGCGGCCGAGCAGCAGCAGGGACTGGAGGACGGGGCCGATGCGGTGCCGTGGGACGGGCAGCAGCGTGGGCCGCTCCTGCCGGTCGTCGCCGCGCCGGCCCCGGCGTCTGGTCGGTGGCCGGGAGCCGGGAGGCGGCGGGACGTGCCCCTCGGGCGCCCGGGCCGGGCCGCCGCCGCGGCGGGACGGCAGCCGGACGGCCGCCTCGGCGGGCGGGCCCTCCGGCTCGTACCAGCGGTGGACGAGGGCGTGCAGGGCGGCGTCCAGGTCGAGGTGGGTGCCGTGCAGCCAGTCGGCGAACTCCTCGTGGGCGAACCGGTAGCCGCTGCCCGCCGGGACGAGCAGCCCCTCGGTGAGCACGGCGGAGGCCCAGCCGGTGCGCCAGGGGAAGAGCTGCTCGAACGTCTCCCGCTCCAGCTCCCCCTGGCCCGGGCCGAGGCACTGCCGGGCCGCCTCGTGCACCTGCCCGGCCACCTTGGCGGCCAGCCGGCGGACGGCCGTGCCGCGCAGCGGGGGCCGCCGGGCGGCGGCGAGGCGGACGGCGATGCGCAGGCAGACGAGGTCGAGGTGGGCGGCGAAGACGTCCCACCGGTCGGGGGCGGGGGCGCCCTCCGGCCGGTCCGCGCCGTCCGGGAGCGCGGCGTGGACCTCGGCCAGCAGCCGGAGGGCGAGCGGATGCCCGGCGTCCGCCGGGGCGAGCCCGCCGGCCGGGACGCCGTACGAGGCGCGGGCGCGCTCGGCGAGCTCGGGGGTGAGGCCGGTGAGCCGGACGCAGGCGGGCAGCGCGGCAGGCGGCGCGGCGGTGAGGGCCGGGGCGCCGGTGCCGAGGGCGGTGGCCGGGGAGTGCAGGGCGGCCGGCGGGAAGAGGGCGCCGGCCGTCTCCCAGTGCTCGGGCCGGCAGGCGACGACCAGCCGGGTGCCGGTCCGCTCCAGCCAGCGGGCGGTGGCCGCGGTCCAGGCGGGCAGCGCGTGGGCGAGCAGCGGCGGCATCTCCTCGGGCCCGTCGAGGAGGACGAGCAGGGGGCGGCCGACCCGGTGGCCGAGCCGGGCGACGGCCTCCGGGGTGGCCGCGGAGGTGTCGCCGACGGTGCCCTGGGCGCCCGCCGAGGCGGTGACGATGCGCCCGGCGGCCCGCAGTGCGCGGGCGATGGCGTCGCGCAGGCTCTCGTCGTCGGCGCGCAGGTCGGCGCCGCGCAGCCAGAGCGTCGGCGCCGGTTCCGCGCCGCGCGAGCGCCGGGCGGCGAGGGCGCCCAGCTCCGTGGTGCGCCCGGTGCCGGGCTCGCCGACCAGGCCCAGGACGTACGGCCCGCCGGGCCCGTGCCCGCCGGCGGCCCGGGTCAGGGCCCGCGCGCCGGGTGCTCCGCCGGCCAGGAAGCAGTCGAACTCGCGGATCGTCTCGGGCCGCTCGACGGGTTCGCGCCAGGTGCGGGGGGTGACCACCGAGCCGAGGGAGGTGCCGGTGAGCTGGAGGGCGCCGGCGAGGTTGAGGTCGCGGCCGTAGGCGGGCACGGTGGCCGCGTTCCGGTCCAGGAGCCGGGCCAGCGGCCCCTCGGGGTCGGCGGCGGCCGTGGCCCGCAGCGGGATCGCGTAGCCGCCCGCCCGGCGCTCGGCGTGCAGCGCGGTACCGAGGACGGCGACGACCGCTCCGGTGCCCGCGTCGAGCACCGGGCCACCGGTGGCCTCCTCGCCCAGCCGCAGCGGCGTCCGCTCCGGCAGGGACAGCTCCAGGGCGGTGCGCAGCAGGTGGAAGCGGTCCGTGGCGGTGTACGTGACCAGGGGTTCGCCGACGACCGCGGCGTCGTGCCAGCGGCCGGCCCGCAGCCGGACCTCGGTGCCGCCCTCGATGTGCTCGGTCGCGGCGACGGGGAGCGGCGGCAGGTCCAGGCCCTCCGTCCGGACCAGGGCCAGGTCGCAGTCGGGCAGCGGGGTGACGGCGTCGGCGCCGACCACCACCGTGCGGTCGCCCGCGGCGTGCAGCACCAGGCAGGCGAGGCCGTCGACCGCCTCGTGGCTGGTGATCAGGGTGGACCTGTCGTCGACCGGGAAGCCCGTGCCGCGCCGCCGCCCGGCGAGATCCCTGATGCGCACCAAGGACTCGTCCGCGTCGGCCCGCCGACCGCTCATCCGCCGAACCTCCCCGCGTGACCGTACGTGCGTACGCCCGTACGTTCCGAAGGTAGGCAGCCGGTGATCGGCAGGACAGATCGCGAGCCGAACGCGCCCCCTTGCACCCCCCTGGTTCACTCCGAGCGCCTGCCCGTTGGGGTGAATCGTGCGTATCAGATGGATAGAGATGGAGGGAGGGGGGTCGTGGGGGGGGGGGGGGGGGGGGGGGGGGGCCCCCCCCCCGGGGGCGGGGGGGGGGGGGCGGGACCGGGGCACGACAAAGCCCGGGCCACAGGGCCCGGGCTTCGCGCTACGCGCGACAAGAGCCGCCTGTCGGATTCGAACCGACGACCCCCTGTTTACAAGACAGGTGCTCTGGCCAGCTGAGCTAAGGCGGCACGCACAAACACGCGGCAAGCACGCGAGAGCAGTCTAACCGCAGACAGCCTCGTCGCTCCCCCCAATTTTCGCGACCGCGACCTGCTGACAACGGCCCCCTCCCCGGGTACCGTCACCGCATCCGTCCGAATTGGACTGGACCACTCAACACCACTCCCTCTACTCGGATCGTCCGGCACGTTCCTGCCGGTGAAGGGACCCACCACCATGGCCACGGTCACGTACGACAAGGCGACCCGGATCTATCCGGGCTCCGACAAGCCCGCCGTCGACCAGCTCGACATCGAGATCGAGGACGGCGAATTCCTCGTCCTGGTCGGCCCGTCGGGCTGCGGGAAGTCCACCTCGCTGCGGATGCTCGCGGGGCTGGAGGACGTCAACGGCGGCTCGATCCGCATCGGCGACCGCGACGTCACCCACCTGCCGCCGAAGGACCGGGACATCGCCATGGTGTTCCAGAACTACGCGCTCTACCCGCACATGACCGTCGCCGACAACATGGGCTTCGCCCTGAAGATCGCGGGCGTGCCCAAGGCGGAGATCCGGCAGAAGGTCGAGGACGCGGCGCGCATCCTGGACCTCACCGAGTACCTGGGCCGCAAGCCGAAGGCGCTCTCGGGCGGCCAGCGGCAGCGGGTGGCGATGGGCCGGGCGATCGTCCGCGAGCCGCAGGTGTTCCTGATGGACGAGCCGCTGTCCAACCTGGACGCCAAGCTCCGCGTGCAGACCCGCACCCAGATCGCCGGCCTCCAGCGGCGTCTGGGCATCACCACCGTCTACGTCACCCACGACCAGGTCGAGGCCATGACGATGGGCGACCGGGTGGCGGTGCTCAAGGACGGGCTGCTCCAGCAGATCGACTCGCCGCGCAACATGTACGACCGACCGGCCAACCTGTTCGTCGCGGGCTTCATCGGCTCCCCGGCCATGAACCTGGTCGAGGTGCCGATCACCGACGGCGGCGTGAAGTTCGGCAACAGCGTGGTGCCGGTCTCCCGCGAGGCACTGGCCGCCGCGGCCGACCGCGGCGACCGGACGGTCACCGTCGGCGTCCGGCCCGAGCACTTCGACGTCGTCGAGCAGAACGGCGAGACGGCGCGGATGCTGGGCAAGGAGGCCGCCGACGCCCCCGCCGGGCTGGCCGTCACGGTCAACGTGGTCGAGGAGCTGGGCGCCGACGGCTACGTGTACGGCACGGCGGAGGTCGGCGGCGAGCAGAAGGACCTGGTCGTCCGCGTCAACGGCCGGCGGGTGCCGGAGAAGGGCTCCGCCCTCCACGTCGTCCCCCGCCCGGGCGAGCTGCACGTCTTCTCGACCTCGTCGGGCGAGCGCCTGAGCGATTGATTCCCGCCGTCGTGCCGCCCCGGCGCGGGCGGCACGACGGCCGCCCGACGGGGGACGCGACGCCCCCTCACGGCCGGTCAACCGGACGCGTCACCGATTTGGCGCCGTCCTTCCCTGGTCCGGCACCCCGGGCGTCAACCCTTCCCACCGAAGGGCCGAGGTAATGCCACCCGATCGGGTGACTAAATGTCGCGGTCTCATTACGCCTCGCTACCATCTGCGGCATGAACCAGGCCGCCCGCCGCATCGGCAGAACCCTCGCCCTCGTCCTCCCCGTCGTCATGGTGCTCTCCGGGACCCTCGCCGTCACCCGGGTCCCGTGGGCGGCGCCCAACGCCGAGTCCCAGGTGCTCACCGCGTCCTCGGACACCGCCTCCAGCCAGGCCAGGGCCCGCGCCCCGCACGAGGTGCTGCGCGACAAGCTGCTCACGGAGCTCCAGGAGAAGAACCCCGGGGTGGCCCTGACCCACCTCCAGGCCGCCACCAACGGCCGTCCCTCGCTGGCCCGTTACTGTGTGGACATCGCCCGCGTCCTCGGCCAGGCCGCCGTCGCCAAGTACCACTCCGCGAAGAAGGCCCAGGCGTACTCGCGCCCGGTCTGCGACACCTCGTACGCCTCCGGGGTGGCCCAGGGCCACTGACGGCCCTCCCGCCCCCGGCGGCGGCCGGTCGCACCGCACCCCGCGGCACGGCATATCGTGCGGGGCATGACCGGCACGCACCCCGTCCCCACGCCCGCGCAAGCCGTGATCCTGGCCGGAGGCCAGGGGTCGCGGCTTCGCCCTTACACCGACGACCGTCCCAAGCCGATGGTCGAGATCCCCGGCACCGGCATGCCGATCATCGGCCACCAGCTGGCCTGGCTCGCCGCCGAGGGCGTCACCGACGCCGTCGTCTCCTGCGGCCACCTCGCCGAGGTGCTCCAGGCGTGGCTGGCGTCGGCCGATCTCCCGCTGCGGGTGACGACGGTGGTCGAGAAGGAGCCGCTCGGCCGCGGCGGCGGCCTCCGGCACGCCGCCGCCTCGCTCCCCCACCCGGACCGGCCCTGGTACGCCACCAACGGGGACATCTGGACGCGGTTCTCGCTGCGCGAGATGGCCGCCTTCCACCACGAGCGGGACGCCACCGCGACCCTCGCCCTGGCCCGGCCCCGGATCCCCTGGGGTGCGGTGGAGACCGACGAGTTCGGACACGTGCTGGACTTCATCGAGGCCCCGCCCTCGCCCTACCTGATCAACGCGGGCGTCTACGTCTTCTCGGCGGAATTCGCCGGCCTGCTGCCCGAGCGCGGCGACCACGAGCGCACCACCTTCCCCCGCCTCGCCCGCGAACGGCGGCTGGCCGGCTACCCGTTGCCGCACGGCGCCTACTGGCGGGCCATCGACACGGCCAAGGACCTGACGGAGGCGGCCAGGGAACTCGCCGGCTGACGCCCACCGCACGCGCCGCGGCCCCGTACCCAACCGGGTACGGGGCCGCGGCGCGCGATACCGGTGTGTCAGCCCAGGAGGCCGCCGAGGGCGCCGCCACCGCCCGTCGAGCCGCCGGACGTTCCCGTGCCGCCCGACGACGTCCCGCCGCTGCCCGAGCCGCCGGTGTTCGCGGCGCCCGAGGGACTGTGCGGTGCGGCCGGGGCGGCGGGACGCTGGTGAGGCGTCCGGGGCGCGGGGCGCGGGGCGCCGGTGCCGGCCTCCGCGTGGCCGGAAGTCGCCGCTCCCGTAGGCGTCTTGGCCGACCCCGGGACGGCCGGCTTCGCGCTCGGCGACGGGGACTTCCGGCCCGTGGCGCTCGGCCGGGGCGTCCCCGGCGTCGCGGGGCCGTGCGTCCCGCCCCGCGGGGAGGAACCGGCCGACGGACGCTGCGGGAGCGGCGAGCCGGGCAGGTTGTTGACCGGCGGGGCGGACGGGCCCGGCGCCGGAGCCGGCCGCGAGGAGCGGACCGCGCCACCGAGCATCGAACCGACCAGCAGGGAAAGGCCGATGAGCACCGTCGCCATGACCGTGCCGCGGCGCAGCACCCGCCGCCGCAGCTGCCCGATCCCGGCCCGGGGGCCGAGCCGCCGCCACGCCTCGCCGGCGAGCCGGCCGTCGACGGAGTACACCGGGGCGCCCGCGATCACCAACGGGCTCCAGGCGGCCAGGTAGATGATGTCCGGCGCGTCGTAGGCCGGCACGGTCCGCCAGCTCACGGTGACCAGCAGGGTGGCCGAGAGCAGGACGCCGATGGACGCGGCGAGGCGCTGCCAGAGGCCGAAGATGGTGAGGACGCCGACGATGATCTGGAGGAAGGCCACGGTCAGGCCCGCGCCCACCGGGTGGGCCAGCGCCAGTTCCCGGAGCGGGGCGGCGGCGGGCCAGGGGTGCAGCGAGGTCAGCCAGGTGACCATGGAGCCGCGTTTGCCGCCGTCGAAGTAGACGGGGTCGCAGAGCTTGCCCATGCCGGCGTAGACGGAGATCAGTCCGAGGAAGACGCGCAGCGGCAGCAGGACGACGCCCAGGTTCATCCGGCGCCCGGGGTAGTAGGCGTGCAGGACGGAGTCGCCGCGGTCGCGGCCTTCGCCCTCGTCGTCCTCGTCGGACCAGTCGTCGTCGGCCTCGTCGAACCCCCCGTGGCCATACGGCTGTTCGTCGAACGCGCCATGGGTCGGGCGGACGCCGCTGAGCAGCGGCTCCCCCGGCTCCAGGGGCCCGCGGGGGCCGATGACGGTGGTCGGGGCGTCGTCGACGCCGATCCGCGGCAGGACCTGGGTGGCCCCGGCCTCGCCGCCGCCGGCGGTGCGGGCGGCCCCGGACTCCCGTACGGCGTCGAGGAGCCGGGTCGGCGCCGCGTCACCGGGCTCGGCCCGCCCGCTCCACACCACGGGGGCCCGGCGCCTGGCCGGGCCCTTGACGGTGGGCAGCTGCGCCGTGTCGGCGGCGACTCCGGCGTAGTGCCGGGCGGCGGCGTGCGGGGGACGCGCGAGCTGCACGCGGAAGCTCAGGTGGTTGCCGGAGACCTGCGCGGGGTCGGACGGGACTTTCACCGTACTCAGCGCGGGCTGGTCGTCGTACCCGGAAGAGCTTCCCCCCGTAGGTGTGCGGGGTGTTCTGGTGTCCACGCTCATCTAACCGAGTGACCGGAGCTTAGGACACTGCCTTGACCGACACGGGTGTCCGAGACCCGTCAAGGCGGACAACGAGCGGGCCCGCAAGGGCCGGACGGGGCGCGAATCAGCCCGTCCGGGGCCTTGCGGACGGCGGGAAGCTCACGCCCGGCGGCGCGCCGCCTCGTACAGCACGACGCCCGCCGCGACACCGGCGTTCAGCGACTCGGCGCCGCCCGGCATCGGGATCCGCACCCGGAAGTCACAGGTCTCGCCGACGAGCCGGGAGAGGCCCTTGCCCTCGCTGCCCACGACGATCACGACCGGACCCTCCAGGGCGTCCAGCTCGTGCAGCTCGACGTCGCCGTCGGCGGCCAGGCCGACGACCATCAGGCCCTCCTTCTGGTACGCCTCCAGCATCCGCGTCATGTTGGTGGCGCGGGCCACGGGCGTCCGGGCGGCGGTGCCGGCCGAGGTCTTCCAGGCGCTGGCCGTCATGCCGGCCGCGCGCCGCTCCGGCACGACCACGCCGTGCCCGCCGAAGGCGGAGACGGAACGGACGACGGCGCCGAGGTTGCGCGGGTCGGTGATGCCGTCGAGGGCGACGATCAGCGCGTCCTCGCCGTCGGCCTGCGCCGCCGCGGTGAGGTCCTCGGGGTGCGCGTAGTCGTACGGCGGCACCGAGAGGACGAGGCCCTGGTGGTTGAGCCCGTTGGTCATCCGGTCGAGCTCCGGACGCGGGGCCTCCATGAGGTTGAGGCCCTTCTCCGTGGCGAGCTGGATCGCCTCGCGGACGCGCTCGTCGTTGTCCAGGTACTGCTGGACGTAGAGCGTGGTCGCGGGGACGCCCTCGCGCAGCGCCTCGACCACCGAGTTGCGGCCGACGACGAGCTCGTTGGTGCCCTTGGGGCCGCCGCGGCGCGGGGCCGGGCGGCGGGCGGCCTGCTTGGCCGCGGCGTTGGCGACACGGTTCTTCTTGTGGCCCTTCCGCATGCTCGCGGGCGGGGTCGGGCCCTTGCCTTCCAGGCCCCGGCGTCGCTGGCCGCCGCTGCCGACCGTCGCGCCCTTCTTGTTGGACGTGCGGCGGTTCCTGCGCTGGCTGTTGCCGGCCATGGGGTCACCTGTTTCTTCACTGCCAGAGCCGCTGGCCGCGGCTCAGTAGACGTACGTACGAAAAGTGTCGCTCAGGACGGCGACCGGCGCTCAGGACAGCGACCAGCGCGGGCCGGACGGGGTGTCCTCGATCGCGAGACCGGACTGCTGGAGCTGGTCGCGGAGGGCATCGGCGGTGGCGTAGTCCTTGCGGACGCGGGCCGCCTGGCGCTGCTCCAGCACCATCCGGACCAGCGAGTCGACCACGCCGTGCAGGTCGTCGCCGCGGCCGCCGCCGGACCACCGCTCGTCCAGCGGGTCCAGGCCCAGGACGCCGAGCATCGCCCGCACCTCGGCCAGGCGGGCGACGGCGCCCTCCTTGTCGTCGGCGGTGAGGGCCGCGTTGCCCTGCCGGACCGTGGTGTGCACCACGGCCAGCGCCTGCGGGACGCCGAAGTCGTCGTCCATCGCCTCGGCGAACGCGGGCGGCACCTCGGCCGCGGGCTCCACCGGACCGGCCTTCTCGACGACCCGCTGCGTGAACCCCTCGATCCGCGCGAACGCGGACTCGGCCTCGCGCAGCGCCTCCGGGCTGTACTCGATCATCGAGCGGTAGTGCGGGGTGCCCAGGTAGTAGCGGAGGACGATCGGGCGCCACTCCTTGACCATCTCGGAGACCAGCACCGAGTTGCCCAGCGACTTGGACATCTTCTCGCCGCTCATGGTGACCCAGGCGTTGTGCACCCAGTAGGCGGCGAAGTCGTCGCCGAAGGCCTTGGCCTGGGCGATCTCGTTCTCATGGTGCGGGAAGATCAGGTCGAGGCCGCCGCCGTGGATGTCGAAGGCGGTGCCCAGGTACTTGTGCGCCATGGCCGAGCACTCCAGGTGCCAGCCCGGACGGCCGCGGCCCCAGGGCGTCTCCCAGCTGGGCTCGCCCTCCTTGGCCGCCTTCCACATGGCGAAGTCGCGCGGGTCGCGCTTGCCGGTCTCGCCCTCGCCGGAGGGCTGGAGCAGGTTCTCCAGCTCCTGGTTGGAGAGGCGGAGGTAGTCGGCGTAGGAGCGGACGTCGAAGTAGACGTTGCCGTCCGCGGCGTAGGCGTGACCGCGCTCGATCAGCCCGCGCATCATCTCGATCATCTCGGGGACGTGGCCCGTGGCCCGCGGCTCGACGGTCGGGGGCAGGCAGCCCAGGGCGTCGTAGCCGGCGTTGAACGCGCGCTCGTTCTCGTAGCCGATCGCCCACCAGGGGCGGTTCTGCTCGGCCGCCTTCTTGATGATCTTGTCGTCGATGTCGGTCACGTTGCGGACGAACGTCACGTCGTAGCCGCGGTAGGCGAACCAGCGGCGCATGATGTCGAAGTTCAGCCCCGACCGGATGTGCCCGATGTGCGGCGCGGCCTGCACGGTCGCGCCACACAGGTAGATCGAGACGCAGCCCGGGACGAGCGGGGAGAAGTCACGGATCTGCCGGGCGCTGGTGTCGTACAGGCGAATAGTCACGGAACCAGGGTAGTGGGCCCACGGCAGTGCCCCGGGCGCCCGGCACCCTGATCCGACCCTGATCCGGACCCCCGGTGTCCTCGGGGGCGTGCGCGGCCGGGCGCGGAGCGGTCCGCGCGCGCCCCCTCGGGATGCTTTGCCCGCTATTTAATGTTTTGCGGCAAAAATGCAATTCCGCGTGGTAACTTCCCGGGCACACCTCGGGACCGGAGCGCCGCGGACACCAGGAGGGGCGTTGCACTCCACTCTGCCGGTACAACAGGACCACCCCCAACCCCGGGAGCGGCCACCGGCACCCCCCGCGCGCCGCCCGGGCCGGCTGGCCGCCCTGGACGGGCTGCGGCTGTGCGCGGCGCTGATGGTCGTCGCGTACCACTGGATCGCCTTCGACAGCGGCGCCTGGGGCCACCGCTCCGCCCGCGCCCTCTTCCCCACCGCGTACCTGCCGGCCTCCTACGGCTGGCTGGGCGTCCAGCTCTTCTTCCTGATCAGCGGGTTCGTGATCTGCATGAGCGGCTGGGGCAAGGACGTCGGGCGGTTCGCCGTCTCCCGGATCACCCGCCTCTTCCCCGCCTACTGGTTCGCGGTGCTGCTGGTCGCCCTCGTCGTCCGGCTGTGGCCCGTGGTCAACTCCCCCACCGCCCTCCAGGACGTCGCCGTCAACCTCACGATGCTCCAGGACCCCCTGGGAGTGGAACCGGTCGACGGCGTGTACTGGACCCTCTGGATCGAGGTCCGCTTCTACCTGCTGTTCGCACTCGTCGTCCACAAGGGGCTCGACTACCGGCGCGTGGTGGCCTTCTGCGGGATCTGGGGCGCCGGGGCGGTCGTCGCCCGGGCGACCGGCGACCCGCTGCTCGAACGCGTCCTGCTGCCCTACGACTGCTGGTACTTCATCGCGGGCATCGCCTTCTACCTGATGTACCGCTTCCGCCCGGCCCCGCTCCTCTGGCTGATCGTCGGCGGCACCTTCCTGATCGCCCAGCACGATCTGCTGGTCGCGGAGCGCCGCGCGGAGGCGTACATGGGCCACCGGGTGCCCCACTGGCCCACCCTCGCCCTGGTCGGCGTGTTCTACCTCTCCGTGATGGCGGTCGCACTGGGGTGGACACGGCGGCTCGACTGGCGTTGGCTGTCCACCGCGGGTGCACTGACCTATCCCCTCTACCTGCTCCACGAGCGCGTCGGGTGGGTGGTCATCCGGCACGCGGACGGACACCTTCCACGCCTGGTGCTGCTCCCCCTCCTGCTGGCGGGGGCGCTGGCGGCCGCCTGGCTGGTGCACCGGGGGATCGAGCGCCCGCTGGCCCGCCGGCTCGGGGACGCGCTCCGGCGCGCCGTCACCCGGCGGGGAGCCGGACCGCCGGGTGCCACCGGCACCGTCCGGTCACCCGGTCGTCACCGAACCGTCGGCGAAGGGCGTGGATGAATACCACCATCCAGGGGAGACGGTGGAGAAAAACAGGGACAGGAGACCACGGTCGCAGCCATGCGCACGTCCTCTGTGTCAGCATTCCCGCACACCCCCGCTCTGTATGACGATCCGACTAGCCCACGGAAACGGAAGAGGACGACATGCGCTTCGCCAGGCGAGGTGAACTCGACGGCGCCCCACGAGCCGTCCGGCGCCCGGCACCCCGGCTCGCCGTACTGGACGGACTCCGTCTGGTGGCGGCCCTCATGGTCGTGGTCTTCCACTACACCGCCCTGCGCGGCGGCTGGGACCAGCACCCGGACAAGGTCTTCCCCGTCCTGCGGACGGTCACCCGCTACGGCTTCGTCGGCGTCGAGGTCTTCTTCCTGATCAGCGGGTTCGTCATCTGCATGAGCACCTGGGGGCGGTCGCTCGGCGACTTCGTGGTCTCCCGCGTCTCCCGGATCTACCCCGCCTACTGGTTCGCGGTCTTCCTCACCGCCGGGGTGATCACGCTGTGGCCGCAGGTGCGCAGCGTGGAGAGCTGGGACGTCGTCCTCACCAACCTCACGATGGTCCAGGAGGCCTTCGGGGTGTGGGACGTGGACGGCGTCTACTGGACGCTGTTCATCGAGCTCAAGTTCTACGTCCTCTTCGCGATCGTGGTGGCCACCGGCGTCACGTACCGCAAGTGCGTCCTGTTCTGCGGCGTCTGGACCGTCGCGGCGGTCATCGCCCCGCAGTCCGGCAGCAAGCTGCTGGAGATGTGGGCGACACCGCTCTACACGCCCTACTTCGTGGCCGGCATCGCCTTCTACCTGATGCACCGGTTCAAGCCCACGGCGCTGCTCTGGGCCATCGTCACGGTCTCCCTGCTGATCGCGCTGCACGGGGTGCCCAAGCGGGTCGCCGACAACACCAACAGCAGCATCCCCACCTGGCCGGCCAAGCTGCTGGTGGTCGCGGCCTTCGTGATCATGGCGCTGATCGCGCTGGGGTACTTCAACCGGATCCAGTGGCGCTGGCTCACCACCGCCGGCGCGCTCACCTACCCGCTGTACCTGATCCACCAGTACATCGGCATGACCGTCATCCACGGCCTGCGCTCGTACATCCCGCCGTACCCGCTGGTGGCCGGCCTGATCGCGGTGATGCTGACGGCCGCCTGGCTGATCCACCGGTGCGTCGAACGCCCGGTGGGCAAACGTCTGAGGCGCGCGATGCAGCAGGGCATGGAGGAGATGCGCCGCAACTCCACCGTCCCCGCCCTGCGCGCACCCGACCCGCAGAGCGGCCTGACGATCCTCCAGGAGCCCCGCCACCCCAAGCCCTTCGAACCGGCCGACTCCGGCCGCGTGGGCGCCGGTACGGGCGACGGCGGCTGACGGACGACCGCACGTGCGCGCCCGCCGGGGAACGGCGGGCGCGCACGGCCGCTCAGAGGCTGCCGACCACCTTGCGGGGCGAGACGCGCACGACGACCCGCCGGCCGTCGTTCTTCGCGTCCGGGTTGAAGTCCGCGTACGCCTTGCCCGTGTACTTCCGGGACAGCTCCTCGATGAGCTCCTGACCGCCCTCGGTGGTCAGCTCCGCGGTACCGCGGACCTCGGCGTAGGTGTAGGGGGCGTTCGGCGGGTTCACCATGACGGTGATCCGCGGGTCGCGGCGGAGGTTCTTCTCCTTGCGGCGCCCGACGGTCGTGGAGATCAGCAGGTCGTCGCCGTCCCGCTTGACCCAGGTGACGGACAGCTGCGGGCTGCCGTCCGGCTGGACCGTGGCGACGGTGACGAAGGCGGGGTTGTCGTCCAGGTACTGCTTCAGGTCGTCCGAGAGCATCCGGGCCCTTCCCTCGAGTGACGGGCGCGCGCCGGGCGGGCGCGCGCACGACGGAGTGTCGGTACCCGATCACGGTATGCCACCGCGGCGGCACACAAGGGGACAACGCCCCAGGCGCTCAGCGCGGGAACACCAGCGCCGTCGCCACCGCCGCCAGGCCCTCCGCACGGCCGGTCAGGCCGAGCCCGTCGGAGGTCGTCCCGGAGACGGACACCGGCGCGCCCACCGCCTCGGACAGCGCGCGCTGGGCCTCGGCCCGCCGCTTGCCGATCTTCGGCCGGACGCCGATGACCTGCACCGCCACATTGCCGATCTCGAAGCCCTCGGCACGGACGATGCGGGCGGCCTCGGCCAGCAGGGTCACGCCGGAGGCGCCGGACCACTCGGGCCGGTCGGTGCCGAAGTGGGCGCCCAGGTCGCCGACGCCCGCGGCGGAGAAGAGCGCGTCACAGGCCGCGTGCGCGGCGACATCGCCGTCGGAATGGCCGGCCAGGCCGTGTGTCGCGTCCTCCCAGAGCAGGCCCGCGCACCACAGCTCGCGGCCCTCCTCGAAGGCGTGCACATCCGTGCCGATGCCCACCAGAGGCAGGAGCCCCGGGCTAAAAACCGTCATTTGCCCTCCTCCGGGCGATCACTGCCTCGGCCAGCACCAGGTCCAGCGGCCTGGTCACCTTGAACGCCTCCTCGTGGCCGGGGACGACCACGACGGGGACGCCCAGCCGTTCGACCATCCCGGCGTCGTCGGTGGCGCCGTCGCCGACCGCCTTCCCGAACTGCGCGTGGGCCGCGTCCAGCGTGCGCCGGTCGAAGCCCTGGGGGGTCTGCACGGCGCGCAGCAGCGCGCGCTCCGGGGTGCCGGTGACGGTCTCGGGAGCGGTCGCGTCCGCTCCGTCCCGCGGGGCGACCTGCTTGACCGTGTCGGCCAGCGGCAGGGCCGGCACCACGGCCGGGTGACCGGCGCGGACGGCGGCGACGACGGAGTCGACCGTGTCGACGGGGACGAGCGGACGGGCCGCGTCGTGCACGAGGACGGTCCCGACGTCGTCGGGCAGCGCCCGCAGGCCCAGGCCCACGGACTCCTGCCGGGTGGCTCCGCCGGGGACGACCACCACGTCGGTCCGGTCGCCCGCGAGCGGGAACTCGTCGAGCAGGGACCGCACCTCGGCCTCGCCGTCCGGCGGGGCGACGACCACGACCAGGGAGACCGCCCGGGAGGCGGTCATGGCGCGGACGGCGCGGACCAGCATGGGCGTGCCGCTCAGGGCGCGCAGCGCCTTGGGGGCGCCGGGGCCGAGCCGGACGCCGCGGCCGGCCGCGGGGATCACCGCGGCGGTCCGGGGCGCGGGCGCGCCGGAGCGCTCCGGCCGAACGGGAACGGTGGCTCGATCAGACATCGCGTTGGCGTTCAGGTTTGCTTCCTCGGCCGAGTTGGGTATGGCCTGGGGGAACCCCGAGCGCGCAGGGCTCGGGACGTGCCGGGCGCTCACCGTGACCAGCCCCTTCCGTGAACGACTGGTCCGGCCGCTCGCTCACCGGCGTCCGCGCACCGGCCTTCGGGGCGGTGGTACGGACATGGGTGGCGCGGGCGGGGAAACACCGGTTCCCGGCCGGAGCAGAGATGCCGCAGCGCCCGTCGGACGAGCTTTCGTTCGTCGGCGGGCACCGCGGCACTTCCACGTCGCGACCTCTGCGTCGCACTTCTGTTGTGCGGCGGGGAGCCGGCACCTGAGCGTCAGGTGTGCGTCAGGACGCGAGGACCTCGTCGAGCAGGGCCTCGGCCTTGTCCTCGTTCGTGTTCTCCGCGAGGGCGAGCTCGCTGACCAGGATCTGGCGGGCCTTGGCGAGCATGCGCTTCTCACCGGCGGACAGACCGCGCTCGCGCTCCCGGCGCCACAGGTCGCGCACGACCTCGGCGACCTTGATCACATCGCCGGAGGCGAGCTTCTCCAGGTTCGCCTTGTAGCGGCGGGACCAGTTCGTGGGCTCTTCGGCGTACGGCGCCCGAAGGACCTCGAAGACCCGGTCGAGCCCGTCCTGGCCGACCACATCGCGAACACCGACGAACTCCGCATTGTCCGCCGGCACCCGAACCGTCAGGTCACCCTGGGCGACCTTCAGCACCAAGTAGGTCTTGTCCACGCCTTTGATCTGGCGAGTTTCGATGGCCTCGATCAGCGCGGCCCCGTGATGGGGATAGACCACGGTGTCGCCAACCTTGAACGTCATGTGACAGGTACCCCTTCCGTGGCTATCCAGTCTAACACGGGAAGTGTTCGTTCTGAATGGCGTTTCCGCAGGTCAGGGCATATCTCGGGGCTTGACAACAACGGCCGGGACGTGCTGCGCGGGGGTTCCGGAAGCAGGTATTCGCAGGTCGGAGCGGTTGTCCGGGGCAAGCGAAACGGGCACGTTACACGTACCGGGACGGGCGCGCGAGCGGTCGAACGTCCCGTTTTGCCGGGGTCCGTTCGCGGCAGTTCCGGTACTCCGTTCGGGGCGGCGGGACCTTCCGCGCGCGCATTACGGAATTGATCAAGCCGAACTTGATCAATTCCGGAACTCGTTCCCCCTCACCACTCACATTCCTTACGGATAATCCACCGGACAGCTCCTCCGATAAGCCGGTGGTAGGACGCTCGGCGGCCGAGTGGACCTTGAGGGGCGGGTCGGGTGCGGGGGCCACGCGACGGCTCGGTAACCTAAGCCCGCTGACACACCTCTTACTTCGTCCAAGGAGATGCCGCCGCCGTGAGCAGCAGCCTTCGACGCGGCGCTCTCGCCGCCACCGTCCTCGCGCTCTCGATCGCCTCGCTCTCCGCCTGCGCGGCGGGCAACGACGCGCAGACGCTGCAGGTCAAGCCGGACAACGTCGCCGCCTCCGTCGGTGACATCAAGCTCCAGAACGTCAACGTGGTCACCCAGCCGGGGCAGACCACCACCGGACCGGCCGTGATCACGGGCCAGGTGTTCAACAACGGTGCCAAGGACCAGACGCTGACCGCCGTCAAGCTGCCCGGCAAGAACGTCGCGGTGCAGCTCACCGGCGCCAAGGGCAGCGGCCCGGTCGTCGTCCCGGCCGGGGGCTCGGTGACGCTGGGCGGCAAGGGCAACGCCTCCGCCGTCCTGCCGAACGGCCGCGAGAGCCTCAAGGACGGCGCGCAGCAGCAGCTGTCGTTCGTCTTCAGCAGCACCGGTGACGTGCGGATCGGCGCCTTCGTCGTCCCGGCCACCAGCTACTTCAAGGACTGGGGCCCGGCGGAGCCCTCCCAGTCCCCGCAGACCTCCCCGTCCCCGCAGCCGGGCAAGCCGGGCGGCGGCAAGCAGGGCAAGCCGGGCGGCGCGACCGCCCCGGCGTCCGGCAAGGCCGAGGACAAGTCCAAGAAGGACGGGAAGCCGGAGAGCGGCGACAAGAACGACAAGGGCGACAAGAACCGCCAGACCCCGGCGGCGCCCGACGCCGAGCACTGAGTCCGTCCCGGAATCCGGGACGGAAACGCGGCAGGGCCCGGGAGCCGTCGGCTCCGGGCCCTGGCCGCCGCCGCGGTGACTCCGCGGCCTACGGCTCGAACTTGTAGCCGAGGCCGCGCACCGTCACCAGGTAGCGCGGGGCCCCCGGGTCCGGCTCGATCTTGGCGCGCAGCCGCTTGACGTGGACGTCGAGCGTCTTGGTGTCGCCCACGTAGTCGGCGCCCCACACCCGGTCGATGAGCTGCATCCGGGTCAGCACCCGCCCGGCGTTCCGCAGCAGCATCTCCAGCAGGTCGAACTCCTTCAGCGGAAGGTCGACCTTGCCGCCGGCGACGGTGACGACGTGCCGGTCCACGTCCATCCGCACCGGGCCGGCCTCCAGCGCCGCGGGCGCGACCTCCTCGGGCTCCCCCCTGCGGCGCAGCACCGCGCGGATGCGGGCGACCAGCTCGCGCGAGGAGAAGGGCTTAGTGACGTAGTCGTCGGCCCCTATCTCCAAACCCACGACCTTGTCGATCTCGCTGTCCTTGGCGGTGACCATGATGACGGGCACGTTGGAGCGTCCCCGCAGCTGCCGGCAGACCTCGGTGCCGGGCAGGCCCGGCAGCATCAGGTCGAGCAGGACGAGGTCGGCGCCGTTGCGCTCGAACTCCTCCAGGCCCTCGGGGCCGGTGGCCGCGATGGCGACCTCGAACCCCTCCTTGCGCAGCATGTAGGACAACGCGTCGCTGAAGGACTCTTCGTCCTCGACGACGAGCACTCGGGTCACGGGGCGACCTCCGGTCGGATCTCGTTCTGGCGGTGCGGGCGGAAGAAGGCATCGGGGCGCGCGGGGCGCGGGAGCCTCACCGGAGCGGCTCCGAGCCGGCGAGGCCGTGGAGGTGGCCCGTCGCCTCGGCCGCGTCCCGGGGATCGTCGGAGTCGAGGTGGCGCAGCCGGAGCCGGTCGCGGCCGACGCCCGCCTCCGGGAGGCGGAGGGTGAAGGTGGAGCCCTGGCCCTCGGCGCTCCAGACGGTGACCTCGCCGCCGTGCGACGCGGCCACGTGTTTGACGATCGACAGGCCGAGGCCGGTGCCGCCGGTGGCGCGGGAGCGGGCGGGGTCGACCCGGTAGAAGCGTTCGAAAACCCGCTCGCGGTCCTTCTCGGATATGCCGATGCCCTGGTCGGTGACGGCTATCTCGATCAGGTCGCCGCCGGGTGCGGCGACCCGGCGGGCGGCGATTCCCACTCTGGTGCGGGCGGGGCTGTAGTTGACGGCGTTCTCGACGAGGTTGCCGAGGGCCGCGGCGAGCTGGCCCCGGTTGCCCCAGACGTGCAGGCCGGCGGCGCCGCCCGAGGCCATGGTGATCTGCTTGGTGCCGGCCTGGTGGCGGCAGCGGTCGACGGCCTCGGCGACGAGCTCGTCCACGCGGACGGGCTCGGCGTCCTCCAGGGGGTCGTCGTTCTGCACCCGGGAGAGGTCGATCAGCTCCTGGACCAGGTTGGTCAGCCGGGTGGCCTCGATCTGCATCCGGCCGGCGAAGCGGGTGACGGCCTCGGGGTCGTCGCTGGCGTCCATCACGGCCTCGGAGAGCAGCGACAGCGCGCCGACCGGGGTCTTCAGCTCATGGCTGACGTTGGCGACGAAGTCCCGGCGGACCGCCTCGATGCGGCGGGCCTCGGTGAGGTCCTCGACCAGCAGCAGCACCAGGCGGGAGCCCAGCGGCGCCACCCGGGCGGAGACCGCGAGGGCCTCCCCGCGGCCGGTGCCGCGGCGCGGGAGGTCCAGCTCGACCTGGCGTATCTCCCCGTCGCGGCGGGTGTCGCGGGCCATCTGGAGCATCGCGTCCACGGCCAGCCGGCCGCCGCGCACCAGGCCCAGGGCGTACGCCGCCGAGCTGGCCTTGACGACGGCGTCGCCCTCGTCGAGGACGACGGCGGAGGACCGCAGCACGGACAGGACGGTGTCGACACCGGGTGGCAGGACCGCGTCGGTGTGCAGCGAGCTGCGGCTGGGGCGTGCCTGGTCGCGCTCGCTCCAGCGGAACGCCAGCATGGCGATCACACCGGTGCACAGGCCGGCGAGGGCTGCCGCTGCGGCGACGGCCGCGTCCACGTTCATGCCTCCAGGTTATGCGGGGGCACCGACAGCCCCACAGTCAAAAGGGGGGCGCCTCGAACACACGTTGCCGAGAGTTCACCTTGAGGTCGGCGGTGGTTCACTCCGGGGGTCGACACCCGTCGCGTTCCGGCCGGATCGTGGTACCGGGCGGCCCCGAAGAGCACCGGCACGGCCCCGGCCGCCGCACCACTCGAAGCGAGAGAAGGACACGATGCGGGACGCGTACCACGAGGAGCTGGACTCGATAGGCGACGGGCTGGTCGAAATGGCGCGGCTCGTCGGCTCCGCCATAGGGCGCGCCACGACGGCGATCCTGGACGCGGACCTCAAGCTCGCGGAGGCCGTGATCGCCGGCGACAGCAAGGTGGACGACCTCCAGCGCGACCTGGAGGCGCGGGCCATCGCGCTGCTGGCCCGGCAGCAGCCGGTCGCCACGGACCTGCGGATCGTGGTGACGTCCCTGCGGATGAGCGCCGACCTGGAGCGTTCGGGCGACCTGGCGCAGCACGTCGCCAAGCTCGCCCGGCTGCGCTTCCCGGACACGGCGGTCCCGCGCGACCTGCACTCCACGGTGCTGGAGATGGGCCAGCTCGCCCAGCGGCTGATGGCCAAGGCGGGCGAGGTGCTGATCACCAAGGACGTGGACCTGGCGCTCCAGCTGGAGCAGGACGACGACGCCATGGACCTGCTGCACCGCGCCCTCTTCCAGCACCTGATGGACGACCGCTGGCAGCACGGCATCGAGACGGCCGTGGACGTGACCCTGCTGGGCCGCTACTACGAGCGGTTCGCCGACCACGCCGTCTCGGTCGCCAAGCGCGTCGTCTACCTGGTCACCGGGGAGCACGCCGACGAGCTCAACCAGACGGCGGGCGCCCCCGGCGCGGGCGAGGCTTCGTGATACCCCGCGTGCGCCCGTACGCCCCCTGGCGCATCCCGTGCGCCCACACACTCGTACATCGAGCGCATTGACGACCACCGCCGAGTGAGCGTTGAGTGGGGTGTGGCAGACCACCCATCGAGGAGGTACCGCATGACCGGTTCTCTCGCGCACACCCCTGAGCGTGTGGCCCCCGCAGCCCCCGCGATGAGCGGATGCAACTGCGGTCCCGGCTGCACGTGCGGCTGCCAGAGCGGCGGCTCGTGCAACTGCGGCGGCGGCTGCGGCTGACACGCCTCACACGTCACTCACGGGAAGGGCCCCCGGGCGGCCGATGCCGCCTCGGGGGCCCTTGCCCGTACCGCGCTGGTGCCTTACTTCTTCTTGCCCTGGTTCTTCACGGCCTCGATCGCGGCCTTGGCGGCCTCCGGGTCGAGGTAGGTGCCGCCGGGGACGACCGGGCGGAAGTCGGCGTCGAGCTCGTAGGCGAGCGGGATGCCGGTGGGGATGTTGAGGCCCGCGATGTCGGCGTCGGAGATGCCGTCCAGGTGCTTGACCAGGGCGCGCAGCGAGTTGCCGTGGGCGGCGACCAGGACCGTGCGGCCGGCCAGCAGGTCCGGGACGATGCCGTCGTACCAGTACGGCAGCATGCGGACGACGACGTCCTTGAGGCACTCGGTGCGGGGGCGCAGCTCCGGGGGGATGGAGGCGTAGCGCGGGTCCTCGCTCTGGGAGAACTCGGAGCCGTCCTCCAGGGCGGGCGGCGGGGTGTCGTACGAGCGGCGCCAGAGCATGAACTGCTCCTCGCCGAACTCGGCCAGCGTCTGGGCCTTGTCCTTGCCCTGGAGGGCGCCGTAGTGGCGCTCGTTCAGGCGCCAGGAGCGGTGGACGGGGATCCAGTGGCGGTCGGCCGCCTCCAGGGCCAGCTGCGCGGTGCGGATGGCGCGCTTCTGGAGGGAGGTGTGGACCACGTCAGGGAGCAGGCCGGCGTCCTTGAGCAGTTCTCCGCCGCGGACGGCCTCCTTCTCGCCCTTCTCGTTGAGGTTGACGTCCACCCAGCCGGTGAACAGGTTCTTCGCGTTCCACTCGCTCTCGCCGTGGCGGAGGAGGATGAGCTTGTACGGTGCGTCGGCCATGCCCTTGAGCGTAATCGACGGGTTGGGGGTGCCGCTCACGGCGCCGTTTGACGCACCTTGTCAATTGAATGGCGTGCCCACGCCAGACGCTCGTAACGTGCGTACTGCCGAGACGGCACTTACCACAGGGGGGCGGACGCGTGATGACGCGGATGGGCAGAGCGGCGAGGGAAAGCGTGGCGGGGCTCCCCCGCGCGTTCTGGTGGCTGTGGGTCTGCACGCTGGTCAACCGGCTGGGCGGGTTCGTCGCCACGTTCCTCGCGCTGTACCTGACGCTGGAGCGCGGCTACTCCGCGTTCTTCGCCGGGCTGGTCGCCGCCCTGCACGGGCTCGGCGGGGTGATCGCCTCGGTCGGGGCGGGCGTGCTGACCGACCGGCTCGGACGGCGGCCCACCCTTATGATCGCCCAGGTCGGGACGGCCGCCTCGGTGGCGCTGCTCGGCTTCGTGCATGACCCCGTGTCGATCTCGGGCGCCGCCTTCCTGGTGGGGCTGGCGAGCAACTCCTCGCGGCCCGCCGTCACCGCGATGATGGCCGACATCGTCCGCCCCGAGGACCGGCTCCGGGCGTACTCGATCAACTACTGGGCGATCAACCTCGGCTTCGCGATCTCCTCGACGGCGGCCGGGTTCGTCGCCGAGTACAGCTATCTGGCCGGCTTCCTCGGGGAGGCCGCGATCACGCTGGTGTGCGCCGTCCTGGCCTACTTCACGCTCCCCGAGTCGCGGCCCGAGCCGGCCGCGCCGTCGGCCTCCGGCGAGGCGGCGCCCGCCGTGGGGCTGGGCACGGTCCTGCGGGACGGCCGGTTCATGGGCGTCACCGGCCTGGCCTTCCTGGTGGCGCTCCTCTTCACGCAGAGCTCCGTCGCGCTGCCGGTGGCGATGGGCCGGGCCGGGCTCTCCACCCAGGACTACGGCATGGTCATGGCCGTCAACGGCATCATGATCGTCGCCCTCCAGATCCCGGTGACCCGCCTCATCGAACGCCGCGACCCCCGGATGCTGCTGGTCTTCTCCGCCCTGCTCGCCGGGTACGGCTTCGGCCTGACCGCGTTCGCCGGCTCGGTCGGCTTCTTCGCGCTGACCATCGCCGTCTGGACGCTCGCCGAGATCGTCAACGCCCCCACCCAGTCCGGCATGGTGGTGCGCTTCTCGCCGCGCCACGCGCGAGGCCGCTACCAGGGCGTGTTCTCGCTGTCCTGGACCCTGTCGTCCCTGGTCGCGCCGCTGACGGGCGGCGCGGTCATCGAGGAGTTCGGCGCCGACGCGCTCTGGGCCGGGTGCGCGGTGATCGGCACCTTCGCGGCGGCCGGCTACTGGCTGCTGACCCGGAACCTGCCGGAAGAAGGCGCCATGGACGCGGTCCGCGCGACCGGAGCGGAGCGGGAGGAGCGGCCCGTCCCGCAGTCCGCCTGACCTGCCGTCAGGCCGACGGGGTGTCAGGCCCCGTACGCCCCTCCCCCGTCAGCCGTCCGAACGCCTCCAGGTTGCGCGTGGACTCGCCCCGAGCGGTGCGCCACGCGTACTCCTTGCGGATCGCGCTCGCGAACCCCATCTCCAGCAGGGTGTTGAAGCTGCCGTCCGCGTTCTCCAGCACCACGCCGAGGATCCGGTCGACCTCCTCCGGCGTGACGGCCGCCAGCGGCAGCCGGCCGACGAGGTAGACGTCACCGAGGTGGTCGACGGCGTAGGCGACGCCGTACAGCCGGGTGTTGCGCTCCAGCAGCCAGCGGTGCACCGCCTCGTGGTTCTCGTCGGGGCGGCGCACCACGAAGGCGTTGACGGAGAGGGAGTGGTTGCCGACGACCAGCGACACGGTCGTCGACAGCTTCCGGGTGCCGGGCAGCTTCACGACGTACGTGCCGTCGGCCGGGCTCTCCCACTCGATCGCGGCCTCGGCGAGCGTGCGCTCGATGACGGTCCTCGCGTCGGACATCTGCCGTTCAGCCATGCGACGAGCGTAGGCGACGCCGCCGCTCGCCGATCGCCTCGGTGTACACCGCGGCCGTGGCGGCGGCCGCCGTGTCCCAGCCGAAGGACCGGGCGTGCGCCGCCGCCGCGGCGCCCATCGTGTCCGCGAGGCCGGGCGCGTCCGCGAAGCGTTCGAGCGCCCGCGCGTAGTCGACGGGGTCGTGGCCGTCCACCAGGAAGCCGCTGGTCCCGTGCCGGACCGCCACCGGAAGCCCGCCCACCGCCGCCGCGACGACCGGCGTGCCGCACGCCTGCGCCTCCACCGCCACCAGGCCGAACGACTCGCTGTACGAGGGCATGACCAGCACGGACGCCGCGCGGTACCAGTCCGCGAGCCGCTCCTGGTCGACGGGCGGACGGAATCTGACCACGTCGGCGATGCCCAGCCGGGCGGCGAGCTTCTGGAGCTCCTCCGGCTTCGCCAGGCCGCTGCCGCTCGGACCGCCGACCACCGGGACGACGATCCGCGACCGCAGCGCTGGCCGGCGGTCCAGCAGCTCGGCCACCGCGCACAGCAGCACGTCGGGCGCCTTCAGCGGCTGGATCCGGCCGGCGAACAGCGGGACCAGCGCGTCCTGCGGCAGCCCCAGCCGGTCGCGGGCGGCCGCCCGGCCGTCGGCCTCCCGGAACCGCTCCAGATTGACGCCCGGATGGACGACGGCGACCTTGTCCGGAGCCGCGTCGTAGTGCCGGACCAGCTCCTCCGCCTCACCCTCCGTGTTGGCGATCAGCCGGTCGGCCGCGCGGACGATCTGCGTCTCGCCGATCACCCGGGCCTGCGGCTCCGGGGTGTCGCCCGCGGCCAGCGCCGCGTTCTTCACCTTGGCCATCGTGTGCATCGCGTGCACCAGCGGCACGCCCCAGCGGTCGGCCGCCAGCCAGCCGACGTGGCCGGACAGCCAGTAATGCGAGTGGACGAGGTCGTAGTAACCCGGCCGGTGGCCCGCCCACGCCTGCGTCACCCCATGGGTGAAGGCGCACAGCTGGGCCGGCAGCTCCTCCTTCGCCAGCCCCTCGTACGGGCCGGCGTCGATGTGCCGGACGAGGACGCCGGGCGCCAGCTCCACGGCGGGCGGCAGCTGCCCGGTGGTCGCCCGGGTGAAGACCTCCACCTCGATGCCGAGCGCGGCGAGCCGCCTGGCGAGCTCGACGATGTAGACGTTCATGCCGCCCGCGTCACCCGTGCCGGGCTGGTGCAGCGGCGACGTGTGGACGCTGAGCATCGCGACACGGCGCGGCAGCCGGCCCTGCGCGCGGCGCAGGAACTGCTGGGGCCGGGAGAAGGGGCTGCCATGCGTACGGGTGCGGCGCGTGCCGCGCCGGGGTGCGTACTGGCTCACCGTTCGGGTCCTCCGTCCGCCTGTGGGGGGGGCGTGCGTGGGTCTGATGCGTCAGGGGGCCTCGTGCAGGGCCTGATGCAGGGGTCAACCCTTCGAACACGAGGCCGGGGGTTCCCCTTCCCTCCTTTACCAAAGAGTGATGCGGCCCTCACGGTCCGGCGCCGAACCGGAACCGCTTACGCTCGGTGCATGGCCGCCGCCCGACCCGCCCCCGCCCCGCCGCACCGACCCGTCGGGACGGCGACACGCGGCACGACCAATCCGAACCGGTTGCGCCGGATGGACCGCTGGATCACCGCCGCCCACGCCGCCGCCCTGCGCCGCGCCGCCGACCCCGTCGCCGTCGACCTCGGCTACGGAGCCGCCCCCTGGACCGCCGTCGAACTGCTGGACCGGCTGCGCCGGGTACGCGCCGACGCGCGGGTGGTCGGCGTCGAGATCGACCCGGCGCGGGTGGCCGCGGCCGTGCCCTACGAGCGGGACGGGCTGACCTTCGCCCACGGCGGCTTCGAAGTGCCCCTCGCGCCCGGTCGCCGGCCCCTGATCATCCGGGCGGCGAACGTGCTCCGGCAGTACGACGAGGCTTCCGTCGCCGACGTCTGGGCGCGGCTGTGCGCGCGGCTCGACCCCGACGGACTGCTCGTCGAGGGCACCTGCGACGAGATCGGACGCCGGCACGTATGGGTCGCGCTCGGCCCGGAGGGTCCGCGGACCGTCACCTTCGCGACGCGGCTGGGGTCGCTCGGGGCGCCGTCGGACCTGGCGGAGCGGCTGCCGAAAGCGCTCATTCACAGGAATGTGCCCGGGGAGCCCGTGCACGCCTTTCTGCGGGATTTCGACCGGGCCTGGGCGGCGGCCGCTCCTTACGCTTCGCTGGGGGCCCGGCAGCGGTGGATCCGGGCGGTGTCCTCGCTGGCCGGGGACTGGCCGCTCGCGGACGGGCCTCGGCGGTGGCGGCAGGGGGAGGTCACGGTGCGGTGGGAGGCGGTGGCCCCTCGGGGGTGACGGTGCCCCGGCCCCGCCCCTTCGCCGCTTCCTGGGGCTGCGCCCCAGACCCTGCTTTTCGCGGCTCCGGCGCTTGAGGACAACCGCGCGGAGCGCGGTTTCAGGGGCGCGGGCCCTCCCGCAGAAACGGTGAATGGGGGTGCCCCCTCTGGGGGAGGGACCGGGGCTACTCCACCCCCAAGACCACCAGCAAGGCGTCCACCAACCCCCGGTCCCGGTCGTGCGTCAGACGAGTCCGCGCCTCGTCAGGGGACAACCACGCCAGGCGGTCGACCTCCCGGTTGGGGACGAACGTGCCACTGACGGGCCCGGCCGCCCAATAGCGCACCTCTTTGGTGCGGCCGTCGGCCACCGGGTACCGCGAGGTCGGCAGGGGCGGCCCCAGGACGCAGTCCAGACCCGTCTCCTCGCGGACTTCGCGGAGCGCCCCGGACCGCGCGTCCTCCCCCCGCTTGAGCTTGCCCTTCGGGAACGACCAGTCCAGATACTTCGGCCGGTGGACGAGAGCGAGCTCGATCCCCTCCGGCCCGCGCCGCCACAGCACGCACCCCGCCGCGCGGACGACCGCGTTCTCCGCCCCGGCGGGCGGCCGCACGGGCTTCACCGGGCAGGCACCCCCATCCGCTGCCAGACCCGGACGAAGGCGAAGCGCGCGGCCTCCACCTCGTACCGCTGGTCCGCGTGGAGCACGCCCAGGGCGTACGCGGTGGCCGGGGCGATGCGCGGGGTACGGGCGGCGGCAGCGGCGTAGGAGGCGGCCTCGGCCGCGTCGCGGTGGCGGTCGAGGGCCTGGCCGGCGCTCAACAGCCTTATGGTGAGGCCGGGTTCCACTTCCGTCTGGTGCTGTTCGTCGAGCACCTCCTGCGCGTACCGGCGCAGCCGCACCAGCAGGCGCACCTGGTGCCAGGGGGCGTCCTGCCGGCTCTCGGCCGCGGGGACGCCCGCGTCGGCGAGGCCGCGGGAGAGCGCCTCGGCGTTGTAGGGCAGGCCGGCGGCGGCCAGCGGCAGGGTGTCGGCCGCCTCCAGGAGCAGCCGGTGGCTCTGCTCGGCCAGCAGCGGCAGGGCCTCCCGGGCCCGCAGGTCGTGGGCGGCGGAGTCGAGCGGCGGGTCGGTGGACAGGACGGCGACGGCGTCGGCGACCGCGTGGAAGCGTGCGGAGCCGAGCGCCTGGAGGGCCGCCGAGTGGGCGCGCGTCCGGGCCAGCGTGAGCTGGCGTTCCAGCAGCGCGCCGGCGCGTGCGGCGCCCACGGCGGGTGCGGCGGCGCTCCCGGCCTCGGCCGCGCCGGACAGCCGGTGCAACGCGCCCCGCAGCCGCGCGAGCCGGGCCGCGCACGCGTACTCGCGGCCCAAGGTCTCGGTCAGCCAGGCGAGTTCGGAGCGGAACTGGTCGGTCCAGGGCACCTCGGTCAGCGGGCGGAAGACCTGGAGCGTCCCCGCGATGCGGCGGGCGGCGCCGCGCAGCAGCCGGACGGCCTCGGCCGCCTCCTCGGCGGCGGTCCCGGCGCCGTGCCCGCTGTCGCCGTGCAGCCGCAGGCCGCGCAGGAACTCCGTCGCCTGCTGGTGGAGATAGCGGGCGAGGACGTCGGCGGCGCTGCCGGTGCCGTGCGGCGGCCGGTCCCTGCCCTCCGGCGCGCGGCGCGCCTGGGGCGGCGGTCCGCCGGTCGTCTCCGTCGTCGTGTCGGTCGCCATGTCGGTTCGCCCACCGGCCGCGGTGAGGGCGTCCGAGGCGTCACGGGGTCGCTGTGCCACGCCGGCGCCTCCGGGCGTCGATGAGGATTTCCTGGACGTTGCGCAGCGGCCGGCCGTCGGCGTCGGTCGCGTGCCGGGTCCAGCCGCCGTCCGGGCCGAGGTGCCAGGACGCGGTCCGGTCGGACATGCCGAGTTCCAGCAGCCGGCTGAGCGAGGCGCGGTGCGCGGGGTCGGTGACGCGGACGAGCGTCTCGATGCGCCGGTCGAGGTTGCGGTGCATCATGTCGGCGCTGCCGAGCCACACCTCGGGCTCACCTCCGTTCGCGAAGGCGAAGACACGGGAGTGTTCCAGGAACCGCCCGAGGACGCTGCGCACCCGGATGTTCTCCGACAGCCCGGGCACCCCCGGCCGCAGGGCGCAGATGCCGCGCACCCACACGTCCACCGGGACCCCCGCGCGCGAGGCGCGGTAGAGGGCGTCGATCACCGTCTCGTCCACCATCGCGTTGACCTTGATCCGGATGGACGCGGGCCGGCCGTCCCGGCGGTGGGCGACCTCGCGCGT
This sequence comes from Streptomyces sp. NPDC021100, assembly GCF_044333095.1. NCBI lineage: Bacteria > Bacillati > Actinomycetota > Actinomycetes > Kitasatosporales > Streptomycetaceae > Streptomyces > Streptomyces sp. NPDC021100. The sequence continues at coordinate 66,962 of NZ_JBIRQH010000019.1, forward strand.
GATGCGGGCGACCAGGCCGTCGCGGAGCGAGCGGGGGGCGACGAGCAGCCGCCGGTAGGTCTGCCGGCGGGAGTAGCCGGACAGCCGGTTGAAGAGGTCGGACAGGTCGGCGCCCACCTGCGGGTCGGCGGTGAGCAGCCCCAGGTCCTCGTAGAGCCGGGCGGTCTTCGGATGGTAGTTGCCTGTTCCCACATGCGAATAGCGCCGGAGGGTATCGCCCTCCTGCCGTACCACCAGCGACAGCTTGCAGTGCGTCTTCAGGCCGACGAGCCCGTAGACGACGTGACAGCCGGCCTCCTCCAGCTTCCGCGCCCACTTGATGTTCGCCTGCTCGTCGAAGCGCGCCTTGATCTCGACCAGGACGAGCACCTGCTTCCCGGACTCCGCGGCGTCTATCAGCGCGTCGACGATCGGGGAGTCGCCGGACGTCCGGTACAGCGTCTGCTTGATGGCGAGGACGTCCGGGTCGGCCGCGGCCTGTTCGAGGAAGGACTGGACGGAGGTGGAGAACGAGTCGTACGGATGGTGGAGCAGCACGTCCCGCTCGCGCAGGGCGGCGAACACGTCCGGTGCGGTCGCGGACTCCACCTCGGCCAGATCGCGGTGCGTCCCGGCGACGAACGTGGGGTACTTCAGCTCCGGCCGGTCCAGGGCCGCGATGTGGAACAGCGCGGTGAGGTCGAGCGGCCCCGGCAGCGGGTACACCTCCGCGTCGGAGATCTTCAGCTCGCGGACGAGCAGGTCGAGGACGTACGGGTCGATGGACTCCTCGACCTCCAGCCGCACGGGCGGGCCGAAGCGGCGGCGCATGAGCTCCTTCTCCAGCGCCTGGAGCAGGTTCTCGGCATCGTCCTCCTCGACCTCCAGGTCCTCGTTGCGCGTCACCCGGAACATGTGGTGCCCCAGCACCTCCATCCCCGGGAACAACTCCTCCAGGTGCGCCGCGATCACGTCCTCCAGCGGCACGTACCGTTCCGGTGACGCCTCCAGGAACCGCGACAGCAGCGGCGGCACCTTCACGCGCGCGAAGTGCTCGTGCCCGCTGACCGGGTTGCGGACGACCACGGCCAGGTTGAGCGACAGCCCGGAGATGTACGGAAACGGGTGCGCCGGGTCGACGGCGAGCGGGGTGAGGACGGGGAAGATCCGCCGCCGGAAGAGGGAGAAGAGGCGGGCCTGCTCCTTCTCGGTCAGCTCGGCCCAGCGGATCAGGTGGATGCCCCGCTCGGCCAGCTCGGGCGCGACGTCCTGCTGGTAGCAGGCGGCGTGCCGGGCCATGAGCTCGCGGGAGCGGGTCCAGATCAGCTCCAGCACCTCGCGCGGCTGGAGGCCGGACGCGGAGCGGGTGGCGACGCCGGTGGCGATGCGGCGCTTGAGGCCGGCGACGCGGACCATGAAGAACTCGTCGAGGTTGCTCGCGAAGATCGCCAGGAAGTTGGCGCGTTCGAGGAGCGGCGTCGCCGGGTCCTCGGCCAGCTCCAGCACCCGCTCGTTGAACGCCAGCCAGCTGCGCTCGCGGTCCAGGAAGCGGTTCCCGGGCAGCGGCTCGCCGTCCCGGGACGGGTCCTCCTGGCGGTCGTCGTAGCCGTCCGCGTAGTCGATCCCGGCGTCCGCCGCGCGGGCCTCCGCGTAGGGGGCCGTCGTGCGGGGGGCGGGCTCGTGCCCGTCGTACGCCTCGTACTCGGCGTAGCCGTCGAGGTCGGCGTCCAGGTCGGGTTCCGGTTCGGGGATGTCCGGGGCGGCCGGGCCCGCCCGGTGCGCGGCGGCGAGGAAGCCGCCGGGGCGCGGGCCCGCGTACCGGTCACCGGAGGGCCCCTCCGCCTCCCGGGGGCGCGAGAACGCCGGAGGATCTGCCATACCCTCATTGTTCCGCTCGTCCGGGAGGGCGGGCACGGCGGAGACCGCGGCGGCGCGTGGCCTGCGTTGTCGTGCGTGGGGGGCGACCGGCTGCATCCCGCAAGACTGGCAACCGCGGTTGAATCACGGGTAACGCCCACATGGCGTGCGGGGAACCCGGGAGCCTCCCAGGGGTGACCGGGGGATTCCGGTGCCGCGCCGCGGGGCGCCACCTGAGGATTGCCGTGCCGCGGCCGCGGGGCGCGGCCGGGCCTACGGCACGATGTGCCGTACCCACCGCAGCGCCGCCCAGGCGGCGAGCGCGGCCAATGCGGCGAGGATGCCCGCCTCCAGCCACGCCAGGGGCCAGTGGTCCCCCGGCGGATGGTGGTCGAGGTACCAGCGGTCGGCGTTGTGCGTGGTCAGACAGCGCTCCGGGGAGACTCCGACGCCGCACGCGTCGTCCGATATGTGTTCACCCGAACGAGTGAGCATCCCGCGCCCGATGACCCAGGTACCGTCGTTCGGGTACCCCGGCATGCGGAGCGAGACCGTCCGGGTGCGGGGCCACAGGTGGGGGCGGAGGTAACCCAGCGCGGAGCGCACCGTCCCGTACCCCACCAGCGTCAGGACCATCGCCGGCACCGTGCGCCGCGTCGCCAGCGCCGCGAGCGCCCCGAACGCGACGCCGCACAGGGCATCGGCGACCGGCATCGGGCCGAGCATCCCGAACGAGTCGTACCAGCGCTGGCCGGGCAGCAGTTCGGTGGGTACGGCGGTCCAGCACCAGGTGTAGAGCGCCGACATCAGCGACACCCCGACGAGCACCAGCACCGTGGGCACCGCGAGTTTGGCCGCGAGCCAGCGGGCCGGCGGGAGGGACTGGGTCCACGCCAGCCGCCACGTACCGCTCTCCAGCTCCCGGGCGACCATCGGGCCGGCCGTGAACAGGCCTGCCAGCAAGGGCACATACTGCACCAGCAGTCCGTTGAAGTGCAGCGCGTCACCGTACCCGGCCCGGAAGTCGGCGGCCGGCGACCAGCGTTCGGCGCACTCCCGGTCCCCGCCCGCGCAGAGGTCGGCGAGGGCCCGGATGTCCGCGTCCTTCCGCAACAGGTATCCCAGCAGCGCCAGTTGCACCAACTCGGCGACCAGCAGCAGCGTCAGGACGACCAGGGTCGCCCGGTGCTGGCGCAGGACGAGCCAGACGAAGCCGCGCGGCCGGAACCGGCCGCGTCCGGCCTCCGGTGCGGTGGAGGCTGCGGGTGCGGGTGAGGAGGCGGGGGGCAGAGTGGCGGTCACGCGGTGGCCCTCCCGGACCGGGGTTCGGCGCTCGGGGTGAGCAGCGGGGGGACGGCGGGGGCGCGGAGGTGGGCGAGGAGCAGGTCCTCCAGGGTGGGTTCCGACGTCTCCCACCGACCCGCGATCGGCCCTTCCGGCCGGAGGACGGCGGTGAGCTGCCGGCCCGTCGTCCGCGCCGAGACGACCGTGTGCGCGGCGAACGCCTTCGGCAGGCCCGGTCCCTCGTGGCGGCCCACGACGACGCGGTGGACGCCGATCAGGTCCTCGACCTCGCCCGCCAGCCGGATCCGGCCGCCGCCCAGCAGCAACAGGTAGTCGCAGACGCCGTCGAGCTCGGAGAGGACGTGCGAGGCCAGCACGATCGTGGTGGCGTGCTCGGCGGCCTCGGTCATCAGGGCCGCCGTGATCTCGTGCCGCACCAGCGGGTCGAGGTCGGCCATCGGCTCGTCCAGCAGCAGCAGGTCGGGCCGCTTGCCGAAGGCCAGGGCGAGCGCGACCCGGGTGCGCTGGCCCGCGGAGAGCGCACCGACGCGCGCGTGCGACGGCAGGTTCCCCTCCCGCACCAGACGTTCCGCCGCCGCCGGGTCCCAGCGGCCGGGGTTGAGCTCGCGGCCCATGCGCAGCGTGTCGGCGATGGTGAACTGCGGGTACAGCGGCATGTCCTGCGGCAGGTACGCCACCCGGGGCCGCGTCCCCCGGTGCCCCACCGGCCCGCCCAGCACCTCCAGCCGCCCCGACTCCGGCCGCCGCAGCCCCGCGACGACGGAGAGCAGGGTCGACTTGCCGGCGCCGTTGGGTCCGACGAGCGCGCAGACCCGTCCCGTGGGCACCCGGAACGAGCAGTCCCGCAACGCCCAGGAGCGCCGGTGCTTCACCCCCAGCCCGGCCGCCTCGACGGCGGTTCCGCCGGGGGTGTAGGTCAGATCGGTCATCCGGTCCCCTCGTCGGCGTGGTGGGCGTGACCAGAGCGGTCGGCGTGACCGGTATGACCGACGTGGTCGGTGCGGTCGGCACGGTCGAGGGCGTACGGACCGCCCGGCGGCGCGTCGCCGAAGCACTCGTCCAGGACGGACGCCATCAGCGCGGAGACGTCGTCCCGGTCGAGCCCGGCCGCGCGGGCCCGTTCGGCCCAGCCGGCCAGCTCGGCGCGGAGCGGCGAGTCGGCGGCGGCGCCCGGCCGGGCCAGGGAGCGCCGGACGAACGTCCCGAGTCCGGGGCGCGCCTCGACCAGGCCCGCGCGGTCGAGTTCGCGGTACGCCTTCAGGACGGTGTTGGGGTTGATGGCGGTGGCCGCCACGACTTCGCGGGCGGTGGGGAGCTGGTCGCCCGGCATCAGCAGGCCCAGCCGGAGGGCCTGTTCGACCTGCCGGGCGATCTGCACATAGGGAGCGACGCCGCTGCGGCGGTCGATGCGGAACTCGACCACGCCCTCACCCTGCTTCCACTGACCTATTCCACTAAATGCCTAGTGAAAGCAGGATGACGTCACTCCGCTTCCTCCGTCAATCCCCGTTCTCCGCAGGGGATCAGGACTCCGTGCGGTACATCAGGTCCGTCTCGTGGATGGTGAAGCCCAGCCGCTCGTACACCGTCACGGCCGGCACGTTGTCCGCGTCCACGTAGAGCATCGCCGTCGGCAGGCCGGCCGCGGCGAGGTGGCGGAGGCCGATGGTGGTCAGGGCCTTGCCGAGGCCGCCGCCCTGGGCGCCGGGCCGGATGCCGACCACGTACACCTCGCCGAGGCCCTCCTCGGCGTGCACCTTCGTCCAGTGGAAGCCGACGATCGCGCCGTCGCGTTCGGCGAGGAAGAAGCCCTCGGGGTCGAACCAGCCCTCGGCCTTGCGGTCGTCCAGGTCGCGCTGGGTGAGCGAGCCCTGTTCCGGATGGTGGGCGAACGCCTCGGCGTTGACGGCGAGCCAGGCCGCGTCGTCGTCCCCGGGCCGGAAGGTCCGGACGGTGACGCCGTCGGGCAGCCGGGGCTCGGGCAGGTCCAGGCCGTCCAGCGGACGCCGCATCTGCCGCAACTCGCGGAACAGGCTCATCCCCAGTACCTGCGCGAGGTGGCGCGCGGCCGGGTGGCCGCCGTGCGCCCAGACCCGCAGCCGCTTGCCGGACTCCCGCAGCAGCGCGTTGCCCAGCGCCCGGCCGTGGCCGCGCCCCCGGTACGCCGGGTGCACCACGAGCTCGCCCGCGGGCGCCTCGACGGGATCGGTGTCCTCCAGTTGCGCGTACCCGGCGAGGACCTCGGCGCCGTCGGTCACGTCGTGCAGCAGCAGGTGGCGGACGCCCGGCCGGCCGCCCTTCAGCTGGAGCCGGCCCTGCTCGGAGACGGCCTGCCGGCCGTCGGCCGCGGCGGCCTCCGCGATCAGCCGCAGCACGTCCCGCGCGCGCTCGGGCGCCGGCTCGTCCAGCACCTCGATCCGGCACCGCCCGCTGTCGTCGTTCCACTCGTCAGTCATGGCACCGAGCCTATGCCGCGGCCGGAGCCGGACGAGGGGGGTGTGAGGGGAGGGGCTGGGGCATACGGCGTACGGCACGGGGGAAACGCCCGAGCGCTACCGATTCGTCACCTCAAGGCTCCTGTGCACTACGCGCGTTGACCGTAGGCTGCGGCAGACCGCATCACCTGGCATGCGCCAGACCAGCACGAACATTCACAAAGGGGAACCCATGCACGCGACGCCGCCACGGAAGCGTCTCGCGAGACGGCTGACCGCCAGCGCCGCCGTCCTCGCCGCCACCGCCGGTGTCCTCGCCGCCGCGCCCGCCGGGGCGGCGACCGCGCACGGCCACGGCCACGGCCGCGACCACGGCCGGACCGTCGACGTCCAGCTGCTGTCCTTCAACGACCTGCACGGCAATCTGGAGCCGCCGCAGGGCTCGTCCGGCACCGTCACCGAGACGCAGAAGGACGGGACGAAGAAGGTCATACCCGCCGGCGGGATGGAGTACCTGGCCGACGCGCTCCGCACCGCGCGCAAGGGGCACGAGTACTCGATCACCGCCGCGGCCGGCGACATGATCGGCGCCAGCCCGCTGATGTCCGGCCTCTTCCACGACGAGCCCACCATCGAGGCGCTCAACAAGCTGAAGCTCGACGTCACCTCGGTCGGCAACCACGAGTTCGACGAGGGCCGGGCCGAGCTGCTGCGGATGCAGCGCGGCGGCTGCCACCCCAAGGACGGCTGCTTCGAGAAGGGCAAGAAGTTCCGGGGCGCGGACTTCCCCTACCTCGCCGCGAACGTCACCGACGAGAAGACCGGCAAGCCCATCCTCAAGCCGTACACGATCTGGCGGCACAAGGGCGTGAAGATCGGCATCATCGGCCTCACGCTCAAGGGCACCCCCGACGTCGTCACGGCCGAGGGCGTCAAGGGCCTGAAGTTCGCCGACGAGGTCGCGACCATCGACAAGTACGCCAAGGAGCTCGACCGCCAGGGCGTCAAGGCGATCGTCACCCTCGTGCACGAGGGCGGCATGCCGGCCTCGGGCGCGTACAACGACGACTGCGACTCGCCGGGCGCCGGCGCCGGCATCTCCGGCCCGATCGTCGACATCGCCAAGAAGGTCACACCGAAGGTCGACGCCTTCATCACCGGCCACACGCACCAGGCGTACGCCTGCACCATCCCCGACCCGGCGGGCAACCCGCGCACGGTGACCTCGGCCGCCTCCTTCGGCCGGCTGTACACGGACACCACGCTGACGTACGACCGCCGCACCCGTGACTTCGTCCGCACCCCGGTCGCCCGGCCGCACGCCACCAACCACGTCGTCGGCCGCGACCGGCCCAAGGCCGCGGACATGACCTCCCTCATCGCCCGCTGGAACGCGCTCGCCGCCCCGATCGCCAACCGGCCCGTCGGCTACATCAGCGCCGACATCAACGGCCGCGGCTCCGAGGCGTACGAGAAGCCGCTCGGCGACGTCATCGCCGACTCCCAGCTCGAGGCCCTGGCCCCGGCCGACAAGGGCGGCGCCCAGATCGCCTTCATGAACCCCGGCGGCATCCGCTCCGACCTCGCCTACAAGGCGGCGGGCGGCGAGGGCGACGGCATCGTCACCTACGGCAAGGCGTTCACCGTCCAGCCGTTCACCAACATGATGCAGACCGCCGACCTCACCGGCGCGCAGGTCGTCTCCGTCCTCCAGCAGCAGGTCAGCGGCGCGGTCAACGGCCCCCAGCCGAAGATCCTGCAGATCAGCAAGGGCCTGTCCTACACCCTGGACCTGACGAAGACCGGCGCCGAGCGCGTCGTCGCCTCGTCCGTCAAGCTCAACGGCACGGCGATCGACCCGGCGAAGACGTACCGCGTCGCGGCGAACGAGTTCCTGATGGGCGGCGGCGACGGCTTCGTCACCTTCAAGGAGGCCAAGAACAAGCGCGTCGGCGCGTCGGACCTGGACGTCTTCCTCGCCTACCTGGGCGCGCACTCCACCAAGACCAGCCCCCTGTCTCCGCCGAAGGCGGACCGGATCACGGTCGTGAAGTAGCCGGCCCCCGGCCGGTGGCCTCCTCCGCCGGGCACCGGCCCGGCGGAGGAGCGGCGGCCACACCGTCGCCCGCCGTCAGCGGCTTACGGCGAAGATCTCCTCGGCGCGGGAGACGGTGCAGGCACGGTCCACCCACGTGCCCAGTACCTCCAGGTCGGAGCAGCCGATGACGCGCTCCCGGACCTCCGACGGCACGGTGATCCCACGGACCTCCAGCATGCGCAGCACCATCTCGGCGCGCTCCTGGGTCCGCTCGGCGCGCTCCTCGGCCCGGCCCCTGGCCATGCCCTCCTGCAGCGTCTCCTCGATGATGGTCCCGCGTCCGGGAAAGTAGGTGCGGATGGCCATGAGCTTCCTCCAGGTCTCCCTCGCCTTGGTGTCTCCCAGGGCGACGTCCAACAGCTCCACGTAGTAGGGGGCGACAGCCCGGTCGGCCGACCCCAGGGCGCTTGCCAGTGCCTTCAGTATGTCCGGGATCTCGGGGTCCCGCGCGTGAGTCATCGCGGAGAATGTCGCGAGCGTCAGGTCGCGGGCCGCCGCCTCCGCGTCGAGGATCTTCGGCACGTTGCCCGGTCCCAGGACCAGCGGACGCACCGAGAGTGAGCGCCAGCTCTCCGGTCCCAGGTGGAACGGGCCCGCTGCCCAGTCCGCGGTCGCCTTGTCCTGGCAGGACACGAGGAGCAGCACCGGACAGGTGTACTTCGCCTTCAGGAACGCGAGGTAGTAGGCCCAGCTCAGGACCTTGTCCGCGTCCTTGCGTCCCTGCGATTCGATCGCTACCAGGAAGGTGCCGCTGCCGTCGCTGGGTTCGACGCGCAGCAGGCTGTCGACGCGCCGCTCCAACGGCCTGATCTCCGTGAGATCCGGCGACAGGACCTCCACGGATCTCTCGGGAGGCATGCGGACGCCCAGGAGCCGGAAGACGGGGGCCAGTAGGGGCGGTTGCTCCAGGAAGATCCTGTGCGATGCCTCGTGTTGCGGTGTGACCATGAGCCGAACGTAGGACCGCCGCACACCACGCACCCCGCTTTCGACGGGCGATCACTCATTCGCCCCCTGGCGCGGACAAGCGTTCCCTTGCGAACTCGCGTTCCTCGCCGTTCGCCACGGCGCACGGCGCATGCAGGAGCGCTGCTCGGCGGGAGCCCGCGCGGCGCCGTGCGCCCTCCGCGTGGCTCAAGGGGCGGGCCGGTCCGACGTGTTCGGGACGGGCGAGCGCCGCGCCGGCGCCGCCGAACAGGGTGCGTACAGAGGCACGCGGCGAACGCCTGCGGCCTCACCCGCCCGGCACCTCCGCCGGCGGCTCCACCGCCGCTCCCGGCAGCCGGACGACGGCCACCGTGCCGCCGCCCTCCGCCGGCCGGAGGCCGACCTCGCCGCCGGCGCGGCGGACGGTACGGGCGACGATGGAGAGGCCGAGGCCACTGCCGGGAAGGCCGCGCGCGGACGGGGAGCGCCAGAAGCGGTCGAAGACGTGCGGGAGTTCCTCGGCGGGGATGCCCGGACCGTGGTCGCGGACGGTGAGCTCGCCGCCGGACAGCCGGACCTCGATCTCCCCGCCGGGCGGGCTGAACTTCACCGCGTTGTCGAGCAGGTTGACGATCGCGCGCTCCAGCGCGGGCGCCTCGGCGCGTACGTACCAGGGGTCGAGCGCCACCGTCATCGTGAGCCCCGTGGCGCGCAGCCGGGCGCGTTCGACGGCCCGCGCCGCCGCCTCGTGCAGTCCGACGACCTGGACGGGCGCGGCGCCCGGGGCGCTGTCGGGCCGCGAGAGCTCCTGGAGATCGCCGATCAGATCGGCCAGTTCGGTCATCTGCGCCTTGACGCTGCCGAGCAGCGCCTTGCGGTCCTCGGGCGGAATGGCCCGGCCGGTCTCCTCGCTGCGGACGAGCAGGTCGATGTTGGTGCGCAGGGAGGTGAGCGGGGTGCGCAGTTCGTGGCCGGCGTCGGCGATGAGCTGCTGCTGGCGGTCCCGGGAGGAAGCGAGCGCGGCCGTCATGGAGTTGAAGGAGCGGGAGAGCCGCGCGATCTCGTCCTCGCCCTCGGCGGGGATGCGGACGGCCAGGTCCTCGGTGCGGGCGATGTGTTCGACGGCACCGGTGAGCTGGTCCACCGGGCGGAGGGCCGCGCGGGCGATGACGAGGCCGATGGCCGCCGCGCCGAGGACGCCGATGCCCGCGGTGACGACGAGGACGATGGCGAGCGCGTTCATGGGCCGGTCGACGTCGCTCACGGGCTGGGCGATCATCACGGCGAGCCCGGGCGTCACCCGGGAGGTGGCCACGCGCATCTCGGTGCCGTCGTCGGCCCGGGCGTCGTGCAGGGTACCGTCCAGCCGCCCGGTGGCGACGGCCAGATCCTCGACCGCGACGCGGATCGGGGACCGGCCGAGCTGGGTGCAGGCGACGCCGTCGGCCGTGACGGCCTGGATGGTGTACGGGGACGGGGAGACCAGCTTGTCGGGGACGCGGGTGCCGCACCGGTCGAGCAGTCCCTGCACGTAGTCGTCGGCGACCTTCTGGCGGCTGAGCGTGGTGTCCCGCTGCTGTTCGAGCTGTTCCTTGGTCAGTATCCAGCAGGCTCCGGCGGCCACCGCGACGGCGACGGCGACGGCCGCGGCCGTCAGCAGGGCGAGCCGGGAGCGGAGGGGCAGCCGGCGGAAACGCTTGATCATTCGGCGCCGTCCGCCCGTTCCGCGCCGTCCGCCCTTACGGCGTCGTCCGCCCGGAGGACGTAGCCGACGCCGCGCACGGTGTGGACGAGGCGCGGCTCGCCGCCGGCCTCGGTCTTGCGGCGCAGGTACATCACGTACACGTCGAGGGAGTTGGACGACGGCTCGAACTCGAAGCCCCAGACGTGCTTGAGAATCTGCTCGCGGGTGAGCACCTGGCGGGGGTGGGCGAGGAGGAGTTCGAGGAGGGTGAACTCGGTGCGGGTCAGCTCCACCTGGCGGGCGCCGCGCGTGACCTCCCGGGTGTCGAGGTCCATGCGCAGGTCGGCGAAGGCGAGGACGTGCGTCTCCTCGGGCGCGGCGGGGGTCGCGTACGCACTGCGGCGGAGCAGGGCGCGGATGCGGGCGAACAGCTCGTCGAGTTCGAACGGCTTGACGAGGTAGTCGTCCGCGCCGGCGTCGAGGCCGGTGACGCGGTCGCCGACGGTGTCGCGGGCGGTGAGCATGAGGATGGGGGTGGTGACGCCGGCGGCGCGCAGCCGGCGGGCGGCGGTGAGGCCGTCCATGCGGGGCATCAGCACGTCGAGGACGATCAGTTCGGGCTCGTACGCCGTGACCTTGGCGAGCGCGTCCAGGCCGTCGACGGCCAGTTCGGTGCCGTAGCCCTCGAAGGCGAGGCTGCGGCGCAGCGCCTCGCGAACGGCGGGCTCGTCGTCCACGACCAGGATGCGGGCGGGCGCGGGGGCGTGCGCGGTCGTGGACGCGGACGGGTCGGCGGAGCTCATCTCGACGTTCCTCACGTGTTTCTTTTCGGCGGGCACCTCGGCTGCTTCGGCGGTCGCCTCGGCTGCTTCCGGGGCCGTCTCGGCTGCTTCGGCGGTCGCCAGGGCTCGGTGGGCACCTCGGCGGTCAGCTCGGCGGTCGCCCGGGCGGCCGGCGGCCGGTCCGCCGGTACCTCAGCTTCCCACGCGGCTTCCCACGGGTCGGCTCCCCGCGGCCCGGTTCCCCACGGCTCAGTCGCCGCTGCCGCCCGTGCCGCCCGCGCGGAGACCGGCCAGGTCGGCCTTGACGTCGTTGACCGGGATGGCGAAGCCGAGGCCGACGCTGCCCGCGGAGTCGGACGATCCGCCGCCGCCACCGGAGCCGGGCGCGAACATGGCCGAGTTGATGCCCACGATCTCGCCGTTCATGTTGATGAGCGCGCCGCCGGAGTTGCCCGGGTTGAGGGAGGCGTCGGTCTGGATGGCCTTGTAGGTGGTCTTGGACGAACCGGTGTCGCCGTTGTACTGCTCGCCGCCGAACTCGAACGGCCACTGGGGGCCGTTGTCGCGCTGCCGACCGCCGCCGCCCTGCTCCTTGGGCACGGTGACCTCGCGGTTGAGGGCGGAGACGATGCCGCTGGTGACGGTGCCGGTGAGGCCCTCGGGCGAGCCGATCGCGACGACCTGGTCGCCGACCTGGAGCTTGCTCGAGTCGCCGAGCTTGGCGGGCTTGAGGCCGTTCGCCCCCTCGATCCTGATCAGGGCGAGGTCCTTGCCGGGGTCGGTGCCGACGACCTTGGCGTTCTTCGTGGTGCCGTCGTGAAGGGTGACCTGGACGGTGTCCGCACCGGCGATGACGTGGTTGTTGGTGATCACTTCGCCGCTCGCGCTGACGATCACGCCGGAGCCGGTGGACCGGCCGCCGGAGGTGGCCGCCTTGATCTCGACGATGCTGGGGCTGACGGCCTGGGCCACGGCACTGACACCCGCGCTGCGGCTGGCCGCGTTCTGCACCGGGGTCGGCCGGCCGGTGTCGCCACCGCCGCCGGTCAGCCCGGAGACCAGCGCGGCGGACCCGCCGCCGACCAGGGCGGCGACGAGGGCGCAGGTCGCGACGAGGGTACGGGCGCCACGTCGGCGCCGGGGCGGCTCGGGGGCGGGGGCGGGGTGACCGAAGGCGGCGTAGCCGCCGTGACCGCCATGACTGCCGTGGCCGCCGGGGTCGCCGTGAGCACCGCCGTAACCGTCGGGGCCTATGGGACTCCCGGGGCCGAAGGGAGCGTACGCGCCGCCTCGGTGCACGCCGGTGGCGTACGTGCCGCCGCCGTGGGCGGCACTCCCGTCGGCGCCGGTCCCCGTGGCGGCGCCGGGCCAGACGGTGGAGCCGTCCGGCGTGCTCACCGGGCCCTGCGGCGGCTGGGCCGGCGGGGCGGGGTAGGCACGGGGGGACTCAGGGTGCTGGTGACCGCTCGGGCGGGGGTTCTCCGTCGTCATATGTATGACTGTCCTCCCTGTTCATGAGAACAGTCTGAGTGAGCGCTGAGAAGCTCGCCAGAAGGATGCGCTGCCAGCGCCCCGGGCACCGCCCCGGCACCGCGCCTGCACCGCCGGGGCACGGCTCCGGCGTGGCACGGACGGGTCGTAGGGCGCGCGGGCACCCCCGAGCGCCCCTGACAGGGTTCCGTCATGGTCCGAACGGGCGATACGGCGCTGTCCGGTGGGCATCCTGATGTTGCGGAGGGGCAGGGACGGCTTCGGGAGCACCGGGCCGCCTTTCCCACCCCTCCCCATCCATTCGGTTTTCCCCGCAGCGCCCGGGACGGGCCCGGAAGCGCGCTCGGAGTGTTCGAGGAGTGAGGACGATGACGGCGATGACGACGCACGCGAACACGAACGGCACGGCCCCCGCCCCCGCCCATGGCATCGCCGATCCCGGCGCGTACGGCTGGGGGGTCTTCCACGAACGGCACCCCGTCCTCGTCCGGCGGCTGTGCGAGGGCAATCCGTACGGGCCGGAGCAGCGGGCCCGTCTCGACGCCCTGCTGGACGAGTCCCGCACGGGCAGGGTCCGGCCGCCGGCGCCGGAGACGGCCGCGGCCGCCCCTTGGGCGGCCCGGGACCGGCGCCGCTTCGGCCGGCCGTGGAGCGAGGCACCGTTCCTGTGGGCGGAGAGCTACTTCTACCTACGCCTGCTGGAGTGTGTCGACCACTTCTCCCCCGGCCCCTGGCAGGGTGTCGATCCATTCGCGCCCATGAAGAGCGCCGAACTGGCGGATCCCGGGCTGGAGTCCGATACCGCCTGGCTGGACGGGCTCGCCGGCGCGCCGCCCGACGAGGTGTTCCGCGCCCTGGTCCTGGCCTCCCTCTACGGCAACCGCGCCGACCTCGGGTTCCGGCTGGTCCAGGCCGTCACCGACCCCGCGGAAGGCGACTCCGCGAACGGCGATCGCTCGGACGGGGATCCCGCGGGCGGTCCGGGAGCCTCCGGCGTCCCCTTGCTCGCGGACGACATCGAGGCGCTGTGGAAGCACGTCAGCCGCCGCCCGCCCGGCGACGTCCACGTGATCCTCGACAACGCGGGCCGGGAGCTCCTCGCCGATCTGCTCCTCGTGGACCATCTGCTGGCGACCGGACGCGCGACGTCCGTGGTGCTGCACGTCAAACCGCGGCCCTACTACGTCTCCGACGCCACAGCCTCGGACGTCCGGGACTGTCTGATGCGCATGGCCGGCTTCGGGAACGAGGCGGGCCGGGCGGCCCGGCGCCTCCGGGAGGCCGCCGCCACCGGCCGGCTCCGGCAGGCCACCCACGACTTCTTCTGCTCGCCCCTCGAATTCGCCGGCATGCCCGCCGATCTCCGCGCCGGCCTCACCTCCGCCGGCCTGTGCGTGTACAAGGGCGACCTCAACTACCGGCGCCTGGTGGGCGACCGCGCCTGGCCGGCGGACCGCCCGTTCGCCGACGCCGTGGCCGGCGTGCCCGGTTCGCTCGTCGCGCTCCGCACCCTGAAGTCCGAGGTGGCGGTGGGCCTCCCGAGGGAGACCGCGGACCGGCTGGACGCCGCACGGCCGACCTGGCGCACGGACGGTTCGCAGGCCCTCGTCCAGACGCGGCTGCGGCCGTGAACGGGGCGGGCGGAGGGCGTCGGCGGCCGTGGGGACGGGAGCCTCGCGGCCGGCACGACCGACGGAACCGGCGGGGCCGGTGGCGCCCGCGAGATCGGTGGAAACGATGGCGCGGCCTGTGGTGCCCGCGCCGGTGCCGGGGGCCCGGCGGTCCGCTACTCCCCGCCGCACCCGCACGACCGCCGGACGACCAGCGCCGAGGGGAACTGCTTCAGCCGCTCCCGCCGCGTGCCCGCGAACCGCAGGCCGTCGTCCAGCACCAGGTCGACGGCCGAGCGGGCCATCGCCTGCCGGTCGGAGGCCACGGTGGTCAGCGGCGGGTCGGTGAGCGCCGCCTCCTTGACGTCGTCGAAGCCGGCGACGGCCAGCTCGCCGGGGACGTCGATGCGCAGCTCCCGGGCCGCGCGCAGCACGCCGATGGCCTGGTCGTCGGTGGCGCAGACGACTGCGGGCGGGCGGTCCGGGCCGGCGAGCAGGTCCAGGGCCACCTTGTAGGCGTCGTAGCGGTTGTAGGGGGCGTGGAAGAGCCGGCCCTCGGTGGACCGGCCGGCCTCGCGCATCGCCCGGCGCCAGCCCTCGACGTGGTCGGTGACCGGGTCGCCGACGGCCGGGGTGTGCTCGGTGCCGCCGAGGCAGGCGACGTAGGGGTGGCCGTGCTCCAGGAGGTGCCGGGTGGCGAGCTGGGCGCCGCCGATGTCGTCCGTCACCACGGCCACGTCGTCGATCGCGTCAGGGCGGCGGTGCATGAGCACCACGCGGGCGTCCCACGCGTCGATCTCTATGGCGGCGTGCTCGCTCGGGCCCTGGCTGATCAGGATGAGGCCGGAGACCCGCATGCCCAGGAAGGCCCGCAGGTAGTGCACTTCGCGTTCGTCGAGGTAGTCGGAGTTTCCGACGAGGACCATCTTGCCGCGCTCTGCCGCGGCCTGTTCGACCGCGTGCGCCATCTCCGCGAAGAAGGGCTGGCGGGCGTCCGGGACGATCAGGCCTATGAGGTCCGTCCGGCGGGAGGCCATCGCCTGGGCCACCCGGTCCGGCCGGTAGCCGAGCTCCTTGATCGCGGCCAGCACCCGCTCCCGCGTCGCCGGTGCCACCGGGCGCGGTCCATTGTTGATGACGTAGCTGACCACCGCGGTGGATGTCCCCGCCAGTCTCGCCACATCGTCCCGCGTCACCTTGGCCACGCGCGGCAGTCTACGCGGGTCCACCTACCGTTTGGCCGGTCGCGGACTCTTTGTTCGGCCGGGGGCCGGCGCCTCCGCGGCGGGGGTCCGCGCCGGCGGCTCCGCCACCCGTTCGGCCGCCGGAGCGGAAGCGTCCGCCTTCTCGCTCTTGTCCGGTTTCTCCGGCAGCACGAACCGGTAACCGACGTTCCGGACGGTCCCGATCAGCGACTCGTGCTCGGGCCCGAGCTTGGCACGCAGCCGCCGCACATGGACGTCCACGGTCCGGGTGCCGCCGAAATAGTCGTAGCCCCACACCTCCTGGAGGAGCTGCGCCCTGGTGAAGACCCGGCCCGGGTGCTGGGCCAGGTACTTCAGCAGCTCGAACTCCTTGAAGGTGAGGTCCAGCACCCGCCCCTTGAGCTTGGCGCTGTACGTCGCCTCGTCCACGGACAGGTCGCCGGTGCGGATCTCCATGGGGCTGTCGTCCGTCGAGATCTGCTGCCGGCCCATCGCCAGCCGCAGCCGGGCCTCCACCTCGGCGGGACCGGCGGTGTCGAGGAGGACGTCGTCCACTCCCCAGTCGGCGGTGACGGCGGCCAGGCCGCCCTCGGTGACGACGAGGAGCAGCGGGCAGCCGGGGCCGGTGGAGCGCAGCAGCTGGCAGAGGCTGCGGATGTGCGGGAGGTCCCGCCGGCCGTCGATCAGTATGACGTCGGCTCCGGGCACGTCCACCAGTGCGGGGCCCTCGGCGGGGGCGACGCGGACGCTGTGCAGCAGCAGCCCGAGCGCGGGCAGCACCTCGGCGGAGGGCTGGAGGGCATTGGTCAGCAGCAGGAGGGAGCTCATCGACGGTCACCCGCCCCGTTGTCCGTCCTCTCCCCCGGCCTGGCGTCGGTCCTGCCGTTCCTGTCGTGCGCGCTTCGCTCGCCCATGGCGTCGGTTCCTCCTCGGTCCCTGCGACGGGGGTACCACCCAGGCGTGGTGCTGGGGGAGTGTTCGGGTGCGCGCCCGGAAGCACGCGTGCGCCCGGTCGTCCGCGGGGCGCGCACGTCCGAATGCACAAAAGGACCCGGGGGCGACTCTGCCCGGATCC
This sequence comes from Streptomyces sp. NPDC021100, assembly GCF_044333095.1. Lineage (NCBI taxonomy): Bacteria > Bacillati > Actinomycetota > Actinomycetes > Kitasatosporales > Streptomycetaceae > Streptomyces > Streptomyces sp. NPDC021100. The sequence continues at coordinate 83,410 of NZ_JBIRQH010000019.1, forward strand.
TCTCTGCGCAGCAGAATAGCCCACATGACTTTCCCGGGCGCCGACGACTTTGCCCGACCTTGTGTTTCGTCGATCACTTCGGGTGGTCATCGCATCGTCCTCTTGACAGCCGACGGAGTGCGGGTGGAGGCCGCCCACCAGCCCGGACCGCCGCCGTCCGGGAAGGGCCCGCGGCCCCCGGCCGTCGTGCTCGCGCACGGCTTCACAGGAGCCCTCGACCGGCCCGCGCTGCGCCGGGCGGCCGGGGTGTTCGCCCAGTACACCGGCGTGATCACGTTCTCGTTCCGGGGACACGGCCGTTCGGGTGGGCACTCCACCGTCGGCGACCGGGAGGTGCTGGACCTGGCCGCCGCCGTCGGCTGGGCCCGGCGGCTGGGGTACGAGCGGGTGGCGACGGTCGGCTTCTCGATGGGCGGGTCCGTGGCGCTGCGCCACGGTGGCCTGTACCTCCCGGAGACCGGCCGAGAGCACGCGGGGCGCACGGGGGCACACGCCGACATGGTGGTGTCGGTGAGCGCACCCGCCCGCTGGTTCTACCGGGGGACGGCCCCGATGCGGCGGCTGCACTGGGCGGTGACCCGGCCGGCCGGGCGGGCGGTGGCCCGGTGGGCGCTGCGGACGCGGGTGCACTCCGGCGAGTGGGATCCGGTGCCGGTGCCGCCGGTGGCGGCTGTGCCGTCGATCGCGCCTCGGCGCGTGCTGATCGTGCACGGGGATCGGGATCCGTATTTCCCGCTCGATCACCCGCGGGCGCTGGCGGCGGCCGGGGAGCCGTCGAGCACGGAGCTGTGGATCGAACCGGGGTTCGGCCATGCGGAGGCGGCTGCGCCGGACGCGTTGATGCGGCGAATCGCCCGGTGGGTGGTCGAGGGGCGGGTGCCCCGGCCCCACCCCTTCACCGGTTCCTGGGGGTAAACCCCCCAGGGCCCGAAAGCGGCTCCGCCGCTTGTCCTCGAACGCCGGACGGGCTGAAATGTGTGCCCGGGCACGGTATCCAGCCCGTCCGGCGTTCGAGGACGCGTGCCGCGGGCGCCCTTGGGGGTGCGGGGGCGCAGCCCCCGCAAGAAACTGGGGGCACCTCCCAGCGGTAGCTGGGGGAGAAAGGGCGGGGCCGGGGCCCTTACGCCTCCTCCGCCACCGGCTGGGCGAACTGTGCCGCGTACAGCCGCGCGTACGCGCCGTCCGCCGCCAGCAGCGACTCGTGATCGCCCTGTTCCACGATCCGTCCGGACTCCATCACGAGGATCACGTCCGCGTCCCGGATCGTGGACAGCCGGTGGGCGATCACGAAGCTGGTGCGGCCGGAGCGCAGTTCGGCCATGGCCTGCTGGATGAGCACCTCGGTGCGGGTGTCCACCGAGCTGGTGGCCTCGTCCAGGATGAGGATCTCGGGCTCGGCGAGGAACGCCCGCGCGATGGTGATCAGCTGCTTCTCGCCGACGCTGACGTTGCCGCCCTCCTCGTCGATCACCGTGTCGTAGCCGTCGGGCAGCGTCCGGACGAAGCGGTCGACGTGGGTGGCCTTGGCCGCCTCGACGATCCGCTCGGTCGAGGCCCCGTCGGCGCCGTAGGCGATGTTGTCCGCGATGGTGCCGCCGAACAGCCAGGTGTCCTGGAGGACCATGCCGATGTGGGAGCGCAGCTCCTCGCGGGAGAGGGTCGCGACGTCGGTGCCGTCGAGGGTGATCCGGCCGCCGTTCACCTCGTAGAACCGCATCAGCAGATTGACCAGGGTGGTCTTGCCGGCGCCCGTGGGGCCGACGATGGCGACGGTCTGGCCGGGCCGGACGGTGAGGGAGAGGTCCTCGATGAGCGGCTTGTCGGCGTCGTAGCGGAAGGAGACGTTCTCGAACGCGACCTCGCCGCGGACCCGGCCGAGCTTCCGCTCGTCGTCGTCCGGGGACTGCTCCTCGGCGTCGAGGAGCTCGAAGACGCGCTCGGCGGAGGCGACGCCGGACTGGACGAGGTTGGCCATGGAGGCGACCTGCATCAGCGGCTGGCTGAACTGGCGCGAGTACTGGACGAACGCCTGGACGTCGCCGATCGACAGCGAGCCGCTCGCCACCCGCAGTCCGCCGACGACGGCGACGAGCACGTAGTTGAGGTTGCCGATGAACATCATCGCGGGCTGGATGACGCCGGATATGAACTGCGCCTTGAAGCTGGCCCGGTAGAGCTCCTCGTTCTCCTTGCGGAAGACCGCTGCGGACTCCTCCTGCCGGCCGAAGACCTTCACCAGCGAGTGGGCCGTGTACATCTCCTCGACATGGGCGCTGAGCCGGCCGGTCGACGCCCACTGGGACACGAACTGCGGCTGTGCGCGCTTGCCGACGGCCGTGGCGACGTACACCGAGACGGGGACGGTGATCAGCGCGACGACGGCCAGCAGCCAGGAGATCCAGAACATCACCGCGAGCACGCCGACCATGGTCAGTACCGAGGCCATCATCTGGCTCAGGGTCTGCTGGAAGGTCTGGGCGATGTTGTCGATGTCGTTGGTGGCGCGGGAGAGGATCTCGCCGCGCTGGTGCTTGTCGAAGTAGCTCAGCGGCAGCCGCCCCAGCTTCTCCTCGACGTCCTGGCGCAGCCGGAAGACGGTGCGCTGGATGGCGGCGGTGACGACCCGCGCCTGGAGGAACCCGAAGAAGGACGCGGCGACGTAGATCAGCAGCACCCACAGCAGCACCGTGCCGACGGCGCCGAAGTCGATGCCCTGGCCGGGCGTGAAGTCGACGCCGGACAGGACGTCCGCGATGTTGCCGTGACCGCTGTGGCGCAGCCCCTCGAGGGCCTGGGTCTTGGTGGTGCCCGCCTGCATCTGCTGTCCGACGACACCGGCGAAGATGAGGTCGGTGGCGTGGCCGAGGACCTTGGGGCCGGTCACCGACATGGCGACGCTGGCCACCGCGAGCAGCAGCACGGCCCACAGCATGTGCTTCTCGGGGCCCATGCGGGCGAACAGGCGCCGGCCGGAGCCCTTGAAGTCGGCGGATTTCTCGGTCGGCTGGCCGCCCATGAAGCGGGCTATGCCGGAAGCGGGCGCGGGCCCCCGACGGGCCGGAGCGGCCTTCCCGGGCTGTTCACCGGGTTGCTTCCCCGGCCGCTTCCCGGGCTGCCCGCCCGGCCGCTGCCGCCCGGACGGCTCCGCCGGTCCGGCGGCGGACGCCGGTCCGGAGCCCTCGGTGACCGGCGGTTCGGGCCGCTCGGGCCCCGTCGACCGCTGGGACTTCGCCGGCGTGCTCACGCGGCCTCCTCCTCGGTGAGCTGGGACAGCACGATCTCCCGGTAGGTCTCGTTGGAGGCCATCAGCTCGGTGTGGGTTCCGGTGCCGACGACGCGGCCCTCGTCCAGGACGACGATCCGGTCGGCGTCGCGGATGGTGGAGACGCGCTGGGCCACGACGAGGACGGTGGCGTCCCCGGTCTCCCGGGACAGCGCCGCCCGCAGCCGGGCGTCGGTGGCGTAGTCGAGCGCGGAGAAGGAGTCGTCGAACAGGTAGATCTCGGGTCTGCGCACCAGGGTGCGGGCGATGGCCAGGCGCTGGCGCTGGCCGCCGGAGACGTTGGAGCCGCCCTGGGCGATGGGGGCCTCCAGCCCCTCCTCCAGGGCCTCGACGAACTCCCGGGCCTGGGCGGTCTCCAGCGCCGCCCACAGCTCCTCGTCCGTCGCGTCGGGGCGCCCGTAGCGGAGGTTGGAGGCGATCGTGCCGGAGAAGAGGTAGGGCTTCTGCGGGACGAGTCCCACCGTGCGGGCGATGAGGGCGGGATCGGCCTCGCGCACGTCCACGCCGCCGATCAGGACCTCGCCCTCGGTGGCGTCGAAGAGCCGGGGGACCAGCCCGAGCAGCGTGGACTTGCCGCTGCCGGTGGAGCCGATGACGGCGGTGACCTCGCCGGGGCGCGCGACCAGGGAGACGTTCCGGAGGACGGGCTCCTCGGCGCCGGGGTAGCGGAAGCCGACGCCGCGCAGTTCGAGGTGGCCGTGCCCGCGCAGCTCGGTGACCGGCGCGGCCGCCGGCACCACGCTGGAGTCGGTGCCGAGGACCTCGTGGATCCGCTCGGCGCAGACCTCGGCGCGCGGCACCATCATGAACATGAAGGTGGCCATCATGACCGCCATCAGGATCTGCATCAGGTAGCTGAGGAACGCGGTGAGGGCGCCGATCTCCATGTCGCCGCCGTCGATGCGGTGCCCGCCGAACCACAGCACCGCGACCGAGGCCGCGTTCACGATCAGCATCACGGCCGGGAACATGACGGCCGCCAGCCGGCCGGAGCGCATCGAGACGTCCATCAGCGCGGTGTTGGCCGCGTGGAAGCGCTCGCGCTCGTGCTTGTCCCGGACGAACGCGCGGATGACGCGGATGCCGGCGATCTGCTCGCGGAGGACGCGGTTGACGGTGTCGACCCGCTCCTGCACGTCCTTGAACATCGGGCGCAGCCGCCGGACGGTCAGCGAGATGACGACGCCGAGCACGGGCACGATGGCCAGCAGCAGGCCGGAGAGCGGCACGTCCTGCTTGAGGGCCATCACGATGCCGCCGAAGCACATGATGGGCGCGCCCACCATCAGCGTGAACGACATCAGGACCAGCATCTGGACCTGCTGGACGTCGTTGGTGGTCCGCGTGATCAGGGAGGGCGCCCCGAACCTGCCCACCTCGCGGGACGAGAAGGACTGCACCCGGTCGAAGACCTCCTCCCGCAGGTCCCGCCCGACCCCCATGGCGATGCGCGCGCCGACGTAGACCGCGCCGAGCGAGCACACGAGCTGGACGAGGGCCACCGCCGCCATCACCCCGCCGGTGCTGAGGATGTAGCCGGTATCGCCCTTCACCACGCCCTTGTCGATGATGTCGGCGTTGAGCGTCGGCAGATAGAGCGTCGCGAGGGTTTGGACGAGCTGAAGGAGCACCACCAGCGCCAAGGGGCGGGAGTAGCGCTTCATTCGGGCTCGGAGTAGGCGTACCAGCACACGAGAAGCCTATGCGAACGCCGTTCGTCCGATCTCCCGGTTTTCGCCGGGGGTTTCACCCCTTATTCCCCGCCGTCACTGGGGAATCCGCCCCGATTCCCTCCGGGTTCTCCCGGGATTCCGTCCGGATTTCGCGGCCGGGGGCCGGGGGCGGCCCGGTACCCGTCATCATGGAGGCGGAAGAAGCGGCGACGACGCAGCCGATTGCACAGGGAACCGAGACGCGAAAGCGGGGTGGCCGTGGCGACCGCAGAAACGGCACGACCGGGGCCGCCGGGCCGGACGGCGCCGACGGGCACGATCCGGTACTGGGCCGCGGCGAAGGCCGCCGCCGGCACGGCCGAGGAGCCCTACGCGGCACCGACGCTCGCCGACGCGCTGGCCGCCGCCCGGGAGCGGCACGCGGAGCACCCGGAGTTCGCGCGGGTCCTCGCGCGCTGCTCCTTCCTCGTGGACGGCGACCCGGTCGGCACCCGCGCGCACACCACGGTCCAGCTGGCCGAGGGCGGCACGGTCGAAGTGCTCCCGCCCTTCGCAGGAGGGTGACACCGGCACGATGAGGGCACGATGAGCGACCAGTACCACGACCCGTACCAGCCGCGGGACCCGTACGCCGGGTACGGCGAGTACGACGGAAACGGCCACCAGGGCGGTGCCGCGCACCAGAACGGCGCGCACCAGAACGGGCATCAGCACGGGCACCAGCACGGCGGTCACCAGGGCGGCACCGGCCACGACGGCTACGCCGCCTACGACCCGCGGGCCGGCGACGGCACGGCGGGCGGCGGCGCGTACGGCTACGCGTACCCCCCTCAGCAGCCGCAGCAGCAGGCGCCGCAGCAGCCGCATCACCATGCCCAGGGACAGGCCCACCAGCAGCAGCACCCGCAGGCGCAGCAGCAGACCGGGGCCGCCTGGCCCACGGCCGGCGGGCAGCAGGGCTGGGCGCCCGCCGACGACCAGCCGACGCAGACGTGGCAGGCCCAGACCTGGGAGACGCAGACCTGGCAGCAGCAGCTGCCGGTGGCCGAGCCGTCGTACGGGTCCCAGCCCTCCGTCCCCTCCCCCGCGCAGACGCCCGCGCAGGCCCCCGCCTGGGCCGGTGCCGCCGGGCCGGAAGCCGACGCCGCGGACTGGCCGCGGCACCGGCGGACCGCGCCGGCCGCCGCGTTCGGGACGGACCCCGGCGGCCGGCCGGGGGCGGTGCCCGCGCCGGTGCCGGCCGTCGTCGAGGAGCCGGAGCGGCCGATGACGGCCGCGGAGAAGGCCAAGGCGGAAGGCCGGCCGCAGATCCTGTCGCCCGGCCTGCGGCCCGCGCTGCTGACCGCCGTCCTGGCCGCGCTGGTGGCGCTCGCCGCGCCCCTGGGCCAGGCGGCGCTGGCCGTCCCGGTCGTGCTGCTGCAGGCGGTGACCGCGGCGGGCTGGTTCCGGCTCAACGGGATGTGGCCGGCACGCCAGGGCATCGCGCTGGCGTTCCTGGGCGGGCTGGTCGCCGACGCCGGGCTGCTGGCCGTCAAGGCCGAGCGGGCCCCCACGGTGGTCCTCGGCACGCTCGGCGTCTGGCTGCTGCTGGTGGTCATGCTCCAGCTGCGCAGCCACGCCTCGCCGGACGAGCGGCTGTACGGGCTGACGACGGCCGGCGGTTCGACCGTCCTCGCGGTCCTCGCGGCCGGCCACCTGGCCGCGGACAAGGACGCGGTGGTGGTCGGCGGCATCGCGGTGGCCGTGACGGTCCTGGCCCGGGCGCTGCCCCTGCCGTCGATGGCCTCCCCGGTCGTCGCGCTGCTCGCGGCGGCGGGCGCGGGCGTGCTCGGCGGGCAGCTCACGCACACCGGGGGCTCGGCGGCCCTGCTGGGCCTGGCGGCCGGCGTCTGCGCCCTGGCCGGTCTGCGGGTGGCGAGCTACGACTACCCGTCGCGCTTCGTGCACATGACCGCGGGCGTCGCCCTGCCGCTGGCGCTCGCCGCCCCGGCGGTCTACGTCGTGGGCCGGGCGCTGTTCTGACAGACCCCAAAGGGTTCGACGGGCCGTGTAACCCGTCACGTGGGCCGTCCCCGAAGAACCGGGGGCGGCCCTCCGCCGTCTCCATGGTCGTCAGGACCACCGGTGCCCGACCACCGGCTGGGTAGGCTCGCCGGAACGGCAAGCCCGAACCGACCCTGGGGGAACGTCACCCGATGCGCGCCATACGCACCCTGCTGATCCTCTTCGTGATCCTGGGCGGCCTCTTCGTCGCCGCCGACCGTGTGGCGGTCTGGTACGTGGAGGACGAGGCGGCGGGCAAGATACAGAGCAGCCAGAACATGTCGGGCAAGCCCGACGTCTCCATCAAGGGCTTCCCGTTCCTGACCCAGGTGGCGGACTCCAAGCTGGACGAGGTCGAGGTCTCGCTCGACGGCGGCGTCACGGCCGGCACGGGCGACAAGTCGATCCGGGTCAGCGACTTCGACGCGACCCTGCACGGCGTCCGCGTCGACAGCAGCTTCACCTCCGCCGTCGCCGACCGGGCCACCGGCACGGCCCACATCTCGTACGAGGACCTCAGCCGCATCGCCGGGCAGGGCATCACCGTCGGCTACGGCGGCAAGGACGCGTCCGGCACCAGCCGGGTCAAGGTGACGGGCAGCATCCCGCTGCCGATGGGTGTGGTGAAGCGGAGCGTGGTCTCCACGGTGAGCCTGGTGGGCGATACGCGGGTGCGGGTGCACGCGGAGAAGGTGCCCGCTGATCTGCCGGGGCTGGAGGGGCTGATCCGCTCGAAGACGGATTTCGAGCGGGAGATCACCGGGTTGCCCCGGGGGATCAAGCTGGAGAAGCTCGAGACGAACGAGAAGGGTGTGGAGATCACGCTCGGTGGGACGGGTGTCCGCTTGGCGGGATGAGCCCCAGTCCCTCCCCATCGCCGTTTCCTGGGGGCTGCGCCCCCAGACCCCCTTTTTCGCGGCTTCGCCGCTCGTCCTCAAACGCCGGACGGGCTAAATGGCGAGACGAACCGTCTCATATGTCGACACACCGGTGACACCCCTCCCCCACCCTCCCTACGATCGCACCATGAGGCGACAGGCGGATCTCACCAAGCGGCGGGCAGTCGACCTGTGCCGTGTGGCCGCCATGCTGTGTCGTCGTGCCTGACGGGGCTCCGCCCCCTCTTCGGCCGGCCGCTCCGGCCCCCCTCCCGCATCACCGCCATGTGCCGGCGCCCGGCGCGCCGTTGGCGTACCTCAGCAACTGCCCCGGAGGAGAACAGCATGAGCCGCAATGACGTCCTGGTGGATGCCGACTGGGTCCAGGCCCGCATCGACGCAGGCGACGCCAAGACCGTCATCGTCGAGGTCGACGAGGACACCTCGGCCTACGACAAGAACCACATCAAGTCCGCCATCCGGATCGACTGGCGGACGGACCTCCAGGACCCCGTCCGCCGCGACTTCGTGGACCAGGCGGGCTTCGAGGAGCTGCTGTCCGCGAAGGGCATCGCCAACGACGACACGGTCGTCCTCTACGGCGGCAACAACAACTGGTTCGCCGCCTACGCCTACTGGTACTTCAAGCTCTACGGCCACCGGGACGTCCGCCTCCTCGACGGCGGCCGCAAGAAGTGGGAGCTGGACTCGCGCGACCTGGTCGCCGAGGTCCCGCGGCGGCCCCGCACGGAGTACAAGGCCAAGCCGCAGGACGCCTCGATCCGCGCGTTCCGGGACGACGTGCTGGCCGCGATCGGCAGCCTGAACCTGGTGGACGTCCGGTCCCCCGACGAGTTCAGCGGCAAGCTGCTCGCCCCCGCCCACCTCCCGCAGGAGCAGTCGCAGCGCCCGGGCCACGTCCCGTCGGCGCGCAACGTCCCCTGGTCCAAGGCGGCCAACGACGACGGCACGTTCAAGTCGGACGACGAACTCCGGGCCGTCTACGAGGGCGCGGGCGTGGACCTGTCGAAGGACACCATCGCGTACTGCCGGATCGGCGAGCGGTCGGCGCACACCTGGTTCGTCCTGCACGAGCTGCTCGGGCAGTCCAACGTCCGCAACTACGACGGCTCGTGGACCGAGTACGGCTCCCTCGTCGGCGTGCCGATCGAGCTCGGCGCCAACTGATCCGTCCGACGACAGCACGAACGAGGAGAGGTACGCAGCATGTGTGGAGCCAAGGCCGGCGGCCCCGACGCCTCGACGGCCAAGCCGGGCGAGACGACCATCCAGGGTTCCGTGACCCGTGACGGGGTGCCCGTCGCCGGTTACGTGCGTCTGCTGGACAGCGAGGGCGAGTTCACCGCGGAGGTCCCCACCTCGGCGACCGGGCAGTTCCGCTTCTACGCGGCCGAAGGCACCTGGACGGTCCGCGCGCTCGTCCCGGGCGCGACCGCCGACCGTACGGTCGTCGCGCGGCCCGGCGGGCTGGCGGAGGTGGCCATCGCCGTCTGAGCGAGCCGCATAAAGCACGGCGCCTCGCGCGCCGGACGGCCGGAGGGCCGCACCTCGGGGTTGGGACGACCTGATGGCGGGGTGCGGCCCTCCGGCACGCTCTCGGACGGGCCGCGCGCGCTGTACGGCGACCGGGCCCCGCCGTACCGTTGAAGCATGTACGCGCGGCGGCGCCACCTGTACTTCGCCATGATGGGCACGTGCGTCGGGATGTTCGTCCTGGCCTGGGCCGTCGTACGGCTGTGGTCCGTGCCCGCCGCCATCGGCATGTGCCTGTTCGCGATGGTCATCCCCCCGGTGGCGGCCATCGTGGCCAACCGCCGGGGTCCCGACGACCGCTGGTGGGACGAGGAGACGGGCGACCCCGAGTCCGACCGCTGGTGGAACGAGCTGGACGACCGGCGCGGCCGCGACGACCAGCGGGATGGTCAGTGACGGCTCAGCGCGACGGCCAGTGACGGCTCAGTAGACCAGCGCCTGCACGCCGTCCGCCATGGCCTCGCCGACGAACACCTGGGCCCCCGCGATGCGCGCGCCCTCGATCAGGTCCTTCTCCTCGATGTCCCGCCGCGCCGCGCACTGCGTGCAGACGGTGATCATGCCGCCGCCCGCCCGGATGCCGTCGATCAGCTCCGGCAGCGGCGCCGCGTGCGGCAGTTCGAACTCCGCCGCCCGGCCCGGCAGGGCGAACCAGGACGACTCCCCGGTCAGCCACAGCGAGACCTCGACGCCACTCGCGACGGCGACGGCCGCCACCGTGAACGCCTGCGAGCACCGCTCGGGCGCGTCCGCGCCCGCCGTCACCTTGATCACGAGCTTCTTCCGCATGGGATCACTCTAGGCCGGGCGCCCGTTCCCGGGGGGCCTGTGCGGCCCGTACCACCTCGCACCGCCGATCCGGAGCGGGCCGACTAGACTCGTCGCAGGTCCGTAACCCCTCACTCCGACCGAGGAGCGCGCTCGTGCTTGAGGCATTCTTCACCACCCTGCTGGTTCTGGTCGCCGTCGGCGTTCTCGCGTTCGCCGGGCTGACCTGGAAGAAGCTGTACCAGGGCCAGCGCTGAGCCTCCCCGACCACCCCCCCTACAGATCGTCTGAGCTGAGCCCATGATCGAGATTCCGTCCGACCTCCACCGGGACCTGGTGCCCCTCGTCTTCCTCCTCGGCAAGTGGGAGGGGGCGGGCGTCGCCGACTTCCCGGGCTCCGAGAAGTGCAACTTCGGGCAGGAAGTCACCTTCACCCACGACGGCCGGGACTTCCTGGAGTACGTCTCGCACAGCTGGGTGCTCGACGCCGAGGGGAACAAGGTCCGTCCGCTGGAGACCGAGAGCGGCTACTGGCGGATCGACAAGGACCGCAAGGTCGAGGTCGTCATGATCCGCGACCAGGGCGTCGTCGAGGTCTGGTACGGCGAGCTCGCCGACAAGAAGCCGCAGATCGACATCGTCACGGACGCGGTCGCACGGACCGCCGCGTCCGGCCCGTACTCCGGCGGCAAGCGCCTCTACGGGTACGTCAAGGGCGACCTGATGTGGGTCGGCGAGAAGGCCACCCCCGAGGTGCCGCTGCGGCCGTACATGTCCGCGCAGCTGAAGAAGACCGCCGACGTGGCCGCTCTGGAGGAGTGGGCGCGGAACCTGCCGGACGACCTGCCGGACGGCGTCTCCTTCTTCCGCCCGGACGGCACCCCCTACAACCCCGAGCAGCCGTAAGCCCCAGGCTCTCGTACGAAGCGCCCCGCGGGGGAAGTCCGGTCGAAGTCCGGCGCTGACCCGCAACGGTAGGCAGAACACCCGTTCTGCGAGCCCGATCACCCGCGGCGGTGTCAGCTCCTGACAACTTGCCGTGGACTGCGAGGGGAGGCCCCCCGCGGCGCGGCGGGGCTCCTCCGGGCACGTCTCGCCCGGGCCCACGGCCCGAGCCGAAGGCGTCCCCCTTGGCGACCACCGCACACGCCCCGCCCGGTCCCGGCACCACCGCACCGGCGCGGCGGATCCCGCTGCCACCCCTGCTCGCCGGGCTGACCGTGACCCTGCTCGGCTCCCTGCTCTGCTGCGTCGCCCTCGGCTCCTCCGGCATCGGCTGGGGCCGGGTGCTGCACTACCTGGGCGCGGGGCTGACCGGCGGCAGGATCGGGGCGGACGAGGTCTCCGCCTACACCATCGTCTGGGAGCTGCGCTTCCCGCGCGCCCTGCTGGCGGCCGTGGTCGGCGCCGGGCTCGCCGCCGTCGGCGTGGCCACCCAGGCGCTGGTCCGCAACGCCCTCGCCGACCCGTTCGTGCTCGGCATCTCCTCCGGCGCCGCCGTCGGCGCCAACGCGGTGCTCCTCTTCGGCGTGCTCGGCTCGCTGGGCGTCTGGGCGCTGTCCAGCGCCGCGTTCCTCTCCGCGCTCGCCTCCATGGCCCTGGTCTACGCGGCGGCCCGCGGCACCGGGCACGGGCTGACCCCGCTGCGGCTGGTGCTGGTCGGGACGGCCATGTACTACGGCTTCTCCGCGATCACCACCCTGATGGTCTTCAGCGCGGACCGCGGGGACGCCGCCCGCTCGGCCATGATGTGGCTGCTCGGCAGCCTGGGCGGGGCGAGCTGGCAGTCCGTGCCGATCGCCGCCGGCGCCGTGCTGCTGGGCCTGGGCTACCTGCTGTGGTCGGCGCGCGGCCTGAACGTGCTGGCCATGGGCGACGAGACGTCGTCCGCGCTCGGCGTCGACCCCGAGCGGCGGCGCCGGGTGCTGTTCGTCGTGGTCGCGGCCGTCACCGGTGCCGTGGTGGCCGTCAGCGGCGCCATCGGCTTCGTCGGGCTGATGGTCCCGCACGCCACCCGGATGCTGGTCGGCGCCGACCACCGCCGGGTCCTCGCGGTCGCGCCGCTGCTGGGCGCTGTGCTGCTGGTGTGGGTGGACGTCGTCTCGCGGCTGCTGCTCGCGCCCGTCGAACTGCCGGTCGGCGTGATCACGGCACTGATCGGCGTGCCCTGCTTCATCCTGCTGATGCGCCGGCGCGGCTACACCTTCGGAGGGGCCTGATGCGGGTCGACATCGAGGACCTGTCGGTCGAGGTGGCCGGCGCCCGGCTGGTCCGGGACGTGGAACTGCGGGCCGAGAGCGGGCAGTTCGTCGGCGTCGTCGGACCCAACGGCAGCGGGAAGTCGACGCTGCTGCGGTGCGTCTACCGCGCGCTGCGGCCGACGCACGGCCGGGTGCTGCTGGACGGCGACGACCTGCACGGGCTCACCGCCCGCGAGGGCGCCCGGCGGCTGGCGGCGCTGCCGCAGGAGTCGGGCGGCGAGTTCGACTTCACGGTCGCCGAGGTCGTCGCGATGGGCCGGCTGCCGCACCAGCGGGCGGCCGGCCGCACCTCCCGCGAGGACACCGACGCCTGCGCGGCGGCCCTGGAGCGGGTCGGCGCCGGGCACCTCACGGACCGCGGCTTCCTCACCCTCTCCGGCGGCGAGAAGCAGCGCGTCCTGATCGCGCGCGCCCTGGCGCAGCGGCCGAAGGTGCTGGTCCTGGACGAGCCGACCAACCACCTCGACATCAGCCAGCAGCTCGAAGTCCTCGCGCTCGTACGGGACTCCGGGCTCACCGTGCTCGCCGCGCTGCACGACCTCAACCTCGCCACGACCCACTGCGACGTCCTGTACGTCGTCCACGGCGGACGGCTCGTCGCCTCCGGGCCGCCGGACGAGGTGCTGACGTCCGGGCTGCTGGCCGACGTCTTCGGCGTCCGGGCGCACCGGGTGCCCCACCCGGTGTCCGGCGTCCAGCAACTCCTCTTCGACCGCCTCCCCCGGTGATCCCCTTCCTCAGGAGCCCCGCCATGCGAGCCATGCGAACCGCCCGCGTCCTCGTCTGCCTGACCGCAGCCCTCGCCCTGGCGGGCTGCGGCGCGCAGGTGGACGAGGATCCGAAGGCCGAGGACGCGAAGAAGCCCTCCGCGTCCGGCCATTACCCCGTCACCATCGAGAACTGCGGCGTGAAGACGGTGTACGACAAGGCACCGCGCCGGGTGGTGACCAACGACGTGGGCATCGCCGAGATCATGTTCGCCCTCGGCCTGGAGGACCACATGGCCGGCTACGTGGCGCCGGACTACAAGACGAGCCGCAAGGACGACCTCCCCTGGAAGGACGGCTACGACAAGGTCAAGCGGCTGTCCACCAAGCAGATCAACAAGGAGATGGTCCTCGACGCCAGGGCCGACCTCGTCTTCGCCGGCTGGAACTACGGCTTCGGCGAGGGCGACGGCTTCACGCCCGCCGCGCTGAAGAAGCTGGGCATCGGCTCGTACGTGCTCACCGAGTCCTGCCGCAGCGGCAGCGGCAAGGAGCGGGGCGTGATGCCGCCGCTGGAGGCGCTGTACACCGATCTCACCACCCTGGGGAAGATCTTCGACGTCGAGGACCGGGCGGCGAGGCTCGTCGCCGGGTTCAAGAAGAAGGTCGCGGACGCGCAGGCCGCGATCCCGGCGGACGGCAAGCGGCCCAAGGTCTTCCTCTACGACGACGGCCGCGACAAGCCGGTGACCGCGGGCGCCTACGCGGGCCCGCACGACATCATCACCAAGGCCGGCGGCGACCATGTGATGAGCGACCTGAAGGACACCTGGACCACCGTCGGCTGGGAGACGGTGGTCGACCGGCGGCCCGACGTCATCGTCATCAACAACTACGGCGACGTCACCGCCGAGGAGAAGCGGAAGTTCCTGCTCTCCTACCCGCCGCTGGCCGACGTCCCGGCCGTGAAGAACAAGCGGATCTTCGTCCTCGACTATGTGGACCTCGTGGAGAGCCCGCGCAACCCGGACGCCGTCGCGGCCCTGGCCGGCTATCTCAAGGGGGTCAGGGAAGGCTGACCCCGCCTAGACTGGAGGCGTGGTGGACACCGACTGGCAGAGCGATCTCCGCAGGCGCGGTTACCGGCTGACGCCCCAGCGCCAGCTCGTCCTGGAAGCGGTGGACCGGCTGGAGCACGCGACGCCGGACGACATCCTCACCGAGGTCCGCAAGACGGCCGGCGGCATCAACATCTCCACCGTCTACCGGACGCTGGAGCTCCTGGAGGAGCTCGGCCTGGTCAGCCACGCCCACCTCGGCCACGGCGCCCCCACGTACCACCTCGCGGACCGGCACGACCACATACACCTGGTCTGCCGGGACTGCACCGGGGTGATCGAGGCGGGTCTGTCGGTGGCCGCCGACTTCACCGAGCGGCTGCGCGCGGAGTTCGGCTTCGAGACGGACATGAAGCACTTCGCGATCTTCGGCCGGTGCGGGTCCTGTGCCTCGGGGAAGACCCCGGCCGGCTCGTAAGGCGGACCGTACGGGGCATCGGCCCGCGCCCGCGCGAGTCGTAGGCTGGGCGCATGCTGCGTCAATCCAAGAGCCCTCTGCTGTCGCTGCCCGGCGCCGTCCCCGCCGAGGGCCCGGACGAAGGCGTCGCCGCGCACTACGGCGACCCGTTCCGCGAGCAGCGCGCGCTCGCCGACGGGTCCGGCTTCGTCGACCTCTCCCACCGGGGCGTGGTCGCCGTCTCCGGCGACGACCGGCTGAGCTGGCTGCACCTGCTGCTCACCCAGCACGTCAGCGAGCTGCCGCCCGGGCAGGCCACCGAGGCACTGATCCTGACCGCCAACGGCCACATCGAACACGCCCTCTCCCTCGTCGACGACGGCACGACCGTCTGGGCCCACGTGGAACCCGGCACCCAGGAAGCGCTGCTCGCCTATCTGGAGAGCATGAAGTTCTTCTACCGGGTGGAGGTCGCCGACCGCACCGACGAGATCGCCGTCGTCCACCTCCCCGCCGGCTCCATCACCGAGGCCCCCGACGGCGTCGTCGTCCGCGAGACGCCGCACGGGCGCGACCTGTTCCTGCCGCGCGAGCGGCTGGAGTCCTTCGCGGCGGAACACGGTCCCGCCGCCGGCACCCTCGCCCTGGAGGCCCTCCGCGTCGAGGCCCACCGGCCGCGGCTCGGGCTGGAGACGGACCACCGGACGATCCCGCACGAGCTCGGGCTCATCGGCACGGCCGTCCACCTGCAGAAGGGCTGCTACCGGGGGCAGGAGACGGTGGCGCGGGTGCAGAACCTGGGGAAGCCGCCGCGGCGGCTGGTCTTCCTGCACCTGGACGGGAGCGACGTGCGGCTGCCTTCCCATGGGGAGCCGGTCCGCCTGGCCGCGGATGGGGCCGGGGGGCGGCAGCTCGGGTTTGTGACCACGGCCGTCCGGCACTACGAGTTGGGGCCGATCGCGCTTGCCTTGGTGAAGCGGAACGTACCCGTGGACGCGGCGTTGGTCGTGGGCGAGGGGACGGCGGCGGCGCAGGAGGTCGTGGTCGAGCCGTAGGGTGCCCCGGTCCCGCCCTTTCACCGTTTCTTGCGGGGGCTGCACCCCCGCACCCCCCAAACCGCGCTCCGCGCGGTTGTCCTCAATCGCCGGACGGGCTGGATATGGCGCCCGGGCGCACGATTCAGCCCGTCCGGCGTTTGAGGACGAGCGGCGAAGCCGCGAAAAGGGGGTCTGGGGCGCAGCCCCAGGAATCGGAGAAGTGGGGGTCCCCCCTCTGGGGGAGGGACCGGGGCACCTTCCCCCTCACACCTCCAGCAGCACCGTGAACGGCCCGTCGTTCGTCAACGACACCTTCATGTCGGCCCCGAACACCCCCGTCTCCACCGACGCCCCCAACTCCCGCAGCCGAGCCACCACCTCATCGACCAAAGGCTCGGCCACGCGGCCCGGAGCAGCCGCGTTCCAGGTGGGCCGCCGCCCCTTCCGCGCGTCACCGTAAAGCGTGAACTGGGAGATCACGAGCAGCGGCGCGCCCACGTCGGAACAGGACTTCTCGTCGGCGAGGATCCGGACGGACCACAGCTTGCGGGCCAGCTGCGCCGCCTTCTCGGGGGTGTCGTCGTGGGTCACCCCGACCAGCACGCACAGCCCCTCGCCCACGATCTCGCCGACCGTCCGGCCGTCGACGACGACGGACGCCCCGTTCACCCTCTGCACCACGGCTCGCATGCCGTCCATGATGCCGTGTGCCCGTTCAGGGCCGTTCGGGTGGAGACGGCCTGCGGCCGGGCGGGGCGCAGTGGCACGATGCGTGCAGGCGGTGCGATATGCGGGCACAGCGTTCCGTACGCACCCGGCGCGAGGGGACGGAGCCGCATGACCACACCGATCGAGGACCACCTCAAGACACCCGAGAAGACGCCTGAGAAGACACTCGAAGCGCTCAGGGCGAAGGCATCGGAAGCCGGGGACGCCGTGGACAGTCTGCACGCGAGGCCGCCGAGCCAGCGGTCGGGGCGGCTCGCGGACGTTCCCGTGCGGCAGCTCGGGGAGCTGCGGCTGGCGGAGCTGCGGGCGGTGCGCAAGGAGGCCCGGCGGGAGGAGGCGGACCTCAGTTACGTCCGGCGGCTGCTCCAGGGCCGTATCGACATCCTGCGGGCCGAGCTGGAGCGCCGGACGGCGCCGGGCAGCCCGTCGTCCGACCGCCGGCTGCTGGTGGACCGGCTGACGGAGATCCTCACGGACGATCCGTCCGCCCACCGCTCCTCGGCCCGCCATGTGACGCTGGGGACGCCGCACGGCGAGGAGTACCGGCGGCTGGCCGAGGACACGCTGGGCGAGGTCGGCCTGTCGGACCTGGCCGCCCGGACGGACGCCGAGCTGCGGGCGGGGCTGGCCCGGCTCGCGGCCTACGAGCGGCACGTCTCCGAGCGGCGCCGGCAGCTCCAGCGGACGGCGGACGATTGCGGTGCGGAGATCGCGCGCAGGTACCGTGAAGGAGAAGCGCAAGTAGACGACCTGCTCCCGTGACACCCGGGGGCGGTCCCCGCCCCCGGAAGGCCCGGCCCATGAGCACCTCCACCCCTTCCCGGCCCGCGATATCCGCGCCGGACGACGACGCGATACGCCCGGTCCTCGCCGAGGTCGTCCGGTCCGGCTTCGTCGAGGGCCGGCACCGCGGCTCGCTGGTGCTGCTGGGGGCGGACGGGAGTGTGGAGCTGGCGCTCGGCGACCCCTCCGCGCCCGTCTTCCCGCGCTCCGCCAACAAGCCGATGCAGGCCGCGGCCGTCCTCCGGGCCGGTCTGGAGCTCTCCGGGGAGCGGCTGGCCCTCGCGGCGGCGAGCCATTCGGGCGAAACGTTCCACCTGGAGCTGGTCCGCACCATGCTGGACGAGTTCGGGCTCACCGAGGGCGACCTCCAGACCCCGCCCGACCTGCCGCTGGACCCCGCCGAGGCGGAGGCGTACCTGGCCGCGGGCCGGGTGCGGGACCGGGTCACCATGAACTGCTCCGGCAAGCACGCCGCCATGATCGCCGCGTCCGCCGCCAACGGCTGGCCGGTGGACTCGTACCTGGACCCCGAGCACCCCCTCCAGCGGCTCGCCCTGGCCGCCGTCGAGGAGGCGAGCGGCGAGCGCGTCGCGCACGTCGGCACGGACGGCTGCGGGGCGCCCCTGATGGCCGTCTCCCTCACCGGTCTCGCCCGCGCCTTCCGCCACTTCGTGCTCGCGGAGCCCGGTTCGCCGGAGCGGCGGGTGGCGGACGCGATGCGCGCCCACCCGGAGTACGTGGCCGGCACCCGCCGTCCCGACACCTGGCTGATGCGCGAGGTGCCGGGGACGCTGTCGAAGATGGGCGCGGAGGCGGTCCAGGCGGTGGCGCTGCCGGACGGCCGGGCGCTGGCGTTCAAGATCGACGACGGTTCGCTGCGGGCCCTCGGCCCGGTGCTGGCCCGGGCGCTGGAGCTGGCGGGCGTCGAGGCGCCCGTCCTCGCCCGGATCGCCGACGCGCCGCTGCTGGGCGGCGGCGAGCGGGTCGGGGAGATCCGCGCGGCGTTCTGAGCGCCGGCGACGAGGCGACCGGGGCGCCCCCGAGGCCGGCGCGGCGCCCCCGAGGCCGGCGCGGTGCCGGGAGGCCGACGTGGCGTCCCGGGAAGCCCACGTGGCGCCCCGAAAATCAGGGGCGCTCCCCCAAGGCACCCACCTACCGTACGCCGTATGGCACTTGACATACGGACGATCGACGACAGCGACCTGACCTCCTGGGTCACCGCCATGCGCACGGGTTTCCTCACCTCCCCCACACCCGACAAGGAGGAGGTGGAGGTCCGCGCGGCGGGCATGGACCGCGCCCGCACCCAGGGCGTCTTCGACGACGGGCGCTGCGTCGGCACGTTCCGCAGCCATCCGCAGCGGCTGACGGTGCCCGGCGGCGCGCAGCCCGCCGTGAACGCCATCACCAACGTCACCGTCTCCCCCACGCACCGCAGGCGTGGCGCGCTCAGCCGGATGATGGCGCGCGACCTGGCCGCCGCCAAGGAGCGCGGGGACGCCGCCGCGACGCTGGTCGCCGCCGAGTACCCGATCTACGGGCGGTACGGCTTCGGTCCGGCCACCACCTCCGCCGCCTGGGAGGTGCACATCGCCCGCAGCGGGCTCGACCGGCGGTACGCGGGCCCGGAGTGCGGCGGGCGGGTGGACTTCGCGGACGGCGCCGCCGTCCGCGAGCACGGCCCCGGCCTGCACGAACGGCTGCGCGCCCAGCGCCACGGCGTGGTCGACCGCACCGAACGGTGGTGGCGGTTCGCCACCGGCGACCTGCCCCTTCCCACGGGCTGGAAGGAGCCGTTCCAGGTGCTGTACCGGTCCCCGGAGGGGCGCGTGGACGGCCTGCTCACCTACGGCGTCGAGGACCAGTGGACCGCCATGCAGCCGGAGAACAAGGCCGTCGTGCGCGACCTCATCGCCGTCTCCCCGGCCGCCGAACGCGCCCTGTGGCACTACCTGTTCGCCGTCGACTGGATCACCACCGTCACCACCCGCGACCGCGCGCCCGACGACATCCTGCCGCTGCTGCTGCCGGACCCGCGCGCCGCCCGGATCACCGGCCAGACGGACCTCCTCTGGCTGCGCCCGCTCGACGTGCCGGCGCTGCTGGAGGCGCGGACGTACGCCGCCGAGGGCTCCCTCGTCCTGGAGGTCACCGACCCGGACGGGTACGCCGCCGGGCGCTACCTGCTGGAGGCCGGGCCGGAGGGGGCCGTCTGCTCGTCCACCTCCCGGGACGCCGATCTCACGCTCGGGGCGGGCGCGTTGGGGTCCCTGTACCTCGGCGACGAGTCGGCCGTACGGCTGGCGGCCGCCGGATCCGTCACCGAGGAGCGGCCGGGGGCCGCCGCGCGGGCGGACCTGCTGCTGCGGACGCCGCGCCGGCCGTGGTGCCCCGACATCTTCTGACCGGTTCCGACCGGGGGACGGGTTCCGACCGGTTCCGACCGGGGGACGGGCCGACGGGCTCCCGGCTTGACCTCAAGTGAGCTTGAGGCTTCAAGCTCTTCCTCGTCGTCCCGTCGCCCCCGCAGTACCCACGACGCCGGGCCCACCCATCGTTCGCCGTCACCGTCCGGAGGAACCGCCATGCCGCACGCCCCCTACCGCCTCGCCGTGATCGTCGCCTCCACCCGCGACGGCCGCTTCGGCCCGACCGTCGCCGGCTGGTTCGGCACCCACCTCGCCGAGCGCGACGACATCGACGTGGACGTCGTCGACCTCGCCGGCCTCCCGCTCCCGGCCCGGCTCAGCCCCCAGCCGGACGCGGACGACGCGGCGCTGCTCGCCGCAGTGTCGCCGCGGCTGGAGCGGGCCGACGCGTTCGTCATCATCACTCCCGAGTACAACCACAGTTACCCGGCCTCGCTGAAGGCCCTGATCGACTGGCACGCGACCCCGTGGCGGGCCAAGCCGGTGGCGTTCGTCTCCTACGGCGGGCTGTCCGGCGGCCTGCGGGCGGTCGAGCACCTGCGGCCGGTCCTGGCGGAGCTGCACGCCGTCACCATCCGCGAGACCGTCAGCTTCCACAGCCCCTGGGGCGCCTTCGACGCCTCCGGCCGCCACCTCGACGAGGAGGCGGGGAACCGGGCCGCCGGCGCGGCCAAGGTGCTGCTCGACCAGCTCACCTGGTGGGCCGTCTCGCTCCGCGAGGCCCGGGAGGCCCGGCCGTACACCGTCTGAGCCGCGTCCGCGGCACCCGCCGGCCGGCGCGGGAGGCGGGGCGTTGCGGCACGATGGGGGCATGACCAAGCTGATGCCGTACCACTGTCCGATCGACGCCGCCATGCATGTGATCGAAGGCAAGTGGAAGGTGCTGATCCTCTGGGAACTCCGGGACGGCCCGCGCCGGTTCGGCGCCCTCCGCAGATCCCTGCCGGGCGTGAGCGAGAAGGTCCTCACACAGCAGCTCCGCGAGCTGGAGACGGACGGCATCGTGCACCGGCGGGTGCACGATGCCGTGCCCCCCAAGGTCGACTACTCGCTCACCGAGGACGGACACGGGCTGAACGCCGCCCTCGCCCCGCTGGGCGCCTGGGGCGCCCGCCGCATGCTGCCCCGGGACGCGCAGGCGGACTCGGCGGCCTGACCCCGGCCGGGCGTCGGCCGGCGGCGGCGCCCGGGAGCGGGTCGTCCCCGAAGCTCGTCATCATCAGCCGGTCCGGGTCGAGGGCGGGCACGAACCCCGCCTGGGCGTACAGCCCGTGGGCTTCCTTGGTGCTGAGCAGCAGGCGCTTCAGCCGGTACGGGGCGAGGTGGTCGCGGACGGCCGTCGCGAGCCAGGCCCCGAGGCCGCGGCCGCGGTGGTCCGGGGAGACGTAGACGTCGCAGAGCCGGCCGAACGCCGCGAGGTCGGTGACCACCCGCGCGTAACCCGCCTGCCGGCCCTCGGGGTCGTACACCCCGAAGTCGAGGGAGCCCGCGACGGCCTTCTCGACGGTCTCCCGGCTGCGGCCGGTCGCCCAGAACGCGTCGGTGGACAGCCAGTAGTGGACAAGACCGACGTCGAGGCGGTCGAGATCGGTCGAGAGTTCGTACCCGCCCTGTCTGCGCATGGTCATGCGGCGGCATGCCGGCGACGGGCGGGGCGGGCGGCCCGCCGGCCGCCGGAGAGCTTGTCGGGTCGGCCGCGAGCCCCCGCCGCCCTCAGATGCCCAGCCGGGCCGCGATGCCGTCGAGCACGCAGTCCAGGCCCAGTGCGAACCGCCACTCGGCGTCGTCCTTGCGCTGGGCCTCCGCCAGGTAGCGGCGGGTCGCGGGGTAGCGCCCGGTGCCCATGAGCCAGGTCATCTCGGGGGCCAGACCCTCCCGGGTCTCGTCGCCCGTGTTCCAGCCCCGCTTGCGCATCATCAGCGACAGGCCGATCTCGGAGTCGACGGCACCGCGCACGTACGCGGAGACCGTGCGGAAGACGGCCATCATCGTGTCGGCGTCCAGGCCCAGGCCGCCCAGGGCGGCGAGAACGCGCTCGGAGACGGCGAACTGGTTCGGCGTGAGCGACAGATGGTCGGCCCGCGCCATCCACGGGTGCTCCAGCGCCAGGGCCCGGGTGCGCACGGCGACCGCGCGCATGACCGTCCGCCAGTCGTCGGTGGCGTCCGGCAGGTCCATCTCGCCGTGGACGAAGTCGACCATCAGCGCGATGAGTTCGTCCTTGCCGGACACGTAGCGGTACGCGGCCATGGGAGCCACGCCGAGGTCGGCGGCGAGCCGGCGCATGGTGACGGCCTCCAGGCCCTCCGCGTCGGCGATGGCGATCGCGGCGGCGGCGATGCGCTGGGGGGTGAGCGCGGCCGGACGCGGCGCGGGGGCCGGCCGTTCGAGCCGTTCCCACAGGCTGGGGGCGCCGCCGGCACCGTTCGCGTCCGCCATGCACCGCTCCTTCGTCCTGCCGGCGGCCGTGGCCCGCCGTCGAATGCCGCGTACAGCGTATCAGTGGTAGACGCCGTACACATCGGTGTGTACGTTGTACGCTCATGGATACGACGTACACATTCCGCACCGCCGCCGACCCTCTGCGCATCGCCGTCCTCAACGGCAGCACCCGGGAAGGGCGCTTCGGCCCGGTCGTGGCCCGCTGGGTGATGAGCCGCCTCGCCGAGCGGGACGACATGGACGCCGATCTCGTCGACCTCGTCGAGACCCCGCTGCCCACCGTCTTCCCCGCGTTCGGCGGCCCCGCCCCCGAGGGAACCGCGGAACTGCTCGCCGCCGTCTCGCCCCGGCTCGCGGCGGCGGACGGCTTCGTCATCGTCACGCCGGAGTACAACCGCAGCTTCCCGGCCTCGCTGAAGAACGCCATCGACTGGCACCACCGGGAATGGCAGGCCAAGCCGGTCACCTTCGTCTCCTACGGAGGCCGGTCCGGCGGCCTGCGCGCCGTCGAGCAACTGCGGCTGGTCCTGGCCGAGCTCGACGCGGCGACCCTGCGCGACACGGTCTCCTTCCAGCTCTCCGACGGCCCCTTCGACGCCGACGGCCGCCTGACCGACCGCCACGCCGAGGCCGCGGCCACGTCCCAGCTCGACCAACTGGCCTGGTGGGCGGGCGCGCTGCGCGACGCGCGGCGGGCGGGGCCCTACGCCGCGGCGGCCGCCTGAGGCGCGGACCGGGCCGGCCGGACCGGCTCCGCGCGACCGGCACGTCGCCGGCTCTGTGGGCGCGCGGGTACGGGGGCGGGGGCGACGGGGAGGCGACCGCCGACGCCCCGGGGGCGGCGGTCGCACCTCGCCGGCCGCCGGCCCAGCGGTCCGTCCCCACATCACGGAGGTCCGCCACCACCGGGCCCGTGCGCACCTCACACGCATCGTCCCGGGCCGCCGGCGGACGCCGGAGCCCCCCTCACACCCAGCTCACAGCCACAGCCACCACAGTCATCGACTTTCCGGGGGACCTCATGACCACCACCCCACAGGACGGACCGGAGCCCGCGCCCCGGCCGTTTCCCCGCCTCGGCGTCTTCGGACTGATGCTCGGCATCTTCCTGTCGGCGCTCGACGGCCAGATCCTCAGCGCCGCGCTCCCCACGGTCGTCGGCGACCTCGGCGGCGTCGACCAGCTCTCCTGGCTGGTCACCGCCTACCTGCTCACCGCCTCCGTGACCACCCCGCTGTGGGGCAAACTCGGCGACCTCTACGGCCGGAAGGGCGCGTTCCTGGCCTCCGTGGTCCTCTTCCTGGCCGGCTCCGCGCTGTCCGGACTGGCCTCCGACATGGAGCAGTTGATCGCCTTCCGCGCGGTCCAGGGGCTGGGCGGCGGGGGCCTGATGGTCGGAGCGCTGTCCGTCATCGGCGTCCTGGTCGCCCCGGAGGACCGGGGCCGCTCGCAGTCCATGATCGGCGTGATGATGCCGGTCGCCTTCGTCGGCGGCCCGCTGCTCGGCGGGTTCCTCACCGACCACGTCGGCTGGCGCTGGGCCTTCTACGTCAACCTGCCCGTGGGCGCGGTGGTGCTCGTGGCGACCGTGGCCGGGGTCCGGCTGCCCGCCGAGCGGATCAAGGCCCGCGTCGACGTCGCCGGCATCGCGCTGCTGACCCTCGCCATCCTCGCCCTCACCCTGCTCGGCAGCTGGGGCGGCACCCGATACGCCTGGCTGTCGCCGCAGACCGCCGCCCTCGGCGCGGTCGCCGCGGCGGCCCTCGCCGGGTTCGTGCGGGCGGAGCGGCGGGCGGCCGAACCCGTCATCCCGCCACGGCTGTTCCACAGCCGGGCCTTCGTCTCGGCGCAGATCCTGAGCTTCCTCAGCGGCGCCGCCATGCTCGCCGTCATCAGCTGCCTCCCGCAGTACCTGCAGCTCGCGCTGGGCGCCTCGTCGACGTCGGGCGGCACGCTGCTGCTGCCCCTGATGCTGGGCATGCTCGCCGCGCAGCTCACGGTCGGCCGGCTCGACGGGCGGCTCCGCCGCCACCACCCGGTCCCGGTCGTGGGCGGCGTCCTCATGCTCGCCGGAGCGCTGCTGCTGTTCGTCCTCGACGCCGGCACCCCGAAGCCCGTCGCCTCGGCGCTGACAGCCGTCCTCGGGCTGGGCCTCGGCACGGTCACGCAGAGCGCCACCCTCGCCACCCTGCGCGGCGCGCCCCCGCGCGACATGGGCGCCGCCGCCGGAACGGTCACGCTCCTGCGCACCATCGGCGGCACCCTCGGCGCGTCCGTCCTGGGCGCCGTCTACGCGAGCCGCATGGGCGACGGACTCGCCGCACGCCTCGGCCGGCCGGCGGCCGGCCGGCTGACCGGCGGGAGCGGGCTCTCGCCCGCATCCCTGGCGGAGTTGCCCGCGAGCGTGCGGAGGGCGGTCGGGGAGGCGGTGACCGAGGGGTTGTACGGGGTGCTTGTCGGCGCGGCCGTGCTGTCGGGGGTGGTCCTCGTCGTGGCGGTGGGTGCGTGGAGCCGGCGCGCGCCGGAGGCGGATGCTCCGTCGCAGGCGGAGTCGGAGTTGCAGCGCCTCTGACGAGGGGGTGCCCCGGCCCCGCCCTTTCACCGTTTCTGCGGGAGGGCCCGCACCCCGGCATCGCGGCTTCGCCGCGAGGTCCCCAAACGCCGGACAGGCTGGTGGTCACGGCCGGGCGCACCAATCAGCCCGTCCGGCGCTTGAGGACGAGCGGCGAAGCCGCGATCAGGGGGTCTGGGGCGCAGCCCCAGGAAGCGGCGAAGGGGCGGGTCTGGGGCGCCCTCACCCACCCACCTCCAAGCGGCACCGAACGAACTCCCCCACCACCGAACCCCCAAGCCACCCCCACCCGACTGGGACTCACCCCGCTCACCGCCCGGTACACCACCCCGGGCCGCGCGTGGAACCGAGCAACGGACTCAGGCGCCAGCGCGACGCCGTGCCCATGGGCGATCGCGCTGAGCCACTCGTCCGGCTGGTCGGTGACCGTCCCGACCCGAACGGGCCGTCCCTCCCGCTCGTCGGCGGCCGGCCGGTGGTCCCGCCAAGGGCCGGTCTCCGGCGGCGCGGCGACGAACGGTTCGTGGAAGGCGATCCGCTCCCGCGCGGCGGGCGGATGCCCGGTGGCGAGGGCCACGCAGCGCGGCTCGATGAACAACTCCTCGACGCGCAACGCCTCCTGCCCGGGGAAGGGAAGCCGCAGCAGAGCCACGTCGACGTCGCCGTCGAGGAGCCCGGCGGGCGGGTCCGACCAGGCAGCCTGCCGCATGTCGGCGCGCCGGCCCGGCCGCCGGCGGGCGAACTCGGCGACGATGCGCGGGGTCGCCTCGGTGGCGGCGCCGGCCAGGAAGCCGACGCGCAGCACGCGGCGGCCCGCTCGGCCGCCCGCCGGGTCGCCGTCGGTACGCTCGCGACGGCGTGAGCGGCCGCAGCTCGCTCAACTCGCGTCCCTCGCAGGCGCGGTACGCTGCCCGCGTGATCGCGATTCGTGAAGCCGGCCCGGCCGACGGCGATGCCCTCGGCGAGATCCACGCCGCGGCGTGGGAAGCGGCGTACGGGCCCTTCTTCGCGCCGGAGTTCGTCGCGAGCGCCGTACGGGACCGGCGCACGCGGTGGCACGCGCGGATCGCGGACGGGACCGGAACGCTGCTGCTCGCCACGCTCGACGACCGCCCGTCCGCCCTGTCCCGCTCCCTCCCCTCCCCGACCCGCCCGGGCCTCGCGGAGCTCCACAGCTTCTACGGGCACCCCGACGGCTGGGGCACCGGCGTCGCCGCCGCCCTGATGACCGCGACGCTGCACCGCCTGCGGGCCGACGGCCACACCCGCGTCCACCTGTGGACCGTGCGCGACACCCCGCGCGCCCGGCGCTTCTACGCC
Source organism: Streptomyces sp. NPDC021100 (assembly GCF_044333095.1). NCBI lineage: Bacteria > Bacillati > Actinomycetota > Actinomycetes > Kitasatosporales > Streptomycetaceae > Streptomyces > Streptomyces sp. NPDC021100. The sequence continues at coordinate 109,404 of NZ_JBIRQH010000019.1, forward strand.
AAGTGCGGCTTCACGGAGAGCGGCGCGACCCGCGTCGTCGACTACGGCGACGGCACCCCCATCGCCCAGGTCGAGTACGAACGGGCCTGCTGAGGGCGCCCCTCGGGCCTCACGCCCCCGCCGCGGCCACCAGCGCCTCCCCCGCCCGCGTCCGCGCGTACAGCACCTGCCGCCCCACGCGGTGCGAGCTGACCAGGCCGGCCGTGCGGAGGGCCTTCAGGTGCTGCGAGGCGCCGCCGGGAGTGAGGCCGGTGCGGCGGGCGAGGCCGGTGGTGGAGACGGGGGCGGCCAGTTCGGCCAGCAGGGCCGCGCGCGAGCGGCCCACCACCCCCGCCAGGGCGTCGGAGACCTCCCTCGGGCGCGTCTCCCACAGCGTGCCGACGCCGCGCGGCGGGTAGTGCAGCGACGCCTGCCACGGCTCGTTCACCATCGTGAAGACGCGCGGCCAGGTGAAGGCCGAGGGCACCAGCACCAAGCCCTCGCCGTGCAGCCGGCGCGCCCGGCGGACGGTGCGGTGGGCCAGGCGCAGGGTGCCCGCCGCCCAGGCGACCTGGGGATCGAGGTCCGCGAACAGGTGCCGGGCACCGCCCTCCACCAGGCGCGCGGCGCGGTAGCGGATGTCGTCCTCCAGCAGGGCGAGGACGCGCGGCCAGTACGGGGCCAGGGCCAGTTCCCAGTAGGCCTCGACCAGGTCGGCCAACTGCCCCAGCCACCGTTCGGGGTCCGCGCGCAGCGCCGCCATCCGGGCCGGGGGCACCTCCGCGGTCGTGCGGAGCAGCGCCGGCGGCATGGCCCGTACGGCCGCCAGTTCCACGGAGAGCGAGGGCAGGGGCGTCGTGGGCGGCGGACAGAGGAACCCGGGGACGCAGCCCGACCAGGGGGACCGCGTCGGCAGGGGAACGAAGTCGAACAGCGGGGTGAAGTCGACGTCCGCCGCGGCCAGCCGGGGTCCCACTTCGTCCGTCCAGGCCCGGTGCAGCCCCTGCCCGTCCGCGCCTTTCAGCACCCGCACGCTCGCCATGACCTCCCACAGCGGGGACAGCGCGAAGCGGATGCGGGTGACGTCCTCCATCGCGAACTCGACCTCGATCATTTCAGCCGAGGGTAAATCAATGGGTGCGGCCGCGACAGGGCAGCACCGTACGGCACATGACCCGAACTCCCCGCTCCACCTGGCACATCCATGACTTCCGTGCCCTCTTCACCGCCAGTGCCCTCAGCCACCTCGGCACCAACCTCGGTTATGTGGCGGTCCCGCTGATCGCCGCCACCACCCTGGACGCGAGTCCGGGCCAGGCGGGTGCCCTGGCGGCGCTGTCAACGGCCGCGTTTCTGCTCATCGGCCTGCCCGCGGGCGCCTGGGTGGACCGGCTGCCGGGGCGCCGGCTGCTGGTGGCCGCCGACGCGGCGCGCGCCGCGCTGCTCGCCTCGGTCCCCGTCGCCTGGTGGCTGGACGCGCTGTCGCTGCCGCAGCTGTACGCGGTGGTGCTGTTCAACGGGTGCGCCACCGTGTTCTTCGACGTCGGTTCGCAGAGCGTGCTGCCCCAACTCGTCGGCCGGGAGCAGCTGGTGCCGGCGAACAGCGCGATCGTGAGCCTGATGGCCGGCGCCAACATCGCCGGCCGCGGCGCCGGCGGCCTCGCCGTCCAGCTGCTCACCGCCCCGGTGGCGCTCGCGGGCGCCGCCGTCGCCTACCTCGCGTCCGCCCTCGGCCTCCTCCGCCTCCGCCGGCGGCCCGCCCCCGTTCCCGCCACGGCCCAGACCGCACCCCGCCGGCTGCGGGCCGAGGTGGCGGAAGGGCTGCGGCACGTCCTCCGCCGCCCCGAACTGCGCGCGCTGGCCCTCTCGGGCGCCCTGGGCAACCTCGGCGCGCAGATGATCAACTCCATGCTGCCGGTGCTGTTCACCCGCCGGCTCGGCCTGTCGGCCGGGGCCCTCGGCCTGTACTGGGCGGTCGGCGGCGTGGGCCTGCTGCTCGGCGCCGGCTGCGCCCGCCGCCTCGCCGCCCGCCTGGGCCACGGCCGCGCCCTGGCCCTGACCTGGCTGTGGTGCGCCCCGGCCGCCGTCGCCGTGGCCCTGGTCGGGCGCGGCCCGTGGCTCTGGGTCGCCGGCGCCGGCTGGTTCCTGAGCATGACGGAGACCGGCGTGAGCAACGTCCTCGGGGTCAGCCTGCGTCAGCGGCTGACACCCGACGCCCTGCTCGGCCGCATGAACGCCACCTTCCGCTTCCTGCTGACCGGCGCCCTCGCCGTCGGCTCCGCGCTCGCGGGCCTCATCGGCGAACTGGCAGGCGTCCGCGTGGCGGTGTGGACGGGCGCGGCCTGCCTGGCGACCGCCTTCCTCCCCGTCCTCCGCTCCCCGATCCGCACCCTGCGCGCGCTCCCGCCGACGGCTGCTCCGCAGCCGGTCGCACCACCGAAGGAGGCGCCGGCGACGCCTTGAGCGACCGCGCCGCAGCGTGCGGCGGCGTGCGGCGGCGTGCGGCGGCGCGCGCCGTGAGCGGGTGCCGGAGGCCGGAGCGCGCTGTGAGGCGGTCCGGCGCGCGCTGTGGACCGGTCCGGCGTGCTGTGGGCAAGTGCCCGCAAGTGCCGACGCGCGCTACGAGCGGGTGCCGATCCGCGCCGTGCCTGGGGGCGACCCGCGCTGTGGCGGGTGCCGACCCGCGCTACGAGCGGATGTCGGCGCCCCGGAACCTCACCGCCCCGACGGCAGCCACTCCCGGGCCCACACCGCCAGCAGCCGCAGCGCCGCGTCGGACGGCGAACCCTCGTCCACCGTGTGCGGGACCAGCGCCTGGTCCGGGTCGTCGGGCAGCCGGAACGCCTAGAAGCCCAGGTCGAGTTCACCGACCGCCGGGTGCCGGTAGAGATACCGGCCGTGCGTCTTGCCCTTGAGCCGGTGCTCGGCCCACGCCTCCCTGAACTCCGGGCTCGCGGACGAGAGTTCCGCGATCAGTGCCGCCGTCTCCGGGTCGTCCGGGTGCCGCCCCGCGTCGAGCCGGAGGTAGGCGGCGACGTCGCTCGCCTTGCCGCGCCAGTCGGCGTACAGGCCGCGTACGCCCTCGTCCAGGAAGACCAGCCGGGCCAGGCTCCGCTGCCGGGGCGGCAGTGCGCCGAAGTCCGTGATGAGGGCCGCCCCGAGCCGGTTCCACGCCAGGACGTCGGTGTTCCGCCCGACGACGTACGCCGGCACGTCCGCCGCCGAGTCCAGCAGCCGGCGCAGCCCCGGCCGTACCCGCTGGGCGGGCGCGGCCCCGTCCGGCCGGTCGGTGTCGGGCCTGCTCACCGGCACCTTCTCGGCCGAACGCGGCGCGAACCTCCCCGCGGACGACTGGCGAACCGACCACCACGGCTTCACCACCGGCCTCGCCGCCGACCTCCGACTGGCCGACGCGCGGCGGCCGGTGGCCGAGCGGTACGGTGCCACGGTCGCCGAGACCGCCCTCGCCTGGGTGCTGGCCTGGCCCGGCATCACCGGCGCCATCGTCGGCGCCCGCACGCCCGCCCGGACGACGGCTGGATCGGCGGTGCGTCGGTGGACCTGTCGGCAGCCGATCTGGAGGAGATCGCCACCGCCATCACGACGACCGGCGCGGGCACCGGCCCCGCGCGCCCGTAACCCCTTCAACCGTCAGGAGACCTGTCATGTCCCTCTTCGTCGTCGCCGAATGCCTCGCCGCCCCCGGGAAGGAGGACCGGCTCCGCACCGCCCTGGAAGCGATGATCGAGCCGTCCCTGGAGGAGCCCGGCTGCCTCGCCTACCGTCCCTACACCGACCCCAACGAGCCCGCCCGCATGGTGATCGTCGAACAGTGGACGAGCGAAGAGGCGCTCGCCGAGCACTTCACCACCCCGCACTTCCGGCACGTGGCGGAGGTCCTGGACCAGATCCTGGCCGAGCCGCTGGCCATCCACCGCCTGGTCCCCGCCCCCGAGACCCCGGCGGCCTGAACGCCGCGTCCTCGCGCGACGGGCGAGGGACGGTGACGGACGGGGGACGGTGACGGATGAGGGACGGCGGCGGACGGGCGGTTGTCAGACCCCTCCGTACGCTCGGAACCGTGCTCACCACCCTCGCCGTCGAGAACTACCGCTCACTGAACCGCCTCGTCCTGCCCTTGGGCCCGCTCACCGTGATCACCGGAGCCAACGGCACCGGCAAGTCGTCGCTGTACCGCTCGCTGCGGCTGCTCGCCGACGCGGCGCGCGGCGGCGCGGTCGCGGCGCTCGCCCGGGAGGGCGGGCTGCCCTCCACCCTGTGGGCGGGCCCCGGGAAGGCGGCGGGCCGCGACGCCGCCGCCCTGCGCCTCGGCTTCGCGGGCGACGACTTCGGGTACGCCGTCGACTTCGGCTACCCGGGCGGCGCGGCCGGCCACCCCGAGTCGTTCTTCGCCCTCGACCCCGAGTTCAAGTCCGAGGCCGTCTGGAGCGGCCCGGTGCTGCGCCCCGCCGCCCTGCTGTCCGAGCGCAAGGGCCCGTACGTCAGGGTGCGCTCGGCGGACGGCGGCTGGCACCGCCGGACCGGCGCCCTCCGCGCGTACGACTCGATGCTGAGCGAGGTCGCGGACCCGCGGCACGCCCCCGACGTCCTCGCGGTCCGCGAGCGGATCCGCGCCTGGCGGTTCTACGACCACGTCCGCACCGACGCCCACGCCCCCGCCCGCGAGGCCCGCATCGGCACCCGCACCCCGGTGCTCGCCGGCGACGGCGCGGACCTGGCCGCCGCCCTCCAGACGATCCGCGAGACCGGCGACGCCGCGGCGCTCGACGCGGCGGTCGACGCCGCCTTCCCCGGCAGCCGGGTGGAGATCGATTCGCTCGGCGACCGGCTGGACCTGCGGCTGCGCCAGCACGGCCTGCTCCGCCCGCTGACCGCCGCCGAACTGTCCGACGGCACCCTGCGCTACCTGATCTGGACCGCGGCCCTGCTCACCCCGCGCCCGCCGGAACTCCTCGTCCTCAACGAGCCCGAGACCAGCCTCCACCCGGACCTGCTGCCGCCCCTGGCCAACCTGATCCGTAACGCGGCCCGCCGCTCCCAAGTCATGGTCGTCACCCACGCCCACCCCCTCACGACCGCCCTCGCCCCCGCGGCCCACATCGTCGAACTGGTGAAGGAGTCCGGCCGGACCGCCGTCCGCGGGCAGGGCCTGCTGGACGAGCCGGCGTGGCACTGGCCCAAGCGCTGAGCCCGCGGCTTCAGCGGACCGTGCCCGCAGACAAGGGCGAGGACGGAGCCACCGGCCTCGTGGACCTCACCGGCCACCCATGCCTCGTCCCTCCGGAAGTGCGCTGCCCCGGTGCGCTGACCCGAAGGGTGCGGTCGGGCCTACCCGGATTCCGCCGAGGCCGGGGTGACACGGATGCCGGACGTCACGGCCGCTCCTCGGTGAGGAAGCTCCGGACGTCCGCCGTCAGGGAAGCCATCTGCTCGCCGGCCTCCAGCCAGGTGGTCACCGAGGCGCTCCAGCCCCCGGCGGCCTGGGGCCACGGTCGCACGGCCCAGGTCAGCCCGACGTGGCCGCCGGACCGGAAGACGGCCGACACCCTCAGGTCCCGGTCGTCCGTCTGCCAACTCCGCTCGCCGTCCCACCCCCGGTAGTCGGCGACGAGCCCTTCCAGGAACGTGGTGAGATCGCTGTCCCAGATCCAGGCGACGACCTCGGCGACACGAGCGGTCAGACCCGGGGCCCGCAGCTCGACGGCGTAGTGCACGGAGTCGGCATCGAAGCTGAACCGGTCGCGGAACGTCACGCCCACGGAGGGGTTGTCCCGGCAGCGGATGGTCACGCCGGGCTTGTCGTCGAAATCGCCGTCCGGGGATGTCATGCACCGAACGCTAGGTCGGCCCGCCTTGATCGTCATCCGGATTCACCGCCGGCGCCACGCTGAGCCGGAGCGCGATGGCTGTCGCTGAGGGCACCTGCCGACCTGCGACTTCGGTGTGGGTGAGACACGGTGGTCGTCACCGGTTCGGCGCGCTACGTGTCACCAGCGGCGCGCGCAGCACAAGGAGCGTCACCGGCTACGGGGGTCCGCCGGTCGCCTGAGCCGCACGGCGAATCAGCCAGTGAGCCTGGACACGGCGGTTGGACCCGGTGAGGGTCGGTGAGCTGTGGTTTCTGGCTCGTTGGGCACGCTTGTCGGCACCGATGTCACGCTTCTTGCGACCCAAGGTGAGTCGTCAGCCTGCCCGTCTTTCCGGCCCAGTGCCCAGTCACCGCGCGTACAGCCGGTCCAGGGACGCGCGGCTCTCCTCGTCCGCGGCGCGGTAGACCAGCAGGCGCAGTTCCGGATCCTGGAGCGGCAGCAGGACTTCGAAGTCGACGGTGATCGCACCGGCGACCGGATGCCGCAGCGACTTCCGGCCGCGTCCGTTGACGCTGACCTCCCGCTTCGACCACAAGCGGGCGAAGTCCTCGTCCTGCGTGGCGAATTCGGCGATGAGCCCGGACAGTTTCCGGTCCTCCGGGTACGCGGCCCATGCCGCGCGCAGGTGGGCGATCCCGTCCCGCAGCACCTGATCCCGGTCGGCGTAGAAGCCGCGCATCGCCGGGTTCAGCAGACACAGCCGCATCGCGTTGCGCCGTGACGGCGGAACGGCCTCGAAACCCGGTAGCAGCCGGGCTATTTCGGGGTTCCAGGCGAGGATGTCGTAGCGGTGGTCCAGCAGCATGGCCGGCAGCGGCGACAGGTCACGGACCAGCCGGGCCAGCGACGGCGCCGCACCGGCGGCCGGCCCACCGGTGGGGCCGGGGCGGCGGCGTCCGGCCAGATCGAACAGGTAGTCGCGTTCGCCCGGATCCAGGCACAGGGCACGGGCCAGCGCCGCCAGCACCTCTGCCGAGGGCCGCAGCCCGCGGCCCTGTTCCAGCCGGACCACGTAGTCGGTGCTGACCCCGGCCAGTTCGGCGACCTCTTCTCGGCGCAGCCCGGGCGTCCGCCGGGGCCGCCGGTGCGGCGGCAGGCCCAGCCGGTCGGGGTCAAGGCCTTCGCGCCTGCCCCGCAGGAAGGCGGCCAACTCCTGGGCGGTGTCCATGGTTCCGGTCGTCATGACCGGTCCAACCGCCAGGGTGGGACCGGTCTTCCCAGGAAGCGCCGTCCCTTACCCCCGGGCCGCCGCCACAGACTCGGCCCCGGCAACGGACCACGAGCACAGGAGGACCTGATGGCACTGACCCTCGACACCTACCGGCTGCTGGGCCGCTCGGGACTGCGGGTCTCACCGCTGGCCCTGGGCACCGCGACCTTCGGCACCGAATGGGGGTGGGGCGCCGAACGGGCCGAGGCCCGCAAGCTGTTCGACCGCTACGTCGGGCTCGGCGGCAACCTCCTCGACACCGCCGACACCTACACCGACGGCAGCTCCGAGCGCCTGCTGGGCGAGCTCGCCCGCGAGGAGCGCGAACGCCTGGTGCTGGCGACCAAGTACTCGACCCTGCGCCGCCCCGGCGACCCGAACTCCGGGGGCGGCCACCGCAAGGCGCTGTTCGGCTCGGTGGAGGGCAGCCTGCGGCGGCTCGGCACCGACTACCTCGACCTGCTGTACCTGCACGTCTGGGACTTCCGGACCTCGGCGGAGGAGGTGCTGCGCGGCCTGGACGACCTGGTCCGGCAGGGCAAGGTGCTGTACGTGGCGATCTCCAACACCCCGGCCTGGCAGGTGTCCCGGATGCAGGCGATCGCCGACCTGCGCGGCTGGTCGCCGCTGGTCGCGCTGCAGGTCGAGTACAGCCTGATCGAACGCACCGCGGAGCGCGACCTGATCCCCATGGCCCGGGAGCTGGGCCTGGGCGTGGTCCCGTACTCGCCGCTGGGCGGCGGGGTGCTCAGCGGCAAGTACGGCCGGGAGGACGTGGGCGCGACGGGCCCCGGCCCCGACGGGAGCACCCGCCGGAGCCACAACCTCGCCCTGGGCACCCTCACCGAACGCAGCCTCGGCGTGGCCGGGGTGGTCCGGGAGGTGGCCGGCGAGCTGGGGCACACCCCAGCCCAGGTGGCGCTGGCCTGGACGCTGCGGAAGCCGGGCGTGACGAGCACGCTGCTCGGCGCCCGCACCCCCGCTCAGTTGGAGAACAACCTGGGCGCCCTGGCGGTCGAGCTGACGGACACCCAACTGGCCCGGCTCGACGCGGCGGGCGCGATCGCCCTCGGCCAGCCGCATGAGCTGCTGACGAGCGAGCCCATCCGCCGGGTGACCACCGGTGACCTGCGGATCGAGACCCGCCGCTGACTCGGCCGCCGGCGGCGGGAGCCGGGGCATGGGGCCCCGGTCGGTTCACCGTCCGGGCGAGCCACGTCCGGATCGCTTCCTCCGTCGGGCTCCGCGGAACCCGGCGGCCTTCACCGTTCTCACGCCCCCGACCGGAGGTGGTTGATCACGGACTGCACGCGGGGGTCAGGGGCCCGCTCGGACACGGAGGTGGGCCCAGTCGGCACCGGTCGAACCGGTTCCCACTCTCGTGACCGGGTTCCAACCAGCTTGTCACAGCTCAATAGCCTGGTCAGCTTCAGCGCTCGTGTCGGCCAACCGGCACACATGGAAAGTGGCCGACCAGCGCGCCCGGTCACCCCGCCCGCGGCAACACCTGCAAGCAGTCGCTTGCAAAAGTTAGCACCATGCGGCAGCATCGACCGCATGGCATCGCTCAACGTCGGCAACCTCGGCGCGTACCTGCGCGAGCAGCGGCGCAGCGCGCAGCTGACGTTGCGTCAGCTCGCCGACGCGGCAGGGGTGTCCAACCCCTACCTCAGCCAGATCGAGCGCGGCCTGCGGAAGCCGAGCGCGGAGATCCTGCAGCAGCTCGCGAAGGCGCTGCGGATCTCGGCGGAGACGCTGTACGTGCAGGCCGGGATCCTCGACGAGCGGGCCCGGGAGGAGGCGGAGGTGCGCAGTGCGATCCTCGCCGACCCCTCGATCACCGAGCGGCAGAAGCAGGTGCTGCTGGACATCTACGACTCGTTCCGCAGGGAGAACGGGCCGAAGGAAGACGACGACGGCAAGCCCTCCGGCTGACCCCTTCCGGGGCGGCCGAAACGCGAGACGGGAGACCCATCGCATGGCCATCACCACCCAGGACATCCGCAAGGCGGCCACCGACACGGCCTACGCGGCGGCCGGTGCCGCGGACCTCGCCGCCGAGAAGCTCGGACAGGTGGTCGCCGAGGCGCCCGGGCGGCTGGAGCAGCTGCGGAAGACCGACCCGAAGGAGCTGGGCGGCCGGGTCGGCAAGCAGGCCAAGGAGGCCCAGACGCAGGTCACGGCCAAGGTCACCGGGCTCGTCGGGTCCCTCGACGGCGATCTGAAGAAGCTCGGGCAGACCGCGCAGGACCTGGCGCTCCAGGGCGTCGGGCAGGCCGTCGGGCTGGCCGCCCGGGGCGGCGAGACCTTCGAGAAGCTGGCCGAGCGCGGCCGGGAGGCCGTACGGGCCTGGCGCGGCGAGCAGCCCGCCGACGTCGCCGAGATCCCGGTGGCCACCGAGCCGTCCGACCAGTCCGCCACGGCCGGCGATTCGGACGAGACCGGCAAGGCCGCCGCCTCGGAGAAGGCCGACCAGAGCGACGCCAAGGACGACGCCAAGCCCGCCGCCCGGAAGAGCGGCACCCGGCGGACCGCCGCCAAGAAGGCCGACGACACCGGCGCCAAGTCGGACGCGTAAGGGCGCACGGGGGCGCGGCGGGGAGCTCCCGCCGCGCGACGGTCCGGTACGCGCCGTAGCGGTGCGTGCCGGGCCGTACGCCGGTGCGGGCGGGATCCGGGCACCTCCCCCGCCTTCCGGCCGTTCCCCGAGTACGGTGGGCAGCACGGGCGGACGGTACCCGGCGCACGGACGGACAAGAGGTGGGCGGCCATGCTGGTACAGGGCTTCAACACGATCTGGGCCTTTGTGTCCCTGGGCCTGCTGGTCTTCGCCATGGCCGCCTTCGTGAACGCGGCGGTCCACCGCGAGGACGCCTACCGGGCCGCCGACAAGCAGAACAAGGGCTTCTGGCTGATCATCCTCGGCCTCGCCGTCGCCGTGAACCTGTTCCTGGGCGTGTGGGGCTTCCTGCCGATCCTGGGCCTGGTGGCCACGATCGTCTACTTCGTCGACGTCCGCCCGGCCCTGAAGCAGGTCACGGGCCGCGGCCCGCGCCGCCGGGGGTCGAGCTCCGACGGGCCGTACGGGCCGTACAACGGCGGCCGTTGAGCCGTACCGGAACGCCTCAGCGATCGAGGCGATCGAGGCGGTCCAGCAGCAGCACGGCCAGATCGTCCGTCAGTTCCTCGCCGTTCAGGGCCCGCACCTCGGTGACGGCGGCGTCCAGCAGCTCCTCACCCGACAGCCCCTCCTTCATCTGCCGGGCGATCATCTCGATCATCCCCTCCTGCCCGAGCCGCCGGGCCCCGCCCTCCGGGCCACCCACCCGCCCCTCTATCAGGCCGTCGGTGTACATCAGCAGGCTCCAGGCGTCGCCGAGCGCCACCTCCAGCCGCGGCCAGCGGGCCTTCGGCAGCAGGCCGAGGGCCGGGCCGCCGTCGTCCTGCGGCAGCAGGCACGGCGGCTCGCCGGGGCGGGCCAGCAGCGGGGCCGGGTGGCCGGCCAGGAAGAGGGCGGCCGAGCGGCCGTCGGGCGCGATGTCCAGCGTGCAGAGGGTCGCGAAGATCTCCTCGTCGGCGCGTTCGTGCTCCAGGACCTCCTGAAGGACGCCGAGCAGCTCGCCGCCGTGGAGCCCGGCGAGGGTCAACGCCCGCCAGGCTATCCGGAGTTCGGCGCCGAGCGCCGCCTCGTCCGGGCCGTGCCCGCAGACGTCGCCGATCATCGCGTGGACGGTGCCGTCGGGCGTCCGGACGGTGTCGTAGAAGTCGCCGCCGAGCAGGGCGCGGCTGCGGCCCGGCCGGTAGCGGGTGGCGAACCGCAGGTCGGATCCGGCCAGCAGCGGGTGGGGCAGCAGGCCGCGCTCCAGCCGGGCGTTCTCCTGGGCGCGCAGCCGGGACTCGGTGAGCTGGTGCTGGGCCAGGTCGGCACGTTTGCGTTCGACGGCGTAGCGGATGGCGCGGCTGAGCACCCGGCCGTCCAGTTCGTCGCGGAAGAGGTAGTCCTGCGCGCCGACGCGGACCGCCTCGGCGGCCCGCTCGGCGTCGTTCTCCGAGGTCAGCGCGAGGACGGCGTGCCGTGGGGCGAGCCGCAGCACCCGGCGCAGGGTGTCCAGCTCGTCGCGGGGCGCGTCGGGGCCGCCGCCAGCGGACTCCCCGGCGGCGGGCAGGGCGAGGTCGAGGAGGATGCACTGGACGTCGTGGGTGAGCAGCCGCTCCGCCTCGGTGAGGTTGCGGGCGGTGCGGATGCGGACCGGCTTGCCGGCCACCACGGTCATGTCGGCCATCTCGGGCATGGAGAGCGACCCCGCCGGGTCGTCCTCGATCACGAGCAGGGTCAGCCCGCCGTCGGACGGTCCGGCGGCGGGCGCCACCGGGCCGGGTGCGGATACGGGCATCACGTCGGTTTCCTTCCTCCCCCGGCGATCGCCGGGAGGCGCCCCACCCCCGAGGGCGACGCCGCGCAGGTCGGCGGCGCCCGACGCGACAGTAGCGGCAGGCCGCGGGCGAACGGAATGGTACGGAGCCACCCGCCTCCGTCATATGCCGTCGCCAACGCCGCTTTTGGGGCGGGCCGGGAGGAAAACGTCATGAGAAACGTCACGTCGCACACGTGCGTACGAGAACGGGCCGCGCGCTCCCCCGAAGCCCGTACGACGCCCGCTCTGGAGCGCGAACCGGCCGCCGCGTGACGTGGGTTACGTGGCCCGCCTCACGTGCTGCCGTTCCTGTGACGGGAGTTACGTGACGGAGGTTACGTGATCACCGTTGCGCGGCCGCGGTCAACCGGAGTTACCGGCACAGCCCACGCGGTGGAAGTGACGCCCGTTACGAGACGGCGGTCACGCCCCGCCACCCGCCGTCGAGCGGGCGGCGGCAGCAGAGGGAGCACCCCGCGGTACCGAGGACGGGCCCGAGCTGCACCCGCCGTCGAGCGGGAGGCGCCGCAAGCCCCACGCCGCCCCCGGGAGCGCGCCTACAAACCCTCACGCCCCCCGCGCGGCCTCACGCCCCCGGCCTGACCACCCCGAGGATCGGCATGGACCCCGCCCCCGCCATCGTCACCTGCCGGCCGGGCCGCGGCGCGTGCACCATCATCCCGTCGCCGACGTACATCGCGACGTGGCTGGCGTCCGAGAAGTAGATGATGAGGTCGCCGGGGCGCATGTCCCGGACGTCGACCTTGGGCAGCTGCCGCCACTGCTCCTGCGAGGTGCGCGGTATCCCGAGGCCGGCCGTCGCCCAGGCGCGGGAGGTGAGGCCGGAGCAGTCGTAGGTGTCCGGGCCCACGGCGCCCCAGACGTAGTCCTTGCCTATCTGCGCGGTGGCGAACGCGACCGCGCGGCGGCCGATCTCGGTGGCCGACCCGGCGTCCTTGAGGGAGACGCCCTTGAGGGCGTCGGAGGCGAGCCACGTCCGCTGCGCCTGGCGGGCCTTCTCCTCCTCGATCTGCCGCAGCCGCTCGCGCTCCTTCTCCTCCAGGCGCGATTCCAGCTTCTTCGCGGCGTCGAGGCGGGCCTCGATCTCCTTCTTCGCCTCGTCCTTCTTCTTCCGCTCGTCCTTGAGCCGCTTCCACCGCTCGTCGGCGGCCTTGACGTACTTCTCCAGCTCGCCCTTGGCCGATTCCGTCTCGGTCAGCAGCCGGCGGGTGGCGTCCTGCCCCCGGCGGGTGGTGTCGAGCGCGTCGAGGAACTCCTCGGGCGAGCGGGCCATGAACAGCTGCGTGGACGGCGCCAGTCCGCCGGTGCGGTACTGGGTGCGGGCCAGCTCGCCGACGCGGTCCTTGAGCTCCTTCACCCGCTCCTGGGCGGCGGCGACCTGCTTGGTGAGGTCGCCGACGTTCTTCTCCTGGAGCCGGGTCTGCTCGTCCGCCGCGTTGTAGGCGTCCGTGGCCGACTCGGCCTTGCGGTAGAGGGCCTCCACCTCCTGGTGGACGTCTTCCAGGCTCTTCGCGGGCGGCGCCGGGTCGGCCCAGGCGGCCTGCGGGAGCGCGGCCCCGGCGGTCACGGCGGCGCAGACGACGGCCGTCGCGACGACCACTCTGCGGAATCCCGGCATCCGGTTCCCGGGTCTGCTCGCCCACGGGTCCCCCGCGACGTCCCTGTCCACGCCACCAACGGCTCCGCCGTTCCGCCCCACCGGATACCTCCGCGACTCGAACGCCACGTCCTCACATGCCGCGACGCGCGGAACGGATCGTGTCATGGGGGCGGGCGAACCGACAGAGATCTGCGTCACAGTTGTCCGGAATCCCGCGCTGGCGCGATTCGTTCGGTCCCGCCTCCCCGAATCCCGCGGTCCCCCCTCCCCGACCCCTGCCACCGCCCTGACGGCCGAGGTTCACCCCTCGTTCACCTCACTCCTTCGACGGCTTCACCTGATCTGCTTAATTTCGGCCGTAGAACAGGGGCTGGGCGGTCACCACCCGTGTGTGGCCGCTCCGCGCGCAGGACCGGACACCGCAGAATCCCGACACCGCACCACCTACCTCTCGCACGCCGCCCCAGCGGCGGCTCCCGGAAGGAACACCCGAAAGTGAAGCTTCAGCGCAAGAACCGGCTCCGGGCCGTCGCCTTCGGCGCCATCGCCGTCTCCGGCGCCCTGGTCCTCACGGCGTGCGGCTCGGACGACAACAGCGACAGCGGCCAGGGGGGCAACGGCACCGCCAAGACCGCGTCGAACGTCAAGTGCGAGGGCAAGGGCCAGCTCCTGGCCTCCGGCTCGTCCGCGCAGAAGAACGCGATGGACCTGTGGGTCAAGAACTTCATGTCCGCCTGCAAGGACATCCAGATCAACTACAAGGCCACCGGATCCGGCGCCGGCATCCAGGAGTTCCTGCAGGGCAAGACCGCCTTCGCGGGCTCCGACTCGCCGCTGAAGCCGGAGGAGGTCGCCAAGTCCAAGGACGTCGTCAAGGGCGGCCAGGGCATCAACCTGCCCATGGTGGGCGGCCCCATCGCCATCGGCTACAACCTGCCGGGCGTGGACAACCTGGTCCTCGACGCCGACACCCTCGCCAAGATCTTCGACGGCAAGATCGAGAAGTGGAACGACGAGGCGATCGCCAAGCTCAACAAGGACGCCAAGCTCCCGGACACCAAGATCCAGGCGTTCCACCGCTCGGACGAGTCGGGCACCACCGACAACTTCACCAAGTACCTCAAGGCCGCCGCCGGCAACTCCTGGCCGTACGCGCCCGCCAAGGCGTGGGCCCCCAAGGGCGGCCAGGCGGCGGACGGTTCGGCCGGTGTCTCCTCGCAGGTCAAGCAGGTCCAGGGCGCCATCTCGTACTTCGAGCTGTCCTACGCCACCGCCAGCAGCATCAAGACGGTGAAGCTCAACACCGGCGCCTCGGCCCCGGTCGAGGCCAGCCCCGACAACGCGTCCAAGGCCATCGCCGAGGCCAAGATCACCGGCACCGGCAAGGACCTGGCGCTCAAGCTCAACTACACCACCAAGGCCGAGGGCGCCTACCCGCTCACCCTGGTGACCTACGAGATCGTCGGCGACAAGGGCAACAAGGCCGAGACGCTGCCGGCCGCCAAGTCCTTCCTGACCTACATCGCCAGTGAGGACGGCCAGTCCGTGCTCAAGCAGCTCGGCTACGCGCCGCTGCCCGCCGAGATCGCCAAGAAGGTCCGCGAGAACGTCGCGAGCCTCTCCTGAACCCCCGTGCGACCGCCCCCGCAGGCGTTCGCACGATCCGGTGCACCGCCGCGCCACGGGCCGGACGCACAGCGCGTCCGGCCCCGCAGACCGGAGAATTCCGTGAATGACAAGGACATAGCCAACTCGGCACCGGCCGACCGGCCACCCGGCCAGGCCACCCCCGACCTGGTGGCGGCCCAGCCCGCCCCCGCCCTAGGGACCGGGACGACAAAGGCGACCAAGGCCACCGTCCGCCCCGGCGACCGGATCTTCCTCGGGCTCTCCCGGGGCTCCGGCGTCCTCCTCCTGGTGATCATGGCCGCCATCGCGGTCTTCCTCACCGTCCGCGCCGCCCACGCGCTCTCCGTCGACGAGGGCAACTTCCTCACCACGTTCGACTGGAAGGCCAACGCCGACCCGCCGGTCTTCGGCATCGCGGTCCTCGCCTTCGGCACCGTGGTCAGCTCGCTGATCGCGATGGTCCTCGCCGTCCCCGTGGCCGTCGGCATCGCGCTGTTCATCTCGCACTACGCGCCGCGCAAGCTGGCCGCGCCGCTGTCGTACGTCATCGACCTGCTGGCCGCCGTGCCGTCGATCGTGTACGGCCTGTGGGGCGCCCTGTTCCTCGTGCCGCACCTCGGCGGACTCTACGGCTGGCTGGACGAGTACTTCGGCTGGACCGGCGTCCTCGCCTACCACGACGGCGCCGCGCGCTCGCTGTTCACCATCGGCATCCTGCTGGCGATCATGATCCTGCCGATCGTCACCAGCGTCAGCCGCGAGGTCTTCCTCCAGGCGCCGAAGATGCACGAGGAGGCCGCGCTGGCCCTCGGCGCCACCCGCTGGGAGGTCATCAGGACCGCCGTCCTGCCCTTCGGCCGCTCCGGCGTCATCAGCGCCTCGATGCTCGGCCTCGGCCGCGCCCTCGGCGAGACGATGGCCGTCGCGACCGTCCTCTCCCCCAGCTTCCTGATCTCCACCAGCCTCCTCGACCCGGGCGGCGGCACCTTCGCCCAGAACATCGCGAGCAGCTTCAAGGAGTCCGGCGAGACCGGCAAGGACGCGCTCATCGCCTCCGGCCTCGTCCTGTTCCTCCTGACCCTGCTGGTCAACGGCGCGGCCCGGATGATCATCGCCCGCCGCAAGGAGTTCTCGTGAGCGACGTGACCATGAACCGTCCCGCGACCGCCGACGACGCGTCCCGGCCGGCCCCCGGCCTGCACCGGCCCAGGCTGCCGCGCTGGGCCCCCGCCGCCCTGGCCGCCCTCGCCCTCGCCATCGGCTGCGGCATCGGCCTCGGCGCCGGGATGGACAGCAAGGTGCAGTGGGGCCTGATCGCCGCCGTGCTCTACGTCGCCCTGACCTACGGCTTCACGGCCCGCGTCGAGGGCCGCCGGCAGGCCAAGGACCGGCTCGCCACCAGCCTGGTCTGGATGTGCTTCCTGATCGCCGTCGTCCCGCTGGTCTCGCTGATCTGGGAGACGATCGCCCGCGGCTCCAAGGTCCTCGACGGCGGCTTCCTGTCGCACTCCATGGCCGGCGTGCTCACCATCCAGCCCGGCGGCGGCGTCTACCACGCCGTCATCGGCACCCTGGAGCAGGTCGGCATCGCCACCGCCATCGCCGCGCCGGTGGGCCTGCTGACCGCCATCTACCTGGTGGAGTACGGCCGCGGCCGGCTCGCGCGGGCCGTGACGTTCTTCGTGGACGTGATGACCGGCGTCCCGTCGATCGTCGCCGGCCTGTTCATCCTCAGCTTCTGGATCATCATGCTCGACTTCGGCTACTCCGGCTTCGCCGGCTCGATGGCCCTGGCGATCCTGATGATGCCCGTGGTGGTCCGCTCCACCGAGGAGATGCTCAAGCTCGTCCCCAACGAGCTCCGTGAAGCCTCCCTCGCTCTGGGCGTGCCCAAGTGGCGGACGATCCTCAAGGTCGTCCTCCCGACGGCCATCGGCGGCATCGCCACCGGCGTCATGCTCGCCGTCGCCCGCGTCGCCGGCGAGTCCGCGCCCATCGTGCTGCTGGTCTTCGGCTCCCAGGTGATCAACAACAACCCGTTCGACGGGGCGCAGTCCTCGCTGCCGTACTACATCTACGAGCAGTGGGCGGCCGGAAACGACGCCAGCTACGACCGCGCCTGGGGCGCGGCCCTGGTGCTGATCGCCTTCGTCATGGTCCTCAACCTGGTGGCCCGCGGCATCGCCCGCTGGAAGGCCCCCAAGGCCGGTCGCTGACCCGCCCCGCGTAAGAAAGCAGAAGTGATCATCATGGCCAAGCGCATCGACGTCAGCGGCCTCTCCGCCTACTACGGCGCCCACAAGGCCATCGACGACATCTCGATGACCGTCGAACCCCGCTCCGTGACCGCCTTCATCGGCCCCTCCGGCTGCGGCAAGTCCACCTTCCTGCGCACCCTCAACCGGATGCACGAGGTCACCCCGGGCGGACGCGTCGAAGGCAAGGTGATGCTCGACGACGAGAACCTCTACGGCTCCGGCGTCGACCCCGTCTCCGTCCGCCGCACGGTCGGCATGGTCTTCCAGCGCCCCAACCCCTTCCCGACCATGTCCATCTACGAGAACGTCGCCGCGGGCATCCGCCTCAACGGCGGCCGGATCCGCAAGTCCGAGCTGGACGGGGTCGTCGAGAAGTCCCTCCAGGGCGCCAACCTCTGGAAAGAGGTCAAGGACCGCCTCAACAAGCCCGGCGCCGGCCTCTCCGGCGGCCAGCAGCAGCGCCTCTGCATCGCCCGCGCCATCGCCGTCGAACCCCAGGTCCTGCTGATGGACGAGCCCTGCTCGGCCCTCGACCCGATCTCCACCCTCGCCATCGAGGACCTCATCGGCGAGCTGAAGGAACGGTTCACGATCGTCATCGTCACCCACAACATGCAGCAGGCGGCGCGCGTCTCCGACCGCACGGCCTTCTTCAACCTGGCGGGGGTGGGGCAGCCCGGCAAGCTCGTCGAGATCGACGACACGGAGCGGATCTTCTCCAACCCGTCGGTGCAGGCGACGGAGGACTACATCTCGGGGCGCTTCGGGTAGGGACAGCTTCCAGCCCGTCCGGCGATTGAGGACAACCGCGCGGAGCGCGGTCCCGGGGGTCCGGGGGCTTGCCCCCGGGAAGCGGCGAAGGGGTGGGACCGGGGCACCCCCACCGACTCGCCCCGCGGCGCTGCATGGCGGTGCCGCCGCGGAGCGAAAAGGGCCCGCCCCCTGGGTGGCAGGGGGCGGGCCCGATCCGTCAGACAGCGTCGGACAGCCAAGGTCACCCGAAGGCGAGCTGCACGATCCAATAGCTGAACGCGGCCACGATCGCCGCGGCCGGCATGGTGATGAACCACCCCATGACGATGTTCTTGGCGACACCCCACCGCACGGCCCGCGACCCCTTGGTGGACCCCACGCCCATGATCGCGGAAGTGATCACATGCGTCGTCGAGATCGGCGCGTGGAACATGAACGAGGCCGTGTACATCACGGAGGCGGCCGTCGTCTCGGCGGCGAACCCCTGAGGCGGGTCCAGCTCGATGATCCGCCGCCCGAGCGTCCGCATGATGCGCCAGCCGCCCGCGTACGTCCCCAGCGACAGCGTGATCGCGCAGACCAGCTTGACCCAGAGCGGAATCGCGGCGTCCTTGTCCTGGACGTCCCCGATGACCAGGGCCATGACCACGATGCCCATGGTCTTCTGCGCGTCCTGCAGACCGTGCCCCAGCGCCATGCCCGCCGCGGAGACGGTCTGAGCGATCCGGAAGCCCCGCTTCGCCTTGTGCGGGTTGGACTTCCGGAACATCCACATGATCACGACCATCACCAGATAGCCGATGATCAGGCCGACGAACGGCGAGAGGAACATCGGGACGACGACCTTCTCGACGACGCCCGACCAGATGACGGTCGTCCCGCCCGCGAGCGCCGCGCCCACCATGCCGCCGAACAGCGCGTGGCTGGACGACGACGGCAGACCGAAGTACCAGGTCACCAGGTTCCAGACGACCGCTCCGACCAGCGCGGCGAAGAGGATGCCCATCCCCTTGTCGCCGACCGGCGTCTCGATCAGGCCCTTGCTGACGGTCTTGGCGACGCCGCTGCCCAGGAAGGCACCGGCGAGGTTCATGACCGCCGCCATCGCCAGGGCCGCGCGCGGGGTCAGCGCCCGCGTGGAGACCGAGGTGGCGATGGCGTTCGCGGAGTCGTGAAAGCCGTTGGTATAGGTGAATCCGAGCGCGACCGCGATGGTCACGACAAGTGCGAACGTATCCACCGGAGGTCAGGACTCCTTGACCGCGATGGTCTCGACCGTGTTCGCGACGTGCTCGAACGCGTCCGCCGCCTCTTCCAGCACGTCCACGATCTGCTTCAGCTTGAGCACCTCGATGGCGTCGTACTTGCCGTTGAAGAGGTGGGCGAGCAGCTTGCGGTGGATCTGGTCGGCCTGGTTCTCCAGGCGGTTGACCTCGATCCAGTACTCGGTGAGGTTGGTCATCGTGCGCAGGTTCGGCATGGCCTCGGCGGTGAGCTCGGCGGCTCGTGCGAGGACCTCGATCTGCTGCTCGACGCCCTTCGGCAGGTCCTCGATCTGGTAGAGGACGACCAGGTCGACCGCCTCTTCCATGAAGTCCATGATGTCGTCGAGCGAGGACGCGAGGGCGTAGATGTCCTCGCGGTCGAACGGCGTGATGAACGAGGAGTTCAGCTGGTGGAAGATCGCGTGGGTCGCGTCGTCCCCGGCGTGCTCCGCTGCCCGCATCCGCTCGGCGATCTCGGCCCGGGCGGACGGCTCCGCACCGAGCAGTTCCATCAGGAGCTTGGAGCCCGTGACGATGTTGTCCGCGGACGCGGCGAACATGTCGTAGAAGCTCGTCTCCCTGGGGGTCAGACGAAAGCGCACGTGGGATCCTCGGGGTGCAGCGGATTCGGTCTCGTTGATGCTAGGCGCATCATCCGGCCACAGCTAACTGGCATTCCCTCAGTGTCGCCCATCGGGCAGAGTGCACACCAAGCCGGTACCACTCTCTCCACGGCCGTACGCCGGGGATTTCGGTAACATATACCCGGTAGGGGTATGCACATGGGGTATAAGCCGGACAGCCACACGGGACGCGCCGCGGCCCCGCCCCCGAACGGACGGCGACGCGCCGTCCGACGGCGCGGAACGCGCGGAACAACGGAGGACGCCATGACCACCACGGGTACCACAGCGGCCGGCACCGGCGAACCGGCCGCGGCGTCCTGCCACGGCGGCCCCGCGCCCACCGCGGAAGCCGCCGGAGCCACCGGAAGCGACAATGCTCACAGCCCCCAGAGCGCTCACAGCGGCGGGGCGCACCACGGCCCCCACGGCTACAGCCACCAGAAGGACCAGCACCTCAAGCGACTGCGCAGGATCGAGGGCCAGATCCGGGGCCTCCAGCGCATGGTCGAGGAGGACGTCTACTGCATCGACATACTCACCCAGGTCTCCGCGGGCACCAAGGCGCTGCAGTCCTTCGCCCTCCAGCTCCTCCAGGAGCACCTGCGGCACTGCGTCGCCGACGCGGCGGTCAAGGGCGGCGACGAGATCGACGCCAAGGTCGCCGAGGCGACGGCGGCCATCGCACGGCTGCTGCGCTCCTGAGCCGACGCGGGGCGGGGGAGTACGACCAGAGGGCGTGCGGCCAGGGCGTACGAGCCGTCACCCGGTGTTCGATCGCCCTCAGCCGTCCACCTCACCCGGCGGAGCCGGCCGCCGGGACCGGGGCCGTACGACCCTGAGCACCTCGTCGATCCGGTCCGGACTCAGCCGGTCCTCGGCCGCACCCGTGGCGGCGATCATCAACTCGCCGTAGAGGTCGATCTCGATGAGGGCCACGGGGTCCGGACCGGGTGCCGAACCGCGCCGCGAAACCACGTGATTCACCTCCTCGGGCCTTGCGTGTCTGGTACGGGAGCACTCTGGAGCACTCACTCACTGGCCTCCGGCCGGGCGGACCGGCCGGGCGTCTTACGAGGGTCCGGTTTCCAGATTAGTGATCGGTACACACGCCGCGCATGGCACAGAAGGACCATTTCCATGGCCAACCAGGCCCGGCTCCGCTATTTGCGGGGTGAGGCGACCGTCCCCGCATAAATATCGGCGGGAGCCGGGAGGCGGATGTCGGGCGCGAATCCGAACGAGGTGAGTTCGACCGTGGAGACCACGGTCATCGGCGCACCGGCGGCGGGGGCGGCCGTACGGCCCGGAGAAGCACCGCCCTCCGCCCCTTTCCCCCGCTCCGCTTTCCCCCGTTCCGCGTCCTCCCGGACGCTGAACCGGTAGCGCAGCATCCGCGCCCGGCCCGCGTCGTCGAGGAAGGCGTCGAAGTCGACGGTCCCCGAGGAGAACCCTTTCGCCGCCGCGGCCAGCGCCGCCCGGTCACGGGCCGGGGCCCGGCGCGCCGCCTCCGCCAGGTCGACCTTCCCCCGGTAATGCCGTACGGGGACGCCGTCCACGCCCTCGTCGCGCGTCCAGGTCACCTCCCGCGCGCCCCCGAGCAGTTCGGCCGCCGCGAGCGGGTCCGTCGCGCCGCTGGTGAGGAGGTCGCCGTCGGCGAGGGTGCCCGTTTCGAGGCGGACCCACTTGTCCGCGGGGACGCCCGCGCCCCGGTTCTTCATGTACAGCGCGCCCGGCGTGAACACCTCGGTGATCGGCCGGTGCTCGGCGTCCCCCCGGGCGTCCTCGGGCACCAGCACCGTCAGTCTCCCGGCCGGCCGCGCGAAGTCGTAGGCCCCGGCACCCCGGATCGTCAGCCGCGTCCCGCCGCTCTCCGTCTCCATGACCGTACGGACGCGGGCGCCGCCCGCCGCGGCCAGGGCCTCCCGCACCCCGCGCAGCGCCTCGGCGGCCCGCCCCGGCCGGGCCTCGTCGGCCGTCCGCACCGCCCGCAGCACCCCGCCGTGCCCGCCGCCGAGGGCCTCCCGCGCCTCCCCGCCCGGTTCCGGTTCGGCGCAGCCGGTCACCAGCAGACCGAGGGCGAGGCCGCCCGCCACCGCCGTGGCCACCGCGGCCCTGCGTCCGTGCCCCTGCACCGCCATGACCGTCAGCTCCCTGCCGTGCGCTGGTGGAACCTGTTCTCTTCCAACGACCGCGTCCGGGCCGCCGTCACGGTCGCGGAAGGCGGCGGACGGGGGCCGGTCCGGCCGGTAGCTTGGTGGTGTGTCCGAGACGCACCCGGCGCGGCACTCCGCGCAGCCCCCGGCCCCCACCGCCGAACACCACGTCAGCACCAGCGAACGCGGCGCCTTCTGCTCGGCCCGCTGCACCTGCGGCTGGCTCGGCCCGGCCCGCCGGGCCCGTTCCCAGGCCCGCACCGACGCAGACGGGCATCTGGCACAGACCGGTCACTGACCCCTCGCCCCTGCCCTGGAACCGTTCCCCCGCCCTGATCATCTGTTCCTTACGTCGGAACGGGGATCAGGGCACACGGGAACAACGGGGGCGAACGCACCATGGACAGGCGCACACTGCTGACGGCGGCGACGGGACTGACGGCGGCGGCCTGGGCGGCGCCCGCCCTCACGGGCGGCACGGCGACCGCGGCCCCGGCCACCACGGCGGCTCGCACCACCGCGCGCTCCGCCAAGGTGCGGGCCGCCGACTGGACGGCCCTGGGCAAGGGCCTCAAGGGCGGCATCGTGCGCCCCGACGACGCCGACTACGGCACCGCCCGCCAGCTCTACAACACCCGTTACGACGGGCAGCGCCCGGCCGGCGTCGCCTACGTCGCGGGCACCCAGGACATAGCCGCCTGCCTCTCCTTCGCCCGCCGCTTCTCCATACCGGTGTCCATACGCAACGGCGGCCACAGCTACGCGGGGTGGTCGAGCGGCGACGGGCGGCTCGTCCTCGACGTCTCGCGGCTGAGGACCATCCGCACCCCCACCTCGTCCTCCGCCGTCATCGGCGCCGGCGCCAAGCT
The DNA here is from genome assembly GCF_044333095.1 of Streptomyces sp. NPDC021100. Classification (NCBI taxonomy): domain Bacteria; kingdom Bacillati; phylum Actinomycetota; class Actinomycetes; order Kitasatosporales; family Streptomycetaceae; genus Streptomyces; species Streptomyces sp. NPDC021100. The sequence goes on from NZ_JBIRQH010000019.1 coordinate 132,073, forward strand.
CATCGACGTCTACACCGGCCTGGCGGCGAGCGGCGTCACCATCCCCGCGGGCTCCTGCCCCACGGTCGGCGTCTCCGGCCTCACCCTCGGCGGCGGCCACGGCGTCCTCTCCCGGGCGTACGGTCTGACCTGCGACAGCCTCACCGGCGCCACCCTCGTCACCGCCGACGGCAAGACCGTCGAGTGCGACGCCAAGCGCAACCCCGACCTCTTCTGGGCCCTGCGCGGCGCCGGCAACGGCAACTTCGGCGTGGTCACCGAACTCCGCTTCCGCACCCGCCGGGTGGGCGACGGCGTGACCGGCTACGTCTCCTGGCCGTGGGCCAAGGCCGCCGACGTCCTCCGCGCCTGGCAGGAGTGGGGTCCGAGCCAGCCGGACGAGATCTGGTCCGCCTGCGACCTCTCCGTCACCCCCGGCCGCACCCCGCACATCGCCGTCGCCGCCTTCTCCCTCGGCTCCAAGAGCGGCCTCGCCAACGCGCTGGACAAGCTGGCCGCCAAGGTCGGCGGCGGCAAGGCGAGCATCTCGGTGCGCAGCCGCCCGTACCTGGACAGCATGCGCCGTTACGCCGGCTGCGCCGACCTCACCCTCGCCCAGTCCCACCTCCCGGGCCGCACCCCCGGCCGCGACAAGGCCGGCAAGCTCGGCCGCGAGACGTACGCGGCGCGCTCCGACTTCTACGACCGCTCGCTCAGCGCGGCCGGCATCCGCACCCTCCTCGACCAGACCGAACGCTTCGGCCGCAAGGGCGGGGGCGGCGGCGGATCCATCCAGCTGACGGCACTCGGCGGCGCGGTCAACCGCGTCAAGCCGCTGGACACGGCGTTCGTCCACCGCCGCTCGCGGTTCCTGGCCCAGTACCTCACCTCGTGGGGGACCACGGCGTCCGGCGGCCCGCAGGTCGCCTGGCTGGACGGCGTCCACACGGCGATGCGCCGGTACGCGTCCGGCGCCGCCTACCAGAACTACGCGGACGCGGGCCTGAAGGACTGGCGCACGGCGTACTACGGCGACGCGGCGGACCGCCTGACGAAGCTGAAGCGGCAGTACGACCCGCAGCGGGTGTTCAGCTTCCCGCAGGCGCTGTAGTACGCGCTCGGCCCCGGTCTCCTGTTCTTCTTCAGGAGGCCGGGGCCGAGCGCGTACGTGCCGTCTACGCGGCCAACCCCTTGTCATGCCGCTGCGGCTGACGTCCCGTGACCTCGCCGCCGTCCGACTCCTCCGCGACGACGACCGGCGCGGGCGCGCTCCGTGACCGTACGAGCCACCCGGCCCGCGACGCGGCCACCCACCCGGCCAGCGGCGTCAGCAGCATCATCGCGAGCGGCGCCAGCAGCAGCACCACGGCCGTGCCGAGCGCCAGACCGCCGATCACGTCCGTGGGGTAGTGCACCCCCATGAAGACCCGGCAGAAGCCCTCCAGGAACGCGAGGCCGATGCCGATCAGCCCGTACCTGCGGTGCGCCACGAACAGTCCGACGCCCAACGCCATCGTCAGCGTGGCGTGGTCGCTGACGAACGAGAAGTCCGTCTTGCCCTTGACCAGCACGTCGAGCCCCTGGTGCTCCAGGAACGGCCGGGGCCGCCGGACGAAGCCGCGGATCGGCACGTTGACGAGCAGCGCCAGGCCCGCCGCCAGGGGCGCCCACAGCAGCGCGGCGACACCACCGGAGGCGTCCGGGCCGCGGCGCACGCTCCACCACGCACAGACCATCAGTAAGCCGAGCCCGACGACGATTCCGTACTCGCCGACGAACTCCATCGTGTGGTCGAGCCAGCCCGGGGCGTCCTTGGCCAGCCCGTTGATGTCGTACAGCAGGCTGACGTCGGGGCCCGACGAGCCTCCCTTGGCCTCCGCCAGGGGATGGACCGCCTCGTGTCCGGGCATGTGGTGCCCCCTTATCTGTCGCCTGTAGCTCGGTGCAGCTGCCAAACCCCCGTGGTCCGTGCGCCCATGGTGAGGCGCGGCTCGCCCACCCCCATGGAACGCGCCCATCCGACCCGGCGTTCCGCTCTCCACTCAATGATCACCAGGACGTTATCCAAGGGTGACCAGGGGCGGAGCAGGAGGCCCAGGGTTCACACGCCGTTCGCCCTGGGCAACGCCTTCGCCCCCGCATCCGTCACGCGCGTGGCACCGATGTAATCCGGCGTGTCGATTTTGTCGAACCGGTTCACGGCCCCCGTGTGCGGCGCGTTGATCATGTAACCCCCGCCCACGTACAACCCCACGTGATGGATCGAACGCGGGTCGTTCAGATTGTGCGCGAAGAAGACGAGGTCCCCCGGCATCAGCTCATCCCGCTTCGGGTGCGGCCCGGCGTTCCACTGGTCGTTCGCGACGCGCGGCAACTCGATCCCGACGGACGCGTAAGCCGCCTTCGTCAGCCCCGAACAGTCGAACCGCCCCCCGTCCGCCGCGGTCCCCTCCCCGCCCCACAGGTACGGCTTCCCCAGCTGCTCCTGAGCGAAGTAGATGGCCCCTGCCGCCTGCTGCGAGGGGGCTACGCGGCCTACGGGGCGGGCGAAGCTCTTCTCGAGGTCGCGGATGGATCTGACGTAGCCCTGGGTCTCGGAGATCGCGGGGACGCCCGCGGCCTTGATGACGCGGTAGGCACCGGCGTTGTACGCGGCCAGCATGTTGTTCGTGGCGTCGCCCGGAATGCCCTTGACGTCCCGCGCCAGGGCGCAGTCGTAGGTGGCGGCCGACGCGATGGCGTCGGCCGGTTCCCATATATCCCGGTTTCCATCGCCGTTGGCGTCCACCCCGTACTGAGCCCACGTCTCGGGGATGAACTGGGCGATCCCCAGCGCACCGGCGGGACTCCGCGCTTTCGGATTCCAGTTGCTCTCGGTGTAGAGCTGCGCCGCGAGCAGCGGCGGCGAGATCGCGGGGCAGAGATTGCCCCATTTCTCGATCAATGGTTGGTACTCCACGGGAACCGCGCCCTTGGCCAGGCCCACGGCGCCCCGGGCGCCACCCGCGATGTTGCCGGCAATGGTGAACGTCGCGAAGAACAGCAGCCCGAGGAGGCTCATGCCCAGCCCGATACCGATACCGATGCCCATCCACCACTTACGCACCCGGCAATACTCCCCCAGCGCGGCGTCATATACCCGCGGTTCGCAAGGCTTTGGCCGAAGGTACAGAGCGGGGGAGCGCGTTCGCCCCGGCCGGTGCGACCGAGCGTGAGCCGGTGCGTGCGGCGTCGCGCACGGAGGGCGGCCCGAACGCTACCGCACCGTGAATCCCCGGCACATCACGCTGGCGTACTCCTTCGGCCCCTTGACGTGATAGAAGATCACCGTCCAGTCACCCGGGTCGGCGTGGAACGGGGCGGCCTTGGCGTAGGGCCTGCCGTCCTGCATGACCCGGAAGTCGTCCGGGTACTTCAACTCGACGTCCTTCGTCGGGTCGCCACTGGCGAACAGGTCGACGGGGGTGCTGGTGTACCCCATACCGAGGTTGGTGAACTTGGACGCCTTACCGGTCCCGGGATCGATCTCGTGCGGCGGTTTCACCGCCACCGACACGTAATACGGCCTTTCCAGCTTCGGATCCGCGTACTTGAGGCGGAAGGAGATCCCCCCGCCGTCGGCGGTCACCACCGGCCCCTCGGCCGGGTTGGCGATAGCCGGGATCGACGCCTGGAAGTACTCGCTCCGCTCCTCGGACGGCATGTTGCAACTGCCCATGCCGGATCCGCCGGCCGGACTCCAGAAGTCGCGGTTCGGATTCGTGGCCTCGATGTATTTCGGCTCCTCCCGCGGCCCCGCGGGCGGTGCGGCACTCGTGGGCGCGGCACTCGCGGACGCGGAGCCCTGGGGCGCACCGCCCGGCTTCCCGGCAGGAGCCGGGGTGCCGGCGGGCAGCCCGGAGGACACGGCGGCCGGCTGCCCGGACGGGCCGCCACCGGCCGCGCCGGTCCGCGCTGCGCGGTCGCCGTCGTCCGGCAGGGCGACCACGAGCCCGATGGCGACCCCGAGCGCCACGGAGCCCGCCGCCGCGCCGATCCACAGCCCCCGCCGGGACCGGCGCCGCGGCGGCTCGGGAGCCTGCGGCGGTACGTACGTCGGGGCGTACGTGGGCGTGTACGCGGCCCCCACGGGCCGCTGAGGTATCAGGCCGGCCGCCATCGCCGCCGGAACATCCTCCGGAGCCCGTTCCCCGAGCCCGGCGAACGCGCCGTACACCGGGTCGTCGACGAGCGACGACGTCACCCCGCACCGCCCGATCACCTCGGAGAGGGCCGGCCGCGCGCCCGGGTCCGCCGCCGTGCAGGCCCGGACGAGCTCGGCCAGCCGGGGCTCGACCCCGTCGACGTCGACCTCCCCGTGCACGACCCGGTAGACGACGGACTCCAGCGAACCCTCGCCGTACGGCGGCCGGCCCGTCGCCGCGCAGGCGATCGTCGCGCCGAGCGCGAACACATCGGCGGCGAACGTCACTTCGTTCCGCGTGATGACCTCGGGCGCGGTGTAACCAGGCGTACCGGCCGCGACACCGGTCCGCGTGAGAGCCGTCTGCTCCGCGCCCCGCGCGATCCCGAAATCGATCAGCTTCGGGCCGACCGGCGACAGGATGATGTTGTGCGGCTTGAGGTCACGGTGAGTGATCCCGTGCTCGTGCACCTGCGCCAGCGCCTCCGCGAGCGCCGCGAACAGCCGGAAGCACGTCTCCGGCGGCAGCGGTCCCCGCTCGACCGTCACCCGTGTCAGCGTCGGGCCCGGCACGTACTCGGTGGCCAGCCAGTACGGCGCCGTCTCCAGTGCGGCGTCCACCAGGTTGGCCGTGTACGCGCTGCGCACCGCCCGTACCGTCTCCACCTCGCGCCGGAAGCGCGCCGCCGCGTCGCCGGACTGGGCGAAGTCCTCCCGGATCACCTTGATCGCCAACTGCCGGCCGCCGGGCGACCTGCCCAGGTACACCTGTCCCATGCCGCCGCTGCCGAGCCGGGCGAGGAGCGTGTGCGGGCCGATGGCCGGGGGGTCGTGAGGGCGCAGGGGATCCACGGGCCAGACTCTGCCACAGGCGGGGCGGCCCGGGAGGGTCCGGGAGAGCACCGTGGACGAAGATCACACACGGCGTCCGGCCCTTGTCAGGAACCGAGCTGGAACCAGACCGTCTTCCCGGTCCCCGGACCGTGCCGGCACACCCCCCAGTCCGTCGCGCACGCCCCGACGATCAGCATGCCGTTGCCGCGCTCCGGCCGCTCGTCCGGCTCCCACCGCCGGGCCGGCACCGGCAGCCCCGGCGCGTCATCCCTCACCAGCACCCGCACCCCACCCGTCGCCCACTCCACATGCACCCCGACCTGCGCCGGGCATCCGGCACGGCGACAGGCGTCGATCGCATTGGTGACCAGCTCGGACGTCAGCAGCATGGCCATCTCCGTCAGCTCCGACGTGTGGATGTCCCCGACCGCCGTCCGCACGGCCTCCCGCGCGACCCCCACCCACGCGGGTGCGGGCGGGAACGCGAGGGTGAAGTCGGTACGAGGACGGAGGTGCGGATGCGGGTCGGCGGCCGGGGCCAGGGTGGTGATGGGACACATGCGTGACTCCTTGGGTTCACCGGTGCCCGTCCGTCTCCTGCGGTGGCAGTGCCGTCGACGCGCGCGGCTCCGCTCGACGGTGCGCTTCCGGCTTACGGCGGCGGGAAGGGCGGTCGCGACGAAGCTAGAGGACGAGGTTTAGCTAGCTCAACTAGATCGCCCACATTCGCCCCAACGAGTGGACCAACCCCCGTCCTGGACGGCAGACTTCGCGTGATCGCGAAGGGGAACGAACCCATGGGCCTACGCGCCAACCCGAGCCAACGCCAGCGCCGCTTGGGCGAGGAGCTGCGCAAGCTGCGCGAAGCCAGCGGCCTGTCCGCCACCGAGGCGGGCAGCCACGCCGGGCTCGGGCGCGCCCACATGAGCCACATCGAGACCGGTAGAACAGCTATTCCCGAGGACAAGCTGTGCACCTTGCTGACGCTCTACGGTTGCACCAGCCATCCCTACCGCGAAGCCCTCATCGAGATGAACCGAGCCACGGGCCGCGGCTGGTGGGCGGACTTCAAGCAGAGCCACAGCGTGCACGCCCGCGACCTGGCCGAGCTGGAATCTGCTGCCGTTGCCCAACGCCAGTTCCAGTGGCTATACATGCCGGGGCTGCTCCAAAGCGCGGAATACACACGGGCACTGATCCAGAGCGGAGAAGATCAGGCGAGCGCCGAGCGAGTGGACAAGTACATCGAGTTCCGATTGCGTCGGCAACGCGTGCTGGCCGATGGATCGGCCAGCTATCACGCCGTGATCCATGAGACGGCCATGCACATGCGTTTCGTACCGAGAGAGGTCATGCGTGACCAGCTACTCCATCTCGTGGATGTCGCTCAACTGCCCAATGTGACCGTCCAACTCCTCCCCTTCCAGGCGACGCTGTCTGCCGCTCTCCCTGGGATCCCGTTCATCGTGTTTCAGGCTGTGGTCCCTGAGCTGAACACGGTCTACGTCGAGCACCCGGTGTCGTCCTCGTTCCTCACGCATGAGGCACATCTGGCCCAGTACACGCAGGCGTTCGAACGGCTGGCCTCGGCAGCGTTGCCGCCTATTACTCTCCCTACCGAACGCAAGTCCTACGCCGAACAAGACTCGTTCGGGCTCATCCAGCATCTGCTTTACGCCCTGTGAGGACAGACACGTGTCAGGTTCCCCTTGGAGGAAGTCGAGCTTCAGCAGCGGCATAGGCAACCAGGACTGTGTGGAAGTGGCGGCCCTCGAACCCGGAATCCTCTACCTCCGCGAGAGCGAGGACCCCAAAACCGTCCTCGCCCTCACCCCCACCGCCCTGCGTTCCCTCTTCGCGATGGCCTGCTGCGGGAGGCTCGACGCCGACAGACGATCTCCACGCCACCCTTGACCCCGATAGAGCAGCCGCGTTCCCTACGGGAAGAGGCTCGCTGAGCCCTGCCCACCACGTGCTGGGCCCCTGAGAGGTGCCCCATGCGAGCGGCCCCCTGGCAGAAGTCGAGTTTCAGCAGTACCGGCGGCAACGGCGACTGCCTGGAGGTTGCCGCACTCGGAGCCAGCACCCTCCGCCTCCGTGAGAGCAACGAGCCCGGAACCGTCCTCGCCCTCACCCCCACCGCGCTCCGCTCCCTCCTCGCCCTGATCCGGAACGGGCGTCTACACGCCGACCGTTAGTGCCGCGGCCGAGGCGCTTTCAGCTCACGTTCGCGCTCCGGAGATCGAACGCGCCCTCCGGGCGCCCTGCTCGGCGGCCGAGGCAGGCGAGGGCGAAAAGCAGCCCGCCGGCCATGAAGAACGGCTCGTACAGGAAGGTCGCGAACCTGCTCATCGCGTCGAGGTCGGAAGCCGTACGAGCACCGACGGCCAGGGCCGCCCAGTCGGGAACGGACGGCATGGCGTGGAAAAGCAGCAGTGCGGTGGTCCCCCAGAGGAGGACGGTGAGCGGTCCGGCCGGCAAGCGTGTGCCCCAGGGCCGGACGAGCGCCAGGGCCAGCGCGGCGGCCACGGCGCAAACCGGGACGGCGAGGACGTCGATGACGAGGAGCGCGGTGTTGCCGCGCACGGAGAGACCGGCCGGCAGGCCGATCCGGCCGTCGAAGAGCCAGTACAGGTGGACCAGGGAGAACGCGATAGCCCAGGCGGCGGCTGCGTAGGCGGAGGCCCGAAGGAGCGGCTGGGGAAGTCGGGTTGTCCGGCGGACGGTGGCGTGGGGGTTGGGGCCCGTGGGGTTCATGGGTCCACCTTCGCCGGGCGGGCGTGCCGGGCGGATCGTCCGGGCGGACGGTCCCGCTCCCCCGTCAGGGGGAGCGGACCTCCTCCGCGAGGCGGGGCACATGGGCGCAGTGGCGAGCCGGGACGGCCGCTTGAGACCGTGTCCGCGCGGCACGGGACGCACGGCGACAAGGACCGGCCGCGAGGCCCTGCGGCCTGCCGGCCGATGCGCTGAGGCGCTGAGGCGCTGAGGCGCTGAGGCGCTGAGGCGCTGAGGCGCTGAGGCGCTGAGGCGCTGAGGCGCTGAGGCGCTGAGGCGCTGAGGCGCCGCACCCGCGACCGTCCGCCGGGCTCCCGCACCGGCAGCGGCACCGGCACCGCGTGACTGGATCGTTCCGGGTCGGGGCCCGATCAAGCCTTCAGCCGGCAGGCTCCCGCGCCGCAGGATGAAGCCATGAACAGCGCACTCATCGTGATCGACGTCCAGGAGTCCTTCCGGCAGCGGGCCAACTGGGCCGCCACCCACAACCCCGACGTCGTCGAGAAGATCAACCGCCTGCTGGCGGCCCAGCGGGCCAAGGGCGAGGGGGTCGTGTGGATCCTGCACTCCGAGCCGGGCACCGGCACCGTCTTCGACCCCGAGCGCGGCTTCAACCGGCCGATCGAGGGGCTGGAGCCGGCGGAGGGCGAGCCCGTGCTCGTCAAGTCGTCGCACAACGCCTTCACCACCACCAACCTCCAGCAGTACCTCACCCAGCAGGGCGTCCGCGAGGTCCTGATCACCGGTATCCGCACGGAGCAGTGCTGCGAGACGACGGCCCGGGTGGCGTCGGACCTCGGGTACGACGTGACGTTCGTGACGGACGCAACGGCCACGCACCCGATCGAGCACCCGGACGCCCCGGAGGGCCGCTCGCTGGAGGAGATCCTCGCGGACCCGCGTACGCTGCAGACCGACGCGATCGTGGCCCGGACCGAGTACGTCCTGGCGGGCCGGTTCGCGCGGATCGCCACCGTCGACGAACTGACCGAGGAGCTGACCGGATCGTGACCCGCGTCGTCTTCCTGCTCGTGCCGCGACTCCACCTGCTGGACCTCGCGGGCCCCGCCCAGGTCTTCTCGACGGCCGACGACCTCGGGCACCCCTACGGGATCACGTACGTGAGCGAGCGGGAAGACGTCCCCACGGCCCAGGGCATCACTTTGCGCGCCGGTACCGAGTGGCCGGCGCTGACGCCCGACGATCTCGTCGTGGTCCCGGGCTGGCGCACCAAGGGCCTCCGGGAGCACGTGGACATCCCCCGGGCGCTGCTCGACCGGCTCGTCGAACACCACGACGCCGGCGGCACGGTGGCCAGCATCTGCGCGGGCGCGGACGCCCTGGGCCGCGCCGGCCTCCTGGACGGCCGGCGCTGCACCACGCACCACGACGTCCAGGACGCCCTGGCGCGGCGCTACCCGAAGGCGCAGGTGGTGCGGGACGTGCTGTACGTGACCGACGGGCGGTTGATCACGTCCGCGGGGATCGCCAGCGGCATCGACCTCGCCCTCCATCTCGTCGCCCTCCGGCACGGCGCGGCGACCGCGGCGCGGGTCGCCCGGGAGATGGTCGTCTTCGCCCGGCGGAACGGCGACGACCAGCAGCACAGCGCGATGCTGCGGCACCGCGCGCACCTCAGCGATGCGGTCCACCACGCGCAGGACCTCATCGACTCCCGCTACACCTCCGTCCTCCGCCTCTCCGACCTGGCCTCGTCCGTCGGACTCAGCGAGCGCTCCCTCACCCGTCACTTCACTCACGCCACCGGGCTGACGCCCCTGCGGTACCAGCAGGAGCTGCGCGTCGAGCACGCCGAACACCTCATCGCCCAGGGCTCGACGGTGGAATCGGCGGCCCGCGCCGTAGGCTTCCAGGACGCCCGGATGCTCCGCCGGCTCAGGGGCCGGGCGCAGGCCTGCCCCGCTCCCGCCGGAGACCGCGAACCGGCCGGCCTCCGGTAGCCCTCCCCCTTTCCCCACTCCTCTATGGTGAGCGGACGTCAGCGTCGCAACAGGAACGAGAGGGTGGGGACATCGTGCCGCAGCGCGTACCGGACGGTCTGAACTGGATCCCGGCCACCGACGACCCGACGGACACCACGTACCTCGAGGTCGCGTTCGACGGCGAGGGACAGGTCTACCTCCGCGAGAACCTCACTCCGGAGAAGGTCGTCATCACCACGGAACGCAAGTGGGAGGCGTTCGTCCTCGGCGTGCGGGCCGGTGAGTTCGACCACTTCGTCGAGGACGTCTGATCACCCGGGCGACGCCCGCCGTCAGCCGTCGTCCCCGCCGTCAGTCGTCGCCCCCTTCATCCCCACCGTCCCCACCGTCCCCGCCGTCCCCTTCGTCCGCGCCATTGCCGTGGCGATCGTGCCGGGTCGAGCCGCGGTGATCCTTCTTCCCCTTCTTCTTCTCGCTCCCGTCACCCCGCGACGCGTGCGAAGGCGTGGCGGCAGGCGACACATGCCGGGTCGTGTCCGCGGCACCGCCGTCCTGCGGCAGCCCCTCGCTCATCTCCCCGGTCTGCCCGCCGCCCGGGCGGACCCCGTTGTCGTCACCGCCGTCGGAGGCGAACAGCGACGCCCCGATGACCGCCGCCACGGCGAAGGCCACCACTCCCGCCACCGCACCGGCCACGGCCTTCGGACTGCGCAGGCCCTTGCCGCCGCGCGTTCCGTGCCCGGCCCTGCCCCGGCCGGCGTCGGCGCGGCGGTGCCCGGTCAGGGCGGGGGTCGAGCGCGTCGCCGGAGAGCCGGGGAGGGCGTACGTCGTCACGCTCTCCTGGTGGAGCATCGGGTCGTGGCCGGCCCCGGGCATGCCCGGCGCAGGCCCCGCGACCGGCCCCACCGGACCTGCCGGGGGCGGGGGCGCGTACGACGGAGGCGCGTACGGCGGGGAGGACGGCACCGGCGGCGGCGAGAACGCCGCGCCCACGGGCACCCCGGCGGACAGCGGCGGCCGCGCCTGGACCGGCGGCTGCCGATCGCTCCGCCAGGCACCGCTCGCGAACCAGTCGGCCACCTCCCGCGCCGAGGGCCGCTCCTCCGGCTCCTTGGCGAGCATGCGCAGCAGGTAGCCGTCCAGGGCCTGCGACACGTCGGGCCGGTGCTGCCGCGGCGGCGCCGGCGGGGTGTCGACATGGAGGTAGAGGAGCGCGGTGGGGCTCTCGGCCCAGAACGGTGGCTGCCCGACCAACAAGTGGTAGAGAACGCACCCCAGCGCGTAGACGTCCGACGCCGGGCCCGCCACGCGCCCCAGCGCACGCTCGGGCGCGAGGTAGGTGCTCGTACCGACGATCTGCCCGGCCCGGGTCAGCCCGGCCGACGTCTCGTCGACGAAGCGGGCGATGCCGAAGTCGCCGATCTTCACCGTGCCGCTGCGGTCCAGCATGAGGTTGCCCGGCTTCACGTCCCGGTGGACGACCCCTTGCTGGTGGGCGGCCGCCAGCCCCGCCGCGGCCTGCGCCGCGACGTCGGCGACCCCGGCGGGCGAGAGCGGGCCGCGCGCGGCCAGCTGCTGGGCCAGGCTGGGGCCGTTCACCAGCTCCATCACCAGATAGAAGCGGCCGTCCCAAGATCCGAAGTCGTAGACCGACACCACTTGAGGGTGATTCAGCCGGGCCGCCGTCTGGGCCTCCAGCCGGAAGCGCTGGGCGGCGGAGTCGTCTCCGTCGTCGCCAAGGAGCAGCTTGACGGCGACCTGACGGCCCAGCACCTCGTCCTGGCCGCGCCAGACTTCGCCCATTCCGCCCCGGCCGAGCAGCTCCCCCAGCCGGTAGCGTTCGGCAACCAGCACCCCTACCACCCTTGAACTCGACGCACCCCACGAACCATGCGATGAGTGCGATGAACGCGATCAACCGGCCCCGCGACCGCCCCCTGCGGCGCGTGCGAGAGCGGCCCCCACAGCCTACCGACCACACCAACGGTTCCCCGAACATCCGTACACCCCCTGCCCTCACGCCCATTGCCCGCCGTGGGCATGCGTGATACACAGAGTCACCATAGGGCTACCCACTGACAACGGCCGGCGGGCCGAGTGGCCGCACCGGCCGAAGATGCCGCAGGCATATGCGGGTTCCATCAAAAAATGCCGCCAAGTCGACATGCAAGTGCGGCATCGTCAGCGAAGATAGGTACCGACCTTTGCCGTGCGGCAGAGGCGGCACAACTACCCTCTAGGGGCGGTGAGTTACGAATGTTCTTGGCAGCCGGAAAAGGCGACATCAACACCATTATCGGCGGAATCGCCCCAAACTGGGGGCCTTTCGGCAGCCTGGGCCGGGAGGCCCGGGTAATGATCGAGGTCATCATGGCCGTATCGATCCTGCTCTGCCTCGCCATCGCGATCTGGGGCGCGGCGAAGCAGCGCATCGGCGCGACGGCACTCCGCGACACCTTCAGCGCGGAACAGGGCAAGGGGCTCATCGTCGCGGGCCTGACCGGTGTGTTCATCATCGGCTCGCTCGGCACGCTGTTCACGATCGTCTACGGCATGGCCGTGTGATCCGGCGTCCGCCGGACCCGGCCGCCCCGGCCGGCGGACACCCGGCGCGCCCCTGACCCCGGCGCGCCCGTACGGCGTCTCCACCCCGCGCGAACCCGCTCACCCGCGGGTCCCCCCACCCAAGGCTGCTTCCTGATGCCCCCTCACTCCCTCACGCCCTCCCCCCGGAAACCGTCCGCACCGCTACCGTCGTCTCATGGCGGCAGGCCCGCGACGACGCATGAGGGAGCAGGCACGCGATGAGTCTCGGTGACGACGGCTACCGAAGCGGTCAGGGCTCCGGCGGCGACGGCGGGGGTTACGGCGGGTACGACGCCGACGACCACCACCTGACCCGCACCCGGCTCCCCGAGGGCGAGGTCGACCCCTACGCCCCCCAACGCCGCCCGGTACGCCCCAGCCGGAACCTCATCACCATCGTCGCGGTGGTCGTCCTCCTCGTCGCCGCCATCGCCTTCGCCAACCGCGGCGGTGACAAGTCCTCGTCGGACGGCGACAACGGGAACTCGGCGAAGGGCGGCAGCAGCGCGACGGCGCCGTCGGGGGTGAAGCCGGTGGACGGGAAGAGCGGGGGGATCCCGTCGGGGTTCGCGCACGACGAGCAGGGGGCTCAGTCGGCGGCGGCGAATTTCGCGGTGGCCCTGGTCTCGGCGGACATCGTGAAGCCCGACCGGCGTCACGAGATCATCCCCAAGGTCTTCGCCGGTGACAAGGTCGCCGATCTGCAGAGCAAGTTCGACAGGACTTACTCGAAGGACTTCCTCGGCAAACTCGGCCTGAACGAGCAGGGAGAGGCCGCCAAGGGCATGACCTACGTGTCCCGGACGATGCCCGTGGGCACCAAGGTCACCGAGTACAGCTCCTCCAACGCTTCCGTCGAAGTGTGGTGCACCGGTGTATACGGCACGGCGGGTGTCGGTTCGACGAACCCCGTGGCCAATGACTGGTTCACGATGACGATCGCCCTGCGCTGGGTCGATGGTGATTGGAAGGCCGATTCCTTCTCGCAGAAGAGCGGTCCCGCACCCGTCAACGGGGACAAGCCCGCCTCGCCGGCGGACGAGATCTCCAAGGCAGTCGAGCAATACGGAGCGTTCACCTATGCCCGTTAGGCCCCGCCGTGCCGTGACGCTCGCTGCCGTCCTGGCCGGCGTCCAAACAACCGTGGTGCTGCTGGCGAGCCGTGCCATGGCGGCACCGACGCCCACGCCGACTCCCGGGACCACCGCGCGTCCGACACCCGGAGGAAGCACATCGCCTTCGCCGGGCGCGACCGTGACGCCGAGCCCCAGCTCGTCGGTGAAGGACTCCTGCGACCTGATCGTCGGCCCGGCCCGCCAGTACTGCCAATCCAATCCCGACAAGGCCAAAAGCCCCCCCGACACCGCCACCGCCCTAGACCCCGCCGCCGCCCTGGCCAAAGGCTGCGCCGAAGCGGCCCAGTGGACGGTCGAGAAGCTGTCGGAAGCCGTGAAGAACACGAGCAACGTGGACTTCACGAACAGCACCTTCCTCCGCCAGTACGCCGTCGTCTTCGCCGCGTCGACGATCCTGACCCTCGTCCTCTGGCTCCTGGCCGTCGCCAAACGCGCCGTGCGCGGCGTGCCGTTCACCGAGGCCGTGACGGAAGCGGTGGGCTTCCTGTGGCTGACGGTGCTGGCCTCCGCCTTCACCCCCCTCATCCTCTACACCGTCGTACAAGCCACGGACGCCGTGACGGAGGCCATCGCCTCGGGCACCGGCGCGAAGAACGACCAGTTCTTCAGCGCGTTCTCGCAAGCGCTCAAGCAAGGCAACGGCATCGGCGGCGGACCGATCATGCTGATCGTCGTCTCTCTCGTCTCCGTCCTCGCCGCCGGCGTGCTCTGGCTGGAGCTGGTGATCAGGGCCGCGCTGCTCTACGCGGGCGCGCTGCTCGGCACGGCGGTCTATTCGGGGCTCGTCGACAAGAACATGTGGGGGCACGTCCGCCGCTGGGCGGGCATCATGATCGCGGTGATCCTGGTGAAGCCGATCATCGTGATCGTGCTGGCGCTCGCCGGAGCGCTCTCCTCCGGGCAGGGCCCGAAGGAGCTCTCCGCCGTCGTGTCCGGCCTGGCGATCATCATCCTCGCCATCTTCTCCAGCGCGATGATCTACCGCTTCGTCCCCGGCTTCGGCGACGAGATCATCAGCAGCCGCAACGCCAGCCGGGACGCCGCGTCCCGCCAGGCGGCGGCCGTGATCTCCTCCCCCGCCACCCTGGTCAAGCAGGGCATCACCACCCACAGCGCCCGCGGCGGCGGGGGCGGGGGCGGCGCCCAGGCCGCCCGTCCCGCCAACCCCCTCTCCGGCGGCGTCGCCGCCCACAGCGCCCGCCGCCCCCCGAGCACGGGCGGCGGCGCACCCGGCGGCGGCACCCCAGGCGGAGCCGCCCCGGCACCGCGGGCACAGAACAACGGCAATACCTCTGGAGGTGAGCGGAGTTGACGATCGAGGCGCAGTCCCCGCCGGTCGCGGCCCGCCGTACGTATCTGATCGGCCGGGCCCGCCCCAACGCGGTCGTCGGCAAGAACCGGGAGACCGGTGAGATCGGACTGATCATCGCGGGGGCCTTCCTCGGCATGATGTGCGGCCTGCTGGTCCCCATCCTGCCGCTGCGGATCCTCACGCTCACCGGCTTCCCCGCGCTCGCGCTCGCCGCCGTCTACGTGCCGTACAAGCAGCGCACCTTCTACAAATGGTTTGAAATCAACCGCAGCTACAAGCGCGCCCTGCGCCGCGGCGTCACCTACCGCTCCGCCGCCGTCGAGGCCGGCACCCGGCTCGACGGACGCGAGGTCGAGGTCGGCCCGCCGCCCGGCATCGGCCGGATCAACTGGCTGTCGGCCCCCTTCGGCCCGGACGAGATCGCCGTCCTGCTGCACGCCGACCGCCGTACCGTCACCGCCGCGATCGAGATCGAGGGCCCCGGCGTGGGCCTGCGCGACTCGGAGGACCAGGAGGCCCTGGTCGAACGGTTCGGCACGCTGCTCAAGCACGTCGCCAACGGGGACGGCTACGTCACCCGCCTCCAGATGCTGGCCCGCACCCTGCCCGCCGACCCCGACGCGCACGCCAAGGACGTCGAGCGGCGCGGCGACGACAGGTCGCCGGAGTGGCTCAAGGAGTCCTACGACCAGCTCCAGTCGATGGTCTCCACCTCCTCCGAGCAGCACCGCGCCTACCTCGTCGCGTGCATGCACTACACCCGCGACCTCTCCGCCGAGGCCCAGGCCATCGCCCGCGCCTCCCGGCACGGCGGCGGCAAGCGGAAGCTCGACCGGGACGGCGGCCTCGCCGTCGTCATGGCCCGCGAGCTGACGGACATCTGCGCCCGGCTCGCCGAGGCCGACATCCGCGTCCGGCAGCCGCTCGGCCAGAGCCGGCTGTCGTCCCTCGTGCACTCCATGTACGACCCCGACCACCCCATCGACCACATCCAGGCCATGACCCAGCGCAACGCATGGCCCGCCGAACTCGACGCCCTGCAGCCGACGTACCTCCAGGCGAAGACCCGCGAGTCGTCGACGCGCGAGCCGTGGTGCCACGCCACCGCGTGGATCAAGGAGTGGCCGATGACCCCGGTGGGCGTCAACTTCCTCGCCCCGCTGCTCGTCCACACCCCGGACGTCATCCGCACCGTCGCCGTCTGCATGGACCTGGAACCCACGGACGTCGCCATCGAGCGGATGCTGACCGAGAAGACCAACGACGACGCCGACGCCTCCCGCGCCGCCAAGATGAACCGCGTCGTCGACCCGCGCGACGTCGCCCACCACTCCCGCGTCGACCAGCGCGGCGAGGACCTGGCCAGCGGCGCCGCCGGCGTCAACCTCGTCGGCTACATCACCGTCTCGTCCCGCTCCCCCGAGGAACTGGCCCGCGACAAGCGGACCATAAGAGCGTCGGCCGGCAAGAGCTACCTGAAGCTGGAGTGGTGCGACCGCGAGCACCACCGGGCCTTCGTCAACACGCTGCCGTTCGCGACCGGCATCCGGCGATGACCGGCATGCCCGGAAGAACCGGTAAGACCGGCAGAACCGGCACCACCAGCACCACCGGCACGACCGGCCCATGAACGCCAGACGCCGCAGACGACGCTAGACCTAGGGGCGACCGCCGTGCTCGATCCGCTCTCCGCCATCACCAACGCCTTCACCAGCTTCCTCTTCGGGAAGGTGGAGACGACCCGCCTGCCCGTCCGCACCTCCACCGGGCAGGCGCAGGCCGTCTACCTGCCCACCGCGGCGCCCGGCCTGGGCGACTCGGGCGTGATCATCGGGCGCGAGGTGTACTCCGGCAAGGGCTACATCTACGACCCGTTCCAGCTGTACGGCCAGCAACTGCCCGCGCCGCACTGGCTGGTCCTCGGAGAGTCCGGCAACGGCAAGTCGGCGCTGGAGAAGACGTACGTCCTGCGGCAGCTCCGGTTCCGCGACCGGCAGGTCGTCGTCCTCGACGCGCAGGGCGAGGACGGCGTCGGCGAGTGGAACCTCATCGCCCAGCAGCTCGGCATAACCCCGATCCGGCTCGACCCCATGTCCGCCCTCGACGGCGGCATCCGGCTCAACCCGCTCGACCCGTCCATCACCACCACCGGCCAGCTCGCCCTGCTGCGCACGATCATCGAGGTGGCCATGGGCCGCGGCCTCGACGAACGCTCGGGTTTCGCGCTCAAGGTCGCCCACGCCTACGTCAACGAGTCGGTGACCGACCGGCAACCGGTGCTGACGGACATCGTCGAACAACTCCGCCATCCGGAGGCCGAGTCGGCGGAGTCCATGAACGTCGACATAGACGACGTGCGCGCCTGGGGCCTGGACGTCGCGCTCGTCCTCGACCGCCTGGTCGACGGCGACCTGCGCGGCATGTTCGACGGACCGACGACCGCCGGCATCGACCTCGACGCCCCGCTGATCGTCTTCGACCTCTCCCACATCGACCGCAACTCCATCGCCATGCCCATCCTCATGGCGATCGTCGGCGTCTGGCTCGAACACACCTGGATCCGGCCCGACCGCAAGAAGCGCATCTTCCTCGTCGAGGAAGCCTGGCACATCATCAACTCCCCCTTCGTCGCCCAGCTCTTCCAGCGGCTGCTGAAGTTCGGCCGCCGGCTCGGCCTGTCGTTCGTCGCCGTGGTGCACCACCTCTCCGACGTCGTCGACGGCGCGGCCGCCAAGGAGGCGGCGGCCATCCTCAAGATGGCCTCCACCCGGACGATCTACGCCCAGAAGACGGACGAGGCCCGCGCCACCGGCCGGGTCCTCGGCCTCCCCCGCTGGGCCATGGAGATCATCCCGACCCTCACCCCGGGCATCGCCGTCTGGGACGTCAACGGCAACGTCCAGGTCGTCAAACACCTGATCACGGACGCCGAACGCCCGCTCGTCTACACCGACCGCGCCATGACCGAGGACGGCGTCCTCGACCGCGGCCCGGCCCCCGAACGGACGGCGGCGGACCGCGCGGCCGCGGCGCGCGAACGGTATCCCGACCCGGACGAGGTGTACGGCACGACGCCCCGGTCGACGGTGGCCTGACCGTGGCGCAGGGTTCGCGGCCCCCGGGCGAGCGGGGCACCGGCGGGGTACCGGACGGCCTGCTGGTCGGCGCCTTCGCCTTCCTGCTGGGGATAACGGTGCTGCTGTGGTCGGCGACGGGCCTGGCGGGCTTCTTCGCGCACGGCGGCTGGCCCGAGGCCGTCACCCTCACCCGCACTCCCCTGGCTCTGCGGCACCTGATGTCCGACCCGCGCGACCTGTCCGCCGCCTGGCCGGACACCCCGCCGGACGAACTGTCGGGGTACGGGCTGTTCTGGGGCATGGCGATCAGCGAGGCGCTGGTGTCCGTGGTGCTGCTGGTGTTCGCACTCGGCACGCTGGCCCGCCGGCGCCGCGTCCGACGGGCCCGGCGGGACGCGGCGGTACGCGCGGTGGGCGGCGGCCCGGGGCCCGCGGAGGAGGCACCCGCGGCGGGTCCCCCCACGGCCGTACCCCCGGCACCGACCGCACCCACGGCCACCGAGGCACCCACGTCGCCGGAGCCCCGGCCGTCGACAGCGCGGCCGGCCCCGGCGACGGAACCGTCCCCGCCGGAGCCGGCCACCCCCACGAACGACCGCCCCCCACACGTCCCTTCACCCCGCTCGCCCGCCACGCCCCCACGCCTCGTCTACGGCACCGACCGGCGCTCCGCCGCGGCCCGGGCGATCCTGGAGGCCGCCGGGCCGGTGCTGGTCACCACCAGCGACCCCGAACTGTGGGCGGAGACGAAGGACTCCCGCGCGAAGCTCGGCCCGGTCCGCGTCTTCGACCCCGGGCACCTCCTCGACACCCCCGACCGGCTCCGCTGGAACCCGTCCGCCGGCTGCGAGTCGCGCACCACGGCCGCCGCCCGCGCGAACGCGCTCCTCGCGCCCGTCCGCCCGTTGAGCGCCCTGGACTCGCTGACCGCCGAGACGGCGGAGACGCTGCTCGGCTGCTGGCTGCACGCCGCGGCCGTGGACGGCCGCCCGTTCCGGCAGGTGCACCGCTGGGCCCAGGGCGCCTCGGCCCACGAGCCCGTACGGATCCTCCGCACCAGCCCCAAGGCGGCGGCCGGTGCGGCGGGCGAACTGGAGTCCGCGCTGACCGGCCACCCGGAACGAAGAGACATGGCCCAGGAGTTGACGGCGCGCGCCCTCAATGCGCTGTCTTCGGTCCACATCCGCGACGCGTGCAATCCAAATCGGTCGGATGTGCTCGCGCTGGAATCATTCGCCGCGGAGATGGGAACGCTCTACGTGGTGGGTGAGGCGATTGAGGATCCGCGCACCCGCCCGGGTGCGATGCCCTTGCTGACCGCACTCGCCGCGAACGTGGTCGAGCGCGGCCGGGGCGTGGCCGAACGGTCACCTTCCGGTCGGCTCGACCCACCACTCACCCTGGTCCTGGACGACGTGGCGGCCGTCGCCCCGCTGCCCGCCCTCCCGGACCTCCTGGAAGACGGCGCCGAACTCGGCATGCCCACCCTGGCCCTGATGCGCTCCGAGGAACAGGCCCGCACCCGCTGGCCCCGCCGCACGCTGACGGGCTGACGGGCCGGCCGTGCCGATCACTCACCCACCGGCTCACGGCCCGGATCCGTCATACCGACGCCCCGCCCCGTCCCACCCGCGTCACCGAAGACGCCACCGAAGACACCACCGAACGGGCCGCCGGAAGCACGACCGGCAGCACCGCCGCGGCCGTCGCCACCACCGCGCACACCACCGCCGTCGCGCCGACGGGCCCCCAGGGCACGGCCGGCCCGTACCCGTCCGCGATCCGGTCCAGCGACAGCCGCTGCACGGCCAGGACGGCCGCCCCCGCCCCCGCCGCGACGATCCCGCCCACGCCCACGGCCAGCAGGGCCTCGCCCCCGGCCATGCACAGCACCTGGGCACGCGTGGCGCCGGTCAGGCCCAGCGCGGCGAACTCCCGCCGCCGCCCGGCCGACGCCATGGCGAGCGTGTTGGCCACAGAGATCAGCGCGTACCCCACCGAGATCCCCAGCACCACCGTGGCCGCGGTGTCCGCCTTCTCCCTCAGGCCCGTCTCCATGGCCGTGAACCAGTCGCCGACCGTCGCCGTCCGGGCCGGACACCCCCGCAGCGCCGCCGCCAGACGGTCCGCCACGGCAGCCCGGTCCGTGCCCGGCCGGTACGTCAGCAGGACCCGGTCCGGGGTGATGCCCGCCCTGTTTCCCGCCGGCAGCAGGGCGGACGACATATAGGTGGTGTCCCCCGAGAGGCCCGTCCGCACCACGGCCGCGATCCGCAGCTCGTGCGGCACTCCGTCCGGCAGCCGGACGACGACGCGCTCCCCGAGCGTGAGACCGTTGCTCTCGGCCGTCCGCCGGTCGATGACGACCGCGTCGTCCCCGAGCCCGTCCAACGAGCCCTCCACCACCCGCGGCCGGAGCACGTCACCGAGCGCGCCCGGCGCCACGGCCTGCGCGCTGAGGGAGTCGAGAACGGGACCGGAGCGCTTCCCGATGTAAGCGCGCACCGGTGTGACGGACGTGGCGGCCACCCCGGGGACGGCCCGGAGCGCCTCCAGCGTCGGACGGTCGAGCCGTCCGCCGGCAGCCGCCGGGACGACCACCCGGTCGGCCCGGGTCTCCTCGCGCGCCTGCGCCAGCCGGGCGCGGTCACCGTTGGCCTGGACGCAGAGCATGGTGGCGACCAGACCGACCGCGATCACCGCCGGCACCATGGTGGCGGCCGCGCGCCGCCGGGAGTTCAGCATGTTCTGGCGCACCAGCAGCGCTCCGGCCCCGCGCCGCGTCCACGGCCGGGTCGCCAGCCGCACGGCGGCCGGGAGGACGAGCGGCGCCAGCAGCGCCCACCCGCCGGTGAACAGCAGCGGCACCGACCCGTACTTGCGCGGGTTCACGGCCGTCTCCGGCGCCTGCCGCGCGATCACCCATCCCGCGACGACCGCACCGGCCAGCATCCCGACGCCGAGCACCGCCCGCACGGGCGTCAGGGACCGCCGGCCCACGGCGGCCTCCCGCATCGCCTCCGCCGGGCGCACCCGCGCCGCCCGCAGGGCGGCCGACGCGGCACCGAGCAGCGCGGAGCCGACCCCCGCGAGGAACGCGCAGGCCGGTGCCACGGGTTCGAGGCCGATGGAGAACCAGCGCGGCGCCACCCCGTGGCCGGTCATCCACGCCTCCAGCACGCCCGTCGCACAGACCCCGAGGACGCATCCGACCGCGGACGCCACGGCCCCCACGACCGCCGCCTCCGCCAGCACGGTCCGCCGGACCTGCCGGGGCGTCGCGCCGACCAGCCGCAACAGGGCGAGTTCACGCCGCCGCTGCTCCACGGCGAAGGCGAAGGTGGCGATCACGAACATCGCCACGGAGGCGGCGATCACCATCGTCGTCCCCGCCATCGCCTGGGCGTCGGACAGGGCGGCGGCGCCACCGGACGGATCGGGATCGGCGTCGACACGCCCGTCCCCGGTACGGACGAGGGCCCCCGGGCCCGCCGCCGCCCGCACCCGGTCCGGGGGCGCGTAGGCCACCAGGGCGTTGACCGGCGGCGACAGCCGGGCCGCCGTCCGGTCGCCGAAGAAGACCGCGTCCTCGAACCAGACCGGCGCCGTCACCCCCGCCACCGTGTACCGCCGCACCCCGTCCGCCGTGCCGACCGACAGGGCGCGCCCCACGAGCTCCGCCGCGCCCCCGCCGACCACGACCTCGCCGTCCCCGGCGGGCGCACGGCCGGCGACGAGCCGGTACCGGCCGAGACCGGCTGCGGACCAGCCGTGGCCGACCGCGCTCCGGCTCCCGGCCGACGGACCGCCCGGCACCCCACTCGACACGGTGACCGGGAAACTGCGGTCGGCCGTCACCCGTCCCGTCGCGGCCACCGCGGCGACCGTCCGGTCCGGAAGGGACGCCGGGGGCCGCGCGCGGTCGCCCCGCGGATCGGCGGGTACGACGACGGCCGGGGCGGCGGCGAAGCGCTGCGGGCCGGGGTGCGGGGTGCCGAAGGTGGCCCCGAGGGTGAGCGCCATCATCGCGATCACCGCGGTACCGAGGACGAGGGCGAGGAACGCTCCGGCGAAACCCGCCCGCCGGGTCCGCACCGTCGCCAGCGCGAGACTCAGCACGCGACCGCCTCCAGCCCCGCCATCCGGGCGGCGACGCCCGCGGCCGTCGGCCGGTCCAGCTCGCCGACGACCGCGCCGTCCGCCAGGAACACCACGCGGTCGGCACCGGCCGCGGCCACCGGATCGTGGGTGACCATGACGACCGTCCGTCCGTGCCCGTCCACGGCCCGGCGCAGCAGGGCCAGCACGCCGCGGGAGGCGGTGGTGTCGAGGGCGCCGGTCGGCTCGTCGGCGAACAGCACATCGGGGCGGGCCACCAGGGCGCGGGCGATGGCCACCCGCTGCTGCTGACCGCCGGACAGCTCCCCGGGCAGGTGCCCCGCCCGGTCCCGCAGTCCGACCTCGTCCAGCGCCCGGTCCACCCGTGCCGCGTCGGGCCGCAGCCCGTCGAGCCGCAGCGGGAGTTCGACGTTCTGCCGGGCCGTCAGCGACGGCAGCAGGTTGAAGTGCTGGAAGACGAAGCCCACGCGGGAGCGCCGCAGCACGGTCAGCTCCGTCTCGGTCAGCGTCGCCGGGTCGGCCCCCGCGAGCTCCACCCGCCCGCCGTCCACCCGGTCGAGCCCGGCCGCGCACTGCAACAACGTCGACTTGCCCGATCCCGAAGGGCCCATGACGGCGGTGAAGCTCCCCGCCGGGAAGGCCAGGTCGACCCCGGCGAGGGCGGTGACCGCGTTCTCCCCGGAGCCGTACGTCTTGCGCGCCCCGACGAGGCGGACGACGGCGGGGGCGGTGCCGGTGGCGGGCAGGGTCACGGTGGCTCTCCGGATCGGGCGACGGCTCGGCCTCCATGCTGGCGCCGACGGTGTGCCGCGCACATCGCCGACACCGGCGATCCGGTGGTCACCGGCATCCCTCACACGGGGGAGGGCCGGCGGGTTCCCGTGCGCCCCCGTCAGCCGCTCACTCCGCTCCGGGCGCGATGAGCCCCGTCTCGTACGCGCAGATGACCGCCTGCACACGGTCCCGCAGCCCCAGCTTCGCCAGAACGTTGCTCACGTGCGTCTTCACCGTGTGCTCGCTGACCACCAGGCGGGCCGCGATCTCCGGGTTCGACAGCCCCCGCCCGAGCAGCAGGAGCGTCTCGCGCTCGCGCGCCGTCAGGACGTCCAGCCGCCCGGCGTCCTCCGGGACGCCCGGCCCGCGCCGGGTGAAGTCCGCGACGAGACGCCGCGCGACGGACGGCGCGAGCAGCGCGTCCCCGGCGACGACCACCCGCACCGCGTGCACGAGATCGTCGCGCCGGACGTCCTTGAGGAGGAAGCCGCTGGCGCCGGCGTGCAACGCGTCGTACACGTAGTCGTCCTGGTCGAAGGTGGTGAGCATGACCGCCTTGGTGGACGACTCGGCGCAGACGACGCGGGCCGCCTCGATCCCGTCCATGCCGGGCATCCGGACGTCGAGCAGCACGACGTCCGGCGCGTGGGCACGGACCGCGGCGACGGCCGCCGCGCCGTCGCCCGCCTCCGCGACCACCTCCATGTCGGGCTGCGCGGAAAGGATCATCGCGAAGCCGCCGCGCACCAGTTCCTGGTCGTCGGCCACCACGACGCGGATCGTCACGTACCCACCTCCGCGGGCGAGCAGATCACGATCGGGAGGGTGACGGCAACGCGGAAGCCCCGCCCGGCGACGGCCGGCCCGGCGACGACGGTCCCGCCGTGCGCCGCGGCCCGCTCCCGGATGCCGATCAGCCCGCGCCCGCCGCTCGTGGGCGAGGTACCCGACGAGCCAAACGGGCCGGTGCCGGGGCCGTCGTCCACCACGGAGACCGTCAACAGCTCATGTCCCCAGGAGAGAAGGACGGTCGCCGTACGGGCATCGGCGTGCCGGAGGACGTTCGTCAACGCCTCCTGCACCACCCGGTAGACGGTGACCTGCAGGTCGGCCGCGAGGGGCACAGGCTCGCCCTCGACCTCCAGGGCGACGTCGAGGCCGGTACTCCGGACGTCGTCGACCAGCTCACCGAGCCGGTCCAGCGTGGGCTGGGGCGCCCGGCCGGCCCGTTCGCCGTCCGCGGACTGCCGTGGGCCGCCGACCTGTCCGCGCTCCTCCAGAAGGCCGAGCATCCGCCGCAGTTGGTGCATCGCGTCCCGCCCGGCTCCGGAGATGGCGTCGAAGGCCCGTACGGCCCGGTCGGGATCGGAACGCACCGCCAACGGTCCGGCCTCCGCCTGAACGATCATCAAACTGACCGCATGCGACAGGATGTCGTGCATTTCGCGCGCGATTCTGGCCCGTTCCCGCTCGGCGGCCCGCTCGATCTCGGCCTGCCGGGAGCGTTCCAGCTCGGCGGCGCGTGCCTCGACCGCCGCCGTGTACGCCTGCCGGGTCCTGGCGAGGGACCCCAGGGCGTAGGCCATGCCGAAGACGAAGAGGTTGAAGAGGTGTTCGCGCACGGAATCGGAATGCACCATGTTGCCGGCCACGACCAGCGGCACCCCCAGCCCGAGCACGGTCCGCCGCTGCCGCACACCACCGGCCGCGGCCACCGTGAACACCGCCACCAGCGGGCTGTACGGCAAGGGCTGTCCCGGCCCGCCGAACGGCTCGTGGGCCGCCACCGCCGCCACGACCAGCAGAAGGACGGCCAGCGGCGCCCGCGAGCGCCACAGCAGCGGCACCACCGTCAGCGTCGTCATCCCGTACGCACCCCAGCCGGCCGCCGCCGCGCCGGGCGCGCGCGGCACCGCGAACGGGATGGTCACCGCGGCCTGGACCACCAGCGCGACCAGCAGGTCCACGGCGGCGGGACGGGAACGGAGGCGGTCGAGCCGGCCCGAAAGGGTGAGGTGCACCCGAAGATGGTGACGGGTTCTCACCCTCTGGAACAACGGCGGACGCTTCCCCCACCGTGTGGACCGGATCGATCCCACGTACAAGCCCGTCACAGGCAAGGCCCGGACCTACGACGTGTGCGCGGCCGGAGAGGCACGGAACGCCCTGCGGTAGGCGGAGGGGGTGGTGTCCAGGGCGTCCCGCATGTGCTGCCGCAGGTTCGTCCCGCTGCCCAGACCGGTCCTGGCGGCGATGTCGTCCACGGGCAGCTCCGTCGACTCCAGCAGGTGGCGCGCGTGGTCCAGGCGTGCCGACCTGAGCCACGCGGCGGGGGACAGCCCGGTCTCCTGCCGGAACCGCCGGGTGAACGTCCGTACGCTCATGTGGCAGTGCGCCGCGAGGTCCTTGAGGGACAGCCGCCGGTCCAGGTGCTCCGTCATCAGCGCCCGCGCCCCCGCCGTCGAGGTCCCCGCGTCCTCCCTGACCGGGTGCTCGACATACTGCGCCTGCCCGCCGTCCCGCAGGGGCGCGACCACGTTGTACCGGGCCACGCGGTTGGCCACGGAGCTGCCGTGGTCCTCCCGGACCAGGTGCAGGCACAGGTCGATGGCCGCCGCGCCGCCGGCCGAGGTCAGGATTCCGCGATCGGCGACGTACAGCGGGTCGGTGTCGAGGTCGACCGCGGGGAAGAGCCGCCTGAACTGCCGCGCGTACCGCCAGTGGGTCGCGGCCCGGCCGCCCTCCAGCAGGCCGGCGGCCGCGAGGACGAACGAGCCGGTGCACAGGGACACCAGCCGGGCGCGCTGCCGGGCCGCACGCAGCGCCTCCACGACCCGGGGGTCCACCGTTCCGTTCTCGACCACGTCCGGACAGCGGGTCCCCGCCACGATCACCGTGTCGGCGTCCTCCAGCAGGGACAGGTCGCCCTGGGGTGTGACGCCGTACCCGTTCACCGTCGGCACCGGCGAGCCGTCCGGCGTGAGGGTGCGCACCTCGTAGGCCGCGTGCCCCGCCCGGGTCTCGACCCCGGACAGCATCTGGGCCGGGATGCTGAGATCAAAGGCCACCACCGGCGCGAGGGCGAGAACGGCCACACGATGAGGTGCCACAACGGTCATGGCCCAATAGTTGCAGATGGTGGCCCCCGGGCCACTTCTGTGCCCCTCGTCGTCGGCAGAAACTGAGGTCGGTCCCGCACACGAACGCCGGACAACTCCCGTTCCCCCCTCGGAAGGTGGCCATCAGCCATGCCCGTCCCCGCCGTCGATCCCGAGATCCGGACCCTCCTCGACACCGCCGACACCGGCGTCTTCCCCGTCCACGGCCTGGACGCGGTCCTCGCCGACCCCCAGCGCTACGCACTCCTGCGCGCCCGCCCCGACACGCCCCTCGACGACCGGGTCACGGTGCGCGACCTCTGCATACCCGGCCCCGGAGGCCGGCTGCGGCTGCGCGTCTACCGGCCCGACACCCCCGAAGACCTGCCGGTCATCCTCTACGTGCACGGCGGCGCCTTCACCTACGGATCCCCCGAGGCCGAGGAGGGACGTTCCCTGCGGTACGCCCGTGACGTCCGGGCCGTCGTCGTCTCCGTCGACTACCGCCTCGCCCCCGAACACCCCTACCCGGCCGCGGCCGACGACGCCTACGCCGCCCTGACCTGGATCGCCGCCGACCCCACCGGAATCGGCGGCGACCCCGCGCGCATCGCGGTGGCCGGCGGCAGCGCCGGCGGGAACATCGCCGCCTCCACCGCGCTGCGCGCCCGCGACCAGGCGGGACCGCGCGTGCTCTTCCAGTCGCTGACCTACCCGGTTGTGGACGGCAGCCTGACCACGGCCTCGGTCCGGGAGTTCACCGACACCCCGGTCCTCAACCGGGGCGCGATGGGACTGGCCTGGGCCTACTACGCGAAAGACACCCACCCGGACCCGTACGCCTCCCCGATCCGCGCCGCCGGTCTCGGCGGACTGCCGCCCGCCTACATCGCCGTGGCGGAGGTCGACCCGCTCCGCGACGAGGGCCGCGACTACGCCGCACGCCTGTCCGCCGCCGGCGTCACCACCGAACTCGTACAGGTCCCCGGCGCCGTCCACGGCTTCGACCTCCTCTTCCCCCAGGCCCGCATCAGCGAACGCAACCTCGCCGACCAGGTACGCGCCCTGCGCGAGGCCCTCCACCCCTGACCGGGCACAGCCCGCCGCACCGGAGGAGTGCGGGTGCACTCGAAGATGGTGGCGGGTTCTCACCCCCTGGAACCACGGGGGACGTTTCCCCCACAGGGGGGAAGGGCAAAGCGCGCTAGGTGACGGTGGCGACGGAACTGCGCGTATGGGTGGCGATGGGCCGGCGGCAGGAAGCCGCCATCCTCCCTCCGGAGCTGCTGGCACGGCTCGCGGCATGGGCGACGCCGGCCGGGTCGCCGGCGGACGCGGACGTCGTCGTCACCGGCTGGGGGACGTCCCTCGTCCTGGACGAGGAGACCCTCGCGGCGGCACCCCGCTTGCGGGCGCTGGTGCACACGGGGGGCTCGGTGAGGACGATCGTCACCCCCGCGGTGTGGGAGCGCGGGCTCGCCGTCTCCTCGGCCGCCGACGTCAACGCCGACCCGGTCGCCGAATTCGCCTGTGCCCAGATCACCTTGGCCGCGAAACGAGCCCTGGGCGCGTCGGCGGGTTACCGCGCGGGGCGGTGGCCGGCGTTCGGGGCGCGGGAGGGCGCGGACGGCCGGACCGTGGGGATCGTGGGTGCGTCCCGTATCGGCCGGCGCGTCCTCGCCCGGCTGCGCGCTTCGGAGGCCGGCTACCGGATTCTGCTGTACGACCCTTACATCTGCGCCGCGGACGCGGAGCGGCTGGGCGCCGCGTCCGTCGATATCCACACCCTGTGTGCAACCAGTTCGATCGTCACGCTCCACGCCCCCGAACTCCCGGAGACTCGGCAGCTGCTGAACGCCGAACGCCTCGCCCTGCTGCCGGACGGCGCCACCGTGGTGAACACGGCGCGCGGCGCGCTCATCGACACGGCCGCGCTGGTACGGGAGTGTGCCGCGGGCCGGCTGGACGCCTTCCTCGACGTGACGGACCCGGAACCACTGCCCGTCGGCCACCCGTTGCTCTCCCTCCCGAACGTCTTCCTCACGCCGCATATCGCCGGGTGCCAGGGAGGCGAGGTCCGGCGGCTGGGAGCGTTCGCGGTGGACGAAGTGGGGCGGCTGGCGCGGGGCGAGCCGCTGGTGGGGACGGTACGGCGGGAGGAATGGGCGCGGATGGCGTGATCGGGGAAATGCGTCAACCGGATCGGCGAAATGTTCCGTGAACGCAGAAAAGCCCCGGGCCGGATTGTTTTCACAATCCGAGCCCGAGGCTCTTCATCAAATTTAGTTCGGCGGCGTCCTACTCTCCCACACGGTCCCCCATGCAGTACCATCGGCGCTGAAAGGCTTAGCTTCCGGGTTCGGAATGTAACCGGGCGTTTCC